>NZ_CP095376.1:520000-1120833 GCF_023008405.1 Amycolatopsis sp. FBCC-B4732
ATAAGCCTCGGGGAGCTGTCAACCGAGCTGTGATCCGAGGATTTCCGAATGGGGAAACCCAGCACCAGTGATGTGGTGTTACCCGCACCTGAATATATAGGGTGTGTGGAGGGAACGCGGGGAAGTGAAACATCTCAGTACCCGTAGGAAGAGAAAACAACCGTGATTCCGTGAGTAGTGGCGAGCGAAAGCGGAAGAGGCTAAACCGTGCATATGTCAAGCTGTCAGGCGTTGTATGTGCGGTGTTGTGGGACCCAGCGTCGAGGATCTGACAGTCCTCGGAATGATCGCGCGTGTTAGTGGAACGCCTTGGGATGGGCGGCCGGAGTGGGTGAGAGCCCCGTACGCGAAAACATGTCGTTGATTGTTTGTTTGGTGTTCCCGAGTAGCAGCGAGCTCGTGGAATTTGCTGTGAATCTGCCGGGACCACCCGGTAAGCCTAAATACTTCCTGAAGACCGATAGCGGACGAGTACCGTGAGGGAAAGATGAAAAGTACCCCGGGAGGGGAGTGAAAGAGTACCTGAAACCGTGTGCCTACAAGCCGTCAGAGCCTTTGGGTGATGGCGTGCCTTTTGAAGAATGAGCCTGCGAGTTAGTGCTGCGTGGCGAGGTTAACCCGTGTGGGGTAGCCGTAGCGAAAGCGAGTCTGAATAGGGCGATTGAGTCGCGTGGTCTAGACCCGAAGCGGAGTGATCTACCCATGGCCAGGGTGAAGCGACGGTAAGACGTCGTGGAGGCCCGAACCCACTTAGGTTGAAAACTGAGGGGATGAGCTGTGGGTAGGGGTGAAAGGCCAATCAAACTCCGTGATAGCTGGTTCTCCCCGAAATGCATTTAGGTGCAGCGTCACGTGTTTCTCTGCGGGGGTAGAGCTACTGGATGGTCTAGGGGCCTTACCGGGTTACCGAAATCAACCAAACTCCGAATACCGTAGTGTGAGAGCGTGGCAGTGAGACGGCGGGGGATAAGCTTCGTCGTCGAGAGGGAAACAGCCCAGAACACCAGCTAAGGCCCCTAAGTGTGTGCTCAGTGGGAAAGGATGTGGGATTGCCCAGACAACCAGGAGGTTGGCTTAGAAGCAGCCACCCTTGAAAGAGTGCGTAATAGCTCACTGGTCAAGTGGTCCTGCGCCGACAATGTAGCGGGGCTTAAGCACACCGCCGAAGCTGTGTCATTCATGCAATACATCGGCTTCACTCCTTGAGGGTGTTGTCTAGTGGTGTGGATGGGTAGGGGAGCGTCCTGCATCCAGGGAAGCGGCGGCGGAAGCCAGTCGTGGAGGGTGTGGGAGTGAGAATGCAGGCATGAGTAGCGAATGCAGAGTGAGAAACTCTGCCGCCGGATGACCAAGGGTTCCTGGGCCAGGCTAATCCGCCCAGGGTAAGTCGGGACCTAAGGCGAGGCCGACAGGCGTAGTCGATGGACAACGGGTTGATATTCCCGTACCCGAGCATGTGCGCCCATGACGAGGCGTTTGATACTAACCACCCAAAGCCATTGCTTGAAGCCTTCGGGTGGATGGTGGTGTGTGGAGCGTGGGACCTGATTTCGTAGTAGTCAAGCGATGGGGTGACGCAGGAAGGTAGCTCCGCCAGGCGATGGTTGTCCTGGTGTAAGCGTGTAGGAGAAAGCATAGGCAAATCCGTGCTTTATATACTCTGAGACGTGATGCGTAGCCGTTTGAGGCGAAGTAGAGTGATCCTATGCTGCCGAGAAAAGCCTCTAGTGAGTGCATGCACGGCCCGTACCCCAAACCAACACAGGTGGTCAGGTAGAGAATACCAAGGCGATCGGGTGAACTGTGGTTAAGGAACTCGGCAAAATGCCCCCGTAACTTCGGGAGAAGGGGGGCCAAACATCCTGAAGCTTCTTGCAGGCTAGGGGTGGGTGGCCGCAGAGACCAGCGGAAAGCGACTGTTTACTAAAAACACAGGTCCATGCGAAGTCGCAAGACGATGTATATGGACTGACGCCTGCCCGGTGCTGGAACGTTAAGAGGACCGGTTAGCCAGTAATGGCGAAGCTGAGAATTTAAGCGCCAGTAAACGGCGGTGGTAACTATAACCATCCTAAGGTAGCGAAATTCCTTGTCGGGTAAGTTCCGACCTGCACGAATGGCGTAACGACTTTCCGGCTGTCTCAACCACAGGCCCGGCGAAATTGCACTACGAGTAAAGATGCTCGTTACGCGCGGCAGGACGGAAAGACCCCGGGACCTTTACTATAGTTTGGTATTGGTTTTCGGTTCGGCTTGTGTAGGATAGGTGGGAGACTGTGAAGCGGTGACGCTAGTTACTGTGGAGTCGTTGTTGAAATACCACTCTGGTCGAATTGGGAATCTGAACCTCGGGCCATGATCTGGTTCAGGGACAGTGCCTGATGGGTAGTTTAACTGGGGCGGTTGCCTCCTAAAGAGTAACGGAGGCGCCCAAAGGTTCCCTCAGCCTGGTTGGCAATCAGGTGTTGAGTGCAAGTGCACAAGGGAGCTTGACTGTGAGACAGACATGTCGAGCAGGGACGAAAGTCGGGACTAGTGATCCGGCACCTCCTGGTGGAAGGGGTGTCGCTCAACGGATAAAAGGTACCCCGGGGATAACAGGCTGATCTTGCCCAAGAGTCCATATCGACGGCATGGTTTGGCACCTCGATGTCGGCTCGTCGCATCCTGGGGCCGGAGTAGGTCCCAAGGGTTGGGCTGTTCGCCCATTAAAGCGGCACGCGAGCTGGGTTTAGAACGTCGTGAGACAGTTCGGTCCCTATCCGCCGCGCGCGTAGGATACTTGAGGAAGGCTGTCCCTAGTACGAGAGGACCGGGACGGACGAACCTCTGGTGTGCCAGTTGTTCTGCCAAGGGCATGGCTGGTTGGCCACGTTCGGAAGGGATAACCGCTGAAGGCATCTAAGCGGGAAGCCTGTTCCAAGATGAGGTATCCCACCCCTTTTGTGGGTTAAGGCTCCCAAGAGACCATTGGGTTGATAGGCCAGAAATGGAAGCACAGTAATGTGTTGTCGAGTTGACTGGTACTAATAGGCCGAGGACTTGTCTACGAAGATGTTGCGCATCCACTCTACGGTTCTGAAACACCACGCCAGTATGGTGTGTGTTGTTTCGGAGTGTTTCGGTGGTTTTAGCGTCAGGGAAACGCCCGGTCCCATTCCGAACCCGGAAGCTAAGCTTGACAGCGCCGATGGTACTGCAACCGAAGGGTTGTGGGAGAGTAGGACACCGCCGAACATAACCAAATGAAAGGCCCCGGTCGAGAACCTCACGGTTCTCCCGGGGCCTTTCGCTATTTCCGGACCGGCCGGCGCAGCAGGTAGGTGTCCATGATCCAGCCGTGCCGCTCCCGAGCCTCGGCCCGTACGCGCCGGATCTCCGCCGCCAGGCCGTCCGTGAGCGGGCCCGAAAGCAGGATCTCGTCCGGAGTCCCGACGTAGGCGCCCCAGAAGATCTGCAAATCCTCGTCGGTGAAGCGGTCGAAGGTCGTGTGGGCGTCCAGGAGCACGAAGACGTCGTCGACCCCGTCCGGCCAGCCTTCGGCCAGCCGCCGGCCGGTCGTGAGCTGGACCGCGCGGCCGATCTGGTTCATCGTCGTCCGGTGCCGGGCCACCAGCGCCGAGATGCTGCTGACCCCCGGCACGACCTCGTAGTCGAACGAGACGTTCCCTCGCGCGAGCACCGCCTCGATCAGGGCGATCGTGCTGTCGTACAGCGACGGGTCGCCCCAGACCAGGAACGCCCCCGTGCCGTCGGGGCCCAGCTCCGAGCGGATCAGCCGCTCGTAGACCTCCGCGCGCGCCGCGTGCCAGTCGGCGACCGCGGCCCGGTAGTCCGCCGGCGTCCGGTCGCGGGGCGGGTCCTCCGCCAGCACGACGCGGTAGCCCGGCCGCGTGACGAACCGGTCGAGGATCTCCTGCCGCAGCCGCACCAGGTCGGCCTTCTCCGAGCCCTTGTCGAGCACGAAGAAGACGTCGACGCGGTTGAGGCGGTCGATCGCCTGCACCGTGAGGTGCTCCGGGTCGCCGGCACCGATGCCGATCGCGTAGAGCTTGCGCATGGGTCGAGTCTGTCGGGCCCGATGGTGAACCCCTACCCCCGATGGGTATAAATGAGGGGAGAGCGAAAGGACCCTCAGATGACCGAAGCGAGCTACACCGTCGAGGGCATGACCTGCGGACACTGCGCCACGTCGGTCCGCGAAGAGGTCTCCGAACTCACCGGGGTCCGGCAGGTGGACGTCGACGTCGAGAGCGGGCGCGTGATCGTGACCAGTGACACCCCGCTGGCCGCCGAAGCCGTCGCCGCCGCCGTCACCGAGGCCGGTTACCGCCTGGTGGCGTGATGGCGGCCGAAGCGACCGCCGCGGAACGCGTCGAACTCGCCATCGGCGGGATGACGTGCGCGTCCTGCGCGGCCCGCGTCGAGCGCAAGCTCAACAAGGTCGACGGCGTCACCGCGACGGTGAACTACGCCACCGAGAAAGCCCAGGTCAGCTACCCGAGCGCGCTGTCGGTCGAAGACCTGACGGCCGTGGTCGAAGCCGCGGGCTACTCCGCGCGGCTCCCCGAGCCGGACGCCCCGGACGAACTGGCGGCCCTGCGCAAGCGCTTGCTCCTCGCGGTCGTCCTGACCGTCCCGCTGATGGCCCTCGCGATGGTCCCGGACTGGCAGATGGGCCTGTGGCAGTGGCGCTCGCTCGCCCTCGCCGTGCCGGTCGTCACCTGGTGCGCGTGGCCGTTCCACCGGGCCGCCGCGGTCAACCTCCGCCACGGCACCGCGACGATGGACACGCTCATCTCGCTCGGCGTCATCGCCGCGACGGCGTGGTCGCTCTACGCGCTGCTGTTCGGCACCGCGGGCGAACCCGGCATGCGCCACGAGTTCGAGTTCACCAGCTCCGGCCGGACCGGCGGCACGCTGTACTTCGAGGTGGCCGCCGCCGTCACGACGTTCGTCCTGGCCGGGCGCTACTTCGAGACGCGGTCGAAGCGCCGCGCCGGCGCCGCCCTGCGCGCGCTCATGGACCTCGGCGCGAAGGACGTCACCGTCCTGCGCGAGGGCGAAGAACACCTGGTCCCGGTCACCGAGCTGCACCCCGGCGACGTCTTCGTGGCGCGGCCCGGCGAGAAGATCGCCACCGACGGCGTCGTCACCGAAGGCGGTTCCGCGGTCGACACCAGCATGCTGACCGGGGAGTCCGTGCCGGTCGAGGTCGGGCCGGGCGACGCGGTCACCGGCGCCACCGTGAACGTCGGCGGGCGGCTGCTCGTGCGCGCCACCCGCGTCGGCGCCGACACCCGGCTGGCGCAGATGGCGCGGCTCGTCGAAGCGGCGCAGAACGGCAAGGCCGACGTCCAGCGGCTGGCCGACCGCGTCTCGGCGGTGTTCGTGCCGGCGGTCGTCTTAGCGGCGCTGGCGACGCTGGTCGTCTGGCTGGCGACCGGCGGCGCGACGGAGGCGGCGTTCACCGCGGCCGTCGCCGTGCTGATCATCGCCTGCCCGTGCGCGCTGGGCCTCGCGACGCCGACCGCCCTGCTGGTCGGCACCGGCCGCGGCGCGCAGCTGGGCATCCTCATCAAGGGGCCGGAGGTGCTCGAGTCCACCCGGCGCGTCGACACCGTGGTCCTGGACAAGACCGGCACCGTCACCACCGGGCGGATGACGCTCGTCGAGGGCGACGGCGAGGTGCTGCGGCTGGCGGGCGCCGTCGAGGCCGCGTCCGAGCACCCGATCGGCCGCGCGATCGCCGAGGCCGCCCGCGAGCGGTTCGGCGCGCTGCCCGCGGTCACGGAGTTCCGCAGCACGCCGGGCGTGGGCGTGACCGGGGTGGTCGAAGGACGCACGGTCAGCGTCGGGCGTGCGAAGGGTGCCGCCGCGACCACGGTGGGCGTGACCTGGGACGGCGAGGTCCGCGGCACCCTGGTCGTCGCCGACACGATCAAGCCGACGTCCGCCCGGGCCGTCGCCGAGCTGCGGGAACTCGGCCTGACGCCGGTGCTGCTGACCGGCGACGACGAGGGCGTGGCCCGGGCGATCGCGGCCGAAGCGGGCATCGACGAGGTCGTCGCCGAGGTGCTGCCCGAGGGCAAGGTCGACGTCGTCAAGCGGCTGCAGGCCGAGGGGCGCGTGGTGGCGATGGCCGGTGACGGCGTCAACGACGCGGCCGCGCTCGCCCAGGCCGACCTGGGCCTGGCGATGGGCACGGGCACCGACGCGGCGATCGAGGCGAGCGACCTGACCCTGGTCCGCGGCGACCTGCGCGTGGCGGCCGACGCGATCCGGCTGGCCCGGCGCACGCTCGCGACGATCAAGGGGAACCTGTTCTGGGCGTTCGCGTACAACGTGGCGGCCCTGCCGCTGGCGGCGCTCGGCCTGCTGAACCCGATGATCGCAGGCGCGGCGATGGCGTGCTCGTCGGCGTTCGTGGTGAGCAACAGCCTTCGCTTGCGCCGCTTCCGCTGAACCCCCGGAGGGTATAGTCGGTGGTCAGGGACGCGGACGAGGGGACAGGTGGGCGATGACGGGTTACGGCACCGAACGAGAGGCCTATCTCAAGCGCTTGCGCCGGATCGAGGGGCAGATCCGCGGGCTGCAGCGCATGGTCGAGCAGGACAAGTACTGCATCGACATCCTGACCCAGGTCTCGGCGGCGACGAAGGCACTGCAGTCGTTCTCGCTGGAACTGCTCGACGAGCACTTGGCGACGTGCGTCGTCCAGGCGGCGGCGTCGGGTGGCGAGGAAGCGGACCTGAAGGTGCGGGAAGCGTCGGACGCGATCGCCCGGCTGGTCCGTTCGTAAGTTATCTGACCAGTACGGCGATGATGAGGCCGCCGGCGTTGGTGGCGAAGTGCACGATGACGGAGGCGAGCACGCCCCGGCCGGCGTGCCGCCACCAGTGCAGGAAGATCCCGGCGACACCGGCCGCGGCCATGGCGAGGATCTGCAGGACGACCACGGGAGTCGACCCGAACACGGCGTGCACGGCGGCGTTGCGGCCGATGGCCAGTGCGGGGAGGACGTGCCAGAGCCCGAAGAGCGCGGCCGAGCAGAGGATGGGCGGCCAGCGCCAGCGGTCGTCGGTCGCGCCGAAGAGGCCGGGGAGGACTCCGCGGAAAGCGATTTCTTCGACGAGGACGGTCCCGAAGAGGATGCGTCCGCAGGTCAGCCAGAGGAGCTGGGTGAGGTCGGGGTCGCCTACGCGGCCGTCTTGGTAGACGGTGCGGAGGCTGGGGATCGCCAGCGCGATCCCGAAGATGACGGCGATGAGTGCGGCACCGGCCAGGCCGACGAGCGCCGGGCGGCGGAGGGCGCTGAGGCCGAGGTCGGCCCAGCTGCAGCCGGCGGCTCTTCCGAGGGTGATGAGGATGAGGGCGGCGATCAGGCCGCAGAGGGGGTAGGCCCAGCCGGGCAGGACGCGGTTGGCGAGGGTGGTGGCCGCCGCGAGGACGAGGACGGCGGTGACCAGGGCGAACACGCGGCGAGGCGTGAAGGGGACGGCCTCGCTCAAGGTCGGATGCCCACGGTTGCGACGGGCCTGACTGGGGTCGGCGGGTTCGCCGCTGGAGTGCCGCGCGGGCTGGTGGTGCCGGGGCGGCGAGGTCGCGAATGACCCATTGGGGGCGCCGCAGTCGGCTGGTGGCCGCTGGGTCCGGTGACCTGGGCTGGTCGGGGTGGCAGTGGTCGGGAGTGGGGCATTGGCGGCATCGCCGCAGCTGGCTGGTGGCCGCTGGGTCCGGTGACCTGGGCTGGTCGGGGTGGCAGTGGTCGGGAGTGGGGGATTGGCGGCATCGCCGCAGCTGGCTGGTGGCCGCTGGGTCCGGTGACCTGGGCTGGTCGGGGTGGCAGTGGTCGGGAGTGGGGGATTGGCGGCATCGCCGCACTCGGTGGGCAGCCTCGGCCGCCGAGGGCTCCGGCCAGCCGGGCCGATAGAGGTCGCGAATCGGTCATTGGCGGCGGCAGCGGTCCCGAATGGGGCATTCGCGGCACCCTCGGCCGGCTGCCGCAGGGCCGGGCGTCGGCCAGCCGAGACGGCAAAGGTCCCGAATGAGTCATTCGCGACACCACCGCCGGCCGCCCGCCACCTGCACCCACCAAGGTCAGCTGACCGGGTCGGCCAGGTTGTCCGCTGGTGAGCGGCGCTGGACCGGCACTCTCTTCGACATCGGCATCGGCAACGTCGCTTCCGGGTCGAACGGCGCCGGGCGGTCGTCCAGGGCCACCGCTGCCTCGCTCAGCAATGTCCGGCAGCCCGTCAAGCTCGCGTGCAGCTTGTCGCGGACCTCGTTCAACGCCGTGACCTCGCGCTCGGCCGCGCCGACCAGGGCCTCGCCGCGGGTGGTGGCCTCCGCTACCAGCCGGTCCGCCTTCGTCCTGGCGGCCGCTTCCTGCTCTGCCAGCTCGCGCATCGCCTCCGCGCGGCGGACCGTCATCGCGCGCTTGTGGTCCTCTTCCAGCTCCGCTCGGCGGTGGGCCGCCGCTTCGTCGAGTTCGCGGCGGCGCTGCTCGGAGGCGCGCATCAGCTCTTCGTGCTCGGTGCGGTGGCGGTCGCGCTCCGCTTCCGCCTCGGCCACCAGGCGGCGCTCCTCCGCGGTCAGGCGGACGGCCTCCGCCTTCGCTTCTTCGCGGATGCGGGCCGCGGTTTCCGTTGCGCGGCCGGTGATTTCGGCCGCCTCTTCGCGGGTGAGCTCGATCATCCGGCGCGAGCGCTCCTGGAGGGCGTCCGGGGCGATCGGGGTGCGGCTGATCCGGTCGATCTTCACGCGGAGCTCACCGTTCCGCTCCGCGAGCTCGGCTCCGCGGCGGCGCGCCGCGTCGCGTTCGGTCGTGAGCCTGCGGATCTCGGACTCGGCCCACTCGACGTATTCCTTGACCTGGACGCGATTGAAGCCGCGCCACGCCAGGTCGAATCGGGTCACGTCCTCGCCACCGCCGGGGGCCATGCCTCACCTCCGAATTGGATGGTTTTTCCTCGGCCGCACCTTTTCCTTGCGGTACCGGGGAATCCGGTGTGCACCCCAGTGTGCCGCAAACCCGCCGCCGCGCGCTGCCCGGGCGGGTGATCATTCGTCGAGCGGTTCCCCGGCGCCGGTGGACGTGCTCCGCACGCCGGGCAGTTCGGCGAGTTCGGCGGCGAGGTCGTAGAGATCACCGCGGCCGTCGAGGCGCAGCGTGACGACCGCGATCCGTTGCCCCTCCTCGGAAAGGGACTCGTGGTCGACGTCGACGTGCTGCACCGACCAGCCCCGTCCGGTGCACGTGGCCAGTGCCGCGCGCAGCACGCCGTGGCCGTCGAGGTAGCTCAGCTGCAGGAGCGGCGGTTCCCGGCGGTGCCGCGCGACGAACCGCTGCAGCGGCGGGAACCCGCGGGTCACCACGAAGTGCGCGATCGTCGCGCCGACGGCGAGCACCGGGAGGCCCGCACCGCACGCCGTGCCGATCGCGGCGGTGACCCAGATCGTCGCCGCCGTGGTCAGGCCGCGGACCGCGTCGCGGCGGACGAAGATCAGGCCGCCGCCGATGAAGCCGATGCCGGACACGATCTGCGCCGCGATCCGCGACGGGTCGAGCGACACGTGGTCGAGGCCGAGCAGGTCGGCGAAACCGTACTTCGACACCAGCATGAACACGGCCGACCCGACCCCGACCAGGCTGTGCGTCCGCAGCCCGGCGGCCTTCATGCCGGCTTCGCGTTCGAGCCCGATGGCGACGCTCAGCACGAGCGCGAGCAGCACCGGCGGCAGCAGTTCCCACTGCGCCGACGTGGACCACAGAGTGGGCAAGGTCACGACCTCCTGTCGCTTCGTCCGACGGCACGCGAAGAGAACCGCGAGCCCGTCACCAGGGGATACTGGGTCAAGACCCCCGATCGTGCCAGGGTGAGGTGAGCTCGTGACAGCGACCCGGCCGGTCCCGGCCCCGGACTTCGTCGGCTACCCGGAAGTGCGGCGCCACGTCCGCGCGCTGCTCGACGGGCGGCCCGGCACGCACCGGCGCCCGGTCCCGGCGTGTCCGAAGTGGACCGTCACGGACCTGCTCGACCACGTCCTCGAGAAGGCCGAGGGCGTCCTCGAGCGCCACGGCGGCACGCTGCCGCCCGCGGTGCCGCGCGAGGTCCCCGAGCTGCTCGACCGCTGGGACGAGATCGGCGACGAACTCGACCGGCGCTTCGCGGACGCGGGCGGGCGCAGCGGCGAAGTGCTGGTGATGGACGCCTACACCCACGAACTCGACCTGCGCGCGGCCCTCGGCGTCCCGCCGCCGGTGGAGCACCTGGCCTGGGCGCCGAGCTTCGACGTGCTGGTCCGCGGCTTTTCGGGCTCGATCGCCGGCCGCGGCCTGCCGTCGGTCGGGATCCGCACGACGGGCGGCTCGGCCTGGACGGCGGGCGCGGGACGGCCCGGCGTGACGGTGACCGCCCCGGCCCACGAGCTCTACCGGGCGCTGGCCGGACGCCGGTCGTTGACCCAGCTCACGGCACTGGACTGGAGCGCGCCGCCGGCGCGGTGGCTCCCCGCGTTCACCTGGGGACCGTTCCAGCCCCCGCCCCGACCCGGGATCTGAGCGCGCCGGACGTCGTGAACGACTCTTTCATGCCATCAGATGAAATGAAAGAGTCGTTCATGTCAGCCGCCGGGGGGTGTGACTGTCAGGAGCGCTGCCAGCGCCAGCACCACCACGCTGAGCAGGACCTCCACCGCGACCGCTCCGCGCAGGCGGCGGAGCGTGACCGTTTTCGTGGTGCCTTCGGCCGGTTCGGCCACGCTCCGCCGGACCGCCGCGCGCGAGCGGCTCGCCACCGCCAGCAGCGCCGCCAGGCCGGCGATCTTCAGCAGCACCAGCAGGCCGAACTCGGTCGTCCACAGCGTGGACAGCGCCGGCATGATCCGCAGCGCCAGGATCGCGCCGCTGATCGCGACCGCCGTCACCGAGCCCGCCGCGATGCGGGAAAACCGCGTCGCGACTCCGACCAGGTCTTCGTCCGGGGCCGGGCGGTACAGGCACAGGGCCAGCTGGACCAGGCCGCCCGCCCAGACCGCGATCGCACCGAAGTGGACCAGGTCCGCCGTCACCGAGACGAACATGACCGGGTCCGTCACCGGGTGGCCGGTGGCCGAGAACGTCAGCAGGACGACGAAGCCCGTCACCATGGTCAGGTTCTCGTAGCGGGCCCGCAGCCGGTCCGGCTGCCCGGGCCGCAGCAGCCTGGGCAGCAGCACGAGCAGCACGGCCACCGCGACCAGCCGGAGCAGCAGCAGCTTCCCGTAGGCGACGCGCAGCGTGTCCGCCAGCAGCCCGAAGTCGGACACCGCGCCGATGCCCCGCCCGGCCGCGTAGGGGCCTTGCAGCACGAACGCCGCCACGGTGGCCGCCGCGACCAGGCCCGCGCCGGTGTTCAAGAGCCGGCGGGCCCGGCGGTCGGTACGGCCCGCCGGGCGGCACAGGACCAGGAACGCCGCGCCGCCGAGGAGGACGACGCCGAGGTAGGCCAGCCAGCGCACCGACGTCGAGGCCGCGTCGACGACGCCGTCGGTGCCGGTGGCCGCGGACACCGCGCCCGCCGACGTCACCAGCGGGCCGGTGCCGACGACGAACGCGAACGTGCCGCGCACCGGGTGGGAGTCGGCCGAGACGAACGCGTACTCGACCAGGTAGCTGCCGTCGGAGATGCCCGGCTGCAGCTTCACGGCGAGCTGTTCGGCGTCCTCGCCGGGCTGGAACACCGGACCGGAGTCCACCTGCTTGCCCGTCAGGTCGACGACCTTGATCGACCCGGGCTGGATCCCGACGTTCTCCGACAGCGTGACCGACACCAGGGACGGCGCCGCGCTCAGGCGGGCGCCGTCCCCGGGGGTCGACGAGACGACTTCGACGTGCGCCGAAGCGGGTGTGGCGCCGAGCAGCAACCAGCCGGCCAGGAAGGCCAGCAGGGCCAGCGCACGTTTCACGACGCGGAGAGCGCGGGCTGCCTCGGCACACCGCACGAGCAGCCGGTGATCTCGCGCTCGGCGGCCGAAGCACGCCGGTGCAGCACGACCGCGACGATCATCGGGATGGTGACGATCGTGTTGTAGAACAGGTGCAGTTCCACCCGGGGAACCAGCAGCTGGATGATGCTGGTGGGCACCTTCTGCCCGGCCAGCCGCCAGCCGCTCTGCGCCTGGATGAACAGCAGCAGGTGCTCGATGTGGTGCCAGAACTGGATGCCCAGCGCGAGGTTCCACCACTGCCGCGAGCGGCCCGCGAACCCGTGCCGCAGCACCCACAGGAACACCAGCATCACCAGTGCGTAGCCGTAGTGCAGCCACTCCTGCGAGATCAGCCACGGGAAGGGCATGCCGAGCACGCCGCGGGCTCGCGAAGTCGGCCAGCCCAGCGCGTAGATCTGCACGGCCTGCACGATGTGCTCGCCCCAGTGGGCGAGGACGATCAGCATGAACACCGCGAGCGCGCGGTTGTGGTACCGGCTGTTGAGACTGCCCAGGAACCCGGCAGGGCGAGTGATTTCGGACGTCGACATGCGAACCCCAGGTCTCCCGAAGTCGAAAGGTGTGCGTAGACGATAGCCGTCCGCGAGCGGTGATCCGTTACTCCGGATTGCGCATTCCACCAGGGAAACTGCGGTACTCGGCCGATTGCGCGCCGCGGGGTGGCCCCGCGGCGCGGATCGGTCAGTGCGCGACGAGACCGGTCGGGCGGTCCGGGGCCGGCGGGACGCGGAACAGGCGGGTGAACAGGTCCAGGTGCGCCGGGTCGCCCTCGACGCGGACCTTGCCGCTGGCGATCGCGTCCGGCGCGGACAGGTTGCCGTTGAGCAGGTCCAGCAGCGCCGGTCCCTGCGGCTCGATCACCAGGTCGGCGGCGGGCAGCGCGCCCGCGGACGCCTTGAGCGCGCCGTCGTCGACCATGGCGTGCACGACCATGTCGCCGGGGTGGTGCAGCTCGTAGTTGACGTGCACGCCCGTGGCGGCCTCCTCCTGGAAGGTCGTGTAGAGCGAGATGATCGCGGTGTCGAGGGTGAAGACCTCGTCCGGCTTCGGGTAGGTCAGCGACCGCGAGCCCCACAGGCCCAGGTCGAGGACGATGTGGTCGAGCTCGGTGCCGTACTCGGTCAGCTCGTAGACGATGCCGCCGTCCAGCTGCGACAGCACGCGCCGCCGGACCACGCCCGACTCTTCGAGCTCGTTGAGCCGGGAGGTCAGGATGCTCACCGGGATGCGTGGCAGGGTGCGCTGCAGGTCGGTGAACCGCTTCGGGCCGAGCATG
The DNA here is from genome assembly GCF_023008405.1 of Amycolatopsis sp. FBCC-B4732. Classification (NCBI taxonomy): domain Bacteria; kingdom Bacillati; phylum Actinomycetota; class Actinomycetes; order Pseudonocardiales; family Pseudonocardiaceae; genus Amycolatopsis; species Amycolatopsis sp. FBCC-B4732. The sequence goes on from NZ_CP095376.1 coordinate 533,268, forward strand.
AGGTCCCGGACGACGAGCAGCGACCAGCGCTCGCCGACGATCTCGAGCGCCCGGGCCAGGCCGCAGAACTGTCCGTAGGTGCGAGCAGAGGTAGGCATACTCGGGTCCTCACTATGTCTCGGGGTGCCAGACCGGGCACCACCCCCCGAATCGCGCAGGGCCGCGAGGTCGGTTACGGTGCCCCGTGACGCACCAATCCGGCGCGGGCGTCGCTGTCTACGGTGACGGTTCAGCGCGGTGCACGGCCAGTGAGTCCCGCATCGCCGTGCCATGTGTTTCACACCCCAAACCATGCGTTTTGCATGACTTCTCCGTGTTTGCCGCACTGGTTGAGTAGACCTCGTGTGGAGCAGGATTCAGATTCTCGTCCCGCCCCACCCGGCTACCGGCAGGAGAGCCCATGCGCACGACGGCTGTCAACGCACGGGTCCCGGAAGACGGCGGCGCGGTGCCGACGCGGGCCCCCGCCTTCCGCCGGCACCTCCGCGCCGAGGTCAGGGCGGGCAAAGGGGCGTACCTGTTCTCCGAGCAGGGCGTGATCGCGATGCGCGGGGCGAAGATCGAGTCGCTCGCGGCGCTGCTGGACGGGACCCACGACCTCGACGGGCTGCTGCGCGACCGGCCCGGCGGGATGGCCCCGGAAGAGGTTGCCGCGCTGCTGGCGCAGCTGGTCGACGCCGGTCTGGTGACGTTGCGCAGCCAGGGAGAAGACGACCGGGCCGGCGACGAACGCGCGCTGGCCTACTGGGACGCGTGCGGCGTGGACGCCGACCTCGTCGCCGCACGGCAGGGCACCGTGCGGCTGACGGCGGTCGGGGACAGCGCCGACGGCGTCGACCCCGGCGCGGTCGAGCGGGCGCTCGCCGGTGCCGGGCTCGGGGTGGTGCGCGCCGACGCCGGGGCCGCCGACCTGTCGGTCGTGCTGTGCGCCGACTACCTCGACCCGCGGCTGGCCGAAGTCGACGCCGAACACCGGCGGGCCGGGCGGCCGTGGCTGCTGGCGCGCCCGTTCGGCGCCCAGGTGTGGATCGGCCCGGTGCTGCAGCCGGAAGGCGCCTGCTGGCACTGCCTGACCCACCGGCTGTGGGGTCACCGGCACGCCGAAGCGTGCGTGCAGGAGGAGCTGGGCCACGCCGGCCCGGCGCGCCGCCCGATGCCGGCGTTGCCGCCGCTCACCTCGGCCGCGGCGCACCTCGTGGCGCTGGAAGCGGCCAAGTGGGTGGCCGGCTACCGCTACCACGGCCAGCAGTGCGTGTGGACGCTCGACACCCTCGACCTGCAGGGCCGCCTGCACGAGCTGCGCCGCCGCCCGCAGTGCCCGGGTTGCGGCGACCCGTGGCAGGTGGCGTGGCGCTCGGTCCGGCCGGTGACGCTGCAGCCGGCGAAGAAGGCGACCACCGGCGGCGGCGGGCACCGCACGGCGACGCCGTCACAGATGCTCGAGCGGCACCGGCACCTGATCAGCCCGATCACCGGGATCATCAAGGAGATCCAGCCGGACCCGGCCGCGCCGCCGTTCGCCAACGCCTACCGCTCCGGGCCCAACGTCGCCCGCGGCATCACCGGGATGGCCGCGCTGCGCGCCGGGCTGCGCTGCGAAAACGGCGGCAAGGGCGTCAGCCCGCTCGACGCGGAGGTCAGCGCGCTCTGCGAGGCGGCGGAACGCTTCTCCGGCAACTTCCAGGGCGACGAGCTGCGCATTCGCGGCTCCTACGACGAGCTGGAGGACGAAGCCGTCCACCCCAACGCCTGCATGCTCTTCGCCGGGCGGCAGTACGCCGACCGCGAGGCGTGGAACCGCGCGCACGCCGACTTCCAGCACGTCCCCGAGCCGTTCGACACGTCGGCCCGCACCGACTGGACGCCGGTGTGGTCGCCGTCCGGGCGCCGCCGCCTGCTGCCGACGTCCTACCTCTACTACGGGACCCCGCGGGTGAGCGCGGCGCGCGGGGTGCGCGCCGATTCGAACGGCGCGGCGGCGGGCAGCAGCCTGGAGGACGCGATCCTGCAGGGCGCGCTCGAGCTCGTCGAACGCGACGCCGTGGCGCTGTGGTGGTACAACCGCACGCCGGTGCCGGGCGTAGACCTCGCCTCGTTCGCCGACGCGTGGCTCGAGGAGATGGCGGGCAACTACGTGGCGATCGGCCGCGAGCTGTGGGTCCTCGACGTGACCTCCGACCTGGGGATCCCGGTGGCCGTCGCGCTTTCGCGGCGGACCGACGGGCCGCACGAGGACATCATGATGGGCTTCGGCGCGCACCTCGACCCGCGGATCGCGGTGCGCCGCGCGGTGACCGAGCTGAACCAGATGCTGCCGGTCGTGCGGGAAGGCGGCCGCGGCCTCGACGACCCGGACGCGCGGCGCTGGCTCGCCTACGCGACCGTCGCGAACCAGCCGTACCTGCGACCGGCGGCCGGGCAGCGGATGCGGACCGCGGCGGACTTCCCGTTCGTCAACCGGCCCGACGTCCGCGACGACGTCGAGGCGCTGGGCAAGGTGTTCGACCGCGCGGGCCTGGAGCTGCTGGTGCTCGACCAGACCCGCCCGGACGTCGGGATCCCCGTGGTCAAGGTGCTCGTGCCCGGCCTGCGCCCGTTCTGGGCCCGGTTCGCGCCCGGCCGCCTCTTCGACGTCCCGGTCGCGCTGGGCAGGCTCGAGGCGCCGACTCCGTACGAGCGGCTCAACCCGTTCCCGATGTTCCTCTGAGCGTCCCGTGGGAAGCTCGGTTTTCGCAGTTCGCTTGAGGAGTTCCGCCTTGCCTGCACACCGCCAGGAGGGGATCCCGGAGACCGTCCGGCTCTGGTCCCTCACCGAAGACACCCTGCTGGAGGCGGGGGACGACGACACGATCGTCGCCATCACCTGGTGGGGTGAGTACGAGCTGGCGGACATCCCCGGTCCGGTCCGTGAGTCGCTCGGCCGGATGGTGCTCGGCCCGGTCTCGATGGGCAACCTCGCCTCGTCGGCCAGCGGTGGCACCGAAGCCTGGGCGGGGGCGCTGCGCAAGGCGCTGAACCGGTTGTCCGGCTCGGTCGTGCACTCGCTGGCGCTCAACGACGGCCGCGGGCCCCTGCTTTCGGCGATCCCGGTGACGCAGTTCCCGGTCTTCCCGAGCGATCCGGTGCAACCGGGCCGGCTCATCAAGCTTTCGCGGTTCTCGGCCATGCGCCCGGACGGTGGCGGGCTGCTGCTCGAATCGCCCCGCGCCCGGTACCGCGTCGCGCTGCTGCGCCCGGCGGCGGTGACCGTCGCGTCGTCGCTCGCCCGGCCGGTCACCGTCGCCCAGGTCGCCGAGACGACCGGGCTGACCGAAGCGGTGGTGGCCGACATCGCGGCGTTCCTGGTGTCCGCCGGCGTGGTGCTCGCGGCCGACGACTGGGCGGAGTTCGCCGAGGACGGCGACGACGACCTCGCCGCCTGGTCGCCCGACGACCTGATGTTCCACGCGCGCAGCCGGACGTGGCAGAAGGGCGGGTCCTCGGAACCGGGGCCGCGCCGCACCGGCGCCGAGCCGCCGGTGGTCAAGCCGATCACGGCGGGCCCGACCTTCCCGTTGCACCGCCCCGACCCGGCGGTGCTCAAGGCGGCCGACCCGACGCTGAGCTCGCTGCTCGAAGAAGACCACCTGTGCCCCGAGGTCACCGAGCGCGCGTTGTCGGCCGAGCAGATCGGCGAGTTCCTCTTCCGCGCCGCGCGGGTGCGCTCGATCGGGCCGACGTACCTGCCCGGCGGGCCCGGCCACGAGGCGTCCCAGCGGCCGTACTTCAGCGTCGCCTGCCTGTACGAGCTCGAAATCTACGTCGCCGTCAACCGGTGCGCGGGCCTCGGGCGCGGGATCTACCACTACGACCCGCTGTGGCACACGCTGACGCTCATCAACGACGACGCGGTGGCGCTGGACGGCATGCTGGACCTGGCGATGATCGGCGCCGGCAGCCACCGCAGGCCGTCGGTGCTGCTGACGATGACCGCGCGGATGTCGCGGATCGCGTGGGTGCTCGGCAGCGCCGCATACGCGACGACCCTGCTGCACGTCGGCGCGCTCCAGCAAGTCCTGTACCTCACGGCGAAGGCGATGGGCCTCGCCGCGCACGCCGTGCCGGTCGACGCCGGCGACCGCGTCGACCGCTCGCTGAAGCTGGAGTGGCCCGCCGAAGTGAGCGTCGGCGAGTGCGTCCTCGACTTCCCCGGGGTCGGTTGACCCCTGAATCCGGCGGGCCGCCCTGTTACCTTGGAGTCACTGGGGTGCGGGGTGACGCGGGAGGGGCCGTGGTTTATCCGGTGCGGGTGCGCGGTGCACGGCTTCGGAGGCGGACCGCGCCGCTCGCGGGCGAGCGGCAGGAATCCCGCGCGCTCGTGCTCGGCGCGCAGGCCGTGGCCGCCGTCGGGGTGGCCGTGCTGGCCGCACTGCCGGTGCTGACCGGTGCCCAGCCCTGGTTCCTCAAGCCGATCGCGCTGGTGTGCGCCGCGGGGCTGGTGGCCGGGCACCTCGCCTGGTTCGCCCGTGGCCGCGTCCGGCGTCCGTGGCTGGCCCTGACCGTGCAGGCCGTGCTGGGATTCGGGCCGTTGCTGGCGCTCGGGGAGCCGTGGAGCACGGCGGGCGGCTTCTTCGCCGGCGGGCTGCTGCTGGTGTCCCCGCCGGCCAGAGCGGTGCCGTGGGCGCTGCTCGCGTGCGTCGTGGCCGGGGTCGTTTCGGCGCTGCCGGGCTGGCCGGCCGGGTTGCTCGACGCGGGGGTGGGGAGCGCGGTGTCGGCCGGGGTGGCGGCGCTGTCCCTATTCGGGCTCGCGACGGCCGCGCGGGTGGTCGCCGGGCGGGCGGAGGAGGTGTGCGAGCTGAAGCGCCGGACCATCGCCGAGGAACGCATGCGCTTCTCCCGAGACCTCCACGACCTGCTGGGATTGAGCCTTTCGGCCATCACCCTCAAGGGTGAACTCGTCGACCGCATGGTGCCCGGCAAGCCGGAGCTGGCCAAGGCGGAACTGGCGGAGCTGCTGGTGATGTCCCGGCGCGCGCTGGCCGACGTCCGCACGATCGCGGCGGGCTACCGCGAACTGTCCCTGGAAGAGGAGTGCCGCGCGGCGGCGGACGTGCTGAGCGCGGCGGGCACCCGCGTGACGGTCGCCCGCTCCGGCATCGGCGAGCTGCCGCCGCCGGTGGCCACGACGCTGGGGACGGTGCTGCGCGAAGGGGTGACGAACGTGGTGCGCCACAGCACGGCGAGCTGGTGCGCGTTCTCGGTGAGCACCGAGGACGGCACGGCCTGGCTGGAGATCGTCAACGACGGCGCGGGCGGCGCCGGCGGCGGTGGTGCGGGTTCGGGCGCGGGACTGCGGAACCTGGGCGACCGCGTGGCGGCGATGAACGGGACGTTGACGACGGAAGTGGGCCAGGACGGCACCCACCGCCTGCTGGTGGCGATCCCGGTCGGGTCGGTGCGCAGGGAACGCCCGAAGGCGAGCTGAGGCCGGCGGCCCGGCCTGCGCGGTGCCGGGCGGCTCGGTGGTCGCCGGGCTCGCTCACGCGCCCCCGATGTGGCGTTCGGTGCGTTGGACGCAACCAACGCCACATTGGGGCGCTCGCGGCTGGGCGCGGAGCGGGTGCGGGCGGGTGCGGGCGCAGCGGAGCGGGCGGGTGCGGGCGCAGCTGGGCCAGGCGGAGCGGGGTGGGCGAAAGCGCTTTCCGGGACCGGTGCGGTCAGAGCCACTCGGCTTCGGTGGCGATGCGGATCGCGTGGACCCGGTTGCGGGCGTTCAGCTTCGTCACCACCGCGGCCAGGTAGTTGCGGACCGTGCCCGCCGACAGGAACAGCTCGGACGCGATGTCGGCCACCGTCCGGCCGCGCGCTGCCAGTGACAGGATCTCGATCTCGCGCGGGGTCAGCGGGCAGTCGTCGGTTTCCCAAGCGGCCAGTGCCAGTTCGCTGTCGATGACCCGGCGTCCGATCGCGACCGAGCGGACCGCGTTCGCCAGCTTGTCCGACGGCGCGTCCTTGAGCAGGAAGCCGTTCACCTTGGCGTCCAGCGCGCGGCGCACCGTGCCCGGGCGGCCGAGGCTGGTCAGGATCAGCGTGTGGACGTCGGGCAGGCTCTCGTGGATCTCGATGGCGGCGGACAGGCCGTCCTTGCCCGGCAGGTCGATGTCGATGATCGCGACGTCGGGCTGTGCCGCCTTCGCGGCGGGCAGGATCTGGTCCCCCGTGGACACCTCGGCCACGACCTCGATGTCGGATTCGAGGTTCAGCAAGGCGACGAGCGCGCCGCGGACCATGTGCATGTCCTCGGCCAGCAACACCTTGATCACGACGGTACCTCGCACCCCAGTCCGACGACTCCGAACAGTAATTGTACGCCATTGCCCCGCACCGCCGGAGTTTCGCGGAAGTGAAACCCCGATCGCGCACCGGAGGAGAATGCCCCCTCAATTCCCGCGCGCTTACCCGAGATAGGCACTTACCCGCAATCCCGCGGCCGATGACGGCACGTTGGGCCGAACGGCCGCGGGTGCTCCCCAGTACCCCACGCCGCCCGCACCCCGGCGGGCGGCGGCTTCCCCAGTGACTCCCCAGTGCGTGCTTCAGCTCGCCAGCGAACGCGAAACGGCGGCCTGGCGCAGGTCCGGGAGGGCCAGCAGGACCGGCGGGTCGAAGCCGTGGCGCGGGCGCAGCCGGACGTCGGCCAGGCTCGCCGTGACGCCGCGCTGGATGGTCACCGGGCCGGTGAGGCCGGTGAACGGCCGCAGCCCCTGGTTGCCGTCCAGCGGGCAGCTGCCGAACGCGTGGGTCAGCACGTACCACGACCCCAGCGGAACGTCTGCCAGCGCGTACGGCCCGGGACCGGGCACGACGACGTGCCGGGCGGGGGTACCCTCGGCGATCCGGGCGCTGAAGAGCCCGATGAACACCGGCCCGACGTCGGCCGGCGAGGAAAGGCGCAGCTGCCCGCGCACCGTGGCACCCGAGCCCGGCTCGGCCTGCCGGTCGGCGATCCGCGGCGCCATGCCGTGCAGCTGGCGGTAACCGGACGGCGAGACGCCGACGCTGCCGCTGAACCGCGCGCTGAAGGTGCCGACGCTGTTGTACCCGACCTGGTGGCTGATGTCGGCCACCGAGATGACGGTGGTCGCGAGCAGGCGTTTCGCCTCCGCCAGCCGCAGCGCCGAGAGGAACCGGCCGGGCGAGAGCCCGGTGACCCGCAGGAACACGCGGGTGAAGTGGAACTTGCTGAACATGGCCGCGCGGGCGAGGTCGTCGATCGTGAGCCGCTCGCCCAGGTTGTCTCGCATGGTCACGATCGCTCGCGCCACAGCTTGCCGGACGATCTCATCCATGGTGGGCCGTCCTTCCGGTCGAGGATGCCGCCCGATCGCCCGCCGAAGCAGGCACCCGGTGCGGGAATTGATTTCGACTAAAACTGTAGATCCGCCGCCGTCTACTTCTTAAGTGCTCTGTGCACCGGTCGACGTGGATTTCACCGGTGGTCGACATGCGTTTTGCACATGCCCTGTTTGTGGGGGTTCGGGGCGGGTAGCCGACGTGCACCGGACGTGTGTCACCCGTGACGGTGATAGCAAAGCGCAGCCGGATGACCGCGCTTCGTCACGAAATCGGTGTGCTCAGCTCCCGATTCGACTTCTTGTTAGGCCGTTCGGAGTCCGCTCCGGAACCGCACGGACCATGTGTAAGCCACAGCGCCCCGATGATGCGGGCACTGGCTGTCGTTGCGTCCGTCGGCGACGATTTATGGCACGTGAAGCATTCATCTTCGCCACTGGGAGCAAAAAATGTCCGCACAGGTTTCTGCTGACGTCCGCGCACTTTTCGCCGATATGGGTATCGAGTTCGAGAAGGCCGCGACCGATCTGGCCATCGACCGCTTCGAGCAGTGGAGCAACCGCGGCGCCGACCTCCGTCCCGTCATGGGCACCATCTGCAACATGGACCTCCTCGAAGCCGCCTGAGGTCTGTTTGCGCAGTTCCTGACGGTGCCGAGCCGGTCTCGACGGATGCCTCCCGTGTCCGCTGCGACCGGCTCGTCGCATGTGGAGGGCCCGAGTGTCCACACTCGCCGGCCGGTGACTTTCCCACCGGACCGCCGGTACGCTCGTCACGGCCGGTAGCCGTCCGGTCGCGAGCTGGTATTTTTAACCTGGTACTTACCTGGTGCGGAGTATTCCCGCCGCGGTGACGGCAAAGTGGTGCCCGAATGGTGCAACCGATTCGTCAAGCAGAATGTTTAACTGAGCTTCTGGGGAATCGTGAGTGCGGAGGCACCCGTGATCAGAGTGCTGGTTGCCGAGGACATGCACATCGTGCGGGGCGCACTGGTCGCCCTGCTGCGGCTGGAGCCCGACATCGAGGTCGTCGCGGAGGTCGCGTCCGGGCTGGAGATCCTGCCCACCGCCAGGGCCAAGCAGGCGCAGGTGGCGGTCATCGACATCGACCTGCCGGGCAAGGACGGGCTCACGGCGGCCGGTGAGCTGCACGAACAGCTGCCGGAGTGCCGGACGCTCATCCTGACCAGCCTGGGCAGACCGGGGACGCTCCGGCGCGCGCTGGACGCCAAGGTGGGCGGGTTCCTGCTGAAGGACGCACCGCCCGACAAGCTGGCCAACGCCGTCCGCGGGGTCCTCGCGGGCCGCCGCATGGTCGACGGGGACCTGGCGCTGGCGGCCTGGGACACGGTGGACTGCCCGCTCACCGGCCGCGAGCTGGACGTGCTGCGGATGACCGCGCAGGGCTACGGGACCGTCGAAGTCGCCGCGCGCCTGTACCTGTCCGCCGGCACGGTCCGCAACTACCTGACGACCGTCGTCGCGAAGCTCAACGCCCGCAACCGGGTCGACGCCATCCGCATCGCCGAGGAGTCCGGCTGGCTCTGAGCCGCGGCATACTGGTCTGGACCATAAAGGTACAGACCAGTATGCCCGTGGTTCAGACCGGTACGACCGCGCGCAACCGGAAGCGGCCGTCCGGCTCGACCCCGGCGGTGAGTTCGCCGCCGAGATCGGCCACCCGGTGCGACAGGTTGCCGATCCCGCTGCCCGGCGAGGTGTCCCGCGACGCGACGACGACGTCCGGGCGCCGCGGTGCGGGCACCACCGGCTCTTCCCCGGCCGCGTCCGGCGCTTGAGGACGGTCGGGGCGGGTGCCGTTCCCGGTGCGCTCGACGCCGTCGTTGACGATGTCGAGGCAGATCCCGTTGTCCGTGCGGCGCATGGCGATCTCGCAGCTCTCGACCCGGCTGTGCCGCAGCACGTTCGTGACGCCTTCGCGCAGTACGACGGCGAGCACCGTCCGCACCGGCATCGGCAGGTCGTCCTCGAGCATCTCCATCCGCACCCGGACGTCGGCGGCCGCCAGCACGGACTTCGCGGTGCGTGACTCGCTGTCGAGGGACAGCTCGCGGTAGCCGCTGGCGACCGACCGGACGTCGGAAAGGGCTTGCCGCGTCAGGCCGAGCACTTCGGTCAGCTCCTCGGCGGCGCGGTCGCGGTCCAGCGGCAGCACCCGCGCGGTCAGCTCGCTCTTCAGCGCGATCGCCGACAGGCTCATGCCGAGCAGGTCGTGCAGGTCGCGGGCGAACCGGAGCCGTTCCTCGGCCAGCGCCATCTCGGCCAGCCGGCGCCGGGTGCTGTCGAGCTCGGCGACCAGCCGCACCAGCCACAGCAGCCCGAACACGGCCAGCCCGGTCATCACGGTCGCGGCGGTGTAGTAGACCGTCGAGATGACGTCCGCGCCGGAGAACCGCTGGATCTCGGCGTAGACGGCGATGTTCACCGCGAAGAACGCCCAGCCCGCCACCGGCGGCAGGACCAGCAGCCCGCTGCCGATCAGCAGCCCGGGCACGCTGACCCAGTTCGCGCCCAGCGGCAGCAGCGGCAGGTAGGTCAGGCAGATCTGGACGAAGAGCATGCCGTAGCTCTGCCCCGACCGCAGTTGCGTCGACGGCCGGTTGAAGTACGAGAACTGCAGGGCCAGCAGCGCCAGCACGCAGCCGACCACCAGCGTCACCTGCCACGCCTGGGTGGTCAGCTGGAGCACGTGCACGGTCGCGCCGCACCCCATGATGGCCATGCACGCCGGCAGCAGCCAGCGGATCCGCTTCGACTCGCTCGTGCCCTGCCGCTCGGTCTCGCGATCGGCGGAGCCCATCGTCCGGTCGGCCACCGGGAGGTCGACGCGCAGCCGGAAGCGGCCGTCCGCGCCGGCCTTCACGGTCGCGGTGCCGCCGAGCGCGGCGACCTCGTCGGGCAGGGCGGTCAGCTTGCTGTCCGGGGCGAGCGCGGCGTCGTCCGCCGTCACCCCGTCGTTGACGATCTCGAGGGTGACCTTGCCGTCGTGGTGCCGGACGTCGATCTCGCAGTGCTCGACTTCGCTGTAGCGCAGGACGTTCGTGACGCCTTCGCGCAGCACCCGCGCGAGCAGCGTGCGGGCCTGCACGGGCAGGTCGCCCTGGTCCAGGTGGATCTGCACGGCGATGTCGGAGGCCGACAGCAGCGTCTCGGCCGTCCGGGACTCCTTCTCCAGCGACAGCTCCCGGTAACCGTGGGAGACGGCCCGGACGTCGGAGAGGGTGCGCTGCGCGGTGGCGGTGATCTCGGCGAGCTCGGCCTTGGCGCGCTCGGTGGACTTGCGCATCAGCCGGTGCACCAGCTCGCCCCGGAGCGCGATCGCGGACAGGCTCAGCCCGAGCAGGTCGTGCAGGTCGCGGGCGAAGGCCAGCCGCTGCTCGGCGACCGCGCGCTGGGCCAGTTCGGTGCGGGCCTGGTGCAGTTCGTTGACCAGCCGGACGAGCCGGGCAAGCAGGTAGAACAGGAAGCAGTAGAAGGCGGCCGCGAGCCCGTTGTAGATGGCGGACAGCGGCTCGGCGTCGAAGATCCAGTAGACGAAGACGACGCTGAGGCAGACCGTCACGAGCGTGGGCCACGCCCACCGGGGCGGCAGCACGAGCAGCGCCGCGCCGCCGACGAAGTCCGGCATGTCCGCCCAGTAGACGCCGAAGGTCAGGATGGGGAGGTAGGCCAGGACGACGACGACGGCGAGCAGGACCCGGCTGGTCGCCGAGTCGAGCTGGGCGCTCGGCCGGCTGAACCACAGCAGCTGGATCGCGAGCAGCCCGGCGACGGCGGCGATCGCGTACACGGCGTGCAAGCCGTCGACCGACGTCGGCAGCAGGTTCACCACGCCGACCACACCAAACCCGGCGACCACGACGACGACGATCGCCGCCGCCAGGTAGGTGGCCAGCCGTGGCCGCCGGTCCGCCGCGGTCGTGCCGCGGGGCTCGGCGGTCGCTGAGCGCCCGGTGGGCGGCTCGAGTGCGGCGACCGGAGACATCAGTGCGGACCCCCCGGAGTCTGCGCGGCGGCCGGTCCGCTCGGGAGGCCGGAACCTGGACGCGGTGTGCATGGCGTGCGGTAGATCCTAACTCACGGGAGCGCGCCGAAAACGGTGCGAAAGCGCGCGGAACGGGCCCGGTGGCCCCTTCGGACACCGGGAATCGGAGGTGGCGGCCTGGTCAGCGGCCGTCCGGTGCGGGCGGGAACCCGAACGCGTGGGCGAGCAGGCCGAGGAAGTCGAGGCGGGGCACGGCGACCGACCCGGTGTGCAGCACCGAACCCTGCGCCAGCCGGAAGAAGCTCAGCCCGGACTCGTCGTCGTCCCACGAGTCGCTGCCCGCCGCACCGGGGATGTGGCGGGTCGCCGGGAAGTCGTCGGTGAACCGGGTGCCCGCGGCCGAGAACGCGGCGACGTCCCAGCCGAGGTGCCGCCGGTACTGCTCGACCTTGGCGTAGGGCGCGCGGGAGACCAGCACCAGCCGCAGGCCCGGGTCGTCCAGCGCCGCCGCGACGTCGGCGGCGGGCAGCAGGTCGGCGGGTCCGCTGTGGTCGGCCATCGGGTGGTGCACGGCCAGGCGCTGGTGACCGCCGAACAGCCCGGCCAGCGAAACGCGGCCCCGCGAACCTTCGAACAGGTACTCGGCCCCGGCGACTACGCGGGGGCGGTCCAGCTCCGGCACGGTCAGCTCCGTCATGACTCGTCCTCCCTGGCTTGGTCCCACAGCGGATTGTGAGCCGGTGCCGGGGCACGAGCCCAGCGTTCGGCCCGTGAACCGCAACCTAGGAGACGCGGGCGGCGTGTCGCTGCCGGTGGGGCCCGACGTGCCGGTCCGGGCGGGCGACCCTAGGCTCGGCCCATGGCACGCTATTTCGACCTGCACCCGGAGAACCCGCAGAAGCGGTCGCTGGGCCAGGTCGTCGAGATCCTCCGCGGCGACGGGCTGATCGCCTACCCGACCGACTCGTGCTTCGCGCTCGGCTGCCGGCCGGGCAACCGGGACGGGCTCGACCGGATCCGCAGCATCCGCAAGCTGGACCACCGGCACCACTTCACGCTGGTCTGCCAGGACTTCGCCCAGCTGGGCCAGTTCGTCATCGTCGACAACGCGGTGTTCCGCGCGATCAAGGCGGCGACGCCGGGCAGCTACACGTTCATCCTGCCCGCCACCAAGGAGGTGCCGCGGCGGCTGATGCACGAGAAGAAGAAGACGGTCGGCGTGCGCATCCCCGACCACCGCGTTACCCAGGCGCTGCTGGCCGAGCTCGGCGAACCGCTGCTGTCGAGCACGCTGCTGCTGCCCGGCGAGGGCGAGCCGATGACGCAGGGCTGGGAGATCAAGGAAGAGCTGGACAACGTCCTGGAAGCGGTCCTGGACTCGGGCGACTGCGGCGTGGAGCCGACGACGGTCGTGGACTTCTCCTCGGGGGAGGCGGAGATCCTGCGCGTCGGCGCGGGCGACCCGGCCCCCTTCGAGTGACGCCCGGTTGAGCACTCCGCGGCCGGCGGCGGTGGCGTCAGCTCTCCAGCAGCTCCAGCCATTCGGCCGTGTGCCGTCCGGTGAACGCCAGGTCCAGGTCCTCGGCGAAGCGGCGGCCGGTCACCAGCAGGCAGAAGTCCTCCGCCGGGCCGCTCACGCGGTCGGTCGCGTTCTCCGGGCCGAAGTCCCAGCGCGCTCCCGACGGGGCCACCAGCTCGAAGCGGAACGGCTTCGCCGGTGGCGTCTCCTGGTGGCGCCGGTAGGCGCGGTCCCTGGTCCGGACGCCGTAGTAGGCGACGTGGCCGATGGAGTCGTCGCGCTGGGGCTGGACGCCGAACAGGTCGGCGATGTCCTGGCCGCCGGCGAAGACCTCGGTCAGCACGGCCGCGGCGAGGACCGACGGGCGCAGCGGGCCGTCGCTCCACGGCAGCTCCGGCTCCGGTGGTGCCGAAGCCAGCAGGGCGTTGGCCTTCCGCTGCTCGATCAGCCAGACCAGGATCGCCTCGTCGAGCGAGTCGTAGGAGATCTGCGGCGTGACGCCGAACGCGCCGGGGTTCTCCACGCTGAGCCGGACCAGCCGGGCGGTCGACGTCAGCCGGGCGAAGTGCCCGGTGATGTTCGGCCCGGGACCGTACCCGTGGCGTTCGGCCAGTTCGGCCAGCGCCTCCGTCTCGGTCTGCAGGTCCGTGAACACGTCGGCCATCGGTGCCACCCTCCTGGGTCCGGGACTGCCCGGGTCCAGGCTGGCAGCCGGGCGCGCGGGGGCTCCACTCCGCGGTTGCGACGTCGGCCTCGGCTATGTTCGAGGCGCACGGACGAAGGGAGCGGGCGTGAAGTACCTGCTGGCGATGTACCTGAACCCCGACGTGATGGCGGGCCTGTCCGAGGCCGAGATGGACACCATCATGACCGGGCACCAGGATTTCATCCGCACGATCAGGGAATCCGGCGAGATGATCAGCACGCAGGCGCTCGGCGCGGTCGCCGACAGCTCCGTCGTGCGGGTGCGCTCGGGCCTGCCGGCGGTCACGGACGGGCCGTTCGTGGAGTCCAAGGAGTTCCTGGCCGGGTACTACCTCGTGGAGTGCGCGAGCAAAGACCGCGCGGTCGAGCTCGCGGCGATGATCCCGGACGCCGCGATCGAGGGCCTCGGCATCGAGGTGCGCGAAGTCGTCTTCTTCGCCGACGCCGAAACCGAAGTCCCCATGGCGTGACCGGCGTCGCCGAGGTCCTGCGGCCGCTGGTGCCGCAGGTGCTGGGCGTGCTCGTCCGCCGCTACGGCCAGTTCGACGCCTGCGAGGACGCCGTCCAGGAGGCCCTGCTCGCGGCGAGCGAGCAGTGGCCGGCCGAGGGGGTGCCGGACAACCCGCGCAGCTGGCTCGTCACGGTCGCGACCCGGCGGCTCACCGATCTCTGGCGCAGCGAAAGCGCCCGGCGGCGCCGGGAAGAGACGGTCGCCGTGCGCGAGCCCGCCGCGGTCGTCGCCGGCCCCGGCGAAGAGCGGCCCGCCGACTCCGACGACACGCTGACGCTGCTGTTCCTCTGCTGCCACCCCGCGGTTTCGGCGCCTTCGCAAGTGGCCCTGACGCTGCGTGCGGTCGGTGGCTTGACGACGGCGCAGATCGCGAGCGCGTTCCTGGTGCCCGACGCGACCATGACGCGCCGCATCACCCGCGCGAAGGAGAGCATCGCGGCGGCCGGCTCGACGTTCGGCGAACCTTCGCCCGCCGACTTCCCGGAGCGGCTTCGCGTGGTGCTCCAGGTGCTGTACCTGATCTTCAACGAGGGCTACACGGCGACGTCGGGGGAGAACCTGCTGCGCGTCGAGCTGGCGGCGGAGGCGATCCGGCTGACGCGCGCGGTGCGCGAGCTGGTCCCGGGCGAGGGCGAAGTGGCCGGGCTGCTGGCGCTGATGCTGCTGACGGACGCGCGGCGAGCGGCGCGCACCGGCCCGGACGGCGAGCTGGTCCCGCTGCCGGAGCAGGACCGCACCCGCTGGGACGCGGCGATGATCGCCGAAGGCGTCGAGCTGGTGCGTGCCGTGCTCGGCCGCGGCCCGATCGGGCCGTACCAGGTGCAGGCGGCGATCGCGGCGCTGCACGACGAAGCGCCGAGCACCGGAACGACGGACTGGCCGCAGATCGTCGAGCTGTACGGCGTGCTGGGCGAGCTCATGCCGGGCCCGGTGGTGGCGGTGAACCGGGCGGTCGCCGTCGCGCAGGTTTCGGGCCCGGAGGCGGGCTTGGCGCTGCTGGACGGGGTCGACGTCGCCCACCGGTCCGACGCGGTGCGCGCGCACCTGCTGGAAGAAGCGGGCCGCGCGGCGGAAGCGCGGGAGTGCTACCTCAGGGCGGCGAACCGGACCGGGAGCGGCCCGGAACGCCGTTATCTGCAAGCGAAAGCGGACCGGCTCGGCGGGGGCTCGCCGACGTCATGAAAGAGTCGTTCATGTCGTCTGGTGACATGAACGACTCTTTCATGACGTTCCCGGGTGGGGCGGACCTCAGCGGACCACGATGCCGGACGCCGGCTCCGGGGCCGCCGGGACGTGGAACAGCTGGGCGAACAGCTCGAGGTCCGACAGCTCGCCCTCGATCGCGATCTTGCCCGAGCGCAGCGCGGTGGGCGCGGTGAGCTGGCCGCTCATCAGGTCCAGCAGCGCCGCGCCGTGCACGGCCTTGATGACCAGGTCGGCACCGGCGAACCGGCCCTCGCCGACCTTGACCGCGCCGTCCTCGACGAGGGCGTGCACGATCATGCGGTCGTCGTAGCGGATCTCGAAGTTGATCTGGACGCCCTCCGCGCACTCGGCGCGGAACGTGGTGTACAGCGACAGGATCGCCGCGTCCAAGGTGAACACGTCGTCGGCGCCGGGGGCGTGCAGCGAGCGGGCGCCCCACAGGCCGAGGTCGAGCAGGATGTGGTCGAGCTCGCTGCCGTACTGGGTCAGCTCGTAGACCAGGCCCGCCTCCAGCTCGGCGCGGACGCGGCGGCGGATCACGCCGGTCGCCTCCAGCTCGTTCAGCCGGGCCGACAGGATGGACGGCGGGATCTTCGGCAGGCCGGCCTGCAGCTCGTCGTAGCGCTTCGCGCCGAGCACCAGATCGCGGATGATCAGCAGCGACCAGCGCTCGCCGATGAGTTCGAGCGCGCGGGCGACGCCGCAGAACTGGCCGTAGGCACGGGTGGGTGCAGTGGGCATCGAACGTTCCTCACTTCTTTCTCGGGCGATCCGACGGTTCGGCGGGTGCCGGGGAAGTCTGGGCGGATCAGCGGTGGTCGCCTTCGGAGATCAGCTCCCGGTGCAGCGTCTGCAGGTCGTCGCACGGTTCGACGCCCAGCTCCCCGGCCAGCCGGGACCGGAGTCTGCGGTAGACGGACATCGCGTCGGACCGCCGTCCGCTGCGCCCGAGCGCGCGCATCAGCTGCCCGTGCAGGGCTTCGTCGAGCGGGCTGCCCGTGGTCAGCGAACGCAGTTCGCCGATCAGCTCGCGGTGCCGCCCGCCGATGATCTCGGCTTCGATCCTCAGGTGCAGCACGCTGCGTCGCTGCTCCAGCAGTTCGGTCCGGTACGCGGACAACACCGGTCCACAGTGGACGTTCGCGAACGGCGTGCCGGACCACAGGTCCAGCGCCGCGCGGTAGGCGTCCGCGGCGGCCGAGTGATCGCCGGCGTCCTGGTGCTCGTGACCGATCTGCTGCAGCCGGGTGAAGTCGTACGTGTCCACCTGGGCCGGGTCGATGTGGAACGTGTAACCGGATTGTTTGGTGGTCAACATCTTTTCGCCGTCCCCCGCGAGCTTGTTCTGGTCGATGCACCGGCGGAGGTGGTAGACGTAGGTGTGCAGGGTGGTCCGGACCGTCCGCGGCGGGTTGTCCGACCAAAGCTCCCGGATCAGGGTGTCGATGTGTACCATCTTCCCCGGTCGCATCACGAGCACGGCCAGCAGCGCCAGCACCTTCGGCGTCGTCGGGGCGTAGTCGGTTCCCTCACGCAGCACTTCCAGCGGCCCCAGCACGGTGAAGCGGACGCCACCGGGGTCCGGCTCGTCGGTTCGCCGCTGTTCGGAGTACATGGCAGGCCTCCAGCATCATCAAAGCGTCCTCGTGCTCCCCAGGTCGTGCCGCGCGGCTCGGTGGACGGCCGAATTCCGGGCTTCTATCCGAATGTGACAGAGCCGGGCCGCCGCGGCCAGTGAGCCGCCCACCAGACTCCTCGTGCGTTAACCCCGCCCCCGCATGCGTTTCGCACGGTCCGGGTGTGCGTTGCGCATCCTCGGCCATCTGGCCGAACCAGGGGCCCGGCCCGTCCAGGGGGTCCCCGGAACGGACCAGACGGGACTCCCGCCGGACCGCGGACGATCAAGACGGCGGGTGTTGCGCACGCCCGGCCCGGGTGTTGCGCACGCCACACCCGGGTGGAATCCCCGCACCCGGGTGGGTGTCACGCGTCCGGGTTGGACGGACATCGGGATTCCTCAATCGCTCGTCGATCGATCTGCGAGATGTGGCGTCTTCCCTGGCTACAAGAGAACCAGGAGAACTGCCATCAGGGGAATTCGAGGTTTGGACTGATGATGTTGCGCTCTATAGCTGCTGTCGGGAACGACGGCGAGTTCGGTGAACCGCGCCGCGAGCCGGCGCTCGAGCGAGTGGAAAAGTCGGTCCGGCCCGCCGTCCTGCAAGCCATCTCTTCGATCCAGGAACGGTACTTCGAGCCGATCACGCTCGCGGAGCTGGCGTCGGAGGTGTTCGTCAGCCGGTTCCACTTCTCGCGGATGTTCGCCGAGGCCACCGGCGTCACACCCGGCCGGTTCCTCACCGCCGTGCGCCTGTTCGAGGCGAAGCGGCTGCTGCTGACGACGTCGCTGAACGTCTCGGACATCGTGTGCAGCGTCGGCTACAGCAGCGTCGGCACGTTCACCAGCCGGTTCTCGCGGGCGGTCGGGATGACCCCGACGCAGTACCGCGAGCCGCAGGTGGCCGAGCTGCTCGTCGCGATCTCGTCGACGTTCCAGCGGCTCCCGCCGCTGCGGACGCTGCGCGCGGCCGGCCGCAGCTGCGCCTCGCTGCAGACCGGCTCCGGCGTGCTGTCGCTGCAGCTGGACATGCCGCGCGGCTCGGCGCCGGCGGACACGCTGGTCGGGCTGTTCGCCGACCCGGTGCCCCAGTGCGGCCCGGTCGCCTTCGGCGGCATGGCCAACATGACCTCCGGCGACCTGACCATCCACGGCGTCCCGGCCGGGCGGTGGACGGCGATCGCGGTCGCCCAGCACCAGCCGGGCAACGCCGGGCCGCGGTTCTCGATCGGCTACTCGCCGGTGCAGGTGGCCCCGCACGGCCAGTCGACCGGCCGGGTCGGGCTGCGCGCTCCCGCGTCGACCGACGCGCCGATCGCGATCACGCTGGCGTCGAAGCAGTCGCCGTTCACCCAGCGGATGCTCGCCGCCCAGCGGCCGCACCTGCGCGCTGTCGCCTGATCCCCTTCGAACCGTAAGGACGACTACGACGATGTCCACTGTCATCGGAGTGCTCCGCAAGCGGGTGCTCGCTCCTTCGCTCGCCTCGGTCGGGTTCGCCGACCGCGGCTTCCCGGTCACCCACACCGACGCGACGGCCCGGCTGGAGGCGGTGCCGCAGGCGGTGGTGTGCGGGTTCGAGTGGGCCATCGAAGGGGCTTCGCTGTGGGAGATCGAGCGGCGCCTCGCGCTGATCGAGCCCGAGCAGCGCGGCTTCGCCTACGAAGGCGCCACGATGGGCTACACGATCCTCGACGCGATGCCCGGCGGCGGCCGCAACCGCACGCGCGAGCTGCTCGAAGGACCGGGCCGCCCGCACATCTTCCTGACCTACATCGGGATCGGCTTCGCGATGGCGCGGCTGCCGCGTCCACTGTGGAAGAACATCCTGCCCGAGCTGAGCGGGGTGGCCTACCACCCGGTGATGAGCTGGCTCGCCGTCGACGGCTTCGGCTTCGACCGCGCCTACTTCGACACCGAAAAGTGGGTCGGCGAGCAGGCCGAGCCACAGCCCTACCCGTGGGCGGGGCGCCCGGAGTACTTCGCGCGCGCCTTCGACCAGGGCGTCGGCCGGGCGCTGTGGTTCATCAACGGCGGCAACCCCGAAGCCGCGGCCGCCGCGGTCGGGCGGTTCGCCGAGGGGCGGCGGGCGGACCTGTGGAGCGGGGTCGGGCTCGCCGCGACCTTCGCCGGCGGGGCCGACCAGGCCGGGCTCGGCAAGCTGCGGCGGCTGGCCGGGGAGCACTACGACGAGCTCGCGCTCGGCGTGGTGTTCGCCGTCAAGGCCCGCACGTACTCCGGCTACGTCCCGGCCCACACGCACCTCGCGGCCGGCGTGCTCACCGACCTGTCGGTGCAGGGCGCGCAGAACCTCGCGGACCGCACCGAGCGGGCCGACGGCGAGGACGGGCCGGAACCCGCGTACGAGCTGTGGCGGCAGCGGATCCGCGACGAATTCGACGTCGCCGCGAAGCGTCGCGCGAGCTGAGGCGGATTCCGCACTCGCGGAGAGGCCAGGCCCGCCCACGCAAATGTGGAGTAGAGCGCTGACCAGCGAATCTGTGACCGTAGAAGGCGAAGAAGCGACACCTTCCTATTCGACCCGTAAGGGGGAGAGTGCGTTGGGCAATGGTTGGCGCGCGCTCAGACGGCGCATCCTGACACCGAATGTCTCGGAGACCTCGCTGGAGAAGCGGGGTTTCCACCGGAAGAGCCCAGCCGCTCAAGAACGGCTCGAGACGGTCGGGGAGAAGTTCCTCCTCGGTTACGCACACGCGGTCGAAGCCCGGTCGGTCGAGCAGGCCGAAGAATGGCTCGAGCAGATCCCGACGCAGTTCCGCGGGTTCGCCTACGAGGGCGCGGGAATGGGGTACGGCGTTCTCGACGGGCTGCCCTTCGGCAAGAGCACCAACATCGCCGAGTTCCTGGCCGGCCCGGGTGAGAAGCACGACTACATCATCTACGTCGGGGTCGGCTGGGCGATGTGCCGGCTCCCGCGGTTCGCGTGGCCGAAGGCGTCGGCCTTCGACCCGCTGCTGCGGTGGCTGGTGCTCGACGGCTACGGCTTCCACCAGGCGTACTTCAAGACCGAGAAGTACATCCGGCAGCAGCACCAGGACCAGGGCTTCTCCTGGCCGGACCGGCGCTACGACGGCTACGCGCTGCGGGCCATCGACCAAGGCATCGGCCGGGCGCTGTGGTTCATCTGCGGCACCGACGTCGAGCTGGTGACCAAGACGATCGAGGAGTTCCCCGAGTCGCGCCACGGCGACCTCTACGCCGGGGTCGGGCTGGCCTCGACCTACGCGTGCGGCGTCACCGCCGACGAGCTGGCGGAACTGGTCGACCGGGCCGGGATCCACCACGGGCCGCTCGCCCAGGGCAGCGCGTTCGCCGCCGAGTGCCGGGTGCGCGCGGGCCTGATGATCCCGGAGACCGAAATGGCGGCCCAGGCCATCTGCGGGATGTCCGCCGAACGCGCCGCGGCCATCACGCAAGAGGTCCGGCCGGCCGTGGTCGTCGACGGCGACGACGTCCCGGCGTTCGAAACCTGGCGGCAGCGGATCGCCGAAGAAGTGCTGACCCACGGAGGGAAGAACAAATGACCGCGACCTTCGGCTGGCTGCGCAAGCAGCTGGCGGGCATCGTGGCGCTGGTGCTGGTCCTCGGCCTGTTCCTGGTCGCACGGCTGCCCAGCGTTTCCGCCGCCGAACAGGACAAGCTGGCGGACCAGTTCCACTTCACGCCGATGACGATCGCGCTGCCCGCGGCCACGAAGTCGCAGTCGATCCGCACGGTGAACAAGGAGTACGAGCACATCGCCGCGTGGATCTCCTCGGTCGGCGCCGCGATCGCCATCAACGACATCAGCGGCAGCGGCAAGGCGAACGACCTCTGCCTGGTCGACCCGCGCAGCGACCAGGTCGTCATCACGCCGGCGCCGGACTCCGGCCCGCGGTACGCGCCGTTCGCGCTCGACCCCGCCCCGGCGCTGCCGACGTGGGACTACATGGCGCCGATGGGCTGCGTGCCCGGTGACTACAACGAGGACGGCCGCACCGACATCCTGGCCTACTACTGGGGCCGGACCCCGGTGCTGTTCCTGCAGAAGGCGAACGCGACCAAGTTCGACGCGTCCGCGTTCCAGCCGACCGAACTGGTGCCGGGCAACCACCGCGGAGCCGACGGCAAGTACAACGGTCCACTGTGGAACACCGACTCCGTCACCATCGGCGACTTCGACGGCGACGGCCACGTCGACATCTTCGTCGGGAACTACTTCCCGGACAGCAAGGTGCTCGACCCGAACGCCGACGGCGGCATCACGCTGAACCAGTCGATGTCGCACGCCACGAACTCCGGCGGCAAGTTCATCTACCGGTGGACGGGCGCCAAGTCCGGGGCGAACCCGTCGGCGAGCTTCGTCGACGCGTCCCAGGGGATCCCGGAGAGCGCGCGCCTCGGCTGGACGCTGGCTTCCAGCGCCACCGACGTCGACGGGGACAACCTGCCCGAGCTCTACATCGCCAACGACTTCGGGCACGACCACTTCCTGTACAACAAGTCCACGCCGGGCCACGTCGAGTTCGGCGAGGTCAACGGGGTCCGCGGGATCGCCGACCCGAAGTCGAAGGTGCTGGGCCACGACTCCTTCAAGGGGATGGGCGTCGACTTCGGCGACCTGAACCACGACGGCCTCTACGACCTGTTCGTCAGCAACATCACGACGTCGTGGGGCATCGAAGAGTCGAACTTCCAGTTCATGAACCGGGCCAAGGACAACGCGGACCTCACCGCGCAGCTGAAGGACGGGGTCGCGCCCTTCCACGACGACAGCGGCTCGGCGGGCACGGCGTGGTCCGGCTGGGGCTGGGACGTCAAGATCCAGGACTTCAACAACAGCGGCGAGAACCAGATCGCCCAGGCGACCGGGTTCGTCAAGGGCCAGGTCAACCGCTGGCCGAACCTGCAGGAGATCGCGACCGCGCACGACGGCCTGCTGTCCAACCCCTTCTGGTGGCCGAACGCCCGCGCCGGTGACGACATCGGTGGCGACCAGACCCTGCACTTCTTCGTGAAGAGCGCCGACGGCCGGTACGTCGACCTCGCGCCGAAGCTGGGCCTGGCGGTGCCGGTCCCGACCCGCGGCATCGCCGTCGGCGACACCGACGGGGACGGCCTGCCCGAGTTCGCGGTGGCGCGGCAGTGGGAGCAGCCGATCTTCTACCACAACGACAGCCCGAACCCCGGCAAGTTCCTGCAGCTGAAGCTGACCACCGACGCCCCGGTGGCGCCCGGCCCGCTGCCCGCGGCCGGCCCGCCCGCGATCGGCGCCCAGGTCACCGTGACGACCTCGGACGGCAAGAAGTACCTCGGCCGGGTCGACGGCAGCAGCGGTGAAGCCGGCCGGCGCAGCTTCGACATCCAGATCGGTCTCGGCCAGAACGTCAGCGGCCCGCTCGACGTGCACCTGCAGTGGCGGGACCGGACCGGGCAGCTGCGGACGCAGGACCTGAAGCTCGAACCCGGTTGCCACATGTACCAGCTGGGCTCCACGGCGAAGGAAGCGATGTGACATGGCCACCCCGACTCTGACCAAGGTGGAGAGCGCGCCACCGAAGCGGACCAACAAGGTCATCACCGCACTGCGGCGCTTCGCGATCTCGATCACGATCTTCAACATCGTCGGCTACACGTTCCTCGGCTTCGAGCAGCCGTACCTGTACCCGTTCGTCGCGCTGGCGACCGCGTACACCACGGAGATCGTGCTCGAGATCATCAACTCCCGCGTGACCAAGCGCGACGTCCGGTTCCGCGGCAACGGGTTCAAGGGGCTCGTCGAGTTCCTCCTCCCGGCGCACATCACCGGTCTCGCGCTGAACATGCTGACCTACGTCAACGACCGGATCTTCGTGATGATCTTCGGGGTCGTCGTCGCCGTCGGTGCGAAGTGGGTGCTGCAGGCTCCGGTGTACGGCCGGATGCGGCACTACATGAACCCGTCGAACTTCGGCATCACGATCATCCTGCTGGTGTTCCCGTGGGCGAGCATCGCGCCGCCGTACCACTTCACCGAGCAGATCCCCACCTGGGGCGGCTGGCTGATCGTCGGCATCATCCTGGTGTCGGGCACGGTGCTCAACGCGTTGCTGACCAACCGCATGTGGCTGATCCTGGGCTGGCTGAGCTTCTTCGTGGTCCAGGCCTTCGTCCGCGGCTGGATCTTCGGCACGTCGATCCCCGGCGCGCTGGCGATGGGGACCGGCGTCGCGTTCGTGCTCTACACCAACTACATGGTGACCGACCCGGGCACGTCGCCGTCGAAGCCGTTCTCGCAGTTCGCCTTCGGTTCCGGCGTGGCGCTGGCGTACGGCTTCTTCACCGCCGTGCACGTGGCCTACGGCCTGTTCCTGGCCACCGCGACCGTCTGCCTGATCCGCGGGATGTTCCTGTGGGGCCTGCACTTCTCGAACAAGGCCCGCATCAAGTTCGAAGCCGACCAGGCCGCGCAGAAGGCGAAGCTCGAACTCGCCGCGGCCCCGCCGGCCGAGGACGAGAAGCCGGGAGCCGTCGCGGCATGACGGGTCCCACGGACGACACCCGGGCGGCGCGCACCGCGCCGCCCGGGCCGCCGCGCCGAGCGACGCTCCGGTTGCTGAAGCAGCTCTTCACCGACCGGCTCGCGCTCATGGGCGACAACGCCGAGGCCTACGGCGACGTCGTCCGCATCGCCATCGGACCGAAGGCGATGTACCTGGTGAACCACCCGGACCTGGCGAAGCACGTGCTCGCGGACAACGCGGCGAACTACCACAAGGGCATCGGCCTGCAGGAGGCCCGCCGGGCCCTCGGCGACGGCCTGCTCACCAGCGACGGGGAGACCTGGCGCAAGCAGCGCCGGACGATCCAGCCGGTGTTCCAGCCCAAGCGGATCTCGCGGCAGGCGGGCATCGTCGCCACGCAGGTCGAGGCGCTGATCGAGCGGCTCGCCGCGCACGACGGGCCGGTCGAGATCCTGCACGAGATGACCGGGCTGACCCTCGGCGTGCTCGGCAGGACGCTGCTCGACGCCGAGCTGGGCGGGTACGAAACGCTCGGCCACTCGTTCGAGGCCGTGCAGGACCAGGCCATGTTCGAGGCGGTCACGCTGAGCATGGTCCCGCAGTGGGTGCCGCTCAAGAAGCAGCTGCACTTCCGGACCGCGCGGGAGGACCTGCGCCGAATCGCGGACGAGCTGGTCGACGAACGACTCGCGAACCCGGTCGAGAACGGCGAGGACGTGCTGTCCCGGCTCATCGCGTCGGGTTCGGGCGACGGCGCGTCGCGCGAACGCATGCGCGACGAGCTGATCACCCTGCTGCTCGCCGGCCACGAGACCACCGCGAGCACGCTGGGCTGGGCGTTCCACCTGATCGACGAGCACCCGGAGGTCGGCGAGCGGCTGCACGCCGAAGCCGTCGAGGTGCTCGGCGACCGGCTGCCCGAGCACGAAGACCTGCGGCGGCTCACGTTCACCGTCGCGGTGGTCGAAGAGGTCATGCGGCTCTACCCGCCGGTGTGGCTGCTGCCGCGGATCGCCCAGGCCGACGACGAGATCGGCGGGTACCACGTGCCGGCCGGCTCCGACGTCGTCGTGGTGCCCTACACGCTGCACCGGCACCCCGAGTTCTGGACCGACGCCGAACGCTTCGACCCGGACCGGTTCACCGGCGCGGAGCGGCCGCCGCGGTACGCCTACCTGCCCTTCGGGGCCGGGCCGAGGTTCTGCATCGGCAACAGCCTCGGCGTGATGGAGGCGGTGTTCGTGCTGGCGATGGCGGCGCGGGACCTGCAGCTGCGGAAGGTGCCGGGCAAGGTCGTCGACCCCGAAGCGATGCTCTCGCTGCGGGTGCGCGGCGGGCTGCCGATGACCGTGCACCGCCGGGAGCGGACGCGGCGCGCCGAAGCCGCCTGAACTCTACTGTGGACATTCGATGAGGAGGTAGGCCGGTGCAACCCGAGGCCACCGAAGAAGAACGCGTCATGAACATGACTCTCGAGGCCTACGCGGACACGATCGTGCCCGGGGAGAAGCGGTACCCCGAAGACCGCGCGATCGCCGGGGCCGCGCCCGGGCCCGGTTCGGTCGCCGCGGGCGCGCTCGAGCTGCTGAACTTCGACGCGACCGGCGTCACGGCCGGCCTGCCCTACCTCGCGCAGTCGCTCAACGACCACGCGAAGGCGTACGCGGGGGAGGTGGAGCTGGAGCTCGACCACGACGTCGCGCCGTTCGTCGCGCTGCCCTACGAGCACCGCCGCGAGCTGGTGCACCGGCTGACCACGCCGGGGCACCCGGAGAAGGACGGCTGGGTCAGCCTCGCGCTGTTCTGCAACATGGCCTTCGACAGCGCCGCGCACAAGCACACCGCCGAGGCCATCCGCGAGGGCCACCCCGGCCTGCTGGCGCTGGGCTACACCGCGCCGGACGCGGACGGGTTCTGGCGGTTCCCGAAGTACGGCTACGGCCGCAAGCTGGCCGAGCTCCACCCCGACACCACGCCCTCCGGGAGCCCCGCATGAGCGCCATCGAGAAGACCGACGTCGTCATCGTCGGCAGCGGTTTCGGCGGTTCGATCCCGGCCTACCACCTCGCCGCCGGCGGGGCTAAGGTGACCGTGCTGGAGCGCGGGCCGTGGCTGGCCGCGGCCGACTTCGAGCACGACTACCTGCTCGGCTCGTCCTACACCCGCGCGTTCGACTTCGTCGTCGGCGACGGGATGAGCGTGCTGGGCGGCAACTGCGTCGGCGGCGGCAGCGTGGTGTACTTCGCCGCGATGCCGCGCGCGCCGCGGTTCGTCTTCGAGCGCCACGGCAGCATCGGGCGCCGGATGTGGCCGTCGGTCATCTCCCGCGACAGCCTGGAGCCGTGGTACGACCGCGTCGACGAGTCGATCCCGGTGTCCAAACAGGACTGGAGCGACGTCTCCTACGCCGGTGGCCTGTGGGCGGCGGCCTGCAACCACTCGGGCCGCACGGCCAACCCGGCGCCGGTCGCGGTGGACAACGACACCTGCGTCAACTGCAACTTCATGATGGCGGGCTGCAAGTTCGACGCCAAGCGGTCGATGCTGACGAACTACCTGCCCGCGGCCCTGTCCCACGGCGCCGAGATCCGGCCGCTGCACGAGGTCGAACGGCTCGAGCGCACCGAGGACGGCAGCTACCGCGTCCACTTCGACATCGTGGACGAAGAGGACTACCGGGTGCACACCGGCACCGGCGTGATCGAGGCGAAGGTCGTCATCATCGCCGCCGGTGCCGGCGCGACCCCGGTCATCCTGCAGCGGTCGGAGGCGGCGCTGGGCGAGATGCCGCACGGCGTCGGCCGCTACTTCTCCGGCAACGGCGAGCGGCTCAACACCGCGATCATCGACGAGGACCGCGTCCGCGAGGTGCTCGGACTGTCCCGTGAGGACGGTCCGGTCTACTCGGCCAACCACATCGGCAAGGGCCCGACGGTCGCGAACTGGGACAAGCTCGACGGATCGCTGCCGGAGTACGAGCGGTACTCGCTGGAGCAGCTGTACTTCCCGCCGGGCCTGGGCACCATCCTCGCGCAGGTGCCCGGCGGCGAGGAGCCGCGCTGGTACGGGGCGGAGAAGAAGGAAATCCTGAAGCAGTGGGCCAACTGGCTCACGATCTTCTTGATGACCGAGGACGACAACGAAGGCGTCTTCGGCACGCCGCCGCCGACCGGCAACGCGTACCGGATCTCCCAGCAGATGCTCGGCCGCGGCCCGCTGCGCTACGACCCGACGGAGAACACCCGCCGGGGCTGGGCACTGGCCGACGCCGACTGCAAGGCGATCATCGAGAAGGACGGCCTGGCCAAGGTTTCGCCGTGGACCAACGACGTCGTCGGGGCGTACACGGTGCACCCGCTGGCGTCCTGCCGGATCGGCGACGACGCGGCGACGTCCGCGCTGCACCCGAACCACGAGCTGCGCAACCACCCGGGCATCTTCGTGACCGACAGCGCGTCGGTGCCGGGTGCGCTGACGGTCAACCCGGCGATGACCATCGCGGCACTGGCCGAGCGCTCGATCCCGGGCATCGTGCGGGAGCTGCAGTCGCGCGGGGTCGACGTGAAGTACGGCGCGCCGTCCCCGGACGGCTCGATCACCGGGCGGCGCGCGGTGTCCAAACTGGACCTGGTCGCGGGCAACTGAGGCACGGCACCACCGTTCGCGGACTCGCGCACTCGACCTGGGGTGCGCGAGTTCGCCGTTTTCAGGAGGAGGGGTCATGGCTCCGGGTTTGGTCAGGATCGCGCTGCGGCGGACGCTGCGGGACGTGAAGTACGTCGAGGTCGTGCGCCCGGGGCGGGCGCGGGGGCTCGTCAAGGACGTGTACCGGCAGGTCGAGCGGGACTTCGGGATGCTCGCGCCGCCGATGGCGCTGCACTCGCCTTCGCCGGAGGTGCTCGCCGCGGCCTGGGTCGTGCTGCGGGAGTCGCTCGTGGCCGGCGGGACCGCGAGCCGCGCCGGCAAGGAAGTCGTCGCGGCCGCCGTTTCCGCGGCCAACGACTGCCCCTACTGCGTCGAGGTGCACGGGATGGCGCTCGGGTCGCTGGGGGATCCCGCGGCCGCGGCGGCCATCGAGGCCGGGGACGTCGGGGCCATCCCGGACCGCGACACGCGGGCGCTGGCGGCCTGGGCGCGGGGCGAGGGTCCGCTGCCCGCGGACGTCCCCGACGGCGCCGCCGCCGAGTTCACCGCGGTCGCCGTCGCCTTCCACTACCTCAACCGGGTGGTGAGCGTGTTCCTCGGCCCTTCGCCGCTGCCGGAGAGCGTTCCGCCGCAGGCGCGCGCGAAAGCCAAGGCGGTACTGGGCTTCCTGCTCAAGCCGGGTGCGCCGCCGCCGGCCGGGCGGGCGCTGGAACTGCTGCCCGCCGCGGCCGGGGACGGGCCGGGCTGGGCACTTCCGGGGGACACGCTGCCGGACGCCTTCGCGCGCGCCGAGGCGGCCGTGGCGGCCGCCGGTGAGCGCTCGGTGCCGTTCCGGGTGCGGGAGCTCGTCCGGCGGGAAGTCAAGGCGTGGGACGGGAAACCGCCGGGGCTGAGCCGGGCCTGGGGCGAGCCGGTGCTCGCCGAGCTGCCTGCCGGAGAACGGGCTGCCGGACGGCTGGCGCTGCTCACCGCCAAGGCCGCGTACCAGGTCGGGGCCGACGACGTCGCCGCCGTCGGCGCGTCCGATCGCGGCCTGGTGGAGCTGGTGTCGTGGGCCGCTTTCACCGCGGCCGTGGCGGCCGGCGAGCGCCTGCCGGTCCGCCCGCCAAGAGAAGACCCTGCAGGTCGGCGCGGGTGATGATCGGAAGGTCGGATCGCCCGCCGGGGCGCGCAGCACCGGGACACACAGAAACTCCGGGACCGCGTCGCCGCCCCGAGCGGCAGCCGATCTGCTCAGGCCGGCGGTCGCCGCACGGTGGCGCCCTTACCCCCGCCCCGCGCGGCGGCCGCCGGCTCACGAGAAAGACGTCGCATCGGTGAAAGGACTGACAGGTGACTGACACCACGGGCGTGATCGCCGACCTGACCGCCGAGGCCGCCGAGGTGGACGCGCTCGTCGCCGGCCTTTCCGAAGCGGAGTGGGACACCCCCACGCCCGCGCCCGGCTGGCCGGTCCGGCACCAGATCGGGCACCTCGCCTTCATCTTCCGCATCGCCGGCCTCTCGGCCGCGCAGCCGGAAGCCTTCGTCGCCATGACGAAGTCGCTCAAGGGCGGCTTCGAGGCCGCGGTGAACGCCGCGCTGGAGGACTACGTCCACGACCCGGCCGAGGTCCTGCTGACCCGCTGGCGCGCCGAGCGGGACGCCGGCATCAAGGCCCTCGCGGCCGTGCCCGGTGACCAGCTGGTGCCGTGGCTGGTCAACCCGCTGCCGCCGTACGTGCTGGCGTGCGCCGGGATGATGGAGGCCTTCGGCCACGGCCAGGACATCGCCGACGCGCTCGGCGTGCGCCGCGAGCGGACCGACCGGATCAAGCACCTGGTCGGGTTCGCCGTGCGCGTGCGGGACTTCGGTTACGAGGCGCGGAACCTGAAGCCGCCGGCCGAGGAGTTCCGGTTCGAGCTCACCGCGCCCTCGGGCGCGCTCTGGACGTTCGGGCCCGAGGACGCGACCCAGCGGGTCAGCGGCAGCGCGGCGGACTTCTGCCTGCTGGTGACCCGGCGGCGGCACCGCTACGACCTCGACGTGCGGGCGCAGGGCACGCTGGCGGACCAGTGGCTCGACATCGCCCAGGCTTACCGCGGGCCGGCCGGCCAGGGCCGCAAGCCCGGCCAGTTCGACGCCTGAAAATCCATTGTAGACGGTGCGGGTCCCTTGTCCCAGCGTGCTGACGTGCGCGCCGCGGGCAGGGAGAGAGAAGACCGCCCGCACCGGCCGGGAGATGCTGGACTTCAACGGCCCGGCGGACGGGCACTCCGGGCGGCGCGGCCGCCCGAGGAGACAGACCGGCGGTGGGGCTCGAGCCCCGCACCGGAGGACAGCGGGGACCTGATGGTCCCGGTGATACGGGGCTCGAGAGCCAGTGGGAGTGCGGTGGCATGAGCGTAGAGCGGATTTCGATCGTCGGTATCGGTCTCCGGTACCCCGACGCGAGTTCTCCGGAGGAGCTCTGGGAAAACGTGCTGGCCGGGCGCCGGGCGTTCCGCAGGCTGCCGGACGAGCGGATGAACCGGGCGGACTACTACTCACCGGACCCGAAGGCGCCGGACCGCTTTTACGCGCAGAAAGCGGCGGTGCTGCGGGACTACGAATTCGACCGGGTGGCGCACAAGGTCGCCGGCAGTACCTTCCGGGCGACGGACACGACGCACTGGCTCGCCCTCGAGGTCGCCGCGCAGGCGCTCGCGGACGCCGGGTTCACCGAAGGTGACGGCGCCCCGCGGCAGAGCACCGGCGTCGTCATCGGCAACAGCCTGACCGGGGAGTTCTCCCGCGCCAACATCATGCGGCTGCGCTGGCCGTACGTGCGGCGCACGGTCGCGGCGGCGCTGAGCTCCCGCGGCTGGGAGGACGAGGAGACCGCGAGCTTCCTCCGGGAACTGGAAGTCCAGTACAAGGAGCCGTTCCCCGAGATCAACGAGGACACCCTCGCCGGTGGCCTGGCGAACACCATCGCCGGCCGCGTCTGCAACCACTTCGACTTCGCCGGCGGCGGCTACACCGTCGACGGCGCCTGCTCGTCTTCGCTGCTTTCGGTGGTCACCGCGGCCAACGCGCTCGTCCAGGGCGACCTGGACCTCGCCGTCGCCGGCGGTGTCGACCTGTCGATCGACCCGTTCGAGGTCATCGGCTTCGCCAAGACCGGCGCGCTGGCCAAGCGCGAGATGAAGGTCTACGACGCCGACTCCAACGGCTTCTGGCCGGGCGAGGGCTCGGGCATGCTCGTCCTGATGCGCGAAAGCGACGCGCTGGAGCAGGGCAAGCGGATCTACGCGTCGATCGGCGGCTGGGGCGTCTCCTCCGACGGCAAGGGCGGCATCACCCGGCCCGAGGCCGCCGGGCACCGGCTGGCCATCAAGCGGGCCTACGACCGCGCGGGCTACGGCGTCGAGACCGTTTCCTACTTCGAGGGCCACGGCACCGGCACCGCGCTGGGCGACGCCACCGAGATCGAGGCGCTGTCCACCGCCCGCCGCGACGCCGACCCGCTGGCCAAGCAGGCCGCGCTGTCGACCATCAAGGGCAACATCGGCCACACCAAGGCCGCGGCGGGGGTCGCCGGCCTGATCAAGGCGACGCTGGCGGTGTACCACCAGGTCATCCCGCCGGCCACCGGGCACCACGACCCGCACGAGTCGCTCACCGGCTCCTCGGCGCGGATGTACGTCCCGCGCGAGGCGTCGCTGTGGCCGGAGGACCAGCCGGTCCGCGCGGGTGTCTCCGCGATGGGCTTCGGCGGGATCAACTCCCACATCACCGTCACCGAGGCGCCGACCGCGCCGCGGCGCCGCGAGCTCGACGAGCGGGCCCGCGCGCTGGTCGCCGGCCGCCAGGACGCCGAACTGCTGCTCTTCGACGCCGACGACCTCGCGACCCTGCGCGGGAACGTGGCCGCGGTGCTGGAAACCGTGCCGAAGCTGTCGTTCGCCGAGCTGACCGACCTCGCCGCTTCGCTGGCGAAGGACCTTTCGGGCAAGGCGGTGCGCGCGGCGGTCGTCGCGGCCAACCCGGAGCACGCCGAGCGGAAGCTGACCAAGCTCCTGGAGCAGCTCGACTCGGGTGACGCGGTCTTCGACAGCGCCGACGGCATCTTCGCGAGCAGCCGCGGCAGCGCGCCGAAGATCGGCTACCTGTTCCCCGGCCAGGGCTCCGGCCGCGGCGGCGAAAGCGCGCTGCGCCGCCGGTTCACCGCGGCCGAGGAGATCTACCGCGCCGCCGGGCTGCCGGCCACCGGCGACCAGGTCGCCACCGAGGTGGCGCAGCCCCGGATCGTCACCGGTTCGCTGGCCGCGCTGCGGGTGCTGCGGTCGTTCGGCATCGAGGCTTCCACGGCCACCGGGCACAGCCTCGGCGAGCTGACCGCCCTGCACTGGGGCGGTGCGCTCGACGAGCGCGGGCTGCTGGCGCTGGCGAAAGTCCGCGGCAAGGTCATGGCCTCGACGACCGGCGACGGCACCGGCGCCATGGCCGGCATCGCCGCTTCGCCGAGCCGCGTCGAGGAACTGGGTCTCGGCTCGGACGTCGTCATCGCGGGCTACAACGCGCCGGAGCAGACCGTGATCTCCGGGCCCGCCCCGGCGATCGACAAGATCGTCGCCCGGGCCAAGGCCCAGGGCGTCGGCGCGACCCGGATCAAGGTCTCGCACGCCTTCCACTCGCCGGCGGTCGAACCCGCCGCGAACGCGATGACCGAGAAGCTGGGCGAATTCTCCTTCTCCCGCCTCGAGCGGCCGGTCGTCTCCACCGTGAGCGGCGACGTCCTGCACGCCGCGGAGAACCTGTCGGAGCTGCTGCGCGACCAGATCGTGCTGCCGGTCCGCTTCCGCGAAGCCGCCGCCAAGGTGGCCGAGCGCAGCGACCTGGTGGTCGAGGTCGGGCCGGGCCGGGTGCTGACCGGGCTGTTCGAGGAGATCGCGCCGGAGACCCCGGTGCTCGCGATCGACACGGACAACGCGTCGCTGCAGGCGCTGCTGCGGGTCGTCGGCGCGGCGTTCGCGCTCGGCGCCGACCTGGCGGTGGACGCGCTGTTCGAGGGCCGCGTCGTGCGCGCCCTGCCCGCGGACGGCGTCTTCAACTTCCTGGCCAGCCCGTGCGAGGCGGCGCCGTCGATCGACAGCGAGCTGGCCGCCGAGCTGGCCGCGGAGAAGGCGCAGGCCGCCGACGCCGACGCCGGCAACGCCGACAGCGAGTCCGGCTCGACGCTGGACCTGCTGCGCAAGCTCGCCGCCGAGCGCGTCGAGCTGCCGCTGGAAGCCGTCACCGCCGACACCCACCCGCTCGACGACCTGCACCTTTCGTCGATCACGGTCGGGCAGCTGGTCAACGACGTCACCCGGGCGCTGGGGCGCCCCGCGCTGGAAGGCATGCCGAACTTCGCGACGGTGTGCCTCGGTGAGCTCGCCGAGATGATCGACGAGCTGGCGCAGACGGCGAAGCCGACCGACCAAGGCGCCGGCGAGGCTCCCGGTGTCGGCCCGTGGGTCCGGCCGTTCGCGGTCGAGTACGTGCCCGCGCCGCGGCCCACCGCGGACCTCACGCCGGGCGCCGGGCACGCCGAGTGGCAGGTCTTCGCGACCCCGCGCCACCCGCTGGCCGAACCGGTGAAGGCGGCGCTGGCGAAGGCGGGCGTCGGCGACGGCGTCCTGCTCGTCCTGCCGGCGGACTGCGACTCGAGCCACGTCGGCCTGTTCCTCGACGCCGGCCGCGCGGTCATGGCGGCTCCCAACGGCACGCGCTTCGTGGTCGTGCACCACGGCTACGGTGCCGCCGGCCTGGCCCGCACCCTGCGGCTCGAGGACCCCTCGGCGAAGACGACGATCATCGACTTCGCGGACCCGGCACCGTCGGGCGAGGACGCGATCGCGTCGGCCGTGACCACCGTGGTGGCCGAGGTCGCCGCGACCACGGACTTCACCGAAGCGCGCTACGGCGCCGACGGCGGGCGCACCGTGCCGCGGCTGTCCGCGCTGGCCGCGCCGAAGCCCGGCCCGATCCAGGACTCGCTGGACGCCACCGACGTCCTGCTCGTCACCGGTGGCGGCAAGGGCATCACGGCGGAGAGCGCGCTCGCGCTGGCCAAGGACTCCGGAGCGCGGCTGGCCCTGCTCGGGCGCAGCGACCCCGAGTCCGACACCGAGCTGGCGGAGAACCTCGACCGCATGGAAGCGGCGGGCATCCGCTACCGCTACGAGCGCGCCGACGTCACCAGCGCCCCGCAGGTCGCCGAGGTGGTCGCGCGGATCCAGGCCGACCTCGGCCCGGTCACCGCGGTGCTGCACGGCGCGGGCCGCAACGAGCCGGCCGCGCTGTTCTCCCTCACGGAGGACAGCTTCCGCAAGACGCTCGCCCCGAAGATCGGCGGCCTCAACGCGGTGCTGAACGCGGTCGACCAGGACAAGATCAAGCTCCTGGTCACCTTCGGCAGCATCATCGGCCGGGCGGGCCTGCGCGGGGAAGCGCACTACGCCACGGCGAACGACTGGATGACCGAGCTGACCCTGCGCTTCGGCCAGGAACACCCGCAGGCGCGGGCGATCGCGCTGGAGTGGTCGGTCTGGTCGGGCACCGGCATGGGCGAGAAGCTCGGCGTGGTCAGCGCCCTGATGCGCGACGGCATCACGCCGATCCCCACGGAGGAGGGCATCACCATCCTCCGCCAGGTGCTGGCCGACCCGGCCGCGCCGCCGGTGCTGGTGGTCTGCGGCCGCACGTCGGGCCTGGCCACGCTGCCGATCCAGAAGCGGGAGCTGCCGCTGACCCGGTTCGTCGACCGCGCGGTCGTGCACTACCCCGGCGTCGAGCTGATCACCGAGGCGGACCTGTCCGACGGGTCGGACCCGTACCTGACCGACCACCTGCTCGACGGGCAGCTGCTGTTCCCGGCGGTGCTCGGCATGGAGGCCATGACGCAGGCCGCGGCGGCGACGCTCGACCGCACCGGCACCCCGGTGCTCTCGGACGTCGAGTTCCTCCGGCCGATCATCGTCTCGCCGGGCGGGTCGACCACGGTCCGGCTGGCCACGCTGGCCCGCGACGCCGACACCGTCGACGTCGTGATCCGCAGTGACGAGACGGGCTTCAGCGCCGACCACTTCCGGGCGCGGCTGAGCTTCGCGCGGCCGGCGGAACTGGGCGAGCAGGTGCCCCGCGACGTCGCGCTGCCGCCGGTTCCGGTGGAGCCGATCAGCGAGCTCTACGGCTCGGTCCTGTTCCAGGGCAAGCGGTTCCAGCGGGTGCTGGGCTACCAGCGGGCGAGCGCCCGGCACGCGGTCGCCGAGATCGCGACCAGCGCGGACCACTACTGGTTCGCCCCGTTCCTCCCGCAGGAGCGGCTGCTGGCCGACCCCGGCACGCGGGACGCGATGATGCACGCGATCCAGTGCTGCGTCCCGGACGCGACGCTGCTGCCGCAGGGCATCGAGAAGCTGTACCTGGCCGAGCCGGGTGCCCAGCACGACGAGTACGTGCTGCTCGACGCCAGGGAACGGTCCCAGGACGGCGACAGCTACGTCTACGACCTCGACGTCCGGAACCCGGACGGCACCCTGGTCGAGCGCTGGGAAGGGCTGAAGCTGCGCGCGGTCCGCAAGCGCGACGGCGCCGGCCCCTGGGTCCCGTCGATGCTCGGGTCCTACGTGGAGCGTGCCTGTGAACGGCTGCTCGGCGGGACGCGGTCGGTGGTGCTCGAGCCGGACCCGGCCGGGCGCCCGGCGGAGGGCATCGCCGAGCGGAGGGCGCAGACCGCGCTCGCCGCGGGCCGCGCGCTCGACCGGCCGGTCGAGGTCCGCTACCGCCCCGACGGCAAGCCCGAGTTCGACGCGGGCAACGTCGGCGCTTCGCACACCTCTCAGCTGACCCTCGTGGTCGCCGGCGCCGACCAGGTCGCCTGCGACATCGAGACGGCGATCGAACGCACCGAAGAGGACTGGGCCGGCCTGCTCGGCGAGGAGCTGCTCGGTCTCGGCCGGCTGCTGGCCGCCGACACCGGCGAGGCGATCAGCGTGGCGAACACCCGGGTCTGGAGCGCGCTGGAGTGCGTGCGCAAGACCGGGCTGATGACCCAGGCGCTGACCGTCCGCCAGGTCGACGCCGACGGGTGGGCGCTGCTCGCCTCCGGCAACGCCCGGATCGCCACCTGGTCGACCACCGTCAACGACCGGACCGACCCGATCGTGTTCGCCGTGCTCCACGCAGAGGGGAACTGAAGATGACCGACTACTACGAGATCCGCCACACGGTCGGCTTCGAAGAGACCAACCTGGTGGGCAACGTCTACTACGTGAACTACGTGCGCTGGCAGGGCCGGTGCCGCGAGATGTTCCTGAAGGAGAAGGCGCCGGCGGTGCTCGAAGAGGTCCGCCACGACCTCAAGCTGTTCACCCTCAAGGTGGAGTGCGAGTTCTTCGCCGAGATCACCGCGTTCGACGAGCTGTCCATCCGGCTGCGCCTGGAGGAGCTCACCTCCACGCAGATCCAGTTCGCGTTCGACTACGTGCACCTCACCGAGGACGGCGAGGAGCGCCTGGTGGCCCGGGGACGGCAGCGCATCGCCTGCATGCGCGGCCCCAACACGGCCACCGTGCCGTCGCGGGTCCCCGAGCAGCTGCGCGAGGCGCTGGTTCCCTACTCGACGGCCGCGGTCAACGGCAAGGGAGTCTGACGTGGGCTACGAAACCGAGCCTTCCGAGAGGACTCACGTCCTCAAGCGGCTACGGACCTCGCCGGCCCGCCGCGGGCTGTCGGCCCAGCCGGGGCTGCGCCAGGTGATGGCGCAGTTCGCGACCGGGGTGACGGTGCTGACGGCGGGCGGGGAGGACGCGCACGGCATGACCGCCAACGCGTTCTCGTCGGTGTCGCTCGAACCGCCGATGGTGCTGTGCTGCGTTTCGAAGGCGGCCCGGATGCACGCCGCGATCGTCACCGCCGGCTCGTTCGGCGTGAACATCCTTTCGGCCGACCAGCAGGAGCTGTCGAAGTACTTCGCCGACTGGCGCCGTCCCGACGGCATCGCCCAGTTCGAAGCGGTCGGCTACACCGCGGGCGGCAAGACCGGCTCGCCGCTGCTCAAGGGCGCGCTGGCGTGGCTGGAGTGCGAGCTGGCCCAGGTGATCGAGGGCGGTGACCACTCGATCTTCCTCGGCCGGGTGGTCGAGACCAGCCGCGGCGAGGGCGAGCACGCGCTCGTCTTCTACGGCGGCGGCTACCACCAGATCGACGGGCGGGCCCGCGCGGCCTGAAGGGGGCGGAAAGCATGTTGATCGCGGTCACGGGCGGGACGGGGTTCCTCGGCGGGCACACGGTCGCGGCGCTGCTGCGGCGGGGCCACCGGGTGCGGCTGCTCGCCCGTGACGCCGGTCGCGCTCCGTCCACTGTGGACGTCGTGGACGGCGACGTCACGGATCCCGGTGCGGCGGCCCGGCTCGTCGACGGGGCGGACGCGCTGCTGCACGCGGCGGGTGTCTACACCTTCGACAGCAGGCGCCGGGCCGAGGTGCGGCGGGTCAACGTCGGCGGCACGGCGAACGTGCTCGACGCCGCCCGCCGAGCGGGTACCGGGCGGATCGTGCACGTCTCCACCGTCGGGGCGCTGTACCCGGCCCGGGAGCCGTCGATCGGCCCGGCCAGCCCGGTCGGCCGGCCGCGGGAGACCTACCTCGCGGCCAAGGCCGAGGCCGAGCTGATCGCCCGCGCGCACCGGGACGCCGGCGCGCCGGTCACCATCACCTACCCGCCCGCGCTGCTCGGTCCGGCCGACCCGCACCTGGGCGACCAGAACGCGCGGCTGCGGGACCTGCTGCGCGGGCTGATGCCGATGTGGCCCTCCGGCGGGCTGCCGATCGGCGACGTCCGCGATTCGGCGGAGCTGCACGCGCGGCTGTTCGAGCCGGCGGCGCCGGGCCCCGCGTACTTCGGGCCCGGGCACTTCCTGCGCACCCGCGACTACCTCGCCGCCGTCCGGGCCGCGACCGGACGGCGGCTGCCCGCGGTGTTCCTGCCCGCCCGCGCGATGTTCCCGGTCGGCCACGCCGCCGGCCTGCTGCAGCGCGCCTGGCCGTGGCACATCCCGGCGGAGTACGGCGCGCTCTACGTGTGCGCCACCGCCGTCCCCGTCGACGCGGCCGCGCCGCACGCCGGCGTCCCCGCGCGGCCGGTGGCCCAGACCGTGCGCGACACGGTGGCGTGGCTGCACGCCAGCGGGCGGCTGACCCGCCGTCAGGCGGGGACCGTTCTTCTGCCCAGAGTGTCCACTGTGGACGCCGGAGTCGGCGCCCCGACCGAGGAGGTCCTGCCATGACCGCCAGCGATGCCACCGAACCCGCCCGGTCGGCCGCGGCCCCGCCCGCCGTGCCGGACGTGCCCGCCGAGTGGCCGGTCCGCCCGATGCCCCGGCTCGGCCGCGGCATCGTGTGGTCCGACATCGTCGCCGAGATCGAGCACGACCAGCAGCTACGGATGAGGGATGCCGCGTGAGCGGAGGCCACGAGTCCGGGGCCCAGCGAGCCGACGACGCGGAGGTGGTGCCGGTCCCGGAGGGGACCCGGCCCGCCCGTCGCCGGCTCGCGCGGGCGGGGGAGACCGGCGACGCCCAGGTCATCGAGCTGGCCAGGGCGACCGACCAGGTGCGCGCGGAGCCCGCGGACATGCCGCTGCTGCGGCGCCGCCGCGACGAGCTCCGCGCGCACATCCACGAGGGCAAGCTCGACGCCGTGCGGCGCCAGCACTCGCTGGGCAAGCTCACCGCGCGCGAGCGGCTGGCCCTGCTGCTCGACGAGGACTCGTTCACCGAGATCGAGCCCTACCGGCGCCACCAGGCGAGCGGGCCGGGGCTGGCGGGCAACCGCCCGTACACCGACGGCGTCGTCGCGGGGTCCGGCACCATCGACGGGCGCCGCGTCTTCGTGTACGCCCAGGACTTCACGCTGTTCGGCGGTTCGCTCGGCGAGGCGCACGCGGCCAAGATCCACAAGGTCCTCGACCTCGCGGTGGCCAACGGCGCCCCGGTGATCGGCCTCAACGACAGCGGCGGCGCCCGCATCCAGGAGGGCGTGCTCGCGCTCAACGGCTACGGCGGCATCTTCCGCCGCCAGGTCGAGGCGTCCGGGGTGATCCCGCAGATCAGCGTGATCCTCGGCCCGTGCGCGGGCGGCGCGGCGTACTCGCCGGCGCTGGCGGACTTCACGTTCATGGTGCGCGACACGGCCCGGATGTACCTGACCGGCCCGGACGTCGTGGAGGCGGTCACCGGCCGGCGGGTGACCCACGAGGAACTCGGCGGCGCCGACGTCCACGGCACCCATTCGGGCGTGGCGACGGTCGTGCACGACGACGAGGAGAGCTGCCTCGCCGACGTCCGCTACCTGGTTTCCCTGCTGCCGGCGAACTACCTGGAGCCGCTGCCGGACGCGAGCTCGTCCAGCGCGAAGGACGACTACCGCCCGCGCCTGGCGGAGCTGGTCCCGGTGGAGCCCAACCAGCCGTACGACATGCACGACGTCTTTTCGGAGATCGCCGACGACGGCGAGTTCTTCGAGCTGCACGAAGGCTGGGCCCGCAACGTGCTGTGCGCGCTGGCCCGCATCGACGGCCGCGTGGTCGGCCTGGTCGGCAACCAGCCGGTGGTCTTCGCCGGCGTCCTGGACGGCCCGGCCTCCCAGAAGGCGGCGCGGTTCGTGCGGTTCTGCGACGCGTTCGGCATCCCGCTGGTGAGCCTGGTCGACGTCCCGGGGTTCCTGCCCGGCGTGGAGCAGGAGCGCAGCGGCATCATCCGCCAGGGCGCGCAGCTGCTGCACGCGTACTGCGAGGCGACGGTGCCGCGGATCCAGGTGATCCTGCGCAAGGCGTACGGCGGCGCGTACATCGTGATGGACTCGCGGTCCATCGGGTGCGACCTGTCACTGGCGTGGCCGACGAACCAGATCGCGGTGATGGGCGCGGAGGGCGCGGTGAACGTGTTGCACCGCCGCGAACTCGCGGCGGCTCCCGATCCGGCCGCGTTGCGGGCGAAGCTCGTCGCGGAGTACACGGAGGAGTACCTGAACCCCCAGTACGCGGCCGAGCGGGGTCTGGTGGACGACATCATCGACCCGGCCGAGACCCGCGCGGCCCTGGCCCGCGGGCTGGCGATGTTGCGCGACAAGCGGAAGCCGGGCCCGGCGCGCAAGCACGGCAACCTTCCGATCTAGGGGGCGGAGATGGTGTTGCGGGTGGTCCGGGGCGCTCCGGACGACGTCGAGCTGGCTGCTTTGGTGACGGCGCTGGCTTTGCTGGGGACGGAGTCCCCGGCGGAGCCGGTCGCCGAAGCGGTGGGGTGGCGGGCTCGGGGTGAAATGGCGGGTTCGTTCCGGCGGCCGGGAGCTTGGCGGTTGTCGGGGTTGCCGCGCTGAGGTTTTGCCGGTGGGGGCGGTCCTTTGTGGGGGCCGTCCCCTTTGGCGTGCCCCGGGGATTGCCGGGCCTCGGAACCGCCACCGGCCGTCATTGCCTGGGCCGACGCTCACGTGCTGGCTGGGCTGTGCCGGCCCGGGGTTCCCTCGCGGGCCCGCGCGCTGCGCCGGCCCGCCTCCGCGGCTCGGCTGGGCTTTCCGCGGCCCGGAACCGCAGCCGGCCTTCGCTGCCCGGGCAGGGATGCGCCGCCGGTTCGCCTCACGGGCCGTCTGGGTTGTGCCGGCCCGGGGCTGCTTCCGCCGCATGGGTTGGGTGGTCCCGCCCGGAACTGCAACCGGCCTTCGCGGGTCGGGCAGGGTTGTGCAGATCCGGGCAGGCATCACTGGGCCGGCTGGGTTGAGTCGCTTCCGCTGCCTGGGTGGCCGGTCCGGAAGTGCAGCCGGCCTTCGCTGCCTGGGCACGGTTGTGCCGGGGGTCGGCCTCGCGGGCCGGCTGGGCTGTCGGCTTCCGCGGCCTGGGGTGGCCGGCCCGGAAGTGCGACCGGCCTTCGCTGCCCGGGCAGGGTTGTGCAGATCCGGGCAGGCTTCACGGGGCTGGCTGGGCTGAGTCGGCCTCCGCGGCCTGGGGTGGCCGGTCCGGCACTGCCGCTGACCTTCGGCGCTTGGGCAGGGTTGTGCCGGTGGGGTCGGCCTCGCGGGCCGGCTGACCTGGGGCGGGTTCCGCGGCCTGGGGTGGCCGGTTCGGCACTGCCGCCGATCTTCGCCGCTTGGGCAGGGTTGTGCCGCGGATTGCTTCCGCGGCCCGGGGTGGGATGGCCAGTCCAGCACTGCAGCCGCCCTTCGCCGCCTGGGCAGGGATGCGCCGGCCGGGTCGGCCTCACGGGCCGGCTGGCCCGGGGCCGCTTCCGCCGCCCGAGTAGCCAGGCCAGAACCCCCAGCCACCCGCCGCAGGCCCGGGCCGGGGTTCGACCCGGGCCCCGCCCGATCAAGCAGCCTGGTCGCCGAGCTCCTCGCCCTCCTGGCGGCCGCTCGCGAACTCCCTCAGCCGGGCCGCCACCTCGCCCTCGCGGGCCGGGGAGTACGTGCTGTGCCCAGGGTGGACCGCCACATAGCGGACCATCCCGTCGAGGAGGACCTCGACCTCCGTGTGCTCGCCCGGGACGAACGCGCCGCCGCAGGCTGCGCAGGTGCGCTGGCGCTCCGCGGCGCCCCGGTGGGTCTCGTGATCGGTCATGAGGCACCTCGCTCGACGGTCCAGGAAAATCTCTGTTCCTCCAGTGCACTCCGGTGCGATCCCCGGCCGCCACTCGTGCGGTGCGCATCCACCCGGACCTGATTCGCGCACATCCGATCCGCGACCGGGGCGGCGCATCGTGGAGATCACCTACCGGAAGGAGAAAGCCATGACAGCAGCAGCGGTTCCGGCCGAACCCCAGCCGCCCGCCGAGCCGGTCGAGCGGACCTGGGAACGGCACCTGATCGCCGTGCCCGATCCCGAGCCGGAGGCGGACGAGCGCGGGCACATCGTGCTCGGCTACAACTGACTCGCACTTTCGGAGATGACCACGTCCCGGCCGCCACGGGAAACTGGAGGTCGGCCGGGGCGTCACGGGGTTCCCGGCGGGGCGAGCCTGTGGTCGGTCCGCGACGCACGCCCGCGTCGGCCACCGGCGGACGTTCGGTTGGGAGGCCGGCGAAATGGCAGTGCGCCTCCAGCTCACCGCTGGCTTCGAGATCCTCGAGGAGTGGGCTGAATCCGCGACCCAGGCCCAGCGCAACGCGCTTTACGAAGCGCTGTTCGCGGTCGGCGACGGTTCCGCATTCCTTGTTTACGACATTTTCGGCGACGCGGAAAACCCGCGCAATTTCGTCATCGTCGTGAAAGCGAATCTCGTCCTCAAAATCATGGTCCAACGCGCGGAATCGTCATTCGAAATCCGCTTCGTCGGCGCGCTCGAAGACGACGTCGACGTCGCCCCGGCCCAGTCGAGCCAGGTCAACCCGGAGTAACCGGCGGAGTTCCTGGGCCGAACGGCGCAATGCGTCCTCGCGAGCGGCGGTACGAGGACACGTGATCGGCCCACTATCGCCTGCCCCTGTCATGTGTTTCACACCTTGACTATGGCCCTCCCGGTATGAAACTCTTCATATGTTCGCTGGTCAGAACGTTATTTTTGGGGCGAATAACGAGGAGGCAGCACAATGTCGTCACCTGAACTGCCGGGTCTTGACGTTTCCAGCCGGGTCCGGGCGCGGGACATCCAGATGACCGGGACTGCCGATCTCGGCCGCCGGGTCCTGATGATCACCGGTGCGGTGGACACCACCGACCACGACGTCTCGGTCAGCGTCAACCTGCCCGAGCCGGGCCGGTGGCACGTGATCAAGGCGGAAACCAACCTCACCGACCAGACCTGGGTCGCCATGCAGGCGGTGATGGACGAGGACTCGACGTTCGTCGACGACGACCTGCTCATGTCGCCGCAGTTCTCGAAGAGCTTCATGACCCCGGACCAGCGCCGCCTGACGTTCTACGACGGCGAGGTGCGCCCGGGCGAAACCGTGCTCAAGGCCTATTCGATGGAGACGGGCGGGCGCAAGCCGGCGTACTTCTACTCCCGGTACAGCCCCATCCCCACCGACAGCGCCGAGCAGTCGCAGCAGACGCTGGACGAGCTGGTCGCGCACGGCATGAACCAGCGACCCGTGATCGAGCTGATCGTCCCGGTGACCGTCATCTGACGACCCACCGGGTCCCGATCGAGCTGGGGAGCACATGATCACGTTCGTGCCCGAGCCGCACCTGCTGGACTCGCCCCGTGGACGTGACTGGCCCCGGCCCCCGGTGCCGGCCCCGGTCCGCGGCACGGCGCCCGCCGCTTCGGCGGACGTCGTGGTCGTCGGCGCCGGCCCGGCCGGCGTCGCGGTGGCCTCCGCGCTGTGGCACCACGGCGTCCGCGACGTCGTCATCGCCGACCGGACCGGCCGCCCGTGCGGCCGGTTCTTCGGCCGGATCGACCGGCTGGGCCAGCGCGTCCTCCGGTCGCCGTACGAGCACCACCCCGGGGTCGAGGGCTACCGCGACTGCGAGCTGCTCGACTTCGCGCGCCTGCACTGGGGACGCCTGACCCCCACCGAGCGGCGCGAGATCCGGATGGCGCAGTCGGGCCACCGCTCGGTGGTGCCGGTGGACGTCTTCGACGCCTACTGCGACCACCTGATCGCCAGCCACCACATCGGCCGCAAGACCTGGCAGGCGCGCGTCCGCGAGATCGTGCCCGAGGGTGACGCGGTCACCGTGCGGGCCGACCGGTTCTCGGTCACCGCCCGGCACGTCGTGCTGTGCCTCGGCGAAGAACGCCGTGACGCGCCGGATTCCTGGTGGGGCGGCGGGGCCGCGCCGGCCGGGGTGTCCTATTGGGACGAATCGGTGCCGGTCGGCGGCCGCTGCCTGGCGGTGGTGGGCGCCGGGCTCACCGCGGCCCACCTGATCGCCGGCGCGCTCGCGGAAGACCGCGAGGTGCACTGGGTGGTGCGCGAAACCGGCGAGCGCTACCAGTGCGCCGACGTGAACTCCTCGTTCTTCCGCCCCGAAGGCCGGTTGCGCTTCAACCGCGTCGGCTGGCCGGAGCGCCTCGAGCTGATGGACCGGTTCCGGCGGGCGTCGATCATGTTCGAGTTCCGCCCGCTGCTCGAACGCGCGCAAGCCGAGGGCAGGCTGGTCGTCCACCGCGGCGCGGCGGTCAAGAGCATCGGCCCCGGCGTCGGCGGGACGACCGTCGTGCGCCTGTCCGGCGGCGGGCGGATCGCCGCCGACCACGTCCAGCTCGCGCTGGGCACGACCCCGTCGATCGGCGAAGGCCTGCTGCCCGATGAAGCGCTTTCCGTCCGCGACGGCTGGCCGGAGCTGGACGAACGGACCCTGGCCCACGTCCGCGCCCCGCGGGTGTCGGTGGTCGGCGCCGCGGCCGCGATGGTCCTCGGCCCGGCCGCCCGCAACATCGACGGCCACCGGGTGGCGACCACCCGCGCGGCGGCGGCGATCGCCCAGGTCCTGCAGGGTGGCGAGCTCCCGGCGCCGGCGAAGACCGCGGTCGGGGTCTGAGGAGGAACGTGATGGACGCCGGCGAAGACACCCGGTTCGCGCTGCCCGAGGTCGACGCGCCCGCGGCCACCGAGGTCGGGGTGATCC
Organism: Amycolatopsis sp. FBCC-B4732; assembly: GCF_023008405.1. Taxonomy (NCBI): domain Bacteria; kingdom Bacillati; phylum Actinomycetota; class Actinomycetes; order Pseudonocardiales; family Pseudonocardiaceae; genus Amycolatopsis; species Amycolatopsis sp. FBCC-B4732. The sequence goes on from NZ_CP095376.1 coordinate 576,884, forward strand.
TGCTCGGCCTCGAGGCCGACCGGCTGCTCGCCGGGCTCGGCCTCGCGCGGCTCGCGGATGACCCGGCGCTGGTCACGCAGGTCGTCGACCAGGCGCGGCACGGCGTCCCGGACGCCGGCCTGCCCGGTCTCCTGGAGACGGGCAAACAGCAGTGGCGGGGCCTGCGTGCGGCGCTCGGCGAACCGCCGTCGACGTCGACGCCGGGGTCGCTGCGGCGGGAGTGGGACCGGGCGTCCGCCCGGGTCGCCGCGGCCGTTCCCGGGGCGGGCGCCGCGTCACTGGCCTACCTGACGGCGTGCGTGCTCCGCCGCGCCGACGTCGACCGGATCGCGGATCGAAAGGACACCGATGTCGTACTTGAAGTCCCTGCCGGCTGAGACCACGCTGCTGCAGGTCTTCCAAGCCAACCCCGAACCCGCCCGGCACCTGCTGGCCTTCCACGAGGTGCTGCTGCGCGGCGATTCGCCGTTCACGCCGGGGGAGCGGGAGCTGATCGCCGCCTACGTCTCCGGCATCAACGAATGCGGGTACTGCCACGGCATCCACACCGTGACGGCCGAAGCCTTCGGCGTCGCTCCGGGCGTCCTGATCGCGGCGCTCGCCGACCTGGACACCGCGCCGGTCGAGGACCGCATGAAGCCGGTGCTCGCCTACGTCGGGAAGCTGACGCGGTCGCCGTCCCGGATGACCGACGCCGACGCCGAAGCGGTGTTCGCCGCGGGCTGGGACGAGCGCGCGCTGCACGACGCCGTGCTGGTCTGCGCGCTGTTCAACTTCATGAACCGCATGGTCGACGGCCTCGGCATCCACGCCGACGACGAGTACAAGTCGCTTTCGGGCGAGCGCCTCAAGCACAGCGGCTACGCGGGCCTGGCGAAGTTCCTGCCCGAAACCTGATCCCGGCCGGGCCGCCCGGAATTGTGCTTAGCTGTACTGGACAGCACTTTTCCCGGGGGGTTTCCGATGAGAGTTCGTCATGGCTTCACCGCGCTCGTGGCCGTCGGGGTGGTGGTGTTCGGCGCGGTACCGGCCCAGGCGAGTACCGCGCTCGCCGAGCCGACCGTGACTTCGGCCGAGTACCCCGACGACGGCGCCTGGCACCCCGGCGCCGGCCTGCCGGGCTCGTTCACCTTCGACGCCGGCGGCGACGCCGCGGTCGTCGGGTTCTCCTACGGGACCGCCGATCCGGCGGGCACCTTCGTGCCGGCGGACCACCCCGGCGGGACGGCGACGGTCTCCTACACGCCGCAGGCGTCCGGCCCCGACGCCCTCTACGTCGCGAGCGTCGACAGCGCGGGCAACCGGTCGCCTCAGCACGTCCACCACTTCTACGTGGCGTCGACCGAACCCGGGGTCGCCCTGCCCCGGGAAACCGGTGTCGGCATCCCCGCGGAGGTCCGCTTCTCACCCGGCATCGCCGATGTCGTCTCCTACACCTACCTGATCGACAACGGGCCCGAGACCACCGTCGCGGCCTCGGCCGACGGAACGGCGACCACGAACATCGTCACGGCGAATCCGGGCTCGCACCGGCTCAAGGTGTGGAGCACCACCGGCACGGGCCTGACGTCCGGCACCGCGAGCAGGCCCTACACGGCCAGTGAAGCGCCCCTGGTGGCGAGCGCCGACTACCCGGACTTCGTGGGCAGCGGCGGCCCCGGCGTCGCCGGCGTCTTCACCTTGACGCCCCGGACGCCGGGCGTCGTCGAGTACGTCTACTACTTCTACGAGGATTGGGACAACCCGACCGTGGTCCCGGCGGGTCCCGACGGCCGGGCGAGCTTCACCTTCACCCCGGCCGCTTCCGGGTTCTACCCCATGCAGGTCTACAGCCGGACGGCCGACGGCAAGCAGTCGAACGTCGGTCGCGACTACTCCATCGTCGTGAACTGAACCGGGGACGCCTTCGGCGCGCAGCGAGCGCGCCGAAGGCGTCCTCCCGGCTCAAGCCAGTTCGGCGAAGAACTCCGTGATGTCGCGTCCCAGTGACTCCGGCGCCTCGATGGCCGGGTAGTGCCCGCCGCGCTCCATCACCGTGTAGCGGCGCAGGTCGAACCGGCTCTCCACCCACTTCCGCGGCACCGCCGCGGGTTCGCGCGGGTAGGCCGCGACGGCGGTCGGCACGTTGAACAGCGGCTGCGCGTCGCTCTTCGGCGTCCACGGCTTCTGGAAGCTCTCCGCGTACAGCCGCGCGGTGCTGCCCATCGAATTCGTGAACCAGAACAGCGAAAGCGTCGTGAGCACGCGCTCGCGCGGGTACCCGGTTTCGAAGTCGCCGTCGTGGTCGGTCCAGTCGTGCAGCTTCTCGACCAGCCACGCCGCGGTCGCCGCCGGCGAGTCGCCGATGTAGGCGATGCTCTGCGGCCGGGTCGTGTGCAGCACGAAGTAGCCGTTGCTGTAGCGCGCCCACGCCGTGTTCGCCGCGCGCCGCGCCTTCTCGTCGGCCGCCCAGAGCTCCTCGGGGATCGGGCCCTCGAGGCTGAACGGCATCGTCGTGTGCAGCCCGACGACCGACTCCGGGTGGTGGTGGGCCAGGTGCTGGCCGATGATCGCGCCCCAGTCGGAGCCGTAGATGCCGTAGCGCTCGTGACCCAGCACCTCGGTCATCAGCCGGTGGTACATGGCGGCGGTTTCGGCGTACCCGATGCCCGGCCGGGCCAGCGGCGTCGAAAAGCCGTAGCCCGGCAGGTCCGCCACCACGACCTCGTGGCCGGCCAGGTGCGGCAGCACGTCCTTGAAGTCCCAGAACGTCCACGGCCAGCCGCCGATCAGCAGCAGCGGCACCTTCCCGTCGCCGGGGACGTGCAGGTAGTGCACCGGCTGACCGTCCAGCTCGACGCGGTAGTGCGCGTGGGCGTTCATCTCCGCCTCGTGCGCGCGCCAGTCGTAGGTGTCCCGCCAGTCGGTCAGCAGCCCGGCCAGGTAGTCCTGGTTGGTCCCGTACTCCCAGCCGTCGTTGGCCAGGTCGCCGGGCAGGCGCGTGCGCGCGAGGCGCTCGCGCAGGTCCTGGATGTCCTCGTCGGGCACGGCGATGCGGAACGGTTCCGGTTTCGGCAAGGGATTCGTCCTTCGTTCGTGGTGACCACGGCCGCGGACCCGGCCGCGGGGGCGGTGGTCAGCCCAGCCGGCCGAGGCCGCCGTACATCCGGCGGGTGGTGTCGCCTTCGCGGCGCCAGTGCCCGGTCGGCACCAGGCCGGGCGCCTGCAGCGTGAAGCCGCTGAACAGCGCTTCGATTTCGGCGCGGGTCCGGAACACCATCGGCGACGTCGCGTTGCGGTAGATCGCGCGCATGGTGTCCTGCTCGTCGTCCGGCGACTCGTCGGCGTTGAGGTGCGAGAGCGCGAGGAACGACCCCGGCGCCAGCCGCTCCCGGAACGTGCGGACGATGCCGTGCGGGTCGTCTTCGTCGGTGATGAAGTGGAAGACGGCGACGCACAGCAGCGCGACCGGCTGCGTGAAGTCGATGAGGTCCGCCAGCTCCGGGTTGTCCACAATGGACAACGGGTCGCGCAGGTCCGCGGTCAGCAGCCGGGTGATCTTCTGCTCCTCTTCGGTGAGCAGGGTCTTCCCGTGGGTGGCGACCACCGGGTCCAGGTCCACGTAGGCGACCCGGGCGTCCGGGATGGACCGGCGGGCGATCTGGTGGGTGTTCTCCATGCTGGGCAGCCCGGCCCCGACGTCGATGAACTGGCGCACGCCGTGCTCGGCGGCGAGGTGGTGCACCACCCGGCCGAGGAAGCGGCGGTTCTCCCAGACGACGTCCTTGGTGAGCACCTCACCGACCTGGTCGATGACGGCGTCCCCGGCTTCCCGGTCGACCGGGAAGTTGTTGTCCCCGTGGAGGAAGTAGTCGTACATCCGCGCCGGCGACGGCTTCTCCGCCGCCACGGCGTCTTCTGCTCCCGGCATCACTGGCCTCCCGCACGTCGGTCCCGGCCGCGAGCCTAAGCCGCGCCGGGACCGCGGTCGCCTTCGTGCGTGCGCTGGTTCAGCGCTGCGGGTACTCGTCGCGCAGCCGGAGCCAGCCCATGGTGGAGGTCTGTGGCCAGCCCTCCGGCGAGTCCTCCCAGACCTCCTGGCGCCCGTACGGGGTGAGGTCGAGCAGGTTGAAGTCGAGGCGGAGGCGGTCGGTGCCGCGCCCGTTGGTGAACCAGGTCCGGAAGACCTCGTCGCCGTCGCGCAGCAGCACGCTCACGCCGAAGCTGCCGCCGGTGCCCATGTCTTCGTTGAACGTGCTGCCGTAGCTCGAGTACCACGGGATCTGCCAGCCGAACCGCTGCCGCAGCGGCTCGAGTTCTTCCTGCGGCGCCACGGACTCGAGGATCAGCCGCACCCCGCGGGGAGCCAGGTGCGCCCACGGCGAGAGGTTGTCGGTCAGCGACGCGCAGCCGACGCAGAGGTGGTCGCTGCCCGGCTGCTTCATGTAGTGGTAGATGATCAGCTGGTTGTGGCCGTCAAACAGCGAAACGAGATCACCGGTTTCGCCGTCGGGGCCGGTGAAGACGTAGCCGTCCTTCAGGCGGACCATCGGCAGCCGCCGCCGCTGCGCGGCGAGGTCGTCCAGCGCGTGGGTGAGCTCCTTTTCCTTGACGAGGAGCTTGTCGCGCTCGGCCTGCCATTCCTCCGCCGAGACGACGGGCGGGCGATTCATGGGGTGGTCCTTTCCTTCGGCGGTGGGGAAACCGACCGTAGCAGCGGTTTCGGACGGGGGACATCGGTTGCCGGTGGGAGCGCACGGGAGAAGACGCCGGTCGCTCTTGTGGGTGACAAACTGGAGTTTTTCCTTTCGGAGGCGGGTGTCCGAGCGTCGCGAATGACTCATTCGGGACGCTGGAGGTCGCGAATGAGTCATTCGCGACCTTCGTGCGGACCCGCCGGTCAGGCCGGCCGTAGTCGGCGGCGGAGTGTCGTGGTCGTTCGCGTGGCGTGGTGCGGGTGGACAGCGATGCTGTGAACGACTCTTTCATGTCGCCGGACGACGTGAACGACTCTTTCATGACGTCCGGGGCCGGCGCGCGAAGCCCGAGCGGAATCCGGCAGCCGAGGAGAGGCGCGCGGGCCGGCGGAGCCGGAAACTGGGGCCTCGACCCGTACCCAGCCGAAAGTGGTCATGTCCATGAACGCGATTCCCGAACGCACCGGCGTCACGACCTTCCGCGGCCGTCCGGTCACCCTGCTCGGGCCGGCCGTCGGCGTCGGCGACCAGGCTCCGGACTTCACCCTCGCGGCGCCGGACATGTCGCCGCTCGCGTCCGCCTCCCTCGCCGGGCGGGTGCGGATCGTCTCGGTCGTGCCGTCGCTCGAGACGCCCGTCTGCGACCTGCAGACCCGCCGGTTCACCGAAGAGGTCACCGGGCTCGGCGACGTCTCCGTGCTCACCGTTTCCGTCGACCTGCCCTTCGCGCAGGCGCGCTGGTGCGGGGCCGCCGGGATCGAGGGCGCGCTGGTCGGCTCCGACCACCGCGACCTCTCCTTCGGCACCGCCTACGGCGTCGTGATCAAGGAATTCCGGCTGCTCGCGCGCGCCGTTTTCGTGATCGACGCGAACGACACCGTCGTGCACGCCGAATACGTGCCGGAAATCGGGGAGCACCCCGACTACGACGCCGTCATCGCCGCCGCCAAGGCCGCCGAATCCGCGCGGCTCGCCGCGTAGGGACGACAAGCACGAATGAAGGCGCCCGCGCGGAACCGGGTGCCCACCATGGTAACCGGGGTTTGCTGTGCCGAACCCGGCAGAGATCCGTGACGACAAGGGGCCGGAATGACGACCACCGAACAATCCCGTTTGGACGCGTACTACGGAGAGTTCACCAGCGACAAGGAGAAGGAGGTGCTCCAGGTTCCGCTGCGGCTGGTGGCGGCGTGGGCGAAGAACGACGCCGACGGTGTCGCCGACGTCTTCCTGGAGGACGGCCTCCTGCTGCTGCCCGGTGACGTGTACAAGGAAGGCCGCGAAGAGATCCGCATCTTCATGAAGGCCGCCTACGCCGGGCCGTTCAAGAACAGCGGGGTCACCGGGCAGCCGGTCGACCTGCGCTTCGTGACCGACGACGTCGCGCTGATCCGCACGCACGGCGGCATCCTGGCCGAGGGCGAGACCGAGATCGCGCCCGAGCTGGCCGTCCGCTCGACCTGGATCACCGTCAAGCGCGACGGGACCTGGTACCTCGCCGGCTACCAGAACAGCCCGCGCGGCGAAGGCGCCACCCTCCGCTGGTAACCCCCATCTTCGAGGAGACACCGATGACTTCCAAGGCTTCCGACCTGGTCGCCAAGGCCAAGCAGTGGGCCGGCTACTACGGCGACTTCCCGAACGGCGAGGAGGGCGCGATCTTCACCGTTCCGCTGCGCCTGCGCGCCGCCTGGGACGCCGGTGACGCCGACGCGCTCGCCGACCTGTTCACCGTCGACGGCAGCATGCTGATCGGTGACGAGCAGCTGCGCGGCCGCGAGGCGATCCGCGCCTACCTGACCGAGCAGTTCGCGGGCGCGTACCGCGGCAGCCGCGTCGCCGACGAGCCGGTGCAGGTCAAGTTCCTGGCCGACGGCGTCGCGCTCGCCATCACCAAGGGCGGCTTCATCAACCAGGGCGAGACCGAGATCGCGCCGGAGAACGAGAACCGGGCCACCTGGGTCGTGCGCAAGGAGGGTGGCGACTACAAGCTCGTCTCCCACCAGACCAGCCCGATCCGCGGCTGAGCCCGTCGCGGTGCGAAGGCCACCCCCGCGCGGGGTGGCCTTCGCGCGTGCACCGTCCACAGTGGTCGGGCACGGGAGAAGTCGACGCCGGGCGCGGGACGCCGCCACGATGGGTGGCCACAGGCGACGAGCGGAAGGTGATCCCGTGGACAGCAAACCCGCAAGACTCTCCGATCAGGAACAGGCCGGTATCCGCCTGTTCGAGGAGACGCTGGGCTACGTCTATTCCGCGGCGTTGCGCGCCGCGGCCGCCGTGGGCGTCGCCGACCACCTGGCCGACGGCCCGAAGTCGGTCGTCGAGCTGGCGCAGGCCACCGGGGCCCACGCGGACAACCTGAACCGCGTCCTGCGGGCGCTCGCCATGCGCGGGGTTTTCCACGAGGACGAGCAGGGGCGCTTCGAGCTGACCCCCGAGGCCGAGCTGCTGCGCTCGGACGTGCCGGGCTCGCTGCGGTCCGCGGTGCTGACGTTCACCGACAAGACGTTCTGGAACTCGCACGGCGAGCTGGCCCACAGCGTCGAGCACGGCGACGCGTCCTTCGACAAGGTGTTCGGCACGACGTTCTTCGACTACTTCCGGGACGTCGAGTCGCCGGAGACGTTCTACTCGGGCATGCAGTCGAAGTCCGACTCGGAAAACGCTTCCATCATCCGCAACCTGAAGTTCCCGGCCGGCGCGACCGTCGTCGACGTCGGCGGCGGGTACGGCGGGCTGCTGCTCGAAGCGCTGCGCGCGGACGACAGCCTCTACGGCCTCCTGATGGACCTGGGCGACCACGTCGTGTCCGGCCACCGCCTCGGCGAGCTGGGCGACGACGAACGCTGGGAGCTCGTCACCGGCGACTTCTTCGAGGAGTGCCCGCCGGCCGACGTGTACCTGCTCAAGCACATCATCCACGACTGGAACGACGAGCAGTGCGTCCGCATCCTGCGCAACTGCCGCCGCGCGATGCGCCCGGGCGGCCGCATCGTGGTGCTGGACACGGTGATCCCGCCGCGCAACGAACCGCACCTGGGCAAGCTGTTCGACATCATGGTCATGTCGATCCTGCCGGGTCGCGAGCGGACCGAGGAGGAGTTCCGGGCGCTGTTCGCGAAGGCTGAGCTGGAGTTGACCCGGGTGCTGGACACGGGGTTCGCGGTGTCGGTGGTGGAGGCTGTCGCTCGTTGAGTGCTTGGGGTGGAGGGCCTCGCTCGCGGTTGGCGGGCGGGGCCTTTTCTTTGTGCGGCCTGGTCTTCGGAGAGACTTAGCAGCTGCTCGGGCGCGGCCTTGAGGCGCAGGGGTTCCGGGCACCCTTCGCGAAGGCTGGGCTGGAGCTGACCCGCGTCCTGGACACCGGGTTCGCGGTGTCGGTGGTGGAGGCCGTGGCTCGTTGAGTGCTTGGGGTGGAGGGCCTCGCTCGCGGTTGGCGGGCGGGGCCTTTTCTTTATGCGGGCTGGTCTTCGAGGAGCTAGCAGCTGCTTGAGCGCGGGGTGGCGGGGGTCGTTTGCGAAGGCTGAGTTGAAGAGGGCCCCACCCGCGCTAGGCGACCGGGGCCCTTTTTTATGCAGCCCGCTCTTCCGAAATCTCCAGCAGCTGCCCGAGCGCGGCACCCTCCCGGTGCAGCCGGCGGCAGATCTCGTTGATCCGCTCCGGCAGCCCGAGCACCTGCCCGGCCGTGAGCAGCCCGTGGGCCAGGAACCAGCCCGCCTGCGCCTCGACCTCCTCGAGGCAGTGCAGCTCGTACAGGTCCGACGGCAGCTCGCCGGAGAGGACTTCCGCCGTCACGCGGGCGGAGTGGGCCGCGGTGAAGCGCAGGGCCAGTTCGGACCGCGCGTTCCAGCCGGCGAACGTCCCGTCCAGCCCGGTCGTCAGTTCCTCGTGCAGCAGCCGCTCCCGGTGCCCGAAGAGCGTCACCCACTTGTCGGCGCCCGGGGCGGCCGCGGGCGGGGTGTAGTCCTGGCCCGCCGCCATCGTCCAGGCCGCGTCCAGCCGGATCAGCCGGTTGTCGCCGCCGGCGGACTGGAATGCCAGCGTCAGGCCCTGGTAGCCGATGAGGCGGTGCTCGGAGAAGAAGCCGGCCGTGCCGCTCGCCGAACGGGCGCGGTTGACGGCGTCGTCGGCCAGCGACGTGACCGCGACCTTCGTCAGCCCCAGCTCGCGGTGCACGCCGGGTGGTGCGCCGAAGGACCAGTAGCGGCCGGTTTCGCGCCGGGCGAGCGTCGTCGCCGCCAGTGCCGACGCCAGCGCGCCGAACAGCAGGCGCTGCTGGTTGAGGTGCTCGATCGCCGGGATCTCGCCGGCCAGCCGGTCGAGCGTGCCGCGGTGGCTCGCGCGTTCGAGGGCGAGGGACACGCTCGCGCGCGCGACCGCGGCCAGGCCGACGGTGATCGCGCCCCAGCCGAAGCGGCCCATGCTCATCGTGCGCCGGCCGCGGGCACCGGTGTCGGCCAGCGGGTCGTGGAACTCGCCCGCGGAGGTGATCGACGCGCCGTCCCGCAGCCAGCGCCGGTAGGGCACCCGGACGCCGTCGAAGCGGACCGTCGCGTAGTCCAGGGGCAGCAACGCGGTCGGCGGGCACGGCTCGATCGTGACGCCCGGGCACGGCCCACGCTCGTCGCGCACCGGCACCAGGAACAGCGCGGTGCCGTGCTCCGTGCCACCGGTGATCAGCCGGGCGCTGACGACGGCGAGCGTCGCGAACCCGGCCGGGCCGAAGGTGGCGGGGTACTTCGCCGCGCCGGGTACCGGGCTCGACAGCACGAACTCCCGCGTCGCCGGGTCGAAGACGGCCTCGGTGTGCGTGCGGGAGTTGCTGTTGGCGTGGCCCAGTTCGGCGAGCAGCGCGGCGCCGGTCCAGCGTCCGGAGACGAGGCCGGCCACGTCCTCTTCGGCCGCACCCTGGTCGAGCGCGGCGCCGGTGGCCATGCAGTGGTGCAGGAACAGCAGGAAGAACCGGCCCGGGTCGGCCACCGCGGCCGACTCCAGCAGCGACCGCAGGCGCGGGTGGTCGTGCAGCAGGGGCCGGTCGGCGGCGAGCGCGGCCCGCAGGCGCGCGTCCGGCGGCTCCTCGGTTCGCAGGGGAATCATGTCCGCCCTTTCCGCGGGCCGGGTCCACTCCACTGTCGCACGGTAGTCAGGGCTCGCACAGCGCTCTACTCCGAGGGTGCCCTCTGGGTTTCGGGCTTCGCCGGAAAGTGGCAACGCCTGCCGGGCGGTGCCATTCTCGGTCGTTCCACACCTACTCTCCACAGGAGTGACCGTGAATTCGGAAACCACGCTGACCAGAGAACTGTACGACGGGTTGCAACTCGTCGAGTTCGACCGCTGGGACGCCATCATCGCCGACGACGTGCTGATCAACAGCCCGGCCCAGTTCGGGCAGATCGGCCTGGGGGCGCTGAAGGAATGGGCGAAGTGGTTCGTGCGCCTCGGCAAGCGCATAGACCTCGTCGACGAGCACCTCGCACTGGACGACCAGGGGAACGGGCGGGGATTCATCGTCTTCAACCTGCACTGGAAACACGACGAGCCGTTCTTCCACATCGGGCCGACCGGCCGGGAGGGAACGTCCGTGGAAACAATTGTGCTGAAGATCGAGAATCACCGCATTTCGCAGATCGACGTCGCGAGCAACACCGTCGACCTCGTCCTCTACCTGACGCAGCGCGGCTGGCCCTACCCGCACAACGTGCGCCCGGAGCCGCTCGTCGCCGGGCTCGACCGGAGCGCGTGACTTAGCGGCAATGCAGAAGGCGCCGGGTCACGGGGTGGCCGCCGATGATGGACGGGACCCGTCCGCTGAGGCTAAGAGGAGGACCCGGTGTCCGCTGAAGTCGACGCGTCGTCCGCGTTGGACGACTACTACGGCCCGTTCACGAGCGAGCGGGAAAAGGAAGTGCTGGGCGTCCCGCTGCGGCTCGTCGAAGCCTGGGCGCGCAACGACGTCGACGCGGTCGTCGACGTCTTCACCAAGGACGGCACCCTGATCCTGCCGGGTGACGTCTACAAGGTCGGCCGCGACGAGATCCGCCCGTTCCTGGCGGCCGCGTTCGCCGGCCCGTTCAAGGACTCGCGCATCACCGGCAAGCCGGTGGACCTGCGGCTGGTCAACGACTCCGTCGCGCTGATCCGCACCCACGGCGGCATCCTGGCGCCGGGGGAGACCGAGATCTCGCCGGAGCTGGCCGTCCGCTCGACCTGGACGGTCAAGAAGGAAGAAGACGGCGTGTGGTACCTCGCCGGCTACCAGAACAGCCCGCGCGGCACCGGCGCGACCCTCCGCTGGTGACCACCCCGAACACCGACGAAGGAGCCGCAATGCCCGCCACCGCAACGGAGATCCTCGCCTCGTACGGGGTCGAGGAGGACACGGACTTCTACCGGGAGTTCACCGACCCCCGGGACCGCGCCGCGCTGACCGTGCCGCTGCGCATCACGCACGCGTGGAAGACCAACGACGCCGACGAGTTCGCCGGGGTCTTCACCGAGAACGGCAGCCTGCTCATGCAGGACCAGCAGCTGACGAGCCGGGAGCAGATCCGCGCCTACATGCAGGCGGGCTTCGACGGCCCGCTGGCCGGCGCGCACGTCAAGGGCTGGCCGCTGCAGGTGACGTTCCTGGCCGAGGACACCGCCATGGTGATCACCCAGGGCGGCATCATCCTCGACGGCGAGACCGAAACCGCGCCGGAGCGCCAGATCCGCGCCACCTGGATCGTGGTGGAGCGGGACGGCGAGTGGTCGCTCCTGTCGCACCAGAGCAGCCCGGTCCGGGGCTGAGCACCGTCGCCCGGCGGCGTGCTCCGCAATCGCGGAGGTGCGCCGCCGGAGCGGGTAAGCGGATTCTCGATCCGAAGCCGCACGTGGAAACCCGGAAGGACCACCGATGACGACGAACGTCCCCGTCCCTTCGCGCGAGGAACTGGTCCGCCGGGCCCAGGGCCTGGTGCCCCTCCTGCAGAAGAACGCCGTGTGGCACGAGGAGAACCGCCGCCTGCACGACGACACCCTCGAGGCGCTGGGCGACGCCGGGTTCTTCAAGCTGCGCGTGCCGAAGCGGTACGGCGGGTTCGAGGTCGACACCTCGACCCTGAACGCCGTGCTCGTCGAACTGGCCCGCGGTGACGGCGCCGTCGGCTGGACGACGTCGGTGTGGAACATCCCCGGCTGGATGGTCGGCATGTTCCCGGACGCCGTCCAGGACGAGGTCTACTCGACGCCGGACGTCCGCGTCTGCGGGACGCTCAGCCCGGGCGGGCAGGCCGTGCCCACCGACGGCGGCTACGTCGTCAACGGCCGCTGGGGCTTCATCAGCGGCGCGCTGCACAGCCACTGGCAGGAGATCATCGCGATCGCCCCGACGCCGGACGGCCAGGGCATGTGGCCGGTCGCCGCGCTGGTGCCGCTGAGCGACCTGCAGGTCATCGACGACTGGTACACGATGGGCATGGCCGGCTCCGGCAGTGTCACGACCGTCGCCAACGACCTGTTCGTGCCCGCCGAGCGCGTCATCCCGCTGGTCTCGATCCTGCAGGGGCAGAGCCACTCGCCCGCGAGCGCCGAGCTGCCGATCTACCGGAACCCGTTGCTGGGCGTGGCGAACGCGTCGTCGGCGGGCACGCCGATCGGGCTGGCCGAGGCCGCGATGGAGAACTTCCTCGAGCGCGTCGGCACCCGCAAGATCACCTACACCGACTACGCGCACCAGGCCGAAGCACCCGTCACGCACCTCAAGGTCGCCGAGGCCCGGCTGCAGATCGACCAGGCCGCCTTCCACGCGGACCGGATCACCCGGACCGCGGACGAGAAGGCCGCGACCGGCGCGGAGTGGTCGCTCCTCGAGCGCGCCCGCACCCGCGCGGACATCGGCGCGATCTGCAAGCTCACCAAGTCCGCGGTGGACGCGCTGAGCCTCGCCAGCGGCGGTTCGTCGGCCTACACCAGCGTGCCGATCCAGCGGATCGCGCGCGACATCCACGTGGTGAACCTGCACGCGCTGATGGCGCCGGACACGAACAACGAGCTCTACGGCCGGGTCCTGCTCGGCCTGGAACCGAACACGCAGTACATCTGAGGCGCCCCGCACCGGCGGAGAAGTCGACGACCGACCGCCGGGTACGGTGAATTCGGTTTCGGAAAGTGTTGTGTGCCAACGTTCCTGGGGCGAATTACGTCGTCTCCTCTCATGATTGGACTGAAAGCCGTGACCACACCTGGGATCCCGCCGTTGTCCGCCCCGGCCGCGGAGCTCGAAGACCTCGACCGCAAGCACCTGGTCCGCTCGATGCACCGCGGTGACATCACCGACCGCCTGGTCATCGTCAAGGGGCAGGGCAGCACGGTCTGGGACGCGCGCGGCAACGAACTCCTCGACGCCGCCGGCGGCGGCGTCTGGCACTCGCCGGTCGGTCACGGCCGCGCCGACCTCGCCGAGGTCGCCGCGAAGCAGATCAAGGAGATCGAGTTCTTCACGAGCCTCCTCGAGTTCACCAACGAGAAGGCGATCCGGCTGGCCGAGCGGCTCGCGCAGCTCGCGCCGGCCGGCATCAACCGGGTCGCCTTCTCCAGCGGTGGCTCGGAAGCGGTGGAGACGGCGATCAAGGCCGCCCGGCTCTACCACACCCGCAAGGGATCGCCGGACCGGACGTGGATCCTCGCCCGGCACTACTCGTTCCACGGCGCGACCTACGGCAGCGGCACCGCGACCGGCTTCCCGCCCATGCAGGCGGGGGTCGGCCCGAACCTGCCGCACGTCGAGAAGCTGTCCCCGCCCTACCCGTACCGGGCGAAGCAGCTCTACGGCGACGTCGACCCGACCGACTTCCTGGTCAAGGAGCTCGAGGACACCATCGAGCGGATCGGCGCGGGCAACATCGCGGCCATGATCGGCGAGCCGATCATGGCGGGCGGCGGCGTGCTTGCCCCGCCGCCGGGGTACTGGAAGCGCGTGCGCGAGGTCCTCAGCAAAAACGGGATCCTGCTCATCGCGGACGAGGTCGTCACGGCGTTCGGCCGGATCGGCTCGTGGTTCGAGTCGGCGAACCAGGGCATGGACGCGGACATCATCACCGCGGCCAAGGGCATCGCCGGTGGCTACGCGCCGCTCGGTGCCACGCTGATGACCGACGACATCGCCGACACCCTCATCGGCGACGGCGGCTTCTTCCACGGCTACACGTTCCAGGGGCACCCGGTCGCCTGCGCGCTCGGCCTGGCCACGCTCGACATCATCGAGCGCGAAGGCCTGCTGGAGAACGCGCGGCGCATCCAGGGCTGGTTCGAGGAGGGGCTGGCGCCGGCGCGCGAGCTGCCGAACGTCGGGGACGTCCGCATCGAGGGCACGCTCGCCGCCCTCGAACTGGTCGCCGACAAGGAAACGACGATCCCGCTGGACTGGTCGCAGGTCGAGGCGGTCGCGTTCGAGACGCGCAAGGCCCACGGCGTGATCGCCCGGCCGTACGGGCACAACTTCGTGCTCGCGCCGCCGCTGGTGTTCACCGAGGCGGAGGCGCGCCGGGCCACCGCGGCGGTCGTCGAGGTCGTGTCCCGGCTGCGTCCGGACGGCACGCTCGCGCCGCGCTGACCCCGTGGGACGGCGGGTGCGAGCCCGCCGTCCCGCCCGCCGAGCTCCGGCAGCGAGCTCGACCCCGATCCACCTTCTGGAGCTTGGAGAACAGATGTACGACTACGTGATCGTCGGCGCGGGTTCGACGGGGTGCGTGCTGGCGGCCCGGCTGTCGGAGGATCCCGACGTCAAGGTGTGCCTGCTGGAGGCGGGGCCGCCGGACGACGCCGAGGAGATCCACATCCCGGCGGCGTTCAGCCAGCTGTTCCGCACCCGCTACGACTGGGACTACGACACCGCGGAGGAGCCGCACCTCGGCGGGCGCCGGCTCTACCTCCCGCGCGGCAAGGTGCTGGGCGGCACCAGCTCCACCAACGCGATGCTGTACGTCCGCGGCACGAAGCTCGACTACGACGGCTGGAACCAGCCGGGCTGGTCGTTCGACGAGGTGCTCCCGTACTTCAAGAAGTCCGAGGACAACGAGCGCGGCGCTTCGCCCTACCACGGCGAAGGCGGCCCCCTGTCCGTTTCGGACAACCGCTCGCACAACCCGAGCTCGGTCGCGCTCGTCGAGGCCGCCGTGCAGGCCGGGTACAAGGCCACCGACGACTTCAACGGCGCCGAGCTGGACGGCTTCGGCGAGTTCCAGCTGACCCAGCGCGACGGCAAGCGGTGGAGCACCGCGGCGGCGTTCCTGCGCCCGGCGCTCGGCCGGCCGAACCTCACCGTGCTGACGGAGTTCCGCGCGCACAAGGTGATCATCGAGAACGGCCGCGCGGTCGGCGTCACCGGCCAGCAGCGCGAGGACGCCCCGGTCGACATCCGCGCCGAGCGCGAGGTCATCCTCTCCGCCGGTGCGTACAACTCGCCGCAGCTGCTGCAGCTGTCCGGCATCGGCCCGTCGTGCCTGCTTTCGGCGTTCGGCATCCCGGTCGTCGCCGACAGCCCGCAGGTCGGCCAGAACCTCTCCGACCACGCGCTCGTGCCGCTGGTTTCGGTGCACTCGCAGCCGATCAGCATGACCGCCGCGGCCACCCCGGAGAACTTCCGGCTGTTCATGGAAGAGCAGCGCGGCCCGCTGACCGGCAACGGCCCGGAGGCCGGCGGCTACTTCCGCACCCTGCCGGACCTGCCCGCCCCGGACGCGGCGATCTTCGCGGCGCCGGTGATGTTCGTGGAGAGCGGGCTCGCGTTCCCCTACGAGCACGCGATCTCCCTCGGCCCGGTGCTCATCACGCCGGAGAGCCGCGGCAACATCACCCTGCAGTCGACCAACCCGACGGCGAAGCCGCGCATCCTCAACAACTTCTTCGCCGAGGAGTCCGACCTGGAGACGGGTGTGCGGGCGCTGCGGGTCTCGATGGACATCGCCAAGCAGGAAGCCCTGCGGCCGTTCCACGAGTCGTTCTACCAGCTGCCGGCGTCGGACTCGGACGAGGACCTCAAGGCCTACCTCCGCCGCTACACCCACTCGATCTTCCACCCGGCGGGCACCTGCGCGATCGGCGAGGTCGTCGACGCGGAGCTGCGCGTCCAGGGCGTCGACGGCCTGCGCGTCGCCGACTGCTCGGTGATGCCGGTCGTCGGCCGGGGCAACCCGAACGCGTCCGCCATCATGATCGGCGAGAAGGCCGCCGACCTCATCAAGGAGGCCAGCTGATGTACGACTACATCGTGGTCGGCGCCGGCTCCGCGGGCTGCGTGCTCGCGGCCCGGCTGTCCGAAGACCCCGACGTCAAGGTCGCCCTGGTCGAGGCGGGCGGCAACGACGACGTCGAGAACATCCACATCCCGGCCGTCTTCGGCGACCTGTTCCGCACCCGGGTCGACTGGGACTACGACTCCCACGAAGAAGAGCAGCTGAACCGGCGGCGGATCTTCCACCCCCGCGGCAAGGTGCTCGGCGGCACCAGCTCGATCAACGCGATGCTGTACCTGCGCAACAACCGCATCGACTACGACGGCTGGAACCAGCCCGGCTGGAGCTACGACGACCTGCTCCCGCTGTTCAAGCGCTCGGAGGACAACGAGCGCGGCGCGTCGGAGTACCACGGTGCCGGCGGCCCGCTGTCCGTTTCGGACGGTCGCTCGCTGAACCCGGCGACGACGGCGCTCGTCGAGGCGGCGCTGCAGGCCGGGCACCCGGCCAACGACGACTTCAACGGCCCCACCCAGGACGGCTTCGGCCGCTTCCAGGTGACCCAGCGCAACGGGCGCCGGTGGAGCACCGCGCAGGCGTTCCTGCACCCGGCGCTCGAGCGGCCGAACCTGACGCTGATCAAGAACTACCAGGTCTACCGCGTGCTGATCGAGAACGGCCGCGCGATCGGCGTCACCGGCCGTCAGGTCGACGAGGAGCTCACCCTGCACGCCGAGCGCGAGGTCATCCTCTCGGCGGGGGCGTACAACTCGCCGCAGCTGCTGCTGCTCTCCGGCGTCGGCCCGGCCGACCAGCTGCGCGGGCTGGGCATGGAGGTCGTGCTCGACCACGCCGAGGTCGGCAAGAACCTGCAGGACCACCCGCTGGTCCCGCTGATCTACGAACACTCGCAGCCGAACAGCCTGCTGAGCGCGTTCGAGCCGGAGAGCATCCGGGCGTTCCAGGAAGAGGGCCGCGGCCCGCTGACGTCGAACGGCCCCGAGGCCGGCGGTTACGTGCGCACCCAGCCGGGGCTGCCCGGGCCGGACGTCGTGTACTTCGCCGGGCCGATGGAGTTCGTCGACAGCGGCCTGACGGTGCCGACCCGGCACGCGATCACCTTCGGCCCGGTGCTGCTGACGCAGCGCAGCCGCGGGCAGATCACGCTGGTGGCGGAGGACCCGACGGCCAAGCCGAAGATCGAGCACCGGTACTTCACCGCGGAGGGCGACATCGACGTCGCGGTGGCCGGCGTCCGGATCGCCATGGACATCGCGCGCCAGCCGGCGTTCGCGAAGTTCAACGAGCGCCTGCTCAACGCCCCGGCGACGGACTCCGACGACGACCTGCGCGAGTACGTTCGGCGCTACACGAACTCGATCTTCCACGGCAGCGGCGCCTGCGGGATGGGCCGGGTCGTCGACCACGAGCTCAAGGTGTACGGCGTCGAAGGCCTCCGGGTCGCCGACGTCTCGGTGATGCCGACCGTCGGGCGCGGCGCGCCGAACGCGACGGCGATCGTCATCGGGGAGAAGGCGGCGGACCTGGTCCGCGGCGCGCAGTCGACGCACTTGGCCAAGGCGTCCTGACGCGGCTCCCCGCGCGGAGAAAGGGACGGCCGGCACCCGCCGGCCGTCCCTTTCGCGTCCCCGGCTCCACTCCGCTCCGCCCGGTCGAAGTGCGCAGCGGGGGAGACGAGGGCGGGCCGCTCGCAAGCGAAAACTTGGTCGCGAACCCCATCGCGAGCGAGTGAGAGGAAGAACCCGTGAGCGCAGCATCCGACCGCGGCTCCGGGGACGCGCGACCGGCGTCCCTCCGCCGCACCCTCGGCACTCCCAAGATCGTCTTCCTGGTCGTGGCCGCCGCGGCTCCGCTCGCCGCCATGGTCGGGACCGTTCCGCTGGCCTTCGCCATCGGCAACGGGGCCGCCGTGCCCGCGATGTTCGTCTTCGCCGGGCTCACGCTCCTCTGCTTCTCCGTCGGGTACGCCGCGATGAGCCGCCGGATCGTCACCTCCGGCGGGTTCTACGGCTACCTGTCCGCCGGGCTCGGCCGGCCGGCCGCGGTCGGGGGTGGCTGGGCCGCCGTGCTCGCCTACAACACCGCCACCGTCGGCATGACCGGCGCCTTCGCCTACTTCGCGCAGCTCGTCGCCTCCTCCTACGGCCTCGACTGGCCGTGGCCGGTGTGGGCGGCGATCGGCCTCGCGCTGATGGGCGTGCTGGGCTACCGCAAGATCGACTTCAGCGCCCGCGTGCTGGCCGTCCTGATGATCGCCGAGGTCGCCATCCTGGTCCTGCTCGACGTCGCGGTGCTAATCCGGCACGGCGGCGGCGCGCTCCCCGCGGCCTCGTTCGACCCGGCGACCATCGTCGGCGCCGGGCTCGGCGTCTCCCTGATGTTCGCGCTCATCTCCTTCATCGGTTTCGAATCCGCCGCGCTGTACGGCGAAGAGTCGCGCAACCCGCGCCGCAGCGTGCCGCTCGCCACCTACTGGTCGGTGATCCTCATCGCGGTCTTCTACGCGCTGACGAGCTGGGTCGCGGTCGGCGCCGTCGGGCCGGGGCAGCTGCGGGACGTCGCCGGGCAGCAGCTCGGCAACCTCTTCGGCAGCCTCACCGACGACTACCTGGGCTCCGCGGTCACCACCGGGATGCAGATCCTGTTGTGCACCAGCCTGTTCGCCGGGATGCTGGCCATGCACGGCGCCTCGAACCGGTACCTGTACGCCCTCGGCCGCGACCGCGTGCTGCCCGCCGGGCTCGGCGCGGTGCACCGCAAGCACGGCTCGCCGCACCGCGCGAGCCTGACGCAGACCGTCTTCACCGTCGCCGTGACCGCGATCTTCGCCATCGCCGGCGCGGACCCGTACGTCAACCTCGCCACGACCATGACCGGGCTGGGCACGCTCGGCATCGTCGGGCTGCAGGCGGCAGCGTCCCTTTCGGTCATCGCGTTCTTCCGCCGCCGGCCGGACCGGCACTGGTGGCGCACCGGGGTCGCGCCCGTCCTCGGCCTGCTCGGGCTGGTGGCGTCCGCGGTGCTGGTGATCCAGAACTTCGACCTGCTGACCGGCACCACCAGCACGCTGGTGAACTCGCTGCCGTGGGCGTTCGTGGTCGTCGTGGCGGCCGGCGCGGGCTTCGCGCTGTGGCTGCGTGCCCGCCGTCCCGAGCGTTATGCGGCGCTTTCCCGAATTGCGTCGGAACGCGGCGGGCTGGCGGCGGTCCCGGACCCGGAAGAGCCCGGTGACCGGCGGGCCGAGGCAGCCTGAGCGGCACTCGGGGAGATGTCCGCCCCGCTTCGCGCCCATACGATTTTTCCTTGGCGGCTGAAGAAAGTCTCCCGCCGACACGTCCTGGAGGAGCCGAAACAATGCGTGTGCAATTCGCCATCTGGCCGGCCCCGGCGCACACCTACCCGCTGGCGCCGCTGGCCTGGGCGCTGAAGTCCGCGGGGCACGAAGTCGTGATCGCCACGCACCCGGGCGGGGTGGAGACGATCGCGTCGATGGGCATCACCCCGGTCCCGGTCTGCGACATCGACAGCATGCCGATCCCGATGGGCCCCGGCCGCGCCTACGAGAAGGAGCGGGCGGACCTGGCCGAGATCACCGAGGCCCTCGAAGCGCTGGGCTTCGACGCCGACGACCCGGACCGCGAGCACTGGGACGTCTACAGCCAGTACTACCTGCCCGCGCAGTGGGACTTCGCGCCGTGGAAGGGTGACCCGAACGAGCCGCTGCCGTTCCTCGACGGCCTCGTCGAGTTCACCAAGGCCTGGAAGCCGGACTTGGTGATCTGGGACGCCTGCCTGCCCGCCGCCGCGGTCGCGGCCAAGGTCGCCGGCGCGGCGCACGCCCGCTGGTGGACCGCGCCCGACGTCTTCTGCCGCAGCATCGACAAGTTCAAGGAGCTCACCGGCAAGCCCGGTGCGCCGGAGCTGCCGAACCCGGCGGTCGAGACGGTCCGCGCGGCGGCCGAGCGCTACGGCGTCGAGATCGACGACGAGCTGCTGTGGGGCCAGTGGACGATCAACTCGCAGCCGCAGGAAATCGGCCCCGAGGTGTCCGCGAACGTCGTCCCGATGCGGTGGGTGTCGTACTCGAGCCAGCAGCCGATGCCCGACTGGCTGTACCCGGTGCCGGAGCGCCCCCGCGTCGCGGTGTCGCTGGGCCTGTCCGAGCGCGCGTTCATGGAGGGCGGCTGGGACCACATCCCGGTGCTGCTCGAAGCACTGTCCGAATTGGACGTCGAGGTCGTCGCGACGCTCGACGACCAGCAGCTGGCCAAGGTCGAGCAGATCCCGGAGAACGTCCGCGTCCTCCCGTTCGTCCCGCTGGACCAGCTGGTCCCGACGTGCTCGCTGCTCATCCACCACGGCGGCGTCGGCACGGTCATGCCGGCGATCCTGAACAGCGTCCCGCAGCTGCTGGTCGACTTCGTCGGCCACAGCATCCGGGCGAACCCGTCCGGCGCGGCCCGCCTGGCCCGCTCGCGCTACAGCCTCGGCCCGGCGCTGGCCCGCTTCACCCTGGCGAAGGGCGCGGGCCTGGTGCTGAACGTGGCCGAGCCGGACGCCTCGGTGATGCGCGAGCAGATCCGCCGGGTCCTGGAGGAGAAGTCCTTCAAGGAGAACGCCCAGCGGCTGCAGAAGGAGATCAACTCGGTCCCCGGCCCGGCCGAGTACGTGAAGATCCTGGAGCAGCTCACGCTCGACCACCAGGGCTGAGCCGGGGGCTGGGAGCAAAGGCCGCGGGCCGGGGGAGCGATCACCCGGCCCGCGGCCTTTTCGTACGAGCGGTTCAGCCGGCGCGGCGGAGTTTCGGCTGCAGCGCCAAGGGCATCAGCGTCCGCACGACTTCGGCGGGTGACGGCTGGGCGGCGTTCTCCGCGGCGACCCCGGCCGCCACTTCGGCGAACCGCGAGTCGTCCAGCAGCTCCCGGCACGCCGCCGCGACAGCTTCGGGGGTGATCTCCCCGGGCGCCAGCCGCAGCCCGGCGCCCGAACGGACCACGGCTTCCGCGTTCCCGATCTGGTCGTCGAAGTGCGGCAGCACCAGCTGCGGGACGCCCGCTTCGATCGCCGCCAGCGACGTCCCGTTGCCGCCGTGGTGGACCACCGCGTCGCACGTCCGCAGCACCTGCGCCAGCGGGAGCCGTCCCGCGTGGAGCACCGCGGACGGCAGCGTGCCCCACTCCGCCGCCGTCTCGTCGGCCACCGCCACCACCAGCTCGATGTCCAATGTGGACAACTCCTCGAGCAGGGCCAGGAACAGCCCGGCCGTGCCCAGCCCGGGGAGCACGGTGCCGAGCGTCAGGCACACCCGCGGCCGGCGCGGCGGGACCGCCAGCCAGCCCGGCAGCCGGGCGTCGCCGTTGTAGGGCACGTGCCGCATGCTCGCGTGCTCGGCCGCGTGCAGGTGGCGCAGGCTCGGTGGCCAGGTGCCGACGACGTGGTCCGCGCGCGGCAGTTCCGGCAGCCCCAGCGCGGACAGCTCGCCGGCGAGCACCTCGTTCGCCGCGGCCCGGTACTCGCGCAGCGCCGGCACGCCCCACTGCAGCTCGACGCCGGGGACGCCGTGCACCGCCGCCGTGATCGCGCCGGCCGCGGCCGCGCGTTCGAACACCACCAGGTCCGGCTGCCAGCTCTCGGCGAGCCGGAGCGTGCCGACCAGGTTGGCGGCGGAGATGCGGGCGAACACCCGGCCGTGGGCGAGCAGGTGCTCGCCGGCGTCGTCGAAGCCGTCCCCGGCGAGGCCGGTGAAGTCCGCCGCGGGCCCGGCCGGGGTCGCCGGGAGGCCCGCGCGCAGCACCGTCGGCAGGTAGTCCGCCGACGTGGTCACCACGACCTCGGCGCCGGCGGCCCGGTAGGCCCACGCGAGCGGCACGAGGGGGAAGAAGTGTCCCGAGAGGGGCACCGTGGCGAAGAGGATCCGCATGATCGTGTGCTCCCAGCGTCGGCGAACGCCCAGGTGGGCGACGGTCCTTGCCTTCGAGGTTCCCAGCCGCCCGGCGCCACCTGCGTCTCGTCGATTGCTTGCGGAGTTCGTGACGCAGAGCAATCAGAAAGATGCGGTCGTCATCGAGAGTGACCGACGATCAGTGTTGGACGAGTCACGCCCGGTGACTCTTGAAACGATTCAGACAAATCATCCAAAGGGGATCATGACCACCAACAGCTCGACGCCCCCAGGCGAGCGGGCGGGCAAGAAGGAGTGGATCGGCCTCGCCGTCCTCATCCTCCCGACCCTCCTGCTGTCGCTCGACCTGAGCGTCCTCATCCTGGCGATCCCGCACGTCACCGCGGACCTGCACCCCAGCAGCGCGCAGATGCTGTGGATCGTCGACATCTACGGCTTCACCATCGCCGGACTCCTCGTCACCATGGGCAACCTCGGTGACCGCATCGGGCACCGCAAACTGCTGATGATCGGCGCCGCGCTGTTCAGCGTCGCCTCGGCGGTGGCGGCCTGGTCGTCCAGCGCGGAGATGCTGATCGCCGCCCGCGCGGGGCTCGGCATCGCCGGCTCCACGCTGATGCCCACGATGCTGGGCCTGATCTCCACGATGTTCCGCAACGCGAAGCAGCGGGCGGTCGCGATCAGCGTCCAGACGAGCTTCTTCATGGTCGGCATGGCGATCGGCCCGCTGGTCGGCGGCGTCATGCTGTCGGCGTTCTGGTGGGGTTCGGTGTTCCTGCTCGGCCTGCCGGTGATGGGGCTGCTGCTGGTCGTCGCCCCGATCCTGCTGCCCGAGCACCGGGCCGCCGGCGCCGGCGGCTTCAAGCTCGACCTGGTCAGCATCGTGCTGTCGATGGCCACCATCCTGCCGGTCGTCTACGGCCTCAAGGAACTGGCGCGCGGCAGCTCGGTCGTGGTGTCGCTGGTGGTCCTCGCGGCGGGCCTGCTCTTCGGGGTGGCGTTCGTCCGGCGGCAGCGCCGGCTCGCCGACCCGCTCCTGGACGTGCGGCTGCTCGGCCGCCCGGCCTTCAGTGGCGCGCTGGGCATGATGCTGCTCGGCGGCTCCACGATCAGCGGCATCATCCTGCTGTTCAACCAGTACCTGCAGCTGGTGCTCGGCCTGTCGCCGCTGAACTCCGGCCTGTGGCTGATCCCGTACACCGTCGGCATGGTGGCGGGGTACATGGTCTCGCCGGGCCTGGCCCAGCGGTTCCGCCCCGCCGTCGTCATCGCCGGCGGGATGCTGGTGTCCCTGGTCGGGTTCGTGCTCCTCACGCAGGTGCCGGCGAGCGGCGGGCTGGTCATCACGGTGCTCGGCACGGTCCTCGCGACCGCCGGCCTCTCGCCGATGCTCGTGCTGGGCATCGGCCTGGTGATGGGTTCTGCGCCGCCGGAGAAGGCCGGGGCGGCGGGCGCGATTTCGCAGACGAGCAACGAGCTCGGGGTCGCCCTCGGGATCGCCGTGTTCGGGTCCATCGCCACGGCCGTCTACCGCGGCGTGGCCGAGGTCCCGGCCGGGGTGCCGTCGGACGTCGCCGCGGCCGCCCGCGAGGGCATCGCCGAAGGCACAGCCGCGGCCGGCACGCTGCCCGGTGACCTCGCCGGGCAGCTGCTGACCGCCATCCGCGAGGCCTTCACCAGCGGGTTCGCCGGGGCGGCCGTGGCGTGCGCGGTGCTCATGGTGGTGCTCGCGACGGTGGCCCTGCTGCTGTTCCGGCACGTGCCGAAGAGCGGCCAGGAACCCGCCCCGGCTCCCGAGGAGGAGAAGGTCCCGGCCGCCGAAACCGTGTAGTCCTTCAGCCGTCGACGACGCGAGGTTCCGGGAGCGGGACGATGAACCGCCCCCGGAACCCGTCGGCGCGCAGCAGGGAAATCAGCTCGTCGGCGATGTGCCACGACAGCAGCAGCGCGTACTCCGGCTGATCGGGGCCGCACAAGCGATCCTGCGCCACCACGGGGAGGTGCGCACCGGGGGAGAACCGGCCGATCTTGCGCGGGTTGACCTCTGAAACGAACTCGAGGTCGGCCGGGCCGAGCCCGCAGTAGGTCAGCAACGTCGTCGCCCGCGCCGGAGACGTCGCGGCCGCGACGCGCGAACCGTCCCGCGTCACCTCGGCCAGCAGGCCGCGCAGGCGTTCACGGTGGTCGGCCACGCGCGCGGCGAACTTCCGGTAGACCGCTTCTTCTTGCAGCCGCAGGGGTTTCTCGAACTCCCGCAACGCGGCCACCGAGCTGTCCACTGCGTACTTGCCCGCTAAGCCGGCGTGGACGCGGAGCGATCCGCCGCGCGTGGGAACCCGCTCGACGCGGAAGACCTCGAGCCCGTGCGGGGCGAACGCCGCTTCGAGCGCCGTCAGCGAGTAGTACCGCGGGTGCTCGTGGTAGAAGAAGTCGTACTGCAGCGTCTCGAGGAGATCCGGCAGGTAGTGCGACTCCGAGACGAACAGTCCGTCCTCGCGCAGGATCGCGCGCACCCCGCTCAGGAAGTCGGCCGGGTCCCCGACGTAGGCCAGCGTGTTCACCGCGGCGACGATGTCCACAGGGGGCAGTCGCCGGGCGGTCTCGGCGCCGAAGAACTCCCGGATGACCGGAGCCGTGCCGAAGCCGTTCGGGTCGACGCCGAGCACGTCGAGCCCGCGGGCGGCCAGTTCGGCGAGCAGCACCCCGTGGTTGCTGCCGATCTCGACGACCGAAGCGCGCGGGTACGCGGTGGCGAGGTCCGCCGCCAGGTCGCGCAGGTGCCGCCGGTAGCTGCCGGTCACCCCGTCGAGGTGGTGGTAGTCGCCGGAGAACAGCACGCGTTCGCTCACCGGCGTCACGATCTGGACCAGGCCGCAGCGCGGGCAGAACGCGAGGTCGAGCGGCCACGACGGCTCGGCTGCCGCGTCGGCGGGGAACAAGCAGGCCGGCTGCGGCCCGAGCGAGAGGAACTCACGGACCGCCACGCCCGGGCACGTCCGGCAGGTGCCGACGGCTACCGCGCACCGCCGGGGGTGAAGGCCACCGGCAGGCGCTTGATGCCGTTGATCATCGGCGACGTCAGCCGGGCCGGCTCGCCCGTCGAGTGCAGGTCCGGGAGCCGGGTCAGCAGCTCGCGGAACATCACGCCGATCTCCAGCCGGGCCAGGTGCGCGCCGAGGCAGAAGTGCGGGCCCGGGCCGCCGTAGCCGATCTGCGGGTTCGGGTCGCGGCGCACGTCGAAGCCCGCGGGGTCGGTGAAGTACTTCGGGTCCCGGTTGGCGGCCCAGTAGTACATCATCACCTTGTCGCCGGGGACGAGCAGCTGACCGGAGAGCTCGACCGGCTCGGCGTCCTCGGCGATCGTGCGCCGCTGCGCGATGACCGGCGTCGTCCAGCGGACGATCTCCTCCACCGCGGTCGGCGTCACGCCGTCGAGGTCGGCCAGCCAGGCTTCGCGCTGCTCGGGGTGCTGCGTCAGCAGGTGGATGCCCCAGGTGATCGCGTTGCGGGTGGTCTCGGTGCCGGCGCCGGTGAGCAGGATGAAGAACTGGGCCAGCTCGTTCGGCGTCAGTGACTCGCCGTTGACCTCGGCGGTCATCAGCTGCGAAATCATGTCGTCGGTGGGGTTTTCGGCGCGCTTGGCGGCCAGCTCGTGCAGCAGGTTGGTCAGCTCCTGCACGGCCTTGAACAGCGCCTCGAACGCGTCTTCGCCCTCGGGGACGTACTCCGGGTCCTGGACGCCCATCATCTTGTTCGTCTGGTCGAAGACGAACTGCTGGTTGGCCTCCGGCACGCCCATCATGTCGCAGATGATGCGCAGCGGGAGCTTCGCGGCGATGTCCTCGACCGCGTCGCACTCGCCGCGGTCGATCACCTCGTCGACGATCTGCTTGGCCACCTGGGCCACGTTGTCGTGCAGCGACTTGATCTTCTTGTTGGTGAAGCCGCGCGAAACGATGCGGCGCAACCGGGCGTGCCGGGGGTCGTCCATCGAGATCATCGACTGGTCGAGGAACTCCGCCGGCATGTCGACCGGGGTGGCGTTGCCCTTGCCGGAGATGAACGTGCCCGGGTTGCGGCTGGCGAAGAGGATGTCGTCCATCTTGGTCACCGCGTAGTAGCCGCGGCCGCGCGCCAGCGAGCCGAACTCCGGCTCTTCGAAGAACGGCAGCCCCGGCCGGGCCCGCAGCTCGTCGAACGCGGCGTGCCGGAAATCGAGGGGCTTGGCCCAGAAGCCTTCGAAATCGGAAAGGTCGATCGTGGTCATGTTTCCGGCCTCCACGCCCAAAGTACGGTGTAGGACCGACTATCGCAGAGACCGGTGCTCGAGCGCGCCTTCGAGGTTGCGCGCGAGGGCGGCACGCCGGGAGACGCCGCCACCGCACGGCGAGTTGAAGAGTGAGACCGGAATATCAGCTTCGGCTGCCTCGAGCGATCCCAAGAGCAGGAGCCGGCATGGCGCAAACTGTGGAAGTACCCCTCGAGCCCCACCACCTGGGGGCGCCGAGGAAACTCGATTCGTTGACCGGCTTGCGGTTCTACGCCGCGTTCGTCGTGTTCCTCTTCCACACGGGGATCATGATGAACCCGGCGCTGCCGACCGGGCCGATCAACCCGTTCGCCGACGTGGACGTCGCGAAGTGGTACGGCGCGATCTTCGGGACCGGCGGCTTCGTCGGCGTGTCCTTCTTCTTCGTGCTCAGCGGGTTCGTGCTGTCCTGGTCGGTGAAGCCCGGCGAGCGCGCGCGGGCGTTCATCCGCCGCCGTCTGGTGAAGGTGTTCCCGAACCACCTGGCGATGTGGGTCGCGGCGATGGTGCTGTTCGCGGCCGCGTACACGAGCTGGAAGGCGTGGCTGCCCAACCTGTTCCTGGTGCACCCGTGGTTCCCGGACTTCAGCATTGCGATGAGCGTCGACACCCCGTCGTGGTCGCTCGGCGGCGAGCTGCTGTTCTACATGCTGTTCCCGCTGATCATCCGCCCGATCCTGCGGATGGGCACCCGCCGCCTGTGGCTGTGGGCGGGGATCATGGTCGCCGGGCTGTTCGCCTACCAGCTGATCGCGACCTTCGTCGTGCCGAGCGACGGCGCCAACCCGAACATCCCGATTTCGCCGCTGCAGTACTGGTTCGGCTACTTCCTGCCGGTCGGCAGGCTGTTCGAGTTCGTGCTGGGCGCCGTGCTGGCCCGGATCGTGCTCGCCGGCAAGTGGATCGGCATCAAGCCGGCCGTGTCGGTCGTGTTCATGGTCGTCGGGTACGTCGCTTCGATGTTCGTGCCGTTCCAGTTCTCGCTGAACTTCGCGACGCTGATCCCGATCGCGGTGATGGTGGCGTCGTTCGCCAACGCGGACCTGCACGGCACGCGCACGCGGCTGCGCGGCCCGATCGCCGTCTGGCTCGGCAACGTGTCCTTCGGGTTCTACCTGTCCCAGGGCGTGACGATCTTCTACCTGCGGTCCTTGATGGGCAACGCCGTGCTGAGCACGCCGCTCGCGATCCTCACGCTGATCGGCCTGTTCGTCGTGACGCTGTTCGTCGGCTGGCTGCTCTACCGGTTCGTGGAGACGCCGATGATGCGCCGGTTCAGCCGGGCCCGTCCGGCGCGGATCCCCGCACCCCGCGCGAGCTAGCGCTTTCCCGAGCGGCCCCGTCACCCCCGTGGTGGCGGGGCCGCTTTCGTGCCGCCGTCCCCGCCGCTGTCCGTGCGGACGCGGGAAAGCCACCGGCCCCGCCCCTCCGGAGAGGGACGGGGCCGGTGGCTGCCCGTACGGCGGGTGCGGCCTCAGCGCTCGAGGATCCGCGGCTCCGGCAGCGGCTCGATGAGCGTGCCCCGGAAGCCTTCGTTGCGCAGGTTGGTGATGACCTCGTCGGCGATGTGCCACGACATCAGCAGCGCGTACTCCGGCTGGTTGTCCCCGGCCAGCTCCTGCTGGCTGATGATGGGGATGTGCGTGCCGGGGAACAGCTTGCCGATCTTGCGCGGGCTGATCTCGGAGACGACGTCGATGTCGTCCGGGCCGAGGCCGCAGTAGTTCAGCATCGTGACCGCGCGGCCTGGCGCGGACGCCGCCGCGACGCGCGCGCCGGTGTTCTTCAGGAACCGGACCAGCTCGTTGAGCTTCTCGCGGTGCTGTTCGACGCGCTCGGCGAACTGCGTGTAGATCATCGAGTCGCGCAGCTTGAGGGAGTCCTCGAGCTCGCGCAGTTCGACGACCGACTGGTCGACCTCGTGCTCGCCGACGAAGCCGGCGTAGACCCGGATCGACCCGCCGTGGGTCGGGATCCGCTCGATCTTGACCGTCTCCAGGCCGTGCCGGCGGAACGCCTCGTCCAGCGCGGTCACCGAGTAGTACCGGGAGTGCTCGTGGTAGGCGAAGTCGTACTGGAGGGTCTCCAGCAGGTCCACGAGGTAGTGCGACTCGGTGACGAACAGACCGTCGTCCTTGAGGAGCGCGGTCACGCCGTCCAGCACGTCGTGCAGGTTGGTGACGTGCGCGAACACGTTGAGCGCGACGACGAGGTCGGTCTTGCCGCGGGTGGCGGCGAGGTCGGCCCCGACGGTCGAGCTGAAGTAGTCCTTGACCACCTGGGAACCGGCGGCGGTCACCTGGCCGACCGGGTCGACGCCGAGGACGTCGAACGAGCGCGCGGCCAGCTTGTCCAGCAGGCTGCCGTCGTTGCTGCCGAACTCGACGACGGACCGGCCGTCGGTCGAGTCGAACAGGCCCGCGAGCGTGTCGGCGAGCCCCTGCAGGTGCTCGTGGTAGCCGGCGGTGAGGCCGGCGAGGTGGTGGTAGTCGCCCGAGAACAGGATGCGCTCGCTGACCGACTCCAAGACCTGCACCAGGCTGCACTGTTCGCAGAAACCCAGTTCGAGTGGCCAGAGGCGTTCGTTCTCCGCTTCTTCCCGGTTCGCCGGGAAATGGAACGAAGGCTGCTGGCCGAGTGAGAGGAACTTGCGGACCTCCACGTCCCCACACGTCTGGCAGAGCGTTTTACTCACGACCTACTCCTTCGGGCTAGCCGTACGGTGCTCCGGTGGACAAACGTACGGCGGCCGCTTCCGCGCAGGCGTCTCCGCGATTGCGCGCTAGCGCCCGAGAATGCCGTACCGCGCCTCGGTGTCCGTTTTCTGCGGTTTCCACCACCATTCGTTTTCGCGGTACCAATCGAGGGTCGCGGCCAGTCCGGCGCGGAAATCCGCGTACCGCGGCCGCCACCCGAGTTCGGTGCGCACCTTGGTGGAATCGTTGGAATAGCGCAGGTCGTGGCCGGGCCGGTCCTCGACGTGGTCGTAGGCGTCCGTGGGCAGCCCGGAAAGCTCGAGGATCAGTTCCACGATTTCCTTGTTGCTGCGCTCGTCCCCGGAACCGATGAGGTAGGTGTGGCCGGTGCGGCCGCCGTCGATGATCCGGTGCACGGCGTCGTTGTGGTCGGCGACGTGCGTCCATTCCCGGACGTTGGCACCGGCGCCGTACAGCTTCGGGCGGGCGCCGGTGAGCAAGTTGGTCACCTGGCGCGGGATCAGCTTCTCGACGTGCTGGTACGGGCCGTAGTTGTTGGCGCAGTTGGAAAGCGTCGCCTCGACGCCGTAGGAGCGGACCCACGCGCGGACGAGCATGTCCGAGCTGGCCTTGCTCGCCGAGTACGGGCTCGACGGGTCGTAGGCGGTTTCCTCGGTGAACTGCTCGACCGCGTCGAGCGCCAGGTCGCCGAACACCTCGTCGGTGGAGATGTGGTGCAGCCGCCGCCCGTGCTTGCGGACCGCTTCCAGAATGGTGAACGTGCCCATGATGTTCGTCCGGACGAACGGCGACGGATCGTGCAGGGAATTGTCCACATGGGATTCGGCGGCGAAGTGGACGACGGTGTCGGACCCGGCGACCAGCCGGTCGACGAGCCCCGCGTCGCAGATGTCGCCGTGCACGAACCGGATCCGGTCGGCGACCGGCCCGAGGCTGTCGCGGTTGCCCGCGTAGGTGAGCGCGTCCAGCACGGTCACTTCCGCGTCCGGCCGCCGTTCGATCGTGTCCTGCACGAAGTTCGCGCCGATGAACCCCGCTCCGCCCGTGACCAGCATCCGCATGCGGGCACGGTGCCACGGCGCGGACCGCCGGCGCGTCTCTTCCCTTGCGCGTCAGGCCGCCGGCCGGTCGCGGTCGAGCAGTTCCATCACGACGTCCACTTCGGACCGGTCGAGCGCGCTCATGTACCGGCGGAGCAGCACCCGCTCCTCGCCGGACGCTCCTTCGCCGCCCGCGTCGGGCAGGTGCCGTTTCATCGTCGACCGCGCCCGCTGCAGCGCGCTGTTGGCCGATGGGACGCTGATCGCGAGCACGTCCGCGCACTCCTTGGCCGACCACCCGAGCACGTCGCGAAGCACGAGCACCGCGCGCTGCTTGGGCGGCAGGTGCTGCAGGGCGGTGAGGAACGCCAGCTCGAGCACTTCCCTGGCGAGCACGGCGGCGTCCGCACCCGGCGTGCTCGGCTCGGGGCCGCCGGCGTCGAGCTCGCCGGCGGCCGGCTGCCGGGCGAGGTGGTCGAGGCAGCAGTTGGTGGCGATCCGGTACAGCCAGGCCCGGAAGGTCGAGCGGCCGGCGTACTGCTCGCGCTTGTGCCACGCGCGGAGGAAGGTCTCCTGCACCATGTCCTCGGCCTCGTCGTAGGACCCGAGCAACCGGTGGCAGTGGACGCGCAGCTCGTGCCGGTGCCGTTCGAGCAGCCTCCCGAACGCCCGCTCGTCGCTCACGGCGACGGCGCTGGTCCGGCCCGGTCTGTCGTCCACTCGTCGTACTCCCCTCACATCCCCGGTCCAGGCTCGCAGCGCGGCGGACGCCGCCCTACTCCTCGGTTGCGGTCCGCGATCGGGTGACCCGGGCGGCCCGCGCTCGCGCACGGGCGGTGACAAGGGGCGTGTGCCCGGTGTCCGGCGTGCGGAGGGGGCTTTTCCGAGCGCCGGCCGAGCGGAGGGCAGGCGCTCCTTCTCCCGCGGTGCGGTCCCGCCCAGCCGGCGCCCCGGGCGGCCCGCGCTCGCGCACGCGTTTCTCCCAGGTTGCGGTCCCCGGCCCCGGTGGTCGCGGTCAGTCCGCGACCGGACACGTCTGGTGAACGTCCTTCCGGCCCGTTGATCAGTGGCGGGTGCCCCTCGGCCCGCCGGCACGTCTCCCGTAGTGCCCTTCGCCGCTCGGCAACGCGGGAGATGTGCCGGTCGATCAGCTCCCGCACGATGAGGTGGTTGACGCCGATGGCCGGGAGGAAGTCGTGTCACCAGGATTGGGAGCCGCCGCCGGGACGCCGCCGGCCGACACGGCGAGCCGGGCCGAGCTGTCCGCGCGGCGGCGTGGGATGTTGGCGT
The DNA here is from genome assembly GCF_023008405.1 of Amycolatopsis sp. FBCC-B4732. Classification (NCBI taxonomy): domain Bacteria; kingdom Bacillati; phylum Actinomycetota; class Actinomycetes; order Pseudonocardiales; family Pseudonocardiaceae; genus Amycolatopsis; species Amycolatopsis sp. FBCC-B4732. Next base: position 608,052 of record NZ_CP095376.1, read on the forward strand.
TGTTCACCACCGCCACCCTGATGAACGCCGCCATGGCCGCCGTCGCGCCGACGAGCACCATCTGGGCCGAACCGTACGTCGGTGTCATGTGGAGCGCGTTCCCGCAGACGCTGACCATCCTCGGCACCGGTCTCGGGGCACTGCTGCTCGTGCGGGCCACGTCGTGGCTGGGCTGGCGGGCGAGCCTGATGGTCGCCTTCGCCGTCGGGACGCTCGGGGGCCTGATCTGCTTCACCGCGACGCTGATCGAGAGCATTCCCCTGCTGGACGCGGGGATGTTCGTGCTCGGCCTCGGCGTCGGCGGTTCGATCGTCTCGCGGTACGCGGCCGCTGAGCTCTACCCGAAGCACCGCAGCGGGTACGCGCTCGGGCTGGTCGTCGCCGCCGGTGCGGTGGGCTCGGTCGGCGGCCCGCTGCTGCTGGCCCCGATGAGCTCGCTGATGGGGAAGTTCGGCCTGCCGGAGCTGTCCGGACCGTTCCTGCTCGCCGCGGTGGTCAGCGCGGTGGCCGGGCTCGGCGGCATCACGCTGCCGCGGCACAAGGCCCCGCGCGGGGAAGGCTCGCAGCTGGCCGTGCTCGGCTCGGTGTTCCGCTCGAGCTCGGCGCGGATGCTGCTGCTGGTCATGATCGTCAGCCAGCTCATCATGGTCGGGATCATGACCGCGGCCCCGATGGACATCATCCTGAAGGACGGCACGCTGGTCGTCGTGGGCGCCGCGCTCGCCGCGCACGCCGGCGGCATGTTCGTCTTCGCCCCGCTCACCGGCTGGATGATCGACCGGGTCGGCGCGCGCAAGGTGATGTTCGCCGGCCTGGCGGTGCTCGTGCTCGCCGCCGCGATCGGCGCGGGCTCCACGATGTCGCACACGGTGCTCGGCTCGATCTCGCTGTTCCTGCTCGGCTACGGCTGGAACCTCGGGTTCATGGCGGGCAGCCGCACGCTCGCGACGACGCTGTCCTCGAACGGCCAGGGCCAGGTCGTCGGCGCGGTCGACGCCGTCGTCTGGTGCGTCTCGGCGACCGGCACCATCGGCGGCACCGCCTTGCTCGGCGCCGGCGGGTACTCGATCATGGCCGAGATCATGGGGATCCTGCCGATCGTCGCCTTCCTGCTGCTGCTCCGCAGCCGCCCGGTCGCGGCGGTCTCGCCGGCCGCCGCCCCCACGGGCGAGGCCGGGACCCCCGAACGCGCCGACGAAGCTGCCTGACCGCGAGGAAGGACGACCCTGGTGCGCTGGAACGCGCTGGAGCGGCGGCTGGCGGGTGAGCTCCTCACCCCGGCTTCGGCCGGTTACGACGAGGCCCGCCGCTCCGAAATGGCCCGGTACGACAGCGTCCGCCCGGCCGTGGTGGTCCGCTGCACCACCGACGCCGACGTGGCGGTGGTACTGGCCGCGGCCCGCGAAACCGGGCTGCCGCTGGCCATCCGCGGCGGCGGCCACGACTTCGCCGGGCATTCGTCCACCGCGGGGATCCTGCTGGACACCCGCCCGATGGCGACGGCGTCGGTCGAAGACGGCCGGCTCGTCGTCGGTGCGGGCGCCCGGCTCGCCGACGCCTACGACGCCCTGGCGCCGCACGGCCGGACGATCCCGGCCGGCTGCGGCCCGACGGTCGGCCTCGCCGGGCACGCGCTCGCCGGCGGCATGGGCATCCTCGGCCGCCGGCACGGGTTCGCGGCCGACCGCCTGCGCGCGGCCACCGTGGTCCTCGCGGACGGCCGGGTCGTGGCCTGTTCCGAGCAGCGGGAGCCGGACCTGTTCTGGGCGCTGCGCGGGGCGGGCACCGGCAACTTCGGCGTCGTGACGCGGCTGGTCTTCGACCCCGTGCCCGCGCCGGAGGCCACCAGCTTCCACCTCACGTGGGGCCGCGAGCACGCCCCGGCGCTGGTGCTCGCCTGGCAGGAGTGGCTCGCCGGCGCGCCGCGCGAAGTGGCCCCGAGCCTGATGGTGACGGCGTCGGCGAACCCGGCCGACGAGCCCGTCACGCACCTGTTCGGCACGCTGACCGGCGGTGCGGAATCGGTGGCGGAGTTCGTGCGCTCACTGCCCCCGCCGGTCACCGACACCCGCGTCACGCTGCCCTACCGCGAAACCAAGGCCTACCTCGCGGAGAACGGCCCGGGCGACGACCACCCGGGCGCGCACCTCTACAGCCGGGCGGAGTTCATCGGCACGCCGCTGCCCGCCGACGTCGTCGAAGCGCTGCTGGCCGAGTTCGACGACGGGCGCAAGGCGGGGGAGGGCCGCTCCCTGGAGCTGCTGCCTTCGGGCGGCGCGTACAACGACGTCGACCCCGCCGCGACGGCCTTCCCGCACCGGGACGCGCAGTACCTGCTCAAGCACGCCGCCGACATCGACGCCGACCTCGAGCCGGCCGACACGCGCAAGTGGCTGAACCGCTCGTGGGACCTGACGCGCCCGTGGGGCACCGGCGGCGCCTACCCGGGCTTCCCGGACCCCGACCTCGAGGACGCCCCCTCGGCCTACTACGGCGCCAACCTCGCCCGGCTGCGGGCGGTCAAGGCGCACTACGACCCGGACGGACTGTTCCGGTTCGCCCAGTCCGTGCCGCTCGCGTAGCGGGACGGCCAGGAAGGAGAGGAACCATGACCGAGCCCACGCCCGCGCCGCACGTCTGCGCGGGGACGCTGTTCACCCGCGGCGACACGGTGCTGCTGCTCCACCGCTCGATCTACGAGAATGGCTGGGACATCCCGGGCGCGCTGGTGGGGCACGGCGAATCGCCGGCCGCGGCCGCGCGGCGCCAGCTGGGCGAGGACCTCGGCCTGGACCGGGAGCCGCGGGGCCTGGTCGTCGTCGACTGGGTGCCCGGCGACGACGGCGACGAGTTCCTCTACGTCTTCGACGGCGGCGAACTCGCCGACGACGACATCCGGCTCACGCTCGGCCGCAACGGCCTGGACCGCTCGGAGTGGGTCCCGGTGGACCGGCTCGCCGAGTACCTGCCGCCGGAGCTGGCGGCGCGGTTCACCGTCGCGCACGGCACGACGAAAACGCTCTCCCTGGAGCGCGGGAAGCCGGCCGGCAACGGCTGAAAGTCCGCTCACCAGAAGAAGAGCCCGGCCGCGGCCGGGCTCTTCCCATGCCCTGACCAGGAAAGTCGCGATCGGCAGGGGATTTTTCGCCTGGCACCGATGAGTTCTGCACCCGCCGGCCGTCACATAGGCAGGCAACAACCACTGGGTGGAGACGAAAACGAGGTGCGGTCATGACGATCGAGCAGGCGAGCGCGACGCTGGTGCCGGCGGCGCGATCGCGGCTGCATCAGGCGTTCTCGGCGCTGTCGGAGCCTGAACTGCGGTCGCGGCCAGGGGCCAAGTGGCAGGTCGTGCGCCCGGACGTGGTGCCGGCGTGGGTGGCGGACATGGACTTCCCGGTCGCGGAGCCGATCCGGGAGTCCCTCCACGACCTGATTTCGGCGGGCGACTTCGGCTACCCGGACTGGCCGACGGGCGCGCGGACCGTGCGCGAAGCCTTCGTCGACCGGATGGCCGACCGCTACGGCTGGTTCGTGAACCCGGGTGACGTGCGCGAGTTCACGAACGTCGCGCAGGCCGTGCGCGTGGTGCTCGAAGCGTCGACGCGGCCCGGTGACGGGATTGCCATCCACACCCCGGCCTTCGGCCCGCTCACGAAGATGATCACCAGCCTGGGCCGCCGGGTCGTGCCGATCCCGATGGAGGACACCGAAGCCGGCTGGCGGTTCGACGCCGGGCAGCTGGACGCGGTGCTGGCCGGGGCCAAGCTGCTCCTGCTGGTGAGCCCGCACAACCCGACCGGGCGCGTGTTCACCCGCGCGGAACTGACCGCGCTCGCCGCCGCCGTCGAGCGGAACGACCTGCTGGTCCTCTCCGACGAGCTGCACGCCGACCTGACGTTCGCACCGCACCGGCACATCCCGTTCGCTTCGCTGAGCACGGAAATGGGCGCGCGCACGGTGACCGTGTACGGCGCGAGCAAGGCGTTCAACCTGGCCGGACTGCGCTGCGCGGTGGCACACCTCGGGCCCAAGTGGATGCACGCGGTGGTGGACGTCCAGCAGGGCCTGCTCGGCTCGGTCAACATCTTCGGCGCGGCCGCGACGGTGGCCGCGTGGACCCGGGGCGACGAGTGGCTCGACGCGACCGTCTCCTACCTCGACCGCAGCCGCTACATGGTCGCCGAGACGATGCGGACCGAGCTGCCGATGGTCCGCTACCACCTGCCGGAGGCGACTTACCTGGCGTGGCTCGACTTCCGGGCGTTCGGCTGGTCGGACCCGACGTCGGTGGTGCGCGAGACCGCCGGCATCGAGCTGAGCCCCGGCGAGTCGTTCGGCCGCGGCGGGCAGGGGTTCGCACGGCTGAACTTCGCGACTTCTTGGCCGTTGCTCTGCGACCTGAAAGGCCGGGTGGCGGCCAGCGTTCCGTTGCTATCGTCCGTGGCATGAGTGCTCCGGAGCCGCTGCTGATCGAGGTGAGCAGGCTCCTGCGCGGCCCGCTCGGCGAATGCGTCCCGGACGCCGCCGTCCTGGTGGTGGCCGGGAAGATCGCCGCGGCGGGCCCGCGCGGGTCCGTGGTGGCGCCGGACTCCGCGCGGCGCCTGGCGTTCCCGGGCGCCACGCTGGTGCCCGGCCTGATCGACGGGCACGTGCACCTGGCGATGGACGGGGGTAGCGACCCGGTGGCGGCGCTGCTCGCCGCGGGCCCCGGCGAAGTCGAAGCCGGGATGGCGGAGCGGGCGGCGCGGCTCGTCGCGTCCGGCGTCACGACGGTCCGCGACCTCGGCGACCGGCCGCCGCGGATCACCGGGCTCCGGCGGGAGATCGACGCCGGCACCCGGCCGGGCCCCCGCATCCTGGCCGCGCTGGCGCCGCTGACCCCGCCGGGCGGGCACTGCTGGTTCTTCGGCGGCGAGGTCACCGGTGAGGCGGCGATGCGGGACCTGGTCCGCGCCAACGCCGAAGCGGGCGCGGACGTCATCAAGGTGATGGCCAGCGGCGGCAGCCTCACGCCCGGCGGCGCGGCGATGTGGGAGTCCCAGTTCACCCCGGCCGAGATGAAGGCGGTCGTCGCGGAGGCGCACGCACTCGGCCTGCCGGTGGCGGCGCACGCGCACGGCACCGAGTCCATCGAGTTCGCGGTCGACGCGGGCGCGGACACGATCGAACACTGCTACTGGCTGGCCGGCGACGCGCAGTGGCACCGCCGCGAGGACATCGCGCGCCGGATGGCTTCCGCCGGCATCGCGGCGTGCTGCACGGCCGGCCCGCGAGACTGGCTGGTGCAGCGGGAAAAGCTCGGCGAGGCGGCGGCCCGGCCGCTGTTCGACCGGATCGCGTGGCTCGACGCGCTGGGCGTGCCGATCCTGCCCGGCTCCGACGGCGGCGTGCGGAACGCGGTGTTCGGCGAGTACGCCGGGCTGCTGGGGATGTACGAGTGGCTGGGGTTCAGCCCGGAGCGGGTCCTGGAGCTGGCCACGTCCGGCGCGGCGGACATCCTCGGGCTGAGTTCGGTGACCGGCCGGGTTTCGCCGGGGTTGAGCGCGGATCTCCTGGTGGTCGCCGGTGATCCCCGCACCTCGACGTCGGTGCTGGCCGATGTGCGCTTGGTGGTCGCCCGCGGCCGCGTGATGTCCTGAACGACTCGTTCATGTCGTCGGACGACATGAACGAGTCGTTCAGGACATTCGGACCGGCGCTCAGGAGAAGTCGGGCTCCGAAATCCGGGCCCGCTTGATCTCCGAAACGTGCTCGAAGCCCGCCAGCGTCGCCAGCGCGTCGAACAGCCGTCCCGCGTCTTCGCCGCGCGCGATCTTCGAGACCACCGGGCCGAAGAACGCCGCCCCGTCGATCCGGATGATCGGCGTGCCGATCTCGATGCCGACCGCGTCCATCGCCTCGCGCGTGCTCGCGCGGACCTGGTCGTCGGCGGCATCCGTCGTGGCGACCTCGTTCAGCTCCGCCGGCAGGCCCAGCTCGTCCAGCGCCGCCGAGATCACCGCCGGGAAGTCCTTGTTGCCCTCTTCGTGGATCCGCTTGCCCAGCGCGGTGTAGAGGTCGCGCAGGACCTTCGGGCCGAGCTGGTCGGCGGCCGCCGTCGCCACGCGGACCGGGCCCCAGGCCGCCTGCATCCGCTTGAGGTACGCCTGCGGGTCGTCGAGGTACTGCTCCGGGATCTCGCGGTCGGCGTTGACCACCGAAACGCTCATCACCCGGAACCGCAGGTCGATCTCCCGGACCTGCTCGACCTCCAGCAGCCACCGCGACACGACCCAGGACCACGGGTCCATCGGGTCGAACCACTGTTCCACGGTGTTCATCCTTACCCCTTCCGCACTTCGATGCCGGCGAACAGGTCGTCCTCCGGCCCAGAGCCGCCCACCCGGGAACGGGCGAGCTCGAAATCTTCGGTCGGCCACAGCTGCCGCTGGAGCTCCAGCGGGACGGCGAACCAGTGGCTGTCCGGGTCGATCTGGGTGGCGTGCGCGAGCAGCGCCGCGTCCCGCCGCGGGAAGTGGTCCGCGCACGGCACCCTGGTCGTGATCCGGGCGTAGACGTCCGGCTTGGTGTCCCACTCCTTCAGCCACTCGTGGTACGGCGACTCCAGGCCCGCTTCGAGCAGCGCCTCGTGGAACATCGCCATCTTCTTGCCGCACCACTCGTGGACGTAGTAGAGCTTCAGCGGCTGCCAGTCCGGGTCGTCGCCGGCCGCCTCGAACGCCGCGACCGCGACCTCGTGCGCCCGGATGTGGTCCGGGTGCGGGTAGCCGCCGTTCTCGTCGTAGGTGATCACGACGTGCGGCCGGAACTCCCGCATCTCGACGAGCAGCCGTTCGGCGCACGTTTCCAGCGGCAGGCTGGCGAACCGGCCCGGCGGGACCGGGGTGCCGTCCGGCCAGCCGGAGTCGGCGAAGCCGAGCCACCGCTGCTCGACGCCGAGCACCTCGATCGCGCGGGCGATCTCGCCGCGGCGGACCGCGGTCAGGTCGGCGCGCACTTCCGGGGTGTCCATGGCCGGGTTGAGGATGCTGCCCTCTTCGCCGCCGGTGCAGGTGACGACCAGGACTTCGTGGCCCTCGTCGACGTACCGCGCGAGCGTCGCCGCGGCCTTGCTCGATTCGTCGTCCGGGTGCGCGTGCACCGCCATCAGCCTCATCGTGCCCTCCGCACCAGGGTCGCCCCGCCGTCGACGTCCAGGCCCTGCCCCGTGATGTGCTTCGCGGCGGGCGAGCAGAGGAACGCCACGACGTCGGCGACGTCCTCGGCGGTCTGTTCCCGGCCGAGCGGGACGCGGTCGGCGACGACCTCGTCGAACTCGGCGCGGCTGACGTCCTGCCACTGCTTGCTCCAGACGAACCCGGGCCGGACGGTGTTCACCCGCACCCCGGCCGGCGCCAGCGCGACGGCGAGCGAGGTGCTCCAGTGTTCGAGCGCGGCCTTCGCCGCGCCGTACGCGGGCGAGACGACCCACGGCATGTTCGCCGCGATCGAGCTGACGTTGCAGATCGCCGAGCCGCGGCCGAAGCGCTCGCGCAGGGCGCGCGTCACGCGGTAGGCCGTGGTGAGGTTGAGCGAGAAGATGTCGTCGAACACCGCTTCCGGCGGCCACGTCGGGTCGTCGACGGGTTCCAGGTGCGGCCGCCGTTCGCCGCCGAGGACGTTGACGAGCACGGTGAGCTCGCCGGGCAGCGCCGCCGCCAGTCTGTCCACTTCGGACGCTTCACGCAGGTCGCAGACGAAGCCCTTGGCACCGGCGGGAACCACCGGTTCGACCACGTCGACCGCCACGACTTCGTCGACCACGCCGGCGTCGAGCAACCGCTCGGCCACGGCCGACCCGATCCGCCCGCCCGCCGCGGTGACCACTCCGGTCCTCATCGAGACGCCCCTTCCGGGATTCGTGCCGCCACCGCGCGGTAGTCCGCGACCAGGCGGTCCATCGGGTAGGTGGCGGCTGCCGCGGCCGCCGCGGCAGCGCCCATGCGCTCGCGGTCCCGCAGGCAGGAAAGCAGCCCGCACACGGCAGCCGCGACGGCCGCGGTGTCCACCGGATCGACCAGCAGCCCGGTCCGGCCGTGCTCGATCTGCGCGCACAGCCCGCCGACGCGCCCCGCGACGACCGGCCGTCCCTTGGCCATCGCCTCGGTGACGGTGAGCCCGAACCCTTCCGCGAGGCTCTTCTGCACGACGACGTCCGCCCGCCGTTGCAGGGCATTGATCAGCAGCGCGGCCCGCTCGGCGTCCCGCTGCGAAGTGCGTACGAGGTGCACCCGGCGCCGCAGCGACGCGGGCAGCTCGGCCCGCAGCCGCCGCACCTCGGCGAGCACGGCGAGGCCTTCGGGATCGTCGGGGATCTCTTCGGGGTCGTTGCCCGCCAGCACGAGGTGGACGTCGCCGGGCAGGCCGGGCAGCAACCGCAGCACCCCGGGCATGTCCTTGAGCGGGTCCCAGCGCGAAACCTGCAGCACCATCCGGGCGCCGACCGGCATGGGTGCATCCTGCTCGACGGCGGCGAGTTCGCTCGCGGTCCCGGCCGTCAGCCCGGCCTCCGCCAGCAGTTCGCCCGTCTCCACCCCGCACATCGGCCGGTTCTTCGCCGCCTTCGGGTCGAAAGCGGGCGCGCACACCGCGACCGGCCGTCCCGGCGGCGCGTACTCCGCCAGCGCCGTCACCACGACGTCCACAGAGGACAGTTCAGCCGAGAAAGCCCGCCACACCACTTCGGGTCCGGCCGCACCCGCGGCGTCGGTCCCGATGTGGCAGTGCCACACCACCCGCGCGCCCGCGCCCGCCAGCGCCGGGGCCAGGCCCAGCACCTGCGGGTCGTGCAGCACCACGGTGTCGCCCGGCCCCACCCGCGCGGCCAGCCACTGCGCCTGCGGTGCCAGCACCTCGCGGTAGTGGTCCAGGTCGGCGGTCGAGATGCGCGGCGCACCGCGGTCGTGCAGCAGGTGGTGCAGGGACTTGGTGAACGCGAAGAACCCGTCGTCCCCGGCGATCACCGCCCACCCCGCATCGATGCCGGCCGCGAGCTGCGCCGGCACCAGCCCGTGCAGCAGCTCGGCGACGCCGCCGCCGGTCGCGGTCGCGTTGACGTGCACCAGCCGCGGCCCCGGGCCCGGCTCCCGCACCCACGCGGGCTTCACCACGTCCGCCCTTCGGCCACCGCGTCCGGCACCATCGACCGGAGCACGCCGAGGCCGCGTTCGATGCTGCGTTCGCGGGGGAGCAGCGTGTCCTCGTGCTCGAGGTACAGCACGCCGTCGAAGCCTTCGTCCTGCAGCGTCGCCACGATCTCCGCCCACGGCAGCTCGCCGAGGCCGAGCGCGCGGAACCGGATCGGCGGCTGCGGGCCGTAGCGGCCCCAGCCGGGGCCGGCCGGCAGGCCACGCCCGGACCAGCGCTGCAGGTCCTTCGCGTGCACCGAGCCCATCCGCGTTTCCCAGCCGCGCACCGCGTCGACCGGGTCGTGGCCGGTCGCGGCGAGGTTCGCCGGGTCGACGCACAGGCCGAGCACGTCGGCCCAGTCCTCGGTCATCGAGAACAGCAGGTCCGCGCTCGCGCGGTCGTAGACGACCTGCTTCGGGTGCGGCTCCACCAGCAGCCGGACGCCGGCCTCGCGCGCCGCCCGGACCAGCGGCTCGGCGGCGGTGCGGAACGCGGCGATGTTGTCCGCCCAGCTCACGTCGCTGTGCCACCACGACAGCCAGCGCCCGAAGTCGGGGCAGCCGGGCAGCAGCCGGACGTCCGGCGCGCCGAGCCGTTCGGCCAGCCGGATCGCGCCGAGGGCGCAGGTGAGCGCGTGGGCGCGCTTGGCCGCCGCGTCGCCGCGGTGCACCGGGTCGGTGTGCCGGTCGTGCGGGCCGAGCAGCAGCTGCGCGTCACGGCTGTTGCTGACGCAGCCGATCTGCTGCCCGCGCAGCACCTCCGCCACCTCGTCGCGGTAGGTCGCGTCGTCCGCGCACCGGACCGCGTCGATCAGCCCGAACGTCGTGTCCGTCGGCACGTCCAGCCACAGCGGGCCGAACTTCTCCGCGTGCCGCAGCGCGGTGGCCAGGTCGAGGTCACCGAACGCCGCCAAGCACAGTCCCAGCTTCATGTCGCCTCCTCGGGGGGAGCGCCGCGGCGTAGGCGTCGAGCCCGCCGGGCAGCGCGGGTTCGCCGGAGCCGGCGAACCGGTCGAGCGCGGTCAGGACGACCGAGGCCGTGTCGGTCACGAGGTCGGCGCTGCCGGCGCCGACCGGTCCGGTCAGGTGGTGGGCGAACTGCTCGTACAGCTCGGGGCAGCCGGTGAACACCCCGCCCGCCGCGGCGACGGCGAACCCGTCCGGCAGACCGAGCGCGTCGCGGACCGCGTACACGCCTTCCGCCAGATCGCCGACGGCCTGGTCGATCACGCCGAGCGCGACGTCGTCGCCGGCCAGCCAGGTCTCGCAGATCACCGGCGCGAGCGCGGCCAGGCCCTGCTTCGGGAACGGCTGCGCGGCCAGCCGGCGCGCGAGGCCGGCGACGGTCGTCCCGGCGTACTCGCTCAGCGCGTCGACGAGCTTCGTCTCCGGGCCGCGGCCGTCGGTGGCGCGGACGGCCGCCCGCAGCCCGCGCAGGCCGATGTCGACGGCGCCGCCCTCGTCGCTGCCGAGGTATTCGCAGCCGCCCGCGTTGGCCACGCGCTTCCCGTCGGTGCCGAAGAAGCCGGAGCCGGTGCCGCACACGGCGACCACGCCGACGCCGGAGAGCGCCGGGACGCCCCACAGTAGGGGCAGCACGTCGTTGGAGACGACCAGCCCGGCGTCCAGTCCCACCGCGTCGGCGGCGGCCCGGGCCCGCTCGAGCTCCGGGCCGATCCCGCCGGGCCCGGCCGCGGCGCTGGCCAGCCAGCCGACCGACGGCCCGGTCCCGAGCACGGCGCCGATCTCGGCGAACGCCTCGCGCAGGGTGCGGCCGGCGGCGTCGCCGGTGGCGTGCGGGTTGATCGACGGCAGCTCGAACGTCCGCCGCGGGCCGCCGTCCCCGGGCACCACCAGAGCCCGGGTCCGGCTGCCGCCGGCGTCGATCGCGAACCGGCCGACCATCAGACCGCGACCACGGGGCCGGTCCGCAGCATCTGCCGCAGCCCGTCCGCCGGCGTCATCGGCGTCCAGCCGGCCAGCCCGGGCAGGTGCCCGAAGTCGTCGCAGGCCAGCGAGGAGTGCCGCGGGCGCGAGGCCCACAGGGTGTCGCGGCGCAGGACCGGCCGCACCAGCGCCGGGTCGGTCCCGGTGAGGCGGTAGGCCTCCGTCGCGAAGTCGAACCGGCTCAGCTCGGCCGGCCCGGCCAGGTGCGCGATGCCGGCCGGCAGCTCCGGCACGTGGCAGAGCGCGGCCAGCACCGCCGAGACGTCGTCGATGTGCACCGGCGTGAACGACTGGTCGGTCGGCGCCTCCAGCTCCTCGCCGGCCGCGGCGGCCTGCAGGCAGCGCTGGCCGTAGGTGGCGCGGTGCGCCGGGCCGGTCCAGCCGTAGACGAGGCTGACGCGCAGCGCGAGGTTCGGGCCGGTCAGCAGTTCCTGCTCCGCCAGCGCCTTCACCCGCCCGTAGACGTTGTGCGGGCTGATCGGGTCGGCCGGGCGGTGGCCGCCGCGCGAACCGTCGAAGACGTTGTCGGTGGAGACCAGCACGGTCGGCACCCCGGACCCGGCGAGCAGCTTGGCCACGCCGTGGTGGACGGCCTCCGCGCGCTGCTCGTTCGCTTCGATCCACGTGACGTCGCTGGGCCCGTGGGTCAGGATGACCCGCGCCGGGCGCAGGGTGTCGACGTGGGTGCGCAGGCGTTCGCGGCCCGCCGGGTCGTCGAGATCGACGGACAGGTGCCCGGCGTGGGCGAGCGGCGTGGTCGACACGGTCGCCACGTCGTGGCCGTCCGCGCGCAGCCGGTCGGCCACCGAAGCGCCGATCAGCCCGCGGCCGACGACCAGAACCGTGTGGTCAGACATGGGTTTCGCTCCTCCTCGTCAGCGCGATCGAGCCGGTGCCCACCGTGGCCGCCAGTGCGGCGAGGTCCGGCACCAGGATGTCCACATCGGACGGATCACCGAGCAGGGGCCCGTCGATGCCGATGACGCGGCAGCCGGCGGCCCGCGCGGCGAGCACGCCGGGCCGGGCGTCCTCGACGACGACGCACGACTCCGGCGCGAAGCCGAGCCGCGCGGCGGCGGCGAGGTAGCCGTCGGGGGCCGGCTTGCCGCGCGGGACCTCGCCCGCGGCGATCAAGACGGCCGGGACCGGCAGCAGCACGCTGGTGAGCCGGGCGGTCGCGAGCGGCCGCGTCCCGGACGTCACCACGGCGTGCCGGGTGCCGGGCAGCGCGGCGAGGATCTCCGCGGCCCCGGGGCACGCCACGAGCTCGCTGGTGTCCGCCGCCTGGAGCAGTTCCAGCGCGGCGGCTTCACCGGCGGCGTCGAGGTGCGGCGCGACGGCCGCGATCGTCTCGGCCGACGGGCGTCCGTGGCAGGCGGCGACCACGGCGTCCGGGTCCAGCCCGTGGTCCACCGCCCAGGCGCGCCACGACCGCTCCACGGTGCTGCCGGATTCCACCAGCACGCCGTCGAGGTCGAACAGCACCGCCGCGCACGACAGCGCATCGGCCGGGGTGCTCATGCCGCCCTCGCCCCCTCGCGGGTTTCGGCCAGCGCGGTGGCGCGGGTCGCGGCCATCGCCATGGCGACCTCGTCGTCGGTGACGTCGTCGGCGATGACCGTGCAGCCGTACTCGATGGGCAGCACGAACCGGATCTTCGAGTCGCGGATCTTCCGGATCTGGCCGAGCGCCGCCGTGACGGCACCCGCCTGGACCGAGCTCGGAAGGTCCAAAGTGGACGTCGGCAGCCCGCAGCGGTTCAGCAGGCCGACCAGCCGCGCGCGGTCCTTCTCGGCGAGCATCCCGCGCCGCACCGCGATTTCGGCGGCGATCGTCATGCCGTAGGCAACGGCCTCGCCGTGCAGCACCGGGCCGTAGCCGGTCACCGTCTCGACCGCGTGGCCGACGGTGTGGCCGAAGTTCAGCGGGCGCCGCAAGTCCACTTCGTACGGGTCCAGCTGGATCAGCTCGGACTTCACGACGCTCGCCGCGCGCACGATCTGCTCCAGCGCGGGCAGGTCGCGGTTCAGCGCCAGATCGGCGTTGTCCTCGATGAGGTCGAACAGCGGCGGCGAGCCGATCATGCCCTTCTTGATGGCCTCGGCCAGCCCGGCCGCGATCTGCCTGCGGTCCAAAGTGGACAGGTAGGCGACGTTCGAGACGACCGCCTTCGGCTGGTAGAACGCGCCGATGAGGTTCTTCGCGCTCGGGTGGTCGACGGCGACCTTGCCGCCGAGCGCCGCGTCCACCTGGCCCAGCAGCGTGGTGGGGACGTTGATGTACGGGATGCCGCGCATGTAGGCGCTGGCGACCCAGCCGATGGTGTCGATGACCACGCCGCCGCCGACCGACAGGATGATGTCGCGCCGGGCGATGGACGTGCCGGCCAGCCAGTCGAGCATGCGGACCGCGGTGTCGATCGACTTGTTGGCCTCCCCGGGTGCGAACGACGTCATCGAGACGTCGATTCCCTTGTCCCGCAACGAGGTCGCGAGGCGCTCGGCGTGCAGCGCGGAAACCGTGTCGTCGGTGATGAGCGCGACCCGGCGCCCGTCGATCTGGTTGAGGAGGAATTTCTCCGCGCAGGGTTCGGCCTTGCAGACGAACACCGAATAGGTGTCGTCCCGGCTGGCGGAGGCGGTGAACGGCTCGGTATCGTCCGCGGCGGGAATCGGTACCAGATGCGGACAACGCACGTGCTCGAGCATGGTTTGACTCCCCTTGAAGTCCTCTTGATCGCGCAACCGCACCTTGCGGACCCGCTCGGTGTCCAAATCGTGGAACCCCGTGCTCCGGCTGGTACTTTGGTAGTCACCGGGAATGGCCGGGTGGCGAGCACCGCGGGCTGCGCCGTCGCTTATCGAACTCTCGCACCGGTCCTTGTCGTGCTCATCTCCGAGCGTGCCGCCTCGCTTAGCGCGTCCGCCTTGCCGGGATAGGCTTTTCGCCATGGAGCTGAGGATCTTCACCGAACCGCAGGAAGGTGCCGCCCACGGCGATCTGCTGCGCGTGGCCCGGCACGCCGAAGCGACGGGGTTCCCCGCGTTCTTCCGGTCCGACCACTACATGCGCACCGGAACCGCGGCGGCGCACCCGGGCCCGTCGGACGCGTGGGTCACGCTCGGCGCGCTGGCGCGGGAGACCAGCCGCATCCGGCTGGGGGTGCTGCTGAGCCCGGTGACGTTCCGGTACCCCGGCGCGCTGGCCGTCACGATCGCCCAGGTCGACGAAATGTCGGGTGGGCGCGTCGAATTCGGCATCGGCTCGGGCTGGTTCGCCGGCGAGCACGAGGCGATCGGCGCGCCGTTCCCGACCAAGGGCGAGCGCGTGGACCGGCTGGGGGAGCAGCTCGAGATCCTCACCGGACTCTGGGGGACCCCGGTCGGCGACACGTATTCCTTCGAGGGCAAGCACTACCGCATCGTCGACTCGCCGGCCCTGCCGAAGCCGGTGCAGCAGCCCCACCCGCCGATCATCATGGGCGGCAAGGGGCCCCGGCGCCTGCCCCGGCTGGTGGCGCGCTACGCGAACGAGTTCAACAACTCCCTGTGGGACGAGGAGAACACGGCCGCGCAGTTCGACCGCGTCCGCGCGGCGTGCGCGGAGATCGGCCGCGACCCGGCGGAGATCACGTTCTCGGTGGCCCAGACCATCTGCGTCGGCGCGGACGAAGCCGCGCTCGCCGCACGTGCGGAGAAGATCGGCCGCACGGTGGAAGACCTGCGGGAGAAAGCGCTCGCCGGCTCGCCCGCGGAGGTCGTCGACAAGCTCGGCCGGTGGCGTGAGCGCACCGGGCTCTCCCGCGTGTACCTCCAGGTCCTCGACCTGGCCGACCTGGACCACCTGGACCTGATCGCCGCGGAGGTCGTCCCGCAGGTCTAGGGGTCCGCCGCGGTGTCGAAGGGGGTTTCCTCAGCAGGGGGAAGTCCCCTTCCTTTGTGTGGTCACGGGGAGTGTCAAAGTGAATCTTTTTTGTTAAAGGCACGACGCAAGATGCTGGTCAATCACCTGATCGGTTAATTTTTTCCTCTCAATTCTTGACTCGGCACTCAGTCGCGATCGCAGAGGAACGGCAGAAATGCTCAATGAGCGGCAGGTCACTGGTCGGAGAAAATTCCTCACTGGCGCAGTTCTCGGAGTCGGCGGGACGGCGCTCCTCGACAACGGGCTCCTCACCGGCGTGGCGGGAGCCGCCGAATCCACCGCGGCGGGCGCCGATTGCCCCGCCTCGATCGTCAACCCCGCGGACCAGCAGTACCCGGACCTGGTGCGTGCCCTCAACGCCCGGTTCGTGGCGCACCCCGAGCGGGTCGCCGTCATCGACTCGCCGTCGCAGGTCGCGCCGCTGGTGACCGCGGCCGTCAGCGCGGGCAAGCGGATCAGCGTCCGCAGCGGTGGCCACTGCTACGAAGACTTCGTCTACAGCGACGAAACCCAGGTCATCCTCGACCTGAGCAGCATGAACCGCATCTACTACGACCAGCAGCGCAACGCGATCGCGGTCGAGTCCGGGGCGATCCTGCTGGACGTCTACGAGAAGCTGTACAAGACCTGGGGCGTCGTCATCCCCGGCGGCGTCTGCTATTCCGTCGGCGTCGGCGGGCACGTCGCCGGCGGCGGCTGGGGCTGGCTGGTGCGCCGCAACGGCCTGGTCGTGGACCACCTGTACGCCGTCGAGGTCGTCACCGTGAACGCCGCGGGCCGGGCCCAGACGGTCGTGGCCACCCGCGAGCCCGGCGACCCCCACCGCGAGCTCTGGTGGGCGCACACCGGCGGTGGCGGCGGCAACTTCGGCATCGTGACGCGGTACTTCTTCCGCTCGCCGGGCGCGACCGGCACCGACCCGCGCAAGCTGCTGCCGAAGCCGCCCGCGCGGACGAACTTCACCGTCGCCGGCTGGAACCTGAACAACCTGACGGAGGCGCAGTTCTCCCGCCTGGTGCGGAACTACTCGCAGTGGCACATCGACAACAAGTCGCCGAACAGCCCGGCCCGCGACCTCACCGCTGCGCTGTCGGTGAACCACAAGTCGAGCGGGGCGGTCACCGCGCTGGCGCAGCTGGACGTGTCGGTGCCGAACGCGCAGGCCATCATGGACGGCTACGTCGCCTACCTCGCCGACGGCGTGGCGCCCCCCGACTTCGTCGCCCCGCAGACGCTGCCGTGGCTGCAGTTCGTCGAGCTGACCGGGACGACCAACTCGGTCGCGAACGACCCGACGTCGCGCGCGAAGTACAAGGCCGCCTTCATGAAGGGCTTGTTCACCCGGGCGCAGACCGCGGCGATGTACAAGCACCTCACCCGCGACGACATCAGCAACCCGAACATCAACATCATCTTCCAGCCCTACGGCGGCCAGGTTTCCGCGGTGCCGCAGGCGAACACGGCCATCCAGCACCGCGACGCCGCCTACCAGGTGCAGTGGTCGTCGGTGTGGAGCGGCGCCGCCGGCGACGCCGCCAACATCGCCTGGGCGCGCGAGGTCTACTCCGAGGTCTACGCGGCCACCGGCGGCGTCCCGGTGCCCAACGACGTCTCGGACGGCTCGTACGTCAACCACTGCGACGCCGACCTGAGCGACCCGGCGTTCAACAAATCGTCTTCGCCGTGGTCCGCGTTGTACTACAAGGGTGCGTACCCGCGCCTGCAGGCCGTGAAGAAGAAGTACGACCCGCGCAACGTGTTCCGGCACCGCCAGTCGGTCGAACTCCCGTCCTGACCCGCGTACGAAAGGCCCCGGACCGCTCAGCGATCCGGGGCCTTTTCGTTTCGGTCAGCTCGCGATGTCGATGGGCCGGTCTTCGCCCGGCTCGATGGTCCGGATGACGCGGGCCGGCGCACCGACGGCGACGACGTTCGCCGGGATGTCCTTCATCACCACGGAATTCGCGCCGATCACGGCGTTTTCGCCAATCGTGACACCCGGGCCGACGATGCTGCCGGCACCCAGCCAGACGTTGTCCCCGATGGTGATGGGCTTGCCGTAGCCCCACTTCGCGCGGCGCGACTCGGGCTCGATCGTGTGCCCGGCGGCCAGCAGCTGCGAGTACGACCCGAGCAGGACGTCCTCGCCGATGGTGATCTGCCCGACGTCGAGGAAGATGACGCCGAAGTTCGCGAAGCTGCGGGCCCCGATCTTGGTCTGGTACCCGTAGTTGCAGTAGAACGGCGGGCGCAGGTAGGCACCCTCGCCGAATTCGCCGAAGAGCTCTTCGCAGATCTCGCGGCGCCGTTCGCCTTCCAGCACGGAACTGCGGTTGTACTCCTCCAGCAGTACCTGCGCGCGCCGGACCTCCTCGCTCAGGAGTTCCCCGTTCGCGAGGTGGTACTCGCCGGCCAGCATCAATTCCTTCATCGCGTGGTCATCAAGCTGCATGGCGACGCTCCCTGGGGTCCTGGTTCACCGTTTCACGGTGCCCGCGCGCCCCGGACCAGGACATCTCCCAGCGTGCCGATCCCCTTCCACCCCGGCGAAAAATGCGCTGAGGTAGGGCAGGATGACTGTCGGCAAAGACGAGCGCGATCATTCGTCGGCGAAGCGCGAAAGGATGAAAATGATACTCGTTACCGGCGGCCTGGGTTCCATCGGGTCGCACACCGCACGGGGTTTGCTCGACCAGGGCGAGTCCGTCGTGCTCACCGCGCACCGGTCGACCGAACTGCCGGAATACCTCGCGAACGAGGCCGAGGGCCGGGTCGTCGTCGAGCCGCTGGACACCACGGACGAGCAGGCGTTCCTCGACCTGGGCAAGCGCCACGAGATCACCGGCATCGTCCACCTCGCGGCGAGCTACTTCGCCACCCCCGACCCGGTCGAGTACCTCCGCGTCGAAACCCTCGGCCTCCTGAACGCCCTCAAGGCGGCGTCGGTCTGGGGCGTCCGCCGCTTCTCGGTCGCCAGCTCGATCGGCGTGTACGTCGGCGTCGACGACTCCGCCCCGTGGCGCGAGGACGCGGCCCTCCCGGTGCTGCCCCTGCCCCAGATCCTCCAGTTCAAGAAGACGGCAGAGCTGTTCTCGATCGCAGCCGCGGCCGCCGGCGGCTTCGAGCTGGTCAACCTGCGCATCGGCACGATCTGGGGTCCGCTGAGCCTGCCGGACTCGCCGTTCTTCGCCCTGCCCCGACTCCTCAGCTCGGCGGTACTGGGCGAGGACGCGGACCTGACCCCGCCCCGCCCGGACGCCTACGCCGAGGACGCAACGGACCTCTGCTACGTCAAGGACTGCGGCCGCGCGATCGCCCTGTTGATGACGGCGAAGCACCTGAACCACAACACGTACAACGTCTCGAGCGGCCGCCTGGTGCCTTACGCCGAGATCGTCGACGAGATCAACAAGGCGGTCCCGGGCGCGAACATCACCCTCCCCCCGGGCCGCAGCCCGGAGCGCCCCTCGCCGAACTACCTGGACATCACCCGCCTGCGCGAGGACACGGGCTTCGAGCCCGAGTACGACTCGGCGCGGACGGTGCAGGACTACGTCGCTTGGCTGAAGACGCACGAGCGGTAGGTCGGATTCGGGAGGGCCCCAGGCAGCGCCAAGCGCCGCCTGGGGCCCTTTCGCGTGGCGGGGGACTCGCGCGGGGGCCGGGCCTCCGCGCGAGTCCTCCGCTCGGGGCAGTGCGGATCGTCGGCTGGGGTGTTTTCGTGCTTCGGGTAGTGCGGATCGCTGGCTGGGGTGTTTTCGTGCTTCGGGTAGTGCGGATCGCTGGCTGGGGTGTTTTCGTGCTTCGGGTAGTGCGGATCGCTGGCTGGGGTGTTTTCGTGCTTCGGGTAGTGCGGATCGCTGGCTGGGGTGTTTTCGTGCTTCGGGTAGTGCGGATCGCTGGCTGGGGTGTTTTCGTGCTTCGGGTAGTGCGGATCGCTGGCTGGGGTGTTTTCGTGCTTCGGGTAGTGCGGATCGCTGGCTGGGGTGTTTTCGTGCTTCGGGTAGCGCGGATCGCTGGCTGGGGTGTTTTCGTGCTTCGGGTAGTGCGGATCGCTGGCTGGGGTGTTTTCGTGCTTCGGGTAGTGCGGATCGCTGGCTGGGGTGTTTTCGTGCTTCGGGTAGTGCGGATCGCTGGCTGGGGTGTTTTCGTGCTTCGGGTAGTGCGGATCGCTGGCTGGGGTGTTTTCGTGCTTCGGGTAGCGCGGATCGTCGGCTGGGGTCTTTTCGTGCTTCAGCAGCGTGGATCGCCGCCTGGGGGTTCTTCACGCGGCGCGGACTTGCGCGGGGCGAGGCTTTCCGCGCCCGGCGGTGCGAGCCGCCGCCCGGCGGCCTTTTCGCGGGGTTGCGGACTCGCGCGGGCTTTCGCGCGTTGCGGACCCGCGCCTTCCTCGCGTTGGGACCCGCGTGGGCCGGGCTCGCCGCGTGGGGCCCGTCCTGCGCCCGGCGCGGTGCGCAAGTTCGCCCCGTCTGCACCCGGTCGTGCGCCCCGCCCCGGTGGCGGCGGTGCTGCCTGCCGCCGACGAAAGATCCCGGCCGGGTTGTGGTGACCGGGCCGGGATCCGTTCGTTGCGTCGAAGCGCGTCAGTCTGCGGCGGCCCGGTAAATGCCGTAGCCGTAGCCCGAGACGTGCAGGCCCGCCGCGTCGTAGCTCGTGCCCTGGCCGAGGATCAGCTCGCCGGGGTCCGGGACGGTCAGCGTCGCCGGGCGCAGGGCCGGGTTGACCACCACGGTGAATTCGCCGCGGCGGTAGACGAACGGGTAGCCGGCCCGCACGATCGAAACCTCGCCCCGGGCGCCGAGCGCCGGGTTCGCCTTGCGCAGGGCGATCAGCTCGCGGACGAGGTTCAGGTTCGAGTCCGGGTCGGCCTGCTGGGAGGCCACGTCCGGCCGGGTCGGGGACGGGTTCGGCGGCAGGTACGTGACCTCCGGATCCGCCGCGTCCCACTGCATCGGCGTGCGCGAACCCGCGCGGTTGAAGCCGTCTTCGAAGACCTGCAGCAGGCTGCCCTCGTGGTCGGGCAGGCCGGGCTGGTACTGCGTGCCGATCTCGTCGCCGTAGTAGATCGCCGGCAGCGTCGGCCACGTCAGCAGGAACACCAGCGCGCTGCGCGCGTGCCGGGCCGAGCGGGAACCCGCCACCAGGCGCGGCCAGTCGTGGTTCGCCGTGGGCAGGATGACGTGGCCGCGGTCGCCGATCGACGCCGTCGTCGTCGCCCATTCGGCGAGGAACACGTCGATCGAGCCCTGGCCCGCCGCGTCGAAGTAGGCCGGTCGCGGGTCTTCCCACGTCATGTCGTAGACGGCGCGGTTGTGGAACAGCGAACGGAACGCGCGGCTTTCCCCGTAGTGCATGAAGAAGTCCGCGTCGAACCCGGCCGGGACAGCGACCTTCGGGTCGTTCCACTCCGACAGCAGCACCGTGCCGGGGTGCGCGCGGTCGATCCACTCGCGCACGTCGCGCCACAGCTTCGACGTCTCGACGAGGCCGGGGTCGTCCTTGATCAGGAACGGCGCCATGTCGACGCGGAACCCGGCGATGCCGTAGCCCATCCAGAAGTCCATGATGTCGCGCAGGGCCTGCCGGTTTTCCCGCGGCCCTTCGGCGTCCACCGGCTGGCGCCACGGCTCGGCCTCGTTCGGCCGCCCGTAGCCGAAGTTCAGCGCGGGCTGCACGGGGAAGTAGTTCGGCAGGTAGAAACCCTCGCGGCTGCCGGGCGACGGCTGGAAGTTCGGGCCCCGCTCCGCCGCCCAGATGTACCGGTGGTCGTCCGGGTCGTTCGCCGAGTGCACGAACCACGGGTGCTCGTTGGAGGTGTGCCCCGGCACGAGGTCGAGCAGTACGCGGATCCCGTGCCTGCCCGCCGAATCGACCAGCTTGAGCAGGTCGTCGTTGCTGCCGTACCGCGGGTCGACGCGGTAGTAGTCCGCGACGTCGTACCCCGCGTCGAACATGGGGGAGGCGAAGCACGGGTTCAGCCAGACCGTGTTGACACCCAGCCACGCCAGGTAGTCCAATTTGGACTCGACGCCCCCGAGATCGCCGATCCCGTCCCCGTTCGAGTCCGCGAAGCTCTGCGGATAGATCTGGTATAGGACCGCATCCGCCAACCAGTCAGCCATGCTTGCCAAGCTACAAGAACCGCCGGTCGGCGGGCGTATCCGAACGTGCGGGAAGGCCCGCGCGCGCGACTGCGCCGAGGCACGCAGATCGCCGAGAGCGGCCGTGCTCCCGGCGATCTGGTAAACGTTTTCCCTGACGGCCGGACGCGTTCACCGGCCGGGCGCCGGACCGGTCAGCGCTTGACGTTGTAGTGCAGGTGCAGCACGCGGTCGCCCTGGATGACGACGTCCGGGTCTTCGAGCTGGACGGTGCCGGCGTGGCTGCCGAAGTACCGCTTGCCCTCGCCGAAGACGACCGGCGCGACGTCCAGCGCGACCTCGTCGACGAGCCCGGCCGAGAACGCCTGCCCGGCGACGTCACCGGCGGCCACGCAGACCAGCCCGTCACCGGCGAGCTTCTTGGCCAGGTTGATGCCGTTCTCGATCGAGTCGGCCGTGTGGAAGGGCGCGTCCGGGAACCGGGCCAGCCACTCGTCCGGCAGCGGCCGGTGGGTGACGACGACGAGCTCGTCGGCGGACGCGGGCTTTCCGCCCCAGCCGTCGAACGTGTCGAACAGGTGCCGGCCGATCACCGTGACCTTGATGGCGTCCCAGAAGGGCTGCACGTAGTCCGCGGACGCCTGGCTGACGTTGAACGACCACTCGTCGTTGGCGCGGATCGTGACGTCGCCGTTCGAGTACCAGTCGAACAGCGGCCCGACCGAGTCGTCCGGGTAGGCGATGTAGCCGTCCAGCGAGACCACGGCGTGTACGACAACTCGGGCCATTGCATCCGCTCCTTGATTTCATCGGCGGCGCAGGACATTCCTGCGCCCGTTGGCGATGCTATCGGCGAGGCCGCGGCGCGCATCTCCCTAATTGCTCTCCTCGGCGAGTTCGACGATGAGACCTTCGGGACCGCGGACGTAGCACATCCGGAAGATGTTTTCGTAATTGACGATCTCGCCGATGGTGTCCAGTCCTTTTGCCCGAATTCGCTCGATCGTGCTGTCCAGATTCTCGACGATGTACGCGATGTGCCGGAACCCCAACCGGTTCACCGCCGGTGCCTGCGCGTCCGCTGAATCCGTCGCCGGGTCGACCGGGTGGTGGAACTTGGTCAGCTCCAGTTTTCCGCTCCCGTCCGGCGCGTTGACCATCACCATTTCCAGCCGCACGCCCTCGAGTCCGAGGATCCGCTCGACCCACTCGTCTTCGATCCGCATCGGCGCGGCGACTTCGAAGCCGAGGTCGGCGAAGAAAGCCGTCACCGCTTCGAGGTCGTCGACGATCACACCGACGTGCTCGAACCGCCGCACGCCACCCCCGGCCGCACCGCTCATGGTGAATTCCCCTCGCTCGTCGGACGATTCAGGTTCGTCGCGAAACCTACGCGGCCGCCTGCGCCCCCGGCCACGGCGACCGGCGCCCCACGTGACCCAGGTGCGCGGTCAGCAGGTCGGCGTCCGCCCCGACTTCCACGGGCGGCCCGAACATCCCGAGCGCCCGCGCTTCGGGCCCGACGAGCACGGCAGCGAACTTCTGTGCCGCGGCGACGACCTCGGCGTCGGGCGCGTAGGCGATCCCGCCGCCGCTCGCCAGGTCCCAGCCGTGGGTGAGCACCTCGTTGAGGCACATCAAGGCGTGCACCGAACCGGGCGTGTCCGCGCCGCCCTTGCCCGGGGTGACCCGGTCGAGGATCCCCGGCTCGGAAAAGGCGGTGACGCATCGGTCCCCGAGCGCGCGAACGGTGGCCGCGGGGTCCGCGCCGAGCCGTTCGGTGTGCGCCAGGTGCTCCAGCCGGTCCGGCTGCGAGTCCGCGGGGTCCAGCGCCGGCCCGGTCGCCGCCTGCGTCGCCAACCCGACCATGCCGAGCATGTGGTTGCCGACCTGGCGGACCGACCACCGTTGGCACGGGCTCGGCCCGTTCCAGGCCGCCGGTTCGATGGCGGCCACCACGTCCGCCGTCGTCCGGAAAGCGCGCTCGAGCAGTGTGGGCAGGTCCATGTCCGTCCTCTCGTCGCCGGCTTTCCTCCAATCTGGAACATGATCAAGCAAACGATCATCTCGCTGCGTGCGAGGTTCGCCTTTGCGGTGGTCAGCGGCTCGGAGGCAAGTGCTTGGCGTACCGGGGAACGGGCCGGGTGCCCACAAGTGACGGTCAGGCAGCCCGGTTGGCAGCGGCCTGGTCCGGCACCGGATCGTTCGCCGTCCGAAGGGTGTCTCCGCACGGTGCCGCGAGCCCGCCCGTCGTCGGATCCGAACTGGACAGTGCGGTGCCGCCCGCGACCGGTGGTGCGGTGCCGGAATGCTCCGCGGCCGCCCGGAAGGTCAAGTGGTGCAGCTTCCTCAGGTGCCGCTGCACCAGACCGGCCCGCCGCGCTTCGGCGAAGATGGCCCGTGCGGCGCCGTTCTCGCGGCGACGGCGGTGGCGCGGGGTGGATCCGTGGTCCGCCACGATCGTGTCCTCCAGTGGGTGTGCCGGATCGGTCCGGCGTGTCGGGTTGACGGGTTTCATTGCTCGGTGTGACCGTTCGGTCGCGCGCGAGACACGACGGCCGGGTTCGCCGCCTGGGTAACAAGGTTGTCTCGACTGGAACTCGGCCCGGTCAGGTTGGGCCACCTGGCCGCTCGCACGGTGGGTCGTCCGGACCTTCGCGCGCTGCGGGGGAATGCGGGCCGCCACCGTCCACTGTGGGAGCACACCGAGCAGGAGAAGCTGTTCCGGTGTGGGGCCGATCACGTGGCCAGGGCACGTCGTGCGCAGCCGCGCACGACGTCTTCCCTGGTGGCGCCCCCGGCAGGACTCGAACCTGCGACCTAGAGATTAGAAGGCTCTTGCTCTATCCAGCTGAGCTACGAGGGCCCGCGCCGACGGCTGCAGCCGATCGGTACCGGTCGCCCGGCACCGGCAGCTTAGTCGTCGCCATCCTCTCGATCGTTCGACACCGGCGAATCGTTTCAGGTCTCGTTCGACGTAATTCGGGAGTCCGGTGGCGACACCGTCACGGCCCGCGATCCGACCCGGTCGGGGGAGGTGCGCGGTCCGGCGGTGATCGGAAGGCGCTGTCCGCCGGGTGAGCTGCCGCCGGGGCCCGTGGGCGCGCCACGCCGCAGAGGCGCGCCCACGGGGTGGGGCCGCTGTCGGGGGAGCGGCCCCGGTCGGGCCCGGCCGCCGCCGCGAGCCGGCTCCCCACCCTGGGAGCGGCGGCGGGCACGGACCCGGGTCGGGGGTCATTCCCAGATCTGGACCGCGCGGACGAGGAACGGCGCGTTCGGCACGAACGTGCCGCCACCCGGGTAGGTGATGAAATCGCCCTCGGTCGAGCATTCCTCGTCCTGGTACACCGTGACGTCACGGCTCATCAGATTCGCGAACGAGGATCCCGCGAATCCTTCGGGCAGCGGAATGCATTCCCCGGGATTCGCGGTGCGCAGGTCGAACCGCTGGGACTCGCCGCCGTAGGCGTCTGCCGACCAGAGGCAGAATTCGCCCTTCTGACAGGCGGGATCCGGCGGCGGCGAAGCGGCCTGGGCCACTCCGGTGCTGGTCAGCAACCCCAGCACGGCCAGGACCAGCAACTGCGGCAGCCGGGAACGGAGACGGCTCGAAGACATGTGGATTCCCCTCTGGAGTTCGCGGCCCGGTGGCCGCGGTGAACGTGTGATTCCAGATTGGCGCGCCGGGGAAGGGTTGTCAGCCCGCGATTTCCATTCTGTGGACAACTCGGGGAACCGGCCGCGGTTGTCCACAAGGCCGCGAACGGGGCTTGCGAACGGGCCGTTCCGGTGTTACGCGCGCCGTGTCAAGCTGAGGCCGCGGAAGGGGGAGCCATGCGGGATCGGGTCGCGGTGTTCACCGTGTTCGCCCTCAACGGCCTGGCGATCGGCTCGTGGGCGACGCGCACGCCCGCGCTGGCCGCCCAGGTGCACGCCTCGCCCGGCGTGTTCGGGCTCGCGCTGCTCGGCGCCAGCGTCGGCCTGCTCTCGGCCGCCTCGGTGGCCGGAAGGGTCGTCGAACGCCTCGGGGCCAGGGCGGTCGTGGCCGGGACCACGGTCCTGGCGGCCGTCGCCCTGGTGCTGATCGGCTACGCGCCGGGCGTCCCGCTGCTGGCCGGCGCGCTGTTCGTGGTCGGGGCGAGCGTCGGGATGCTCGACGTCGCGATGAACGTCGCCGCGGTGGCCGTCGAACGCCGGGCCCGGCGGCCGGTCATGCCGGTCTTCCACGCCGGGTTCAGCGTGGGCGCGCTCGCCGGTTCGCTGGCCGCGGGGCTCGCCGCGGGACACGGCTGGTCACCGGCGCGCCACCTGACCACCGCGGCCGTCGTCGCGGTCGTGGTGCTGCTGGTGGTGGTCCGCGCGGTCCCGGGCAGCCGTCCGGAGCACGCCGCCGCGGTCACCGGCCGCCGGGCGCCGATCCGCCGTCCGGTGCTGTGGCTGCTCGCCGCGGTGGCGCTGTGCTCGGCGGTCGCCGAGGGCGCGGCGGCGGACTGGTCGGCGCTGCTGATGACCGCCGAACGCGGCGTGGGCCAGGGGGCGGCGGCGCTGGCGTTCGCCGGGTTCCAGCTGGTCATGGCACTGGCACGGCTGGCGGGACCGTGGGCGCAACGGCGGTTCGGGCCGACCCGCTGCCTGGTCGCGGGCGCGGCGCTGGCGACGGCCGGCTTCCTCGCGACGGCCACGGTGCCGGCCGCTGTCGTCGCCTACGCCGGCTTCGCGCTGGCCGGTGCGGGGCTCGCGGCTTCGTTCCCCCTCGCGCTGAGCCTCGCCGGTGACGCGGGGAAACGCGGTGACGGGGCCGGTGGGGAGCGCGAGATCGGGTTCGTGTCGGCCGTCGCCTACGCCGGGTTCCTCGCCGGGCCGCCGATCATCGGGGGGATCGCGCAGGCGGTCGGGTTCGGGGCCGCGTTCGGGTTCGTCGCGCTGGTCGCGGCGCTGATCCTGCCCGCGGCGGTGGCGGCCCGGCGGTCGCGGCGCCGGGAGGCAGCCGGGCAGCCCGCGCCGGAGGTCACCCGTGGGGCATCGGATCCCGGTTGAGCTGCTCCTCGTCCAGCGGCTCCGGGTGCCACCCCAGCCGCACCCCCAGGTCCTGGACGCGCCGCAGGCCCAGTGGCGGGTAGGCGGCCGGCGCCGTTCCCACCGTGCCCGGCACCAGGACGCGCACCACCCGCACGCCGTCCGCCGCCGCTTCCGGCGTTGTCAGGTCGACGTACAGGACCTCGTGCCCCGCCGCCGCGACGCACGCCAGCAGGGCGTCGAGCGAGTCGTCCGCCGGCCGTGGGATCGCCGCCCAGTCGAGGGGCGGCCCGCCCGTCGCCCAGGCCAGTGCCGCCGCGCCGGCTCGCGGGTCGAGGTGGAACTGCTGGTGGCACAGCAGCTCCACGAGGTCCGCCGGGCCGTAGTGGTCGGCGTAGTCCCGCTCCGCCCGCCACGGGCGCAACGGGCCCGGGCGGCCGCCGTAGCCCGCGATGATCGCCGAGAGCGCGTCGCGGTCGTCGAGCGTGCGGCACGTGATCTGCAGTGTGTACGCCTCCGCCAGCGCCTTCAGGGCCGCCTGCTCGGGGTCGGGCCGCGTCGCCGTGCCGACCGTCAGCCAGCCCTCGGGCGACCGGACCGCCGCGGCGAGCACCGGCACGCCGAACGCGTTCGCGATCGACCAGAACCGGACCTCGTCGGCACCGGCCAGTGAGGCCAGGCGCGGGGTCGGGGCCAGGGTGGGCTGGGGCGCGCCGTTGAGCCACCAGACCGCCGAGGCGTCGTGTTCGACGATTTCCTGCAAGCCGGACCGGATCGCGGCTTCGAGGGTCTCGCCCGCCGCCGTGCCGCCGATCGCCGGGAACGCGTGGAGGGGCTCCTCGGACGCCTTCGGGACGTGGGGCCAGCCGGTGTGGACCAGGAAGGCGGGCACGTGGACGTCGCCGCCGCCGAGCGAGGTGGCGCGGACCCAGTGCACGGGCGAAGAGGGGAGGAACGGCGTGAACGGGAACCCGGGGGTGGCGTACTGGCGCGGCGAATACAGCGCGAGCCGGCCGGGGGACAGCGCGGTCAGCCCGCGCGCGACCAGGTCGTCGTGGCTGCCGTGGACGACGTCGCGGGGCGGCCGGGTCGCGCAGTACCGCTCCACCGCCTCGCCCCGGGCGGACACGCGTGCGTGCGCCGGGTCGTCCCACGATGTGCCGAAGCCCTGCAGGTCGCCCTGCCACGGCAGTTCGGCCCGGACGTCGCGGATGTCGGCCACCGCGAGGTGCAGGGCCGCCGGAGTGCCTGCCAGGCCGGCGAAGGACCGCAACCGGGTGACGATCGGGCCGGAGCCCGGCGCGGAACGGCGTTCACCGCTCCGGCCGGGCAGCCCTTCGTGCAGAGCGGTCATCAGCGCTCCGGGAGGTACGCCGCGACGCACGTGTTGACCGTGAGGCTCGCCGCCACGCACGTGTTCACGACGAGGCTCGCCGCGACGCAGGTGTTGACGACCAGGGCTTCCGGGGCGGTCTCGACGGAGAACTGCTCCTGCTTCATGGCGCTACCCTTTCCATCGACGGCCCACCACCGGTTCCGGTGGCGGGATCCGGGGAGTGCTCCCCGTTCCGCGCGTCCGAGGCGGCCACCTCGCGCGGAAGCTTGGTACCGACCGCGAACCCCGCGGCGGCCAGCGCGCCGAGCGCGGCGCAGGCCAGCCACACGGCCGCGGGGCCACCGCGGTCCAGCAGCCAGCCGCCGCCGGCCGGCCCGAGCAGGGCCGCGGCCGACCACGCGCCGGTGTAGAGGGCCGCGTACCGGCCGCGCTGCGTGCTGGGTGCCCGGTCGGCCGCCACGGAGCTGCCGACGGGCATCTGCAGCATTTCCCCGACCGTCCAGACCAGGGCGATGACGGCGTAGCCGAGCAGCCCCTCGGCGAAGAAGTTGAGCCCGAAGCCCCAGCCGATCAGCAGCGCGCTCGCCACCAGCAGCGGTCGTCGCCGGTGCCGGCGCGCCCACCGGGTCAGCGGGAGCTGCAGGAACGCGATGAGCAGCCCGTTCAAGGCCTGTACGAGGCCGAACGCGCCCGCGGTGAGCCCGGCGCCGACCATGACGACCGGCAGCGTCGTCGCGCTCTGTTCGTAGACGGAGCCGATCGCGAGGGTGGCGAGCAGGAAGACGGCGAACCGCAGGTCGAACCGCAAGGGCGGCCGGGCGACGCGGGCCCGTGGGGTGAACGGCGGCCGGGTTTCGGGCACCTTCAGCAGCACGACGAGCGCGCACAACGCGGTCGCGGCGGCGTCGGCGATGAACACGACGGGGTAGCCGAAGCCCACCATCACGCCGGTGAGCGCGGCGGAGACGGCGACGCCGACGTTGACCGCCCAGTAGTTGAGCGAGAAGGCGCGCGGCCGGTCGGCGGGCGGCACGACGTCGGCGAGCGCGGCGTTCATCGCCGGCCGGGCCGCCACGGAACCGACGCCGACGGCGAAGGCCGCCGCTTCGAGCTGCCAGCGCCCGCTCGCCGCGCCGAGCGCGACCATCGCCACCGCGGTGACGACGTGCGCCAGCACGAGGGTCGGCCGCCGGCCCAGCCGGTCGGCGAGGACGCCGCCGGCCACGGTGCCGAGCACGCCACCCAGCCCGATCAGGGCGATGACGAACCCGGCGTAGGACACCGGGTACCCGTGCCCGGCCGTCAGCGACAGCGCGAGCACGGGCCGGGTGAAGGCGCCGGCCCAGTTGACCAGGAGGCTGATCCAGATCCACCAGAACACCGGCGGGAGGGTCCGGGGGCTCCGACGGGACGTCATCGTGTGCGTCACCCGTCGGCCCCCTTCCCCGTTCCACTGGTTTCTCGTCCCGAGCCGGGTGCCGTGGCCGTCTGGATCACAGCGACGCGGGCGTTCCCGGGGCTCCTCGCAGGAGAGCCAGTTGTGCGGTTCTCCCATCGAGCCGGGTGCCTTCCGCTGGGTCTCAGCTGGGAGGCGCACCCCCGGACTCATGGGTAAATCATGGCTCCCGGCATGGAGATCGCTCGTCTCCTCGATTGCCCGCCGTCTGGGCCGAACCCGTTGACAGTGCCGAACCGGTGGGGGCAAGCTGACCCTGTCGGTAAACTGAGATGAATGCGGCGACGCTTCCATTTCAGGTCGGCTGATCAGGGTAGGGGCCTTGATCCGGGGAGGACGTCGTGAGGGTTGTGCTGCTCGGCGGAGCGGGGGCGCTCGCCGGCGGGAGCGGTCGGTGGGGTGCGCTTTCGCTGGTGCAGGGCGCCGTACCGAGGCTCGTGCTGGTGCCGGTCGTGTTCCGGCTGGTGCTGTTCCTCCAGGCGCTGTGGGCCGCGGGCGGGCGCACGGCGCCGGTGCTCTGGCTCGCCGTGGCGTTCTTCCTCGTGCCGAACCTCCTCGAGGTCGCCTGGGTCTTCCGCCGCGCCACCGGCATCCGCCCGGTGCTGGTCGCCGACACCGCGTACACGCTCGTCACCAGCCTGGCCGCGGCGGCGTTCGCGCCCGGCCTGCTGGGGCTGACCTGGCCGAACATCATGGGCACGGTCATGGTCTGGACCCTGCTGCGCGGCGCGCCCGCCGGCGCGGCGGCCATCGCCGGAGCCGTGCTCCTGCGCTACGGCACGGCCGCGGTCTCGGGCACGTCCGCGCCGGCGACGTGGATCCTGCCGGCCCTGCTCGCGGCCGCGGCGACGGCGCTGGCGATCGTGCTGCTGGTCGCCGGCTCGATGCGGTTCGCGCACCGGCTGGGCGAGCAGCGCGGCCGAGCCGCCGAACGCGAGCGGCACCGCCGGGACGTCCACGACACCGTGCTGCAGGTGATGGAGTCCCTCGCCCTGCCCGCCCCCGACGACGCGCTCGACCCCGTCGGCAGGCTCGACCAGGTCCGGCGCACCGCCCGGGCGCACGCGCTGCGCCTGCGGCTGAGCCTCGACGGCGACGCGCCCGCCGAGCCGGGTGGGCTCGAACACCGCCTCGGCGCGTTGGCGGTCGAGATGACAGCGGACGGCCTGCGCGTCGACCTCGTCGTGCTCGCGAAGCCTTCGGACGTACCCGAAGCCGTCGTCAACGCATTGCACGACGCGGCCCGCGAAGCGCTGCGAAACACCCTTAAGCACGCGAAGACCGCCAGAGCGGTGGTCTGCCTCGAAGAGCGCGAAGGCGTCATCACGGTGTCCGTGCGCGACCACGGGACCGGCTTCGACCCCGGCGCCCGCCGCGCCGGGTTCGGCATCGACAACTCCATCCACGCGCGGCTGGCCGAGGTCGGCGGTGCCGCGCGCATCGATTCGGCGCCGGGGCAGGGCACCCGCGTCGTGCTGACGGCCCCGCTAGAGCTGCGTTTCCCCGTCGGGTGAGTCCCGCCACTGGGCGAACGGGCGGTCCAGTGTCCACTTGCCGTCCTGCTCCTCGAGGACGCGGTACTCGCAGGTCCCCGGGTTGGACAGCGACTCGAACAGCTCGATGCTCCAGCCGAAGAGGCGGCGGCACAGCAACCGCAGCGTGAGTCCGTGGGAGACGATCAGGACCGTCTCCGGGTGACGTTCGTCGCGCAGGCGCAGGTCCGAAAGGAACGCCGCGACGCGGTCGTCGACGTCCGCGCCCGACTCGCCGAACGGGAGCCGGTAGAAGAAGTGCCCGAACTCGTTGCGCCGCGCCTTCTGGACCTCCTGGTCGGCCGGGTCCTGCAGGTTGCCCCAGTCCTGCTCGCGCAGCCGCGGCTCCTGCAGCAGCCGATCGCACGACGCCTCGATGTCCAGCAGCCGCAACGTTTCCCGCGTCCGCAGGTACGGGCTCACGTAGACGGCGGGCCGCTCGCCGTCGAGCAGCCGGGCGATCTCCGGGCCGGCCGCGAGCGCTTCCCGCTCGCCCTTCTCCGTCAGCGGCAGCGCGTGGTCGGGGATCCGCGTGTAGGCGAGCTCGTCGACGTTGCCGAGCGACTCGGCGTGCCGCAGCAGGATCATCTTCACGGCTCCCATCCTGCCCGTCACACGGGCCTGACCGGGGCTGGGCATACCCTCAGGGGCGTGTCCGAGCAGTCCGTCACGAAATCCGACGTCCCCACGCAGCGGCGGGCCAGCGTGCTGCCCCTGCTCTCGGTCGGCGTGCTGCTGGCCGCCGTCGTCGCGGTCGGGCTGATCGCCCTCACCGGCGGGGCGGGCTACGTCATCGCCGGCCTCCCCGATCCGGGCCTGGTCACGCAGTACGGCGTCACCGTCGTGCGCGTGCTGTCCGAAGCCGCGTCGGTGATCTGCGTCGGGTCGCTGTTGCTGGCCGCGTTCCTGGTGCCGCCGCAGAAGTCGGGCACGCTCGGCCCCGAGGGCTACGGCGCACTGCGCGCCGCCGGGATCGCCGCCTGGGTGTGGTTCGCCGCCGCCCTGCTGTCGGTCGCCTTCACCGCCGCGGACACCGCCGGGAAGCCGTTCGGCGACATCCTCGACCCGCAGACGCTGCTCGACCTCGTCGGCGCCATCGAGCAGCCGAAGGCCTGGCTGTGGACGGCGCTGATCGCGGTGCTCGTCGCGCTCGGCTGCCGGCTCGCGCTCACCTGGGGCTGGACGGCGGTGCTGTTCGGGTTCGCCGTCGTCGGCCTGGTCCCGGTCGCGGTCACCGGCCACTCCGCCAGCGGCGGCTCGCACGACGTCGCCACCAACAGCCTGCTGTTCCACCTGGTCGCCGCGGCGCTGTGGGTCGGCGGGCTGATCGCGGTGCTGGCGCTGGGTTACCGGCGCGGGAGCCACCTGAGCCTGGCCGCGCAGCGGTTCTCGCGGCTGGCGCTGGTGTGCTGGGTCGTGATGCTGCTCTCCGGCGTGGTCAACGCGCTGGTCCGGATCGGCCTGAACGACCTCTTCACCACCGACTACGGCCTGCTGGTCGTGGCCAAGACGGTCGCGCTGCTGCTGCTCGGGGTGTTCGGCCACCAGCAGCGCCAGAAGGGCGTCGCCGACCTCGTGGACGGCAAGGGCGGCGGGCAGCTGCTGCGGCTGGCCGCGGTCGAGATCGTGATCATGTTCGTCACGATCGGGATCGCGTCGGGGCTCGCGCGGACGCCGCCACCGGCGGACGCGGTCACCCAGCCGTCCACCACCGAACTGCTGATCGGCTACAACCTCGACGGCCCGCCGACGCTGTGGCGGCTGCTCTTCGACACCCGCTTCGACCTCGTCTACGGCGTCCTCGCGCTCGTCATGGGCGGGCTGTACCTGGCGGGGGTCCGGCGGTTGCTGCGCCGCGGCGACCCGTGGCCGGTCGGCCGCACGGTCGCCTGGATCAGCGGCTGCGTGGTACTGCTGATCGCGACGTCGTCCGGCATCGGCCGGTACGCGCCCGCGATGTTCAGCGTCCACATGGGCAACCACATGCTGCTGTCGATGGTGGCGCCGGTGCTGTTCGTGCTCGGCGGGCCGGTGACGCTCGCCCTGCGCGCGCTGCCCGCGGCGGGCAAGGAGAACCCGCCGGGGCCGCGCGAGTGGCTCGTCGCCTTCGTGCACTCCCCGGTGTCGCGGTTCCTGACCCACCCGGTGGTCGCGCTGCTGCTGTTCGTCGGGTCGTTCTACGCGCTGTACTTCTCCGGCCTGTTCGACAACGCGCTGAACTACCACTGGGCGCACCTGATCATGAACGGGCACTTCCTGCTCGCCGGGTACGTCTTCTACTGGCCGGTGATCGGCGTCGACCCGGCGCCGCGGCGGATCCCGTACCTCGGCCGGCTCGGGATGATGTTCGCCGCGATGCCGTTCCACGCGTTCTTCGGCGTGATCCTGATGAGCAAGCAGGCCGTCATCGGGCAGGCGTTCTACGGCCAGCTGCACCTGCCGTGGGTGACCGACCTGCTCGCCGACCAGCGGCTCGGCGGCGGCATCGCCTGGGCGGCCGGCGAGATCCCGGTGCTGCTGGTGCTGATCGCGCTGCTGGTGCAGTGGTCGCGTCAGGACGAGCGCGAGGCGAAGCGGCGTGACCGGCGCGAAGCGGTCACCGGCGACGAAGAATTGAACGCCTACAACGCGATGCTCAAGAACCTCGCCGAGGGCAAGCGACCCTCGGGTTCCAGTTGAGGTTGAGGGCTCGTCCGGGCGCCCGAAAACCACGCTCGCGGTGACCCCGGCCTGACAATCGGTAGTCCGGTGGTGACCGGCGTCGAGACGCGATCAGGCGCGCTCTACGATCGTGGGTATGGCCGAGTTCATCTACACCATGAAGAAGGTGCGCAAGACCGTCGGGGACAAGGTCATCCTCGACGACGTCAGCACCGCGTTCTACCCCGGCGCCAAGATCGGCGTGGTCGGGCCGAACGGTGCCGGTAAGTCCACCGTTCTCAAGATCATGGCGGGGATCGAGCAGGCCAGCAACGGCGAAGCGTTCCTCCAGCCCGGCGCGAGCGTCGGCATCCTCATGCAGGAGCCGGAGCTCAACGAGGAGAAGACGGTCCGGGAGAACGTCGAAGAGGGCCTGGGCGAGATCAAGGTCAAGCTCGACCGGTACAACGAGGTCCTCAAGCTCATGGAGACCGAGTACACCGAAGAGCTGATGGAAGAGATGGGACAGCTCCAGGAGGAGCTGGACCACGCCGACGCCTGGGAGATCGACTCGACGGTCGAGCAGGCCATGGACGCGCTGCGCTGCCCGCCGCCGGACGAAGGCGTCTCCCACCTCTCCGGTGGTGAGCGCCGCCGCGTCGCGCTGTGCAAGCTGCTGCTGTCGGCGCCGGACCTGCTGCTGCTCGACGAGCCCACCAACCACCTGGACGCCGAAAGTGTCCTGTGGCTGGAGCAGTTCCTCTCCCGCTACGCCGGCGCCGTCCTCGCCGTCACCCACGACCGGTACTTCCTGGACAACGTGGCCCAGTGGATCATGGAGATCGACCGCGGCCGCGTCGTCGGCTACGAGGGCAACTACTCGACGTACCTGGAGAAGAAGCGCGAGCGCCTCGAGGTCCAGGGCAAGAAGGACCAGAAGCTCGCGAAGCGCCTGAAGACCGAGCTCGAGTGGGTGCGGTCGAACGCCAAGGCGCGCCAGACCAAGTCCCGCTCGCGCCTCGACCGCTACGAGGAGATGGCGGCCGAGGCGGACAAGCACCGCAAGCTCGACTTCGAAGAGATCCAGATCCCGCCGGGCCCGCGGCTGGGCAACGTCGTGGTCGAGGTCGAGAAGCTCAAGAAGGGCTTCGACGAGCGCGTCCTCATCGACGGCCTGTCGTTCGACCTGCCGCGCAACGGCATCGTCGGCGTGATCGGCCCGAACGGTGTCGGCAAGACGACGCTGTTCAAGACGATCGTCGGGCTCGAGGAGCCGGACAACGGCGTCGTCAAGATCGGCGAGACGGTCAAGCTGTCCTATGTGGACCAGAACCGCGGCGGCATCGACCCGAAGAAGACCGTGTGGCAGGTCGTTTCCGACGAGCTGGACTACATCCACGTCGGCCAGACCGAAATGCCGTCGCGCGCGTACGTCAGCGCGTTCGGCTTCAAGGGCCCGGACCAGCAGAAGCCGGCGGGCGTGCTCTCCGGTGGTGAGCGCAACCGGCTCAACCTGGCGCTGACGCTCAAGCAGGGCGGGAACCTGATCCTGCTCGACGAGCCGACGAACGACCTGGACGTCGAGACGCTGGGCTCGCTGGAGAACGCGCTGGAGCAGTTCCCCGGCTGCGCCGTCGTGATTTCGCACGACCGGTGGTTCCTCGACCGGGTCGCGACGCACATCCTGGCCTGGGAAGGTACGGACGAAGACCCGGCCAAGTGGTTCTGGTTCGAGGGCAACTTCGAAGGGTACGAGAAGAACAAGGTGGAGCGGATGGGCGCCGAGGCCGCCCGCCCGCACCGTGTCACCCACCGCAAGCTGACCCGCGACTGAGGGGGCGGGTTTCCCCGTGGAAGCCAGCAAAGCGCACCGGACGGGCCCGCTCTCCCGCGTGGAGAGCGGGCGCTCCGCCAATGCCGGGGGAACCCTCTCCGCAGTCGGCAGGCTGATCGAACGCGCGGACGCGCTGCACCTGCGCGCGCCCGAGCTCGCACTGGTCCTCGGCGAACGCGCGGCGGCGCTGTCGGAGGCCGCCGGCGCCGACGAGCAGTGGATCCGGGCCGAGAGCCTGGTCGTGTCCTCGCGCGTCCGGCTCGGGATGCGCCCGGCCACGGTCGGCCGGGCCGTCGCGGCCCTGCGCGCGGCCGAGCACGCCGGTTACGGCGACATCGCCGCGCGGCTGCGCATCGACCTCGCCGTGTGCGCCCGGAGCCTGGGCGTGCCGTTGACCGGTCTCGCCGCGTTGCGGCCGGTGCTGACCGACCCCGTGGTCTCGCCGGTGCACCGCGCCGCCGCGTTGTGCCACCTGGCCGGCTGCCTGGGTCTGCTGGGGCGCAAGGCGGAGCTGGACCGGGTGCTCGTCGAGGCGGACAAGCTCGTCCTCGGCGACGAGTCGCTGGGCGCGGACACCCAGTTGCTGGTCCGCGCGCTGCTGCGCGTCGGCACGGCTTCGCACCGGCGTCGCCACGGCGACCTGACGGCGGCGGCCGACGCGGCCCGCACCGGGCTCGGTTTCCTGGAGAAGCTCGACAACCCGGCCGACGACGGCGGCCTCGTCCGCATCCGGCTGGTGTTGCTGCTGGTGAGCACCCTGCTCGACCGCGGCGACGCGGAAATGGCGTACGAGATCGCGGAGCCCGTGCTGGCGGAGCCGGTCCGTGCGGCCGGGGTCGCCCCGATGGGCTGGCTGCGGCTGGCCGTGGCGACCCGCATCCACCTGCCCGCGGGTTCGGGCGAGGCGGCGATCGAGCTGGTCCACGAGGCCGTGGCGAGCACTGATCGGCACGGGCTTCCGGCGGTCACGGCCCGGCTGTGGCTGGAGCTGGCGCAGCTGGAGGAGCGGTTCGGGCGGGCCGAGGAGGCCATCGCTTGCCTGTACCGCTCACGGGCGGCGGAGCAGCTGCACGCGCGGGCCCGGCGGCAGGCGTGCAGTGTGCTGGCCGGCGAGTTCGGGACCGGCGAGCCGGCTTCGGTGGATCTGGACGAGGTGTTGAAGGCGGTGCCGTCGCGGCCGGTTCCGGTGGTTGCCGAGCCGTCGCCTCCGTCGCCCGCTTGGTCGTTCGGCCGTGAGCCGGCGCCGGGCTGGTCGTTCGAGCGGCCGCGGGCGACCGCTGACGCGGCCGAGACGACGGTGATGCCGGCGATCCGTGACGAGCCGGCGCCCCGGCGCGCGGAGCCGGTCGTGGTGGAGCGGCGGCCGGTGGGTCGTCCTGAGCCTCGGGTGGTGCCGAAGGCGGAGCCCGTGCGGGCTGAAGTTGAGCGCGGGCGGCAACCGGAGTTCCGGGCTGAGCCGCGGCTCGATCCCATCGAGGTGCACTCGGCGGGGGAGCGCGGACGTCAGGCGGCGCCTGGCGAGGTGCCGTCTGAACGTCGGAGCGGCGCGGAGCCCGTTGGGGCTGGGCGCGGGCGCGACGCTGAGCCCGTCGAAGTGCGGTCTGGGCGTGAGGCGAGGCCCGACGAGATGCGGTCGGAGCGCGGCCGCGACGGCGGGCCCGTTGAGGTGCGGTCTGGGCGTGACGCGGGGCCCGTGGACGTGCCGTCGGAGCGCGGGCGGGAGGCGGGCCACCGGTCCGAGCCCGTTCGTGAGCGGCAGCCGGGGCAGCGAGCCGAGGCCGAGCGTGGCCGTGAAGCCGAGCCGGTCGAAGTCCGGTCCGGGGGGAAGCGCAGGCGGGATCCGGAGCCGGTGGAGGCGCCGTCCGAGCCGGACTTCCGGTCCGAGCCCGTCGAGGTGCGGGCCGAACGGCAGCCGGACTTCCGGTCCGAGCCGGTGGAGGCCCGGTCCGCCCGTGCGCCGGGACCGGAGCCTGCTGAGGCCGAACCGGCGAGCGGGAAGACGAAGTTCTCGTGGGCCGCGCTGGCCGAAGCCCGGCTGAAGGAAACCGCGGCCGAACGGGAATCGGCGCCCACGCGCATCACTCCCGCCTTGCCGCTCGCTCCCGAGCCCGCGGCCGAGCGTGAACCCGAGCCGCGGCCGCGACAGGAGCCGCAGCCCTCGACCCGGCACGACGCTGAGCACGGGTCCGTCGCCGCGCGGTCGGTGCTGGATCGCCTCGGTATTTCGTCTTCCTCCGGGGGTGCCGGGGGCCGTCGACGGGCGGAGGACGCCGAGACCCCCCGCGCCGAGGAACGGCCCGAGCCGGAACTCGCGCCGCCGCCGCGGCCGGAGGACCAGCCGCCGTCCGCGCCGGACTACCGCGACGAGGCCGAGCCCTGGCTGCCGCGGCTGCGGATGCCGCCGACGCTCGAGCCGATGGAGGACTTCGGGCACTGGACGCCGGCTACGGCACCGTTCCCGGAGAGCTACGCCCGTGCGATCGCGGAGGACGAGCCACCCCCGGACGCCGGCCTCGCCGACCTCCTCGCCCGCGCACTGGCGGAGCACCAGGCAGGCACGGCCAGCGCGGCCGCCCTGGTGAAACAGCTGGGCTCCCAGGACACGGGCCACCGCAACGGCCACGCCCGCAACGGCCACGGAGCCGACGTCGACTCCCGCCGCCACGGCTACGGCGACTGACCCCCTGGGGACCGCACCGCCGCGGGAGCGGCCGGCCGGGAGCCCCGGACCCGTCACGGCCGCGGCGGTGCAGTGAACGACCCTTTCATGTCGTCGGACGACATGAACGACCCTTTCATGTCGTTTTCAGGGCCGGGAGCGTTCGCCCGGCCGGCCTCCCGTCGGTGAGACACCCCGTTTCGTCGCCGACCTGCCCGTGCCTCCGCCGCCCCCGGGTCCCGGGCACCACGGGGTCGCCGACCGGCCGACAACGTTCGCCGAGCGGTGTCAGGAGACGAAAGCTGAACCGATCACGTTGGACACGTGGCGTCCCGCGTGGCTGGTCAGCGCCGCGCGACCAGCGCCAACACAACCGGCCGGTAGCTTTACCGATCCGGCAAATTCCCTGGCCCAAAAGGGTTTTTCGGCCCCGACCAACGTCTGGGTCTTCGTGTGGACCCGCGGCCCGGCGCATTAGTGTGGGGTGAGTCCGGCTCAACGACGAGCCGGCGCGGTGCCACCTCACGCAAACTGGAGAGTTGTCTCAAATGAGCTCGACCGGAGTCTCGTCCCCATCCGGAACCGGCGCGGAAACCGAACCCGAGTTCGGCCAGCGCGCCCCGGCCAGCCCGGAGCAGATCAGGGACGACCTGATCGACGCGGCCGCGGGGCTGGCGCCGGAGATCGGTGAGCTCATCCGGCTGTACTACCGGCACATCCCGGCCGAAGAGATCGTCGGCGACGAGGCCGTGAACCTCGTCGGGGCGGTGCGGTCGCACCTGCAGCTGGCCAAGCACCGGATGCCCGGCCGCCCGGCGGTGCGGCTGCTGAACCCGACCGTCGCCGAAGACGGGTGGGCTCGCGAGGCCACCGTCGTGCAGGTCGTCACCGACGACATGCCCTACCTCGTCGACTCGATCGCCGCGGAGTTCGCGCGCGACGGGGTGCAGGTGCAGCGGATCGTCCACCCGATCGTCGTCGTCACCCGCGACCTGACCGGTGAGCTGCAGGAAGTCCACCCCGACGCCGACCCGGGCGAGCCGCCCGTGAACTCGGCGGCCGAGTCGTGGATGTACATCGAGATCGACTTCGTCACCGACCGCAACCGCGCCCGCGAGCTCGACAACCGGCTCTCCAGCGTGCTCGGGGACGTCCGCGAGGTCGTCGAGGACGCCGAGAAGATGGCCCAGACGGCCTGCCAGCTGGCGAGCGAGCTCGAGACCGACCCGCCGAAGCTGCCCCAAGCCGAGGTCGCCGAGGGCGCGCGGCTGCTGCGCTGGCTGGCCGACGGCCACTTCACCTTCCTCGGCTACCGCCGCTACGAGCTGATCGACAACCCGCACCCGGACTCCGACGACCCGGCCCTGCGCGCGGTCCTGGCTTCCGGCCTCGGCGTGCTGCGCCAGGACAGCCTCGCCGCGCGCGGCCTCACCGCCGGGCCGGACACCGCCGCCACCGCGCTCGCGCCGTCGCTGCTGGTGCTGACCCAGGCGAGCGCGCCCTCGACCGTGCACCGGCCGGTCTACCCGTACTACGTCGGCGTGAAGACGTTCGACGCCGACGGCACCGTCACCGGCGAGCACCGCTTCCTCGGCATGTTCACCACCACCGCGCTGCACGAGAATGTCCTCGACATCCCGGTGGTGTGCAAGCGGGTCCGCGAGGTCATCCACCGCGCCGGCTTCCCGATGGAGTCCTTCTCCGGCCAGCGGATGCTCGAAGTCCTGCAGAACTGGCCGCGCGCCGACCTGTTCTCCGCCGACACCGACTCGCTGTACGCGACGACGACCGGCGCGATCACGCTGTCCGACCGGCGGCGGCTGCGGCTGTTCCTGCGGCGCGACCCGTACGGCCGCTTCTACTCCTGCCTCGTCTACCTCCCGCAGGACCGCTACACGACGCGGTCGCGGCTGGCGATGCAGGAAGTCCTGCTCGAAGAGCTCGAAGGCACCCAGCTCGAGTACAGCGCCCGGATCGGGGAAACCGTGCTGGCGCAGGTGCACTTCATGGTGCACACCGACCCGGCGCGCCGCCTGGAGCCGGACACGCAGCGGATCCAGGAGCGGCTCAACACCGCGGTCCGCAGCTGGGACGACCGGATGGTCGAGGCGGTGCTCGACGAGCGCCGCGAGCGCTCGGACGGCGGCGTCGCGGTCGGGATCGTCGGCGAGGAGTCGGCGACCGAGCAGGGCCAGCGCTACGCGGGCGTGTTCCCCGAGGGCTACAAGGAGGACTTCACCGCCGAAGAGGCGCTGGGCGACCTCCGCGCCCTCGATTCGCTGACCGACGAGGGCGACCTCGCGCTGTCGTTCTACCTGCCGGCCGACGCCGAGCCCGGTGAGCGGCGCTTCAAGCTCTACCTGCGCGGCGAGGGCGTGACGCTGTCCAAGGTGCTGCCGGTGCTGCAGGCCATGGGCGTCGAGGTCGTCGACGAGCGGCCGTACGAGCTGCACCGCGAGGACGGCGGCGCGTGCTGGATCTACGACTTCGGCCTGCGCATCGACCAGCAGGTCATCGCCAAGACCGGCGCCGAGGCGATCACCGAGCTGCGCGACCGCTTCCAGGACGCCTTCGAGGCCGCCTGGCGCGGCGACGCCGAGGTCGACGGCCTCAACGGGCTCGTCCTGCGGGCGGGCCTCACCTGGCGCCAGGTCGCCGTGCTGCGCGCGTACTCGCGGTACCTGCGCCAGGCCGGCAGCGCGTTCTCCCAGGACTACATCCAGAACACGCTGCTGAACCACACGCAGGTCGCGACGAAGCTGCTGCGGCTGTTCGAGGCCCGCTTCGACCCGAAGCTGAACGACACCGACCGCGAAGCCGCCACCGAAGCGCTGGCGAGCGAGCTCGGCTCGATGATCGACGAGGTCACCAGCCTCGACGAGGACCGGATCCTGCGCCGCCTGATGGCCGTCATCCAGGCCACCCTGCGGACGAACTACCACGTCACCGACGCCGCCGGGGCCAACCGCACGTACCTGGCGATCAAGCTCGACCCGGCCGGCGTGCCCGAGCTGCCCGAGCCGCGGCCGAAGTTCGAGATCTTCGTGTACTCGCCGCGCGTCGAGGGCGTGCACCTGCGCTTCGGCGAGGTCGCGCGCGGCGGCCTGCGCTGGTCGGACCGGCGCGAGGACTTCCGCACCGAGATCCTCGGCCTGGTCAAGGCGCAGGCGGTGAAGAACGCGGTGATCGTGCCGGTCGGCGCGAAGGGCGGCTTCGTCGTGAAGCGCCCGCCGGCCGCGACCGGTGACGCGAGCATCGACCGCGACGCCCAGCTCACCGAGGGCATCGCCTGCTACCGCATGTTCATCTCCGGCCTGCTCGACCTGACCGACAACCGGATCGAGGGCAAGACCGTGCCCGCGCCGGGCGTCGTCCGGCACGACGCCGACGACTCCTACCTGGTCGTCGCGGCGGACAAGGGCACCGCGAAGTTCTCCGACATCGCCAACGAGGTCTCCGGCCAGTACGGCTTCTGGCTGGGCGACGCGTTCGCCTCCGGCGGCTCGGTCGGCTACGACCACAAGGCCATGGGCATCACGGCGAAGGGTGCCTGGGAGAGCGTCAAGCGGCACTTCCGCGAGCTGGGCAAGGACACCCAGACCGAGGACTTCACCGTCGTCGGCATCGGCGACATGATGGGCGACGTCTTCGGCAACGGCATGCTGCTGTCCGAGCACATCCGGCTGGTCGCGGCGTTCAACCACATGCACGTCTTCCTCGACCCGAACCCGGAGGCGGCCGTAACATTTGCCGAGCGGCGCCGGCTGTTCGACCTCCCGCGCAGCTCGTGGGACGACTACGACCGCTCGCTGATCAGCGAGGGCGGCGGGATCTACCCGCGCACGGCGAAGTCGATCCCGATCAGCCCGCAGGTGCGCGAGGCCCTCGGCCTCGAGGAGGGCGTCACCGCGCTGGCTCCGATGGACCTCATCCAGGCGATCCTGCTGGCGCCCGTCGAACTCCTGTGGAACGGCGGCATCGGCACCTACGTCAAGGCGGAGACCGAGACCCACGCCGCCGCCGGCGACAAGGCCAACGACGCCATCCGCGTCGACGGCAAGCAGCTGCGCGTGAAGGTGTTCGGCGAGGGCGGCAACCTCGGCCTCACGCAGCTGGGCCGGATCGAGTTCGCCCGCAACGGCGGCAAGATCAACACCGACGCGCTCGACAACTCGGCCGGCGTCGACTGCTCCGACCACGAGGTCAACATCAAGATCCTGCTCGACCACCTGGTGCAGACCGGGAAGCTCGAGGAGGCCCAGCGCAACGAGCTCCTGGCCGAGATGACCGACGAGGTCGGCGCGCTGGTGCTGGCGGACAACTACCGGCAGAACGCCGTCCTCGGCGTCAGCCGGGCGCACGCCGCGCCGATGCTTTCGGTGCACCAGCGGCAGGTCCAGGC
Organism: Amycolatopsis sp. FBCC-B4732; assembly: GCF_023008405.1. Classification (NCBI taxonomy): domain Bacteria; kingdom Bacillati; phylum Actinomycetota; class Actinomycetes; order Pseudonocardiales; family Pseudonocardiaceae; genus Amycolatopsis; species Amycolatopsis sp. FBCC-B4732. The sequence continues at coordinate 650,069 of NZ_CP095376.1, forward strand.
GCTGGTCTCCGCGGGCGCGTTCGACCGCAAGCTCGAAGCGCTGCCGAGCAACTCGGAGTTCCGTGAGCTGGAGAAGGCGGGCAAGGGCCTCACGTCGCCGGAGCTGGCGACGCTGCTCGCCCACGTCAAGCTGGAGCTGAAGGACGAGCTGCTGGCCAGCGACCTGCCCGACTCGCAGGTGTTCGCCGGCCGGCTGCCCGAGTACTTCCCGGTGCCGCTGCGCGAGCGGTTCGCCTCCGCGATCGGCGAGCACCCGCTGCGCCGCCAGATCATCACCACGCTCATCGCCAACGAAGTGGTCGACGGCGGCGGCATCTCCTTCGTCTACCGGCTGATGGAGGAGATGAACGCGACCGCGACCGACGCGGTGCGCGCGTACGCGGTGGTGACGCGGGTGTTCGACCTGCCCGCGCTGTGGGCGGAGATCGACGCGCTCGACAACGTCGTGTCCACCGACGTCGCGGACAGCATGGTGCTGGAGACGCGGCGGCTGCTCGACCGGGCCGCGCGCTGGTTCCTCACCAACCGGCCGCAGCCGCTGGCCCCGCTGGCGGAGATCAACCGGTTCAGCCGGGTGCTCGGCAAGCTCGTCCCGAAGATCGGCGACCTCCTGCGCGGCCGCGAGGCGGAGTCGGTGCAGAAGCACGTGGACGAGCTGATCGAAGCGAAGGTGCCCGAGGGCCTGGCCCGCCGGGTGTCGCTGCTGCTGCACACCTTCGGCCTGCTCGACGTCACCGACGTGGCCGAGCTCGCCGAACAGCAGATCGGCGTGGACGCGACGCACAGCCCGGCCGAGACGGCGGAGCTGTACTACGCGCTCTCGGACCACCTGGACGTCGACAAGATGCTCACCGAGATCAGCGCGCTGGAACGCGGCAACCGCTGGCACGCCCTCGCACGGCTTTCGCTGCGCGACGACGTCTACGGCTCGCTGCGGGCGATCACGCTGGACGCGTTGCGGCACAGCGATCCCGGCTCGTCCGCGGACGCCAAGATCGCGCAGTGGGAGAAGACGAATTCCTCGCGGCTGCAGCGGGCTCGCGTCGCGCTGGACGAGATCCACAAGTCCGGCCGGCTCGACCTCGCGACGCTTTCGGTGGCGGCCCGGCAGATCCGGAGCACGGTGCGGTGACCTACGTTGCGCACGTCCGTCCGCGCTGGACGGACATGGACGTCTACGGCCACATCAACCACGCGAAGATGGTGACGCTGCTCGAAGAGGCGCGCATCCCGCTGCTGTTCAAGGGCGCCGTCGAGGCGGGGCTCGACCAGCTGCCGAAAGGCATCGTCGTGGTCAAGCTGGAGGTGGCCTACAAGGCGCCGATAGTGGTGTCCGGGCAGGAACTGCGGGTCGGCATCGACCTGACGGAGCTGCGCGCGGCGAGCTTCACGCTCGCCTACCGCGTCCACACCGGGCCCGCCGGAACCGACCCGGTCGCGGTCACCGCGGAGACGGTGCTGGCGCCGTACGACACGGTCGCGTTGCGGCCGCGTAGGCTCAGCCCGCCCGAGTCGGATTTTCTGAAGCAGGGGTTCGCGGATGCCTGAGTTGTTCGTGCCGGACGCGGCGGACCGGGAGACCCTCGGTGCGTTCGTCGCCCGCGCGGTCCGGCTGGACGGCCAGACGGCCGTCCGGCTGCGCCAGCGTGGCGACGGCGTGGTGGAAGCCTGGACGGCGACGCCGTTCGAGTGCTTCGCGACGCGCGCGGTGGCCGGGGACGTCACGCCCGGCGACGTCACGGTGTCCGGCAACGAGCTGCTCGCCGCGCTGACCGTGGCGGGCGGGCCGAAGATGGACCCGGGCCCGGCCCGCGACCTGCTGTGGCACGGCGAGCTGCCGCCGTCCGGCCGCTGGCCGCTGATCGACGAGCTGCCGGCGCGGGTCGTCGCGGAGCTGGCCGACCGCGGCGTGACGCTGGCCAGGGACAACGCCGGCCCGCACGGCAACCCGCCGTCGTCGCTGATGGACCAGGCGGTGCTGACCGTGTCCGGTGAAGCGACCGAGGTCAAGGTCCAGATGCGCTGCCTGTTCGCGATGTCGGGCATGGGTTTCGTGGACTCGGACCTGGCGGAGGACGTCGTCCGCGTGTCGGCGACGGACTCGTGGCTGCGCCTGGACGCGCGCTACGGCGCGATCGTGCGGCGCCGCCACGCGCTGCTGCCGCTGTTGTTCTGACGGATTCCTTACGGGGTGCCACCGGTGCGCGCCACCGGTGGCACCCTGGAGCCATGAAGCCGGACGACGACCCGACCGCGGACTTCCTCGACGCCGTACGCGCCGAGGACACGCCGTGGCGGCGGGACCGTCCGGTGGGTGAGCCGGCGCCGGAGCGCGCCGAAAGACCTGAGAGGTGGGGCCGCACGCGTGCGGCGGGCCGGGCGGCTGCCCAGGCGGCGCCCTACCTCCAGGCCGCGGCGCTGGTGGCGTGGCTGGCGAGCGGCGCCTTCGACGACGGCTCGGGCGACCAGAGCGGGTAGGGGCGGTCAGCGCCGCTCGTACCGGGTCAGGACGACCCCACCGGGGAACGTCCGCGTCTCCACCAGGTTCAGGGGCACCCGGCTGTCGAGCGCGGTGAAGAACGGCGTGCCGCCGCCCACCAGGACCGGGTGGGTGACGATCTCGTACTCGTCGACCAGCCCGGCCCGCAGGGCCGCCGCGGCCAGCTTCGGCCCGCCGACCCGCATCCGCCCGCCGTCCCCGGCCTTGAGCCGGGTGATCTCGGCGAGCGGGTCGCCGGTCACCACGCGGGTGTTCCAGCCGGGCTCGTCCATCTCCGCCGAGGTGAACAGCACCTTGGGCGTGTCCCGCCAGTTCCGCGCGAACGCGATCTCCGCCGGGGTGGCGCCCGGCAGCTCGTCGGCGGTCGGCCAGTGGGAGCCCATCGTCTCCCACAGCTTGCGCCCGTACAGGAACAGATCGACCGCCTGCTCCTGCTCGAGCCACCACTCGAACAGCTCGTCACTCGGCTCGCTCCAGCCGAGGTCGCCACCGGGCGCGGTGGTGTAGCCGTCCAGGCTCAGGTTCATCCCGTAGACCAGTTTCCGCACGCCAACCCCCTCAAACCAGCCAGGCGGCCGAATCCGCCGGCAGCTTCCCGTCGACCAGCGGGCTGCTGGAGAGCAGCACTTCACCGGGCGGCAGCGCGATCGGGCTCGCCGACGTGTTCAGCGCGCACACCAGCCCGCCGCCGCGGCGCCGGAACGCGAAGCAGCCCGCGGGCGCGCCGTACCACTCCAGTTCCTCGCCGCCGAACGCCGGATGCGTCTTCCGCAGCTCGATCGCCTGGCGGTACAGGGAGAGCGTCGAGTCCGCGTCCTCGATCTGCTTCTCCACCGTCAGCCCGGCCCAGCCGGCCGGCATCGGCAGCCACGTGCGCGGGTTGCGCGAGAACCCGAACGGCGGGAGGTCGCCCTCCCACGGCAGCGGGACGCGGGAGACGTCGCGGCCGAACTCGGCGCCGCTCGTCTTCGCGCGCGGGTCGGCCATCTCCGCGGCCGGGATGTCGACGTTGGCCAGGCCGAGCTCTTCGCCGTTGTAGAGGTAGACGGTGCCGGGCAGGGCCAGCTCCACCAGCGCCATCGCCCGGGCGCGCCGGACGCCGGCCGCGCCGCCGCCGTAGCGGCTGACCTGGCGCCAGACGTCGTGGTTGCCCAGCGTCCAGGTCGCGGGCGCGCCGACCTTCGCCGGGACGGTCAGGGAGCGCTCGATGGCCGTGCGCATCGCGTCGGCGTCGAAGTGGGTCAGCACCAGCCGGAAGTTGAACGCCAGGTGCAGCTCGTCGGGCCGCAGGTAGCGCGAGAGGCGCTCTTCGTCGGTCACCCAGATCTCGCCGACCGCCATGGCCTCCGGGAACTCGTCGAGCACCTTGCGGATCATCTGGTGGATCTCGTGGACGCCGTCGTGGTCCCAGCGCGGGTCGTAGTAGTGGCTCGGCCCGAGCGCGTCCGCGCGCGGGTCCATGTCCGGCAGACCGGGCGGCTTCGCCATGCCGTGCGCGACGTCGATGCGGAAGCCGTCGACGCCGCGTTCGAGCCAGAAGCGCAGGGTGCGTTCGAGGTCGGCGGCGACCTCGGGGTTGGTCCAGTTCAGGTCCGGCTGCTGCGGGGCGAACAGGTGCAGGTACCACTGGCCGTCCGGCACCCGGGTCCAGGCCGGGCCGCCGAACGCGCTCACCCAGTTGTTGGGCGGGTCCTCGCCCTTCGGCCCGACGCCGTCGCGGAAGATGTACCGGTCGCGCTCCGGGCTGCCCGGCTTCGCCGCCATCGCGGACTTGAACCAGGCGTGCTGGTTGCTGGTGTGGTTCGGCACCACGTCCACGGTGACCTTGATGTTCCGCTTGTGCGCCTCGGTCAGCAGGACGTCGAAGTCGCCGAGGGTGCCGAACATCGGGTCGACGTCCCGCGGGTCCGCGATGTCGTAGCCGTGGTCGGCCATCGGGGAGCGGTAGAACGGCGTCAGCCACAGCGCGTCGACGCCCAGCAGCTCCAGGTAACCGAGCCGGGAGTGGATGCCTTCCAGGTCTCCGACGCCGTCACCGTCCGAATCGGCGAACGAGCGCACGTAGACCTGGTAGAAGACGGCATCCCGCCACCAGTCCGGCCCGGGTCTCATACGAAGCTGTTCATCATGCTGTGCGCGGCCATCTCCAGGTACGCCCAGAGCTGACCGCGGTACGGCTCTTCCAGGTTCTCCTCGTCGACGGCGATCCGGATGCAGCGCAGCCACGCGTCCCGCTCGATCGGCCCGATCTTGAACGGCGCGTGCCGCATCCGCAGCCGCGGGTGCCCGCGCTGGTCGGAGTAGGTGTGCGGGCCGCCCCAGTACTGCATGAGGAACAGCCGGAAGCGCTCCTCGGCCGGGCCGAGGTCCTCCTCGGGGTAGAGCGGGCGGAGGATCTCGTCACGCGCGACCTCTTCGTAGAACCGCCCGACGATGCGGCGGAACGTCGGTTCGCCGCCGACCGCTTCGTAGAGGTTCGCCGGTTCGCTCACTGCAGACACGCCTTCCATTTTGCCCTCCTGGGTGCGGGTTCCCGACGCCGGTCCCGCTCCTTCCGGATGGTCGCGAACCCGCTTCCCAGCGTAACGGCGCTACTTTTCGACGGCCGGGACCACGCCCGGGAACAGCCGGCCGAGCGGCGGTTCGAACCCGGCCTCCTCCAGGGCCGCGAGCAGCTGCGCTCGCAAGGCGCGCTGCACGGCCCACTGCTTGCCCGGGCGGACCTTCACCGTCAGGCGCAGCTGGAGGCCTTCCGGTGTGACGCTTTCCACACCCAGCATCTCCGGCGGCTCGAGGACGTTGTCCTTCAGCGCCTCGCTCTCGGTGGCCTTGGCCGCGGCGCCCAGGAGCACGGTGGTCGCGCGCTCGACGTCGGCCGTGTAGCCGAGCGGGACGTCGACGACCGCGACCGCGAAGCCCTGGCTGGAGTTGCCGACGCGCAGCACCTCGCCGTTGCGGACGTACCAGACGGTGCCCTTGAGGTCGCGCAGCGTGGTGATCCGCAGGCCGACGGCCTCGACGGTGCCGGTCGCCTCTCCGATGTCGACGACGTCGCCGACGCCGTACTGGTCTTCGACCATCATGAAGATGCCGGACAGGAAGTCCTTCACGAGGTTCTGCGCGCCGAACCCGATCGCGACGCCGATGATGCCGGCCGAGGCGATGATCGGCCCGAGGTCCAGGCCGAGCTCGCCCAGCACGAGGATGAACGCGAGGCCGTAGACGAGGAACGTGGCCATCGACTTCAGCACGGAGCCGATGGTCTGGGCGCGCTGGCGCCGCCGTTCGATCACGGCGGAGCCGAGCACTTCGGGGGCGCGCTCGCGCAGGGGGCGCAGCAGGGCCGGGAGCTTGCCGCCGGAGCGCGGGAACGTCGTGACCCGGTTGATCATGCGTCTGATCAGCAGGCGGATCACGAACGCGAGCACGAGGATCATCAGGATCTTCAGCGGCTTCGTGAGCAGCCAGTTCGCCGAGCCGGCCAGCCACTCGTTGTTCGTGGCTTTCCACACCTGGTAGCAGAAGGTGCTGGGGTCCTTCACGCAAGGAGGCGGGTCGGCGGTGAGCAAGGGGGACACGGGAGTTCGATCATCCTTCCGATCAGGTCGGTCTGCCCAACTTCAAGTGGATGTCGGGTCGCGCGGATGTGACACGTCTTGTAACACACGTGCGCTGGGGGCCTGTTTTGTGGTCGACTATGCCTACGCCCCTGGAGGTGGTCGAGTGCCAGACCGACAACCCAGCCCCCGCGGCGCCTCCGGCCAAGCCACGGCCGACGAGACGCCAGAGGTGGTCCTGCGCGCCTACCCGGGGGGATCCGCATCCGGCGGAACCGTCCCGGCCGGGCCGGGGAACCGCCCAGGGGGAGTTACCCGCCCGCCCGGACAGCGTAGTAGAGGCCGGGATCCGGCTGCCCCGGCCTGGGGCCGGCGCCGGGTGCTCCTGCTCAACGCCACTTTCGAGCCGCTGACCGCGCTCCCGCTGCGGCGGGCCGTGGTGCTGGTGATGTGCGGCAAGGCCGAAGTGGTGCACGGCGACCCCGGCGGCATCGAGCTGCATTCGGCGAAGGTGTCGCTGCCGGTGCCCTCGGTGATCCGGCTCAGCACGTACGTGCGGGTGCCCTACCGGGCGCAGGTGCCGCTCACCCGTGCCGGGCTGATGCACCGCGACCGGTACCGCTGCGCGTACTGCGGGGGGCGGGCCGAAACGATCGACCACGTCCAGCCGCGCAGCCGCGGCGGGCCCCACAGCTGGACGAACTGCGTCGCCTGCTGCGCCAAGTGCAACCACCGCAAAGCGGACCGGCTGCTCTCGGAGATCGGCTGGCGGCTGCGCGTCGTCCCGCGGGCGCCCCACGGCCCGCACTGGCGGCTGCTGGCCCATTCCCGGGAGGCCGACCCGCTCTGGCAGCCCTACCTCGGCTCGGCCGCTTAGCTGCTCCAGACGCGCCGGCGCCCCGGCTGCCTTGCGGCGGCCGGGGCGAGCCGGGTGCTTGCGCGTGTTCAGGTAGTGCGTGCGTCCCTGGAGTACGGGGTCAGGCAGCGAGCGCGTAGTCGCTCTGGCAGGTGACGCGAGTGCCCATGGTGACGCGCGTGCCGCGGGTGACCCGCGTGCCGCGCGTGACGCGGGTGCCGCAGGTGACTCGCGTGCCGGCCGTCACACGAGTGCCCATCGTGACGCGAGTGCCCCGGGTGACTCGCGTGCCGGCCGTCACACGAGTGCCCATCGTGACGCGAGTGCCCCGGGTGACTCGCGTACCCCGCGTGACGCGCGTGCCCGCCGTCACCCGGGTGCCCATGGTGACGCGGGTTCCGGCCGTCACGCGTGTACCGCGCGTGACACGTGTACCCCGGGTAACCCTTGTGCCCGCCGTCACACGTGTTCCGGGCACGAATTCGATGTCGCTGGGTGACGAGAAGGTCTCGGTGATCGCCTGTGCGGGGGTGTGGGCGCTGTTCATGGCAAGGCCTCCTGGGACCGGTGCGTTACCTGCTGGGGCTGGAGAGCGGGGCGCAAGGCCCGTACAGGTGAAAAAGCTACGAGGATTTCAAGGCCGCGACAAGACGACAGCGGCGGGTGCGGCCGCCTGTACGTTGAGTTGCAACCTTTCGGCCCGACGGTCTTCGCCCCAACGTTCCAGTGGCCGCGAGCCAAGCGGCGGACGGCAGTCGGCTTACGACGAACGGTCGAGTGCGGCGCGCGCGGTGGCCGCGGAGGTCATCCGATACGCTCAGCGCCGTGAACGTTGTCGAGACGATCGTGGTCTTCGCCGTGATCCCGCTGGCCATCTACGGTCTCGCCGGGCTCCTGACGCTCCGGCGCAGGTCCGGCGGCGCCCCGCGGTACCGGTCCGGCCAGGCCTGGGAATACCCGGCCATGTGGTGGAGCGCCAACCCCGACGGGGTCGGCGAAGGGCACCGGCACGCCGGCGCCGAAGCAAAGGCGCCTTCGGGCGCCGCGACCGCGGCGGGAGGCGCTCGTGGCAACTGGTGAGCTGACGAAGCGCGTCGACGAGTCCGAGCTGGCCTACGGCGAGGGACTGACGTCGAGCGGCCGCGTGTCGGCGGCGAAGATGTACGAGCCGGCCGCGCCGTCGGGCCCGTTCGACACCCGCCAGCTGGCCCGCCTGGACGAGGCGCTGACGTTCGCGAGCCGGGAGACCGGCCTCGACTTCAGCCTGTACCTCGGCGAACTGGGCGAGGACAGCCGCGCGGCGGCGGAGAAGCTGCACGCGACGACGACGGACCCGGCGAACGCGGTCCTGATCGCGGTCTCGCCGGGCGAGCGCAAGATCGAGATCGTCACGGGCAAGACGGCGTACACCCGCCTCCCGGACCGCGGCGCCAAGCTGGCGGTGGCGAGCATGGTGGCCTCCTTCAAGGAGGGCGACCTCGTCCGCGGGCTGGTGAGCGGACTGGTGAACGCGCTGCGCATGCTGTCCGACCAGGCGGGCCCCGCACCCCGCTGACCTCGGAACGCAAGAGCCCCGCACCTCGGTCGAGGTGCGGGGCTCTTTTACGTCTGCTGCAGCTGGTCGTGAGTGGTTAGGGCGGTTCTAACCGCCCCAACCACTCACGACGGGTCAGGCCTGCGCGTCGAAGTCCCGGGCCGCCAGTGCGCGGACGATGCCCGCGCGGCCCTCCGACACCAGGCGGCGCAGGGCCTGCGAGTGGTCGCCCGCCAGCCACTCGTCCGAGGCCGTCACCGTCTCCGGGGCCACCGCCCACGACGGGTACAGCCCGATCGCGATCGGCTGCGCGCGCTCGCTGGACCGGCGCTGCCACACCTCGTCGATCACCTCGAAGTAGCGGGGCACGTAGGAGCCCAGCAGCGCCTTCTGGCCCGGGTGCGAGAAACCCGAGATGAGCGAGTCGCTGACTGCGTTCGGCAGCTCGTCGTCGTACACCGCGCGCTGCCACGCGTCCGACTTGGCCTCCTCCGTCGGGCGCAACGCGCGGGCGCGCTCCGCCTGGCGGCGGCCGGTGGCCGTGTTGTCGCGGGCCAGCTCGGCGTCGATCTCCGTCGCGTCGGCCTTGCCGTGCGCGACCAGCGCGTGCAGCAGGCGCCAGCGCAGGTCCGTGTCCACGGTCAGGCCTTCGAGCGGGGCCGACTCGTCGAGCCAGCCGGCCACCACCGCCAGCGTCGCGTCGTCCAGCACCGAGCCCGCCAGCGAGTTCACGAACGCCAGCTGGTGGTCCGAACCCGGCTCCGCGGCGCGGACGAGCTCCAGCAGCCGCCCGGTGAACGCCGGCCAGCCGGTCGAGGCCGCCCAGCCCTGCTCCGCGTAGGAGTTCAGCGCGGTCTGGGCCTGCAGCAGCAGGCGCTGGACGACGCCGACCTCGGTCTCGGTGTGGATGCCGCGCTGGACCAGCGTGACGAAGTCGCGGGCCTTCAGCTCGGCCTCGCGGGTCATCTCCCACGCCGCCGACCAGCACAGCGTGCGCGGCAGCGACTCGGTGATGTCGGCGACGCGGTCGATCAGCGTCGTGAGCGACGTCGGGTCGAGGCGCATCGTGCAGTAGGTCAGGTCGTCGTCGTTGACCAGGACCAGCTTGCCCGCGGGCAGGCCGACCAGGTCCGGCACCTCGGTGCGCTCGCCGTCGACGTCCAGCTCCACGCGGTGCTTCCGGACGATCTTGCCGGACGCGTCCTCGTCGTACACGCCCACGGCGACGCGGTGCGTGCGCAGCTCACCGGCGCCCGGCTTCGCGCCGGACTGCACGACGGCGAACGCCGTGAACCTGCCGTCCGCGCCGATCTCGTAGCGCGGGCTCAGCGAGTTCAGCCCGGTGGTCTCCAGCCACTGCGCGCTCCACCACGACAGGTCGCGCCCGGACGCCTCTTCCAGCGCGCCCAGCAGGTCGGCCAGGGTCGCGTTGCCCCAGGCGTGCTTGCCGAAGTACACCTTGAGGCCGTCGAGGAAGTGGTCGAGCCCGACGTAGGCGACGAGCTGCTTGAGCACGCTCGCGCCCTTGGCGTAGGTGATGCCGTCGAAGTTGACCTCGACCGCGTGCAGGTCGACGATGTCGGCCGCGATCGGGTGCGTCGAGGGCAGCTGGTCCTGCCGGTAGGCCCACGACTTCTCGATGTTCGCGAAGCTGGTCCACGCGTTCTTGTACTCGGTCGCCTCGGCCTGGGCCAGGACGCTCGCGAAGGTCGCGAACGACTCGTTCAGCCACAGGTCGTCCCACCAGCGCATGGTGACCAGGTCGCCGAACCACATGTGGGCCATCTCGTGCAGCAGCGTCTCGGCACGCCGCTCGTAGGCGTAGCGGGTGACGCGGCTGCGGAAGACGTAGTCCTCCAGGAACGTCACCGCGCCGGCGTTCTCCATCGCGCCCGCGTTGAACTCCGGCACGAACAGCTGGTCGTACTTGGAGAACGGGTAGGGCGTGCCGAACTTCTCGTGGTAGAAGCCGAAGCCCTGCTTGGTCTCGGTGAAGAGGCGGTCGGCGTCCATGTGCTCGGCCAGCGACGCGCGGCAGTAGATCCCGAGCGGGATGGTCTTGTGGGCGTCGGTGTACTCGTCGCGCCACTCGGCGTACGGGCCGGCGATCAGCGCGACCAGGTACGTCGAGAGCCGCTCGGACTCCTTGAACACCGTCCGGACGGCGCCTTCCGGCGTCTCCTCGGTGGACTCGGGCATCGTGTTCGAGACGACCTTCCAGTCCCGCGGCGCGATGACCGTGAGCCGGTAGACGGACTTCAGGTCCGGCTGGTCGAAGCAGGCGAACATCCGCTTGGCGTCGGCCGTCTCGAACTGCGTGTACAGGTAGACGCCGTCGTCGACCGGGTCGACGAACCGGTGCAGGCCTTCGCCGGTGTTCATGTACCGGCAGTCGGCGGTCACCGTCAGCTCGTTCGCCTCGGCCAGTCCGGCCAGCGCGATGCCCTTGTCCTCGACGTACGCGCTGACGTCGACGTCCGAGCCGTTCAGGGTGGCCGAGTGCACGCGGTCGGCGACGATGTCGACCCACGTGTTCTCGCCGGCCCGGGCGCTGGAGAACCGGACGGTCGTCGTCGACGCGAAGGTCTTCTCCCCGGGACCGCCGTGGCCGTCGGTCAGATCCAGCTCGATGTCGTACGCGGTGACGTCGAGCAGATCCGCGCGCAGCTTGGCTTGGTCGCGGGTCAGGTTGGGGGCGGGCACAGGCACCTCTGGTCGTTGGTATCGGTTTTCAACTCCCCGCATCCAATCATGGCGACGGGGTGCCCGGCGATAAGGGAACAACCTCGGGTGCGCCGGTGTTGGCCCGTCGTGTGGGGGTCCGCCCACATCGAGACGTAACCCAGGAGTACCCCGATGACCGCTGCCGAGCAGCCCACGAAGGTCGATTTCTACTTCGACCCGATCTGCCCGTTCGCGTGGATCACCTCCCGCTGGATCCTGGAGGTGGAGAAGCACCGCAACCTGGACCTGCGCTTCCGGATCATGAGCCTGTCGGTGCTCAACGAGGGCCGGGACGAGCTGCCCGAGCAGTACAAGGAACTGCTGTCGAAGGGCTGGGGCCCGGTGCGCGTCGCCGTCGCGCTCTCGCAGCTCAAGGGCGAAGAGATGCTGCGCGAGTACTACACCGAGTTCGGCACGCGCTACCACAACCAGGGCAACAAGGACCGCGACCAGGTCATCAAGGAGGCGCTGGCCGCGATCGGCGCGCCCGCCGAGCTCTTCGACGCCGCGGACTCCACGGAGTACGACGAGGCGCTGAAGAAGAGCCACCACGAGGGCATGGACCCGGTCGGCCAGGACGTCGGCACCCCGACGATCCACATCGACGGCGTGGCGTTCTTCGGTCCGGTCCTGAGCTCGATCCCGCGTGGCGAAGCCGCGCTGAAGGTGTTCGACGGCGCGGTCGCGCTGGCGAGCTACCCGGACTTCTTCGAGCTCAAGCGCACCCGCACCGGCGACCTGAACTTCGACTGAGCCGCACTTTCACGTGAAAGTGCGGCCCCCAGGCGCGCACTTTCACGTGAAAGTGCGCGTCAGGGGGTGGCGAGGGCGGCCAGGGTGACGTCGCCGGGGTAGCGCGAGGCTGCCACGGCGGCGGCCTCGGTCGTTTCGCCGCGGCCCATCGCCGCCTTCAGCGCGAGCAGCTCGTGCAGGCCGTGGCGGTGGTAGCGGACGAAGTCGGCGTCGACCGGGTCGCCGTGGCCGGCCACGATCACCCGCGGCTCCAGGCCGAGGATCGCGTCCAGGGTGTCCGGCCAGGCGGTCAGGTCCGACTCCGCGCTGAAGGAAAACGCGCTGAAGCCGTGTTCGGCGTTCTCCACGATGTCGCCCGCGAAGACGACGTCGGCGTCCGGGACGTGCACGACCGCGTCGTGGTCGGTGTGGGCGCGGCCGGGGTGCAGCAGCACGGCGGTGCGGCCACCGAGGTCGAGCACGGCCCGGTCGGTGAACAGGTGGTCGGGCACCACGAACGTCGTGCGCGCGATGGCGTCGGCGATCTCGGCCTTGCCCGCTTCGCGGTAGTAGTCGATCCACTTCGCGCGGGCGTTTTCGGCGTATTCGGCCAGCTCGGCGCGGCAGCCTTCGTGCGCCCAGACGGTGCAGGGCGTGAACGCCTCGGTGCCCCAGGTGTGGTCGAAGTGCGCGTGCGTGAACGCCACCGACCAGGGCAGCGGCGTGATCTCCCGCACCGCCGCGGCCAGTTCGGCGCCCTGCTCGAGGTCGCCGCGCGTGTCGACGACCAGGCAGCGCTCGGCGCCCACCACCAGCCCGACGGTCAGGTCCAGTTCCTCGTAGCGGCGCGCGTGCACGCCGTCGGCGACGTCGATCCAGCGGCCGGTCATGCCAGTACTCCTTCGTTCAGGACAGGGGCAGCCTGGCTCACGTCGAGCTGCGTGGCCAGTGCGACGTCCCCGCCGTGACCCGATTCGGTCAGTTCGCGCCCCGACACGCAACCCGCGACGGCTTCGACGTCGACGCCGCGCGCGGCGAGGGCGGCTTCGGGGGACAGTGAAGCGCCCAGCCGGGCCAGCGCGGCGGCGATCGCGCCCGCGCCCACCTGGTCTTCGACGCACGGCCGCAGCGGCCCGAAGGTCTCGCCGGCCCCGAAGATGTTCACGCCCCAACGTTCCCCGGCGGCGATGAGCCCAACCGGCCCGCCGAGCTCGAGTGACTTCGCGGCGACGGCGGAGGCGTTGCGCAGGCACCCCGCGAGGACCGCGGCCCCGGTCTCGGCGGCGGCTTCGCACAGGGTCGCGCCGTTGGGCGAGGGGAGCGCGAGCAGCGTCCCCGGCGGGATCTCCGTCACAGAAGAGGGCCGCAGGGTGAATCCGGCCTCACCCGCGATGACCGCGCCCGCCGCCTTCGCCCGTGCGACGCCGCGTTCGTCACGCCACCGCACCGGCAGCACGCGGCCGCCGCGCCCGACCACGAGATCCGTGGTGGTGCCGAAGGAAAGCACGTCGACGACCACCAGGACCGCGCATTCGCGGCCGAGCGCGGCGACGCCTTCGCCGCCCCAGTCGAGCCGCACGTCGTGCCCCGATTGCTCCCAGCTGCCCACCCCCGGAGCATGCCCGAAACCGGGCGTGGTGGCAGACTCCCAGCCGTGCGTGTCTACTTGGGATCCGACCATGCCGGTTTCGAGCTGAAGAACCACCTGGTGGCTCACCTGGAGAAGCAGGGCCACGAGGTGACCGACATCGGTCCGCACGTCTACGACGCGGCCGACGACTACCCGGCGTTCTGCGTCGAGACGGCGTTGCGCGTCGTGGCCGACGAGGGCAGCCGCGGCATCGTCGTCGGCGGCTCCGGCAACGGCGAGCAGATCGCCGCGAACAAGGTGCCCGGCGCGCGGGCCGGCCTCGCGTGGAGCGTCGAGACCGCGAAGCTGTGCCGCGAGCACAACCACGCCCAGCTGATCGGCGTCGGCGCCCGGATGCACACCGCCGACGAGGCCACCGAGATCGTCGAGGCGTTCCTCGCGACCGAGGTCTCGCCGGAAGAGCGGCACGCCCGCCGCGTGCAGCAGCTGCTCGACTACGAGCGCACCGGGACCCCGCCGGCGTTGCCGGAGGCCTGATGCCCGAGGGGCACACGCTCCACCGGCTCGCTCGGCTGCACAAGCGCCGGTACGCCGGCGCCCCCGTCGAGGTGAGCAGCCCGCAGGGCCGGTTCGCCGCCGAAGCGTCCCGTTTGGACGGTCAAGTGTTCGTCGGCGCGCAGGCGCACGGCAAGCACCTGTTCCACGACTACGGGCCGCACGGGATCGTGCACATCCACCTCGGTTTGTACGGCACGTTCGGCGAGGCCGCGCTGCCCGCGCCGGACCCGGTCGGCCAGGTCCGGCTGCGGCTGGCCGGCCGGACACATTGGACGGACCTGCGCGGGCCCACCCGCTGCGAACTGCTTTCCCCGGACCAGGCCGACGCGATCAAGGCCCGGCTGGGCCCCGACCCGCTGCGCCGCGACGCGAAACCCGAGCGGGCGTGGGAGCGCGTCTCGCGGTCGAAGACGTCGATCGCGGCGCTGCTGATGGACCAGGCGGTGCTCGCGGGGGTCGGGAACGTCTACCGCGCCGAAGTGCTGTTCCGCCACGGCGTCGCGCCGCTGACCCCGGGCCGCGCGCTCGATCGCGCGCTGTGGGACGACATGTGGGCCGACCTGGTGGCGTTGATGCGCGACGGCGTCCGCGTCGGCCGGATCGACACGGTCCGCCCGGAGCACCTGCCGGAGGCGATGGGCCGCGCCGCGCGGGTCGACCGCCACGGCGGCGAGGTCTACGTCTACCGCCGGGCGGGCGAGCCGTGCCTGGTGTGCGGGACACCGGTGGCGAGCTCGGAGCTGGTGGGCCGCAACCTCTACTGGTGCCCCACCTGCCAGCCCGCCTGACCCGGTCGTGAGCGGGAAGCAGGGTGAGAACCCTGTTTCCCCCTCACGAGGGGCGTCAGAAGTCGAAGCCGCCGCCGTCGAAGCCACCACCGTCGAACCCGCCGCCGTCGAAGCCGCCGCCCCAATCGCCGCCGCTGTCGCCGCCGCCGAAGTCGCCTCCGCCGTCGCCGCCCATGTCGCCGCCGCCCGCGTCGCCGGACTCGAGCGCGTCCTGCTGGCCCGCGTCGTAGCCCGACTCCCACGCCGAGGCGCTGGCGATGCCGCCCATGCCGGAGAACATCGCGCTGAACAGGAACATCGACCCGAGGCCCCAGGCACCGGCGACGAGCGCGGGCTTCCACCACGGCTCGCTGTACCAGCCCTGCGGGACCGGCCGCCCGGCGACGCGGCCGCCGGGGTAGTAGTACGGCGTGTCCTGGCCGGCGTCGGGCGAGGCCGCGTAGTGCTGGCCCTCGACGTCGACGTCACGGCGCTCGGTGACCTTGCCGGCGCGCTCGCGCTCGGCCTCCTCCGGCAGCTGCGGGCCGGGGTCCATGCCCATGGCGACGCGCGCGGCGCGGACGTAGTAGAGGCCTTCGACGGCGGTGTCCTTGACCAGCCGGGCCTGCTCGATGGTGCGGGCCTGCTCCAGCTGCGAGCCGGCCGCGTTGTAGCGCTCGCTCGCGTCGGCCATCGCCTGCATCGACGCGGTGTCGTTGCCGTTGAGGTTGAGTACCTGACCGCCGAGCCGCTCGACCAGGCGCCGGGCGTCGGCCTTGGCGTCGTCGAGCTCCCGCTGCCGGGCCGCGGCGCGCTGCCGCGAGAAATAGAGGCCGCCACCGACGATCACGACGACGAGCACGATCAGGAAGATCGCGGTGCCCATGGACCACTCCCAGAAGTTCGGGGCTCGGTGACCGGTAGTCACCTTTGATTCGGACAACGCGGACGCTACGCGGAGGGTTCCCGCACCGTGATCCGGCACACCTCGAGACCTGGCCGAGCAAACTAGAACACGTTATAGTTCGACACCATGAAGTTCACCCTGTCGATCGCGATGAACCCCCTCGATCAGCTGGGCGAGCTCGCCCGGGCCGCGGAAGAGGCCGGCTTCGCCTCCATCGCCCTGCCGGACTCGCTCTTCTACGCCGAAACGGTGGACACGGACTACCCGTACACCCCCGACGGCAGCCGGTTCTGGACCGGGGAAACCCCGTGGGTCGACCCGCTCGTCGCCACCGCGTCGATGGGGGCGGTCACCAGCCGGATCCACTTCTACACGTCGGTGCTCAAGCTCGGCTCGCGCAACCCGGTGCTGCTGGCGCGCCAGGTGGGTTCGGCGAGCGTGCTCACCGGCGGCCGCTTCGGGCTCGGGCTCGGCGTCGGCTGGCTGCCGCAGGAGTTCGAGTACTGCGGCGTCCCGTTCGAAAAGCGCGGCAAGCGCGTCGACGAGGCCATCGACGTGCTGCGCCTGCTCCTCGACGGCGGCATGGCCGAGTACCACGGCGACTTCTACGACTTCGACAAGATCCAGATGAGCCCGGCGCCGCCGTCGCGGGTGCCGTTCTACATCGGCGGCCACACCGAGGTGGCGCTGAAGCGCGCCGCGCGGGTCGCCGACGGCTGGTCGTCGGCGATGATGAAGCTCGAGGAGCTGCGCGAGACCATCGCCCGGCTCAAGGAGCTGCTGGCCGAGCGCGGCCGCGCCGACGACCCGTTCGAGTACCAGGCGGTCTGCATCGACCGCTTCGGCCTCGACGGCTACCGCGAGCAGGCCGAAGCCGGTGTCACCGACGTCATCACGATGCCGTGGGTGTTCGACGGCGTCGGGTTCGACGCGCCGGTCGAGCCGAAGCTGGAAGCGATCCACAAGTTCGGGGCCGAGATCATCGCGAAGTTCGAGGAGTGACTGCCGTGGGTGTGCAGGTCAGCTGGGACACAGCGGCGGAGCAGCCGCCCGCGCGGCGCGCGGCGGTCGCGTCGATGACCGCGGTGACGGCGGGGGACAAGGAGGCGTGGCTGGACCTGTTCGCCGCCGACGCCGTGGTGGAGGACCCGGTCGGCCCCTCGTTCTTCGACGAGGAGGGCAAGGGCCACCACGGCCGCGACGGCATCAGCGCGTTCTGGGACAAGACGATCGCCACCGTGGAGCGCTTCGAGTTCACGATCCGCGACTCCCACGCGGCGGGCGACGAGGTGGCCAACGTCGGCACGATCACGACGTACCTGCCGGGCGGCTACCGCGTGGACACCGACGGGGTGTTCGTCTACCGGGTGGGCGAAGACGGGCTGATCCGGTCGATGCGGGCGTTCTGGGAGACCGAGCGCGCGATGGCGACCGCCCGCAAGGTGACCGAGTAGCGCCCGGCCGAGCCGCTACCCCTCGCCGGCCGGCGGATCAGGCCCACCGAAGGCCGCTCCGGAGTTCTCCGGGGCGGCCTTTCCCATGCCCCGGGAAAAGATCGATACGTACCGCAACCGATCGATTGCGGAAAGACGGCATTCTGGCGATTGTTTGCTCGACCATGCTACCTTTTGCTCATGCAAGCAAAAACGTTCACCGAGAACGCCCGGCGGGCGCAGATCGTCCGCGCGGCGATCGAAACCATCGGTGAACTCGGGTACGCGAAGGCTTCGTTCGGGCAGATCGCGAAGCGTGCCGGGCTGAGCAGCACCGGCATGATCTCCTACCACTTCGACGGCAAAGCGGACCTGATCGCCGAAGTCGTGCGGGACGTGCTGACCACGAGCCTCGCGTACATGCGGGACCGGATCGACGCGGTGGACGGGCCGGCGGCGGAGCTGCGGGTCTACATCGAGTCGAACCTGGCGTTCATCGCCGAGCACCCCGTCGAACTCACCGCGCTGCTCGAAAGCCTGCGGCACGGCGGGGCTCCCGGCGGCGAGGCCGACGGTGGCACCGGGGAGTGGTACCACGGCGCCATCGACGTCCTGGAGACCTGCTTGCGCGAGGGTCAGCGGACCGGCGACTTCGGCCGGTTCGACCCGCGCGTCATGGCGATCACCATCCGCCAGGCCATAGACGGCTTCCACACCGAATCGATCCGCCGTCCGGGGATCGACGTCGCCGCCTACGCGGCCGAACTAGTCCGCATCGTCGAACGTGCCACCGCGCACGACTGAACTGGGGAAACCATGGCCACCTCGTCCTCGACCGGCCGCGCGCTGCGGCCGGTCATCTTCCTGCTCTACCTGAACCTGCTGCTCAGCATCGCGTTCGCGGTGCTGACGTTCCTGAACAAGGACGGCATCCTCGACTACCAGGTGCTGCACTGGGAATCGACCGGCCAGGCCAACCCGGCCGACCACGCGGAAACGCGCACGTCGCTCGAAAGCGTCCTGTGGATCCGCCCGGTGTCGGTGCTGGTCATCGCCATCGTCTACGTCCGGCTGGCCGCGCGGCTCAAGCTCGGCCGCCGGCGCACCTACGTCCGCGTGATGCTGGTGACCGTCCTCGGGCTGGCGGGTCTCGTGTACCTCGTCGTCTCGGCCGAATTCCCGAACTGGATGCGGGCCGGCCAGGTCGTGCAGGCAGTGGTGCTGCTGGTGTTGTTCCTGCT
This sequence comes from Amycolatopsis sp. FBCC-B4732, assembly GCF_023008405.1. Taxonomy (NCBI): domain Bacteria; kingdom Bacillati; phylum Actinomycetota; class Actinomycetes; order Pseudonocardiales; family Pseudonocardiaceae; genus Amycolatopsis; species Amycolatopsis sp. FBCC-B4732. The sequence continues at coordinate 668,469 of NZ_CP095376.1, forward strand.
GCTCTGCAGCAAGGGAGTCCGCGGGTACTTCTCGAAGGAGGGCCGCGTTCCCGCGAAGGTCTGACGGACGGGCGCCGCGTCCCGATCCGTGGACGCGGCGCCCGCTAAAAAATGTTCACAATCTGTTTCCTTCCGGCCTTTCGGTTACGCCCGAAAAAAAGGCCTGCCCGCCGCTCACTCGAATGCCGGAACCCCCGGGCCGGGGCTTCGACTGGGAGTGGAACAAGTGGTGTGGCTCATAGCGCCCACCGACTTTCGGCCCCTTGCCCGTCGACCGGCGTTTCCCCACGGTAAACGCTGGTCGGGACGGGTATGCGGAATGTCCTGCCGAACAGGACCAAACGGACATCGTGGTCCGGGTGAAGCCCCTTCGCGGCTCGTTGCGGCACGTAGGGGCAGGTGGTAGCTTCTGGTTCGTTATCTCCTCGCGGGAGACCGGGTGATCGGGGCAGTAATCACCCAACCGGGAAACTGCGGGGATCTGGGGTCTGGGGAAAGGTTCGTCTGATGAACGGGTACCGCTGTCCTTCGTGAGGGACGCTGAATAGACACTGACGCCGGCTCATGCGCGAGCCGGTCGAGTTCGCAATCGCCGGTCGACGCCGTTGGGGAGCGGTGGGCCGTGTGATTGCTGTGAAGCAATGCGTGCGGAGGCATTCGCCTGCCCGCACACGTGCCTGTGCTGGTGATTCGCGGAAAAAACCGGAGCCGGCGGCCTGGGGGTCGTCGTGCCGGCCGTGGATCGAAGGAATCCAACACACAGAGAATTTCTGGGGGAAGTTCCGTCATGCTCATCGAACGTGACTTCGAAACGGCGACGCTGAGTCAGATGCTCGCCGACTGCCATTCCGGGGCCGGCGGTGTCGGCCTCGTCCTCGGACCGGTCGCCAGCGGGAAAACGGCCCTGCTGGAAGAGTTCGGCAGACAGGCCGCCGGTACCGGCGCGGTCGTGCTGTCCGCCTCCGGCGCCCGGTCGGAAACCGCCGTGGGGCTGGGTGTCGTTTCCCAGCTGGTGCACACCCCGGGTGTCCGCGCGGACATCGTCGACCAGGTTTCGGCGTACGTGGAGGACGCCGAAGCCGACGCGACGCTGCTCGACAGCCGGTTTCTGCACCGCCTGTCCAGCGCGGTGATCAGCTGGTCGGCCGAGACCCCGCTGGTGATCTGCGTCGACGACGCCCACTACGCCGATCCCGCGTCGCTGCAGTTCCTGCAGCACATGGCGCGGCGCATCCGGCCCGCCCGGGTGCTCGTGCTGCTCGCCGAACGCGCGGACCCCGGCGAACGGCGCCCGGTCCGCCACGTCGACCTGATGCGGCGCCCGCACTGCCGCCAGCTGCGGCTGGCCCCGCTGTCCCGCAACGGCGTCGGCGTCCTGCTGGCGGGCAAGCTGGACGAGGGCAAGGCGCACGCGCTGGCCGCGGAGTGCTTCGCGATCAGCGGCGGCAACCCGCTGCTGGCCACCGCGCTGGTGCAGGACACCAGGGCGGCGGGCGCGGGCGGGGTCGTCGCCGGGCCCGCCTACCGGCATGCGGTGCTCAGCTGCCTGCACTCCAGCGAGCCGCGGGCGCTCGAACTCGCCCGGGCGCTCGCCGTCCTCGGCGACGGCGAGCAGTCGCCGATCGCGCTGGCGGGCGGCATGGTCTCCTTCGCGCCGGCCACCGCCGAGCCGGTGCGCCGGGCGCTGGAGTCGGCCGGCGTCCTCGACGGGCACCGGTTCCGCCACGCCGAGGGCCGCGTGGCGGTGCTCGACGAGCTCGACCCCGCCGTCCGGTCCGCCCTCCACGGCCAGGCCGCGCGCCTGCTGTTCGACCAGGGCGCCCGGCCGACCGCGATCGCCGCCCACGTCGTGGCGGGGAACCTGGACGAGCCGTGGACCGAGCACCTGCTGTCCGAGGCGTCGGAGGCGGCGCTGCTCGAGGACGACGTCGAACTGGCCCGCGCCTGCATCGCGCTGGCCAGCCGCTGCTGCACCGACGACCGCGACCGCGCGATCGCCAAGGCGTCGCTGGCCGACATCGAGTGGCGGACGACCCCGGCGAAGGCGATGCGGCGGCTGCCGGAGCTGGTGCACGCGACCCGCGCCGGGCACCTGCCGGGCATCCGGGTCGTCGGCATCTTCGAGTTCCTGCTGTGGTTCGGCCGGGTCGACGAGGCCGTGGAGATCGCGAACGCCTTCGGCGACCTCGTCGACTCCACCGACCGCCGCACCCGCGGCGAGCTGCTCACGCTCGACTCGTGGCTGGCCAGCTCGGTGCCGGGGATGCGGCACCTCGTCGAGCCGATGCTCGCGACCTGCACCGGGGACGCGGCCGCGCCGCGGCTCGGGCTGGTGGTGAACTCGCAGCAGAAGGCGGTCGACGCGCTCACCAGCGCCGTCCGCGAAGGCCCGACCGAGGCGGCCGTGCTCGACGCCGAGCAGGTGCTGGAAGGCACCCGGATGACCGACACCAGCCTGCGGCACCTGGTGTTCGCCGCCACGGTGCTGATCTACGCCGAGCGCCTCGACAAGGCCGCGACCTGGGCCGAGCACCTGATGGCGCAGGCCGCCGGGCGCCCGGCCCCGACGTGGCAGGCGTCGCTGGCGGAACTGCGTGCGGAGGTCGCCCTCCGCCAGGGCGACCTGCCGCTCGCGGCCCGCAACGCGAAGATCGCGCTGACGAAGATGACGCCGGAGGCCTGGGGCATCGGGGTCGGCGCCCCGCTGGCCACGCTGCTGGCGGCGCTGACCGAGATGGGCCGGTTCGACGAGGCGGCGGAGCTGCTCAACCAGCCGGTGCCCGACGCGCTCGGCGAGACCCGGTTCGGCCTGCACTACCTGCACGCGCGGGGGCACTACTACCTCGCGACGGGCCGGCTGCCGACCGCGCTGAACGACTTCCTCGCCTGCGGGGAGCAGATGGCGCGCTGGGACCTGGACCAGCCGTCGCTGGTGCCGTGGCGTTCCAGCGCCGCGGAGGTCTACCTGAAGCTGGGTGACCGCGAGAAGGCCCGGGAACTCGCCGAGGAGCAGGCGGCGAAGCTCGGCCCGGACTGCGGGGACCGGACGCGGGGCATCACGCTGCGGACACTCGCGCTCGTGGCCGACCCGGCCCGGCGGCCGAAGCTGATGCAGGAAGCGGCCGACGCGCTCGAGAAGTCCGGTGCCAAGCTGGAACTGGCCCGGACGCTGGCCGAGCTGAGCCGGGCCGGCGGCGACCCCGCCATCGCGCGCACGGCGAGCCGGGACGCGCGGGCGCTGGCCAAGGAGTGCGGGGCGGAGCTGCTGCGGCGGTCCTTCCTCGAGGGCGGCTCCGACGACGTCGTGGTCTCCCTCCGCGGTGCGGTGGCGCCGACCGACGTCAAGCTGCTCACCGACGCCGAACAGCGGGTCGGCTGGCTGGCCGCGCGGGGCCACACCAACCGGGAGATCGCGAGCCGGCTCTACATCACCGTCAGCACCGTGGAGCAGCACCTGACGCGCGTCTACCGCAAGCTGAGCGTCACCCGGCGCCGCGACCTGGCGTCGGAACCGCAGCTGCGGGTGCCGGAGCAGCAGGAGCGGGTGCCGGGTGCGGCCCGTCAGCCCGTCGCGGTCAACCACCAGGCGGTGCCCCCGGTGCGCCGTCCGCTGCGGCCGGTACCGCCCGTGCGCTGACACCTCGGCGGTGCGAAGGAGCCGGGACCCGCCTCGCGCGGGTCCCGGCTCCTTCGCGTGTTCCTGGCCCACCCCTAGGTTTTCCGCCCCGCCCCTAGGCCACTTCGGACGGGGTAGGGGCGGCCCATTGACTTGGTGCCGATCTCCTTGACTTCGCGGCGGCCTGGCGCGAGCGTGGACGTCGTTGCCGACCACCGGACGCGGATTCGGCGGTACAGCGCGATTTTCGCGGCGGCAGGGTTCACCGAAGCTGCTCGCAAGGCGGCCGGACGACGCCACGGCGGGAGCTGCACTCGTTACGTGGCAAGGGAAGGCACATTCATGGCGAAGCGTGCGTTGATCACGGGTATCACCGGGCAGGACGGGTCGTACCTGGCCGAACACCTCCTGGCCGAGGGCTACCAGGTCTGGGGCCTGGTCCGCGGCCAGGCGAACCCGCGCAAGTCGCGGATCAGCAGGCTGGTCTCCGATCTCCACTTCGTGGAGGGCGACCTGATGGACCAGGTCAGCCTCGTGGCCGCGGTGGACCTGGTGCAGCCGGACGAGGTCTACAACCTCGCGGCCATCTCGTTCGTGCCGATGTCCTGGCAGCAGCCGGAACTCACCACCGAGGTGAACGGCATGGGCGTGCTGCGGGTGCTCGAAGCGGTCCGGATGGTGTGCGGGCTGGACAAGTCGCGGCCCACCGGCGGCGGCGGGATCCGGTTCTACCAGGCGTCGTCGTCGGAGATGTACGGCAAGGTCGCCGAGACCCCGCAGAACGAGCAGACCATCTTCCACCCGCGCAGCCCCTACGGCGTCGCGAAGACCTACGGGCACTTCATCACCAAGAACTACCGCGAATCCTTCGGCATGTTCGGGGTTTCCGGGATCCTGTTCAACCACGAGTCGCCGCGCCGCGGGGCCGAGTTCGTCACCCGCAAGATCACCATGGCGGTGGCGGAGATCAAGCTGGGCCTGCGCGACAAGCTCTACCTCGGCAACCTGGACGCGGTGCGCGACTGGGGCTTCGCCGGCGACTACGTCCGCGCGATGCACCTGATGCTGCAGCAGGACACGGCGACCGACTACGTCGTCGGCACCGGCGAGATGCACTCGGTCCGCGACGCCGTCCAGATCGCCTTCGACGCGGTCGGCCTGAACTGGCACGACTACGTCGTCATCGACCCGGCCCTGGTGCGGCCCGCGGAGGTCGAAACCCTCTGCGCCAACCCGGACAAGGCACGCGTCGAGCTCGGCTGGAAGCAGTCGGTCGACTTCGAAGAGCTGATGCGCATGATGGTCGAGGCCGACCTGCGCAAGGCGTCGAACGAGCACAAGTACAGCGAACTGATGCTCGCCGGGAGCTGGTGAAACGATGGCTCCCGTCCTGTTCGCGTCGATCGCCGACGCCGGCATGATCAACCCGCTGCTCGTCATCGCGGGCGAGCTCGCCCGCCGCGGCGTGCCGGACCTGTACTTCGCGTCCACTGAGGACCGTCGCGCCGCCGTCGAGGCGATCTCCGCCGACAACCCGGTGAAGTTCGTGTCGTTCGGGGAGCGTCTCGAGCGCCCGCCGGGCGAGTGGGACCCGGACCTCTACGCCGCCGCGACGCAGCCCGCGAAGCCCGGCAGCCTGACGGCGCGGCCGCAGAACGTGATCGCCTACCTCAGCGGTGTCACGGACGCGAGCATCATGGTGACGATGTACGAGCGCGCGCTGGCCGTCGTCGACGAGGTCAAGCCGGGGCTGATGGTCATCGACTCCTCCAGCGTCTACCCGACCGACGCGGCGATCGCGCGGGACATCCCGTACGTCTACAGCGTGCCGATCTCGGTCAGCGAGGTCTTCGCCGACCGCCTCCCGCTGAGCTACCCGAGCCCGAACACCGGGCTGCCGCGCGACCTCTCCGGGCGCCAGAAGCTCGCGAACCTCGGCTTCCGGCTGCGGCTGCTGCTCGGCATGCTGACGAAGGTGCCGGCGGTCCAGTTCACCAAGGCCCGCAAGGAAGCCGGCATCCTGAACGCGACCGCGGGCCAGTCCACCTACGCCGACCGCGCGCAGGCGATCCTGGCCTACTCGGTGTTCGGCATGGAGTACCCGTTCGAGGCGGCGCCGTCGCACCTGAAGATGGTCGGCCCGGTCGTCCCGCCGCTGCCCGAGGCGGTGGAGCCGGACCCGGCGCTGTCGGCCTGGCTCGACGAGCACGAGTCGGTCGTCTACCTGGCGTTCGGCACCCACATGCGGCTGACCGCGCCCCAGGTGACGGCGATCGCCGAAGGGGCGCGCAAGCTCGGGCCGGAGCACCACGTGCTGTGGAAGCTGCCCAAGGCCCAGCGCGCGCTGCTGCCGGCGGACCTGCCGTCGAACGTGCGGCTGGAGAACTGGGTGCCGTCGCAGTTCGACGTCCTGGCCCACCCGCACGTGCGCGTGTACTACAACCACGGCGGCGGCAACAGCGCGTACGAAGGCGTCTACTTCGGCAAGCCGGGTCTCGTGCAGCCGTTCTGGATGGACTGCCACGACCACGCGGCCCGCGTCCTCGACAGCGGCTGCGGCCTGGTCCTTTCGCACGAGGAGACGGTGTCCGCGGACGCGATCGTCGCGAAGCTGCGGAGGTTGCTGGAGGAGAAGGAGTTCACGGCGACCGCCGAGGACTGGGCGGACCGCTTCCGGTCGGCGGGCGGCGCGTCGGCCGCGGCCGACGCCGTGCAGGCCGCGGTCCGGTGATCGATTCCGTGGTCGGGGAAGGGAAGGACATGTCCGTCAAGTACCCGGTGTCGCAGCCGTACTTGGACGAAACCGAGCTGGCCAACGTGACCGAGGCCGTCACGAGCGGCTGGATCTCCTCGCAGGGCCCGTACGTGGCCCGGTTCGAGGAGGCGTTCGCGGCGTACAACGGGGTGGCGCACGGAGTGGCGTGCTCCTCCGGCACGACGGCGCTGACGCTGGCGTTGCGGGCCCTCGGAATCGGCCCCGGCGACGAGGTGATCGTCCCGGAGTTCACGATGATCGCCTCCGCGTGGGCGGTGACGTACACGGGCGCGACGCCGGTGTTCGTCGACTGCGGCGACGACCTCAACATCGACGTGTCGCTGATCGAAGCGAAGATCACCCCGCGCACCAAGGCGATCATGCCGGTGCACGTCTACGGCCGCCGGTGCGACATGACCGCGATCATGGAGCTGGCGTACGAGTACAACCTGCGCGTGGTGGAGGATTCCGCGGAGGCGCACGGCGTGCGCCCGGTCGGGGACATCGCCTGCTTTTCGCTGTTCGCCAACAAGATCATCGCTTCGGGCGAGGGCGGCATCTGCCTCACGTCGGACCCGCGGCTGGCCGAGCAGATGAAGCACCTGCGGGGCATGGCGTTCAACCGCGACCACACGTTCCTGCACAAGAAGATCGGCTACAACTTCCGGATGACCAACCTCCAGGCGGCGGTGGCCGTCGCCCAGGTGGGGAAGCTGGATTCGATCCTGGCGCTGCGGGCGTCGATCGAGGAGCGGTACGACGCCCGGCTGCGGGACGTCCCCGGCGTGACGCTGATGCCGCGCCGCGACGTGCTGTGGATGTACGACCTGCTGTGCGAGCGCCGGGAAGAGCTGCGGGAGTTCCTCGCTTCCGAGGGGGTCGAGACCCGGGTGTTCTTCAAGCCGATGAGCCGGCAGCCGATGTACCTCGACCCGGTGTGGCCATCGCTGCGCGCGAACCGGTTCGCCGAAGAGGGGCTGTACCTGCCGACGTACACGTCGTTGACGGAGGCCGATCAAGAGTACATCACCGACCGGGTGCGGAAGTTCTACGGTTGCTGATCGCGCGCTGAACGAGGAAAGGCCCGCAGCCACCCCGGCTGCGGGCCTTCTTCGTCAGGGCTTGGGCACCTTGCTGCTCAAGTACGTCAGCACCGCCAGCACCCGCCGGTTGTCGTCTTCGTGCTGGGTCAGGTCCAGCTTCGTGAAGATGCTCGCCGTGTGCTTGCCCACGGCGGCTTCGCTGATCACCATCCGCTGGGCGATCGCCGCGTTCGAGCGGCCCTCCGCCATCAGCTCCAGCACCTGGCGCTCCCGCGGCGTCAACGCGTCCAGCGGGTCCCGGCGCGAGCGGCTCGCCAGCAGCTTCGAGATGACCTCGGGGTCCATCGCCGTCCCGCCGGCCGCGACCATGCGCAGGGCGTCCACGAACTGGTCGGCGTTGAGCACCCGGTCCTTCAGCAGGTACCCGATCGCCCCCGTGCCGTCCGCCAGCAGCTCGCGGGCGTACGTCTGCTCGACGTGCTGGGAGAGCACCAGCACGGGCATCCCTGGGCGCCGCTTGCGCGCCTCCAGGGCCGCGCGGATGCCCTCGTCGCTGAACTTGGGGGGCAGCCGGACGTCCACCACCGCGATGTCCGGGGTGTGGTCCTCGATGGCCTTCAGCAGCTCTGTCGCGTTGCCGACCGCGGCCACGACGGTGAACCCCTTCGCCTCGAGCAGCCGGGTCATGCCGTCTCGAAGCAGGTAGAGATCCTCCGCGAGGACAACGCGCACGAACCGCTCCTGGGTTTCCGGGCCGGGCGGGGCCGGGGCTGGGTGGTCCAACCGTACCGTCGCCGCACCCGCCCGGTTACCCCGCGTCAGTCCAGCGCGCGCTTCAGGAACCCGCGGATCCCGAAGACCCCGAAGATCATCGTCGCCGCCACCATGACCACCAGGGAGATCCACAGCGGGATCGACTGGACCTGGGTCGGCATCACCAGCCGGCGCAGGGCCTCCGACACGTACGTCAGGGGATTCGCCGCGCAGATCACCTGGAACCACCGCAAACCGGACAGGCTGAGCCACGGGAACTGGCCGGACCCGGTGAAGATCAGCGGGACCAGCAGGATCGTGAACACCAGGTTGATGTGCCGCGGCGGGACGATCGTGCCGAGCACCATGCCCACCGCCGCGCCGGCCAGTGAACCCAGTGCCACGACCCCGGCCACGCCGGGCAGGGCCGCGACGTCCCAGCGGACGCCGTCGAGGATGAGCAGGCCGATCGGGATCATCACCAGGCCGGCGATGATGCCGCGGATCGCGCCGAACAACATCTTCTCCACCGCCACCAGGCGGATCGACAGCGGCGCCAGCAGCCTGTCCTCGATCTCCCTGGTCACCGAGAAGTCCAGCACCAGCGGGAGCGCGGTGTTCTGCAGCGCGCCGGTGAACGCGTTCATCGCGACCATGCCGGGCAGCAGGATCTGCGCGTACCCGGCGCCCGCGTACCCGATCTGCGAGAGCACCTTGCCGAAGATGAACAGCAGGAACAGCGGCTGGATCAGCATCTGCGCCAGGAAGGGCAGCAGCTCGCGCCCGGTGACGAAGAAGTCGCGGCCGAGCACGGCGAAGAACGCGCGGGCCTGGCCGGGGTTGCCGGCCTGGCCGGTCCCGGTGCCGATCCCGGGCTGCGGGGTGAGCGTCGTGGCGGTCATCGGAGGTCCCGTCCGGTGATGGAGATGAACACGTCTTCGAGGGTGGGCTTGCCGAACGAAATCCCGGTGACCTCGCACCGCTCGCGGCCCAGCACGGCCAGCACGCCGGGCAGCAGCGACGCCGGTTCCGCTTCGGTGTAGAGGCGGAACTGGACGGCGCTCTCGTCGGCCGCGGCCCGGCCGGTCGCGGCGAGCCGCTCGACCCGGACGACGGCGGGCACCAGCTCCAGCTCCTTGCCGACGGCTTCGGCGGGCGCGTCGGCCAGCGTGACGCCCACGGTGAGCGTCGTGTTGCCCGGCAGCGACCGGGTCAGCGCCTCGGTCGTGTCGAGGGCCAGCAGCTTGCCGTGGTCGACGATGCCGACCCGGTCGCACAGCTTGGCCGCCTCGTCCATGTCGTGCGTGGTGACGACGACGGTGACGCCCTCGGCCGTCAGCTCGGCGACGCGCTCGTGCACGAACAGCCGCGACTGCGGGTCCAGCCCGGTCGCCGGCTCGTCGAGGAACATCACCTTCGGCTTGTGCATCAGGGCCCGGGCGATCATCACGCGCTGGGCCTGGCCGCCGGACATCTCGTCCACCCTGGCCTTCGCCCGCGGGCCGAGGCCCATCCACTCGATCAGCTCGTCGGCCCGGCGGTGCCGCTGCGCCCGCCCCATGCCGTGGTAAGCGGCGTGGAACAGCAGGTTCTGCCGCACCGTCAGCGACTGGTCGAGGTTGTTGCGCTGGGGCACCACGGCCAGCACCTGGCGGGCCGCGGTCGCGTCCTTGACGACGTCGATCCCGGCCACCTCGGCCCGCCCGGACGTCGGCAGCGCGCGCGTGGTCAGCATGCTGACCGTCGTCGTCTTGCCCGCGCCGTTGGGACCCAGCAGGCCGAAGACCTCGCCCGCGGCGATCGTGAAGCCGAGGCCGTCGACCGCAGGCCGTTCTGCTTTCGGGTACCTCTTCACGAGGTCCCGCACCACCACAGCGTCCTGCACGCTGGTCCTCCAGGAAATCACCGGGCGCGCGGCCCGGGAGGGATCGGAAAGTGCGCATACGGGGGTGAGGAAGGGCCGTGGTGCTGGGGGACAACCTCGGCCCTTCCCCACAGGCGGCTGGTTCGAGGAACCAGCGAGCCGGAAAGCGCGCCCGGGCCGCGGGGGCCCGGGCGCGAAGTCGTCAGGAGACGCGCTTGAGGTGCCGCTCGAGCTCGTCGGCCGCGCGGACGGCGCCGCCGGCCGCGCGCACCTTCGCGCCCATCGCCGCGACCGCGGACCGGATCCGCTCGTCGCCCGCGGTGGTCTGCACCGCTTCGCGCAGCAGCTCCGGAGTGGGCTCCTGGCCGGCCAGGCTGGTGCCCAGGCCGAGCTCGGCGACGCGCTGGGCCACCGCGGCCTGCTCGACGCTCTGCGGCAGCGACACCATCGGCGTGTCGAAGTACAGCGCCTCCATCGTCCCGCCCATGCCGGAGTGGGTGATGAAGGCCGAAGCGTGCTTCAGCACCGCCAGCTGCGGCACCGCGGCGTGCGCCTCGACGTTCGGCGGCAGCTCCCCGAGCTCCGCCTGGTCGAGCGTGCCGACCGACAGCACCACGTGCCAGTCCTCGCCCGTGAACGCCGCCACGACGGCCCGGAAGAAGTCCGGGCGGTCGTTGAACGCCGTGCCGAGCGAAACCAGCAGCACGGGCTTGCCGTCCGACGGCGGCTGCCAGTCGCCCTGGAACGTCCGGTCGCCCAGGCACGGGCCGATGAACGCGAAGTGGTCGTCGAACGTTTCGCCGTGGTACTGGAACTCCTTCGCCACGAACGCGAGCGCGAACTCCTCGCGGCCGATGGCGAAGTCGGCGGGGGTGATCTCCGGGACGCCGTGCGCCGCGGTCAGTTCCGCGATCTTCTCGCGGAAGGCCACGCGGGCCGGGTGCTCCTCGCTGAAACCGTTTTCTTCCCCGAGGAACTTCGCCAGCGACCACTCGTCGTTGTAGGCGAAGGACGGGAACAGCTCCACCGCGGGCACGCCCCACTTCGCGGCGAGCACCCGCCCGGTCGCGTAGACCGTGCGGTCGTACAGGATCAGGTCCGGCACGTCGTCGGCGAAGGCCGCTTCGAACACCGGGATGGTCGCGGTGCTCTCCATGACCAGCACCAGCGGCAGCCAGGCGGCGAAGTCGGCGGGCGGGTCCTCGGTGCGCGGCTTCGGCGTCAGGGACGACTCGTAGCGCAGGACCCGTGCTCCCGTCGGTGCCACGAGGTCGGCGAACTGGTCCGTGGTGGCGAAGGTGACGCGGTGACCGCGGCGGACCAGCTCGGCGGCCACGTCCAGCGTCGGCATGACGTGCCCGTACGCGGGGATGTTCAGCAGCGCGATGTGTGCCATGGGAAAGCTCCTCGGAGTGCGGTGGTCGGCCGGGGGCCCTCAGGCACGCAGGTCGTGCTTGCGGGTGTAGTAGGCCATGAAGCCGATGAGCCCGCCGAGGACCACGATCCACTGCACGGTCGTCACCAGGTTGATGTCGTCGAGCGGCAGGGAGTAGGCGAGCACGACGCGGACGACCGCGTCGACGATCATGCCGACACCGAAGACCACCGTCAGCAGGCGCAGGCCGTGGCGCATCTTGGGCTCGGTGTCCCAGCGGCGCTCCCAGACCTCGGCGCCGGCGCCGCCCCGCTTGGTGCGGGCGATGCTGACCCCGGCGTGCAGGAAGAACGGCTTTTCGAAGAACAGCGTGATCAGCATCCAGATGCCGAACATGGCCGTGAGCCAGCCGTCCTTGGCGAAGAAGAACCGTGCGTCGCCGGAAATCAGGGAAACCGCGGTGCCGATGACCATCATCGTCACCATGAAGAGGCCGAGCCCGTCGATCTTGCGGTACCGGGCGAACACGTACACGGTGCGGACGACCGGGACGATGCCACCGATGATCGCGGCGGTCAACAGCGGAACGCCGTTCTGGCGCAGGATGTAGTAGACGGCGAGGGGGACGATCAGGTCGAATGCGGCGGAAGCGAACAGCGCCAGCCGCGGGTTCCGGGGTTCCGCGTGGGACTGCGTGCCCGCTTGGGTGCGCTGGATGCCGGCTTCGTTCATTGCTGCTCCTGGGTCATCGCGAGTTCGGTCGCGTTTCCGGTGCCATTCGCTTGCGTCGTGGCGCCGCTTGCGTTGACAACGGTAGTGTCGCGGTGCTGGTCGGCGTGAGCCTGTTAGACCGAACATAGGGGTATGGCTGGCTATACCCCTATGTGTGGCCTAAGCCGATTGTCTCCCCCCTCGGGGCGCCGCAGACTGGGACGACCTCGAGTGCGAGCGGACCCGATCGGGCCGCCCGGAGGGGATGGGGGACGCGATGAGCCGACCAGGAACACTCTCCCGTGGAGAGTATGATCTGCCGATGTCGTCGATTCCCCAGCGGAGCGTATCGGCCGTCCGGCGCGGCTTCGCCGGAATGGCACGACTGGTCGTTCTCGTGCTGTTCGCGGCCGCGCAGGTGTGCGTTCTCACGCTGCCCGCGGCGATCTGGCTGCCGGAATACGTCGCGGCCGCGGGGCTGACCGTGCTGGTCGCCATTCCCGCGTGCCGGGTGCTGCCCGTCCTTTCCCGGAAAAGCGCGCCGTCGCTCTACGGCCGCGCGATCGAATCGCCTTACCTCCCGTTGCCGGTGCTGGAACGCACCGAAAACGGGTGGTACTGGAACGGGTACGACTTCCACCGGTCCCGCTGGGTCTCCCTGGCCCAGCGCCGCGGCCGCTGGTTCTTCACCGACCCGGCCACCTGGCGCGACCTGTGCTGGCTGGTGGTCAACCCGCTGACCGGCGGGGTGGTGGCGGCCCTGCCGGTCGCGCTCGCCGCGTTCGGGGCGTTCCTGCTGGTCTCGCCGCTGACCGCGCCGCACCTGGCGACCGGCGAGTGGTACTTCCCGCTGCCCATGGACACGCCGGCCGGGGTCGCCGGGACCGCCGTCGCGGGGCTCGCGCTGCTGGTGCTGGGCCTGGTGGCCGCGCCCGGCGCGGTCAGCCTGCACGAGGCCTGGACGCGGTGGCTGCTGGCGCCCGACGAGCGCACGCTGCTGGCGCGGCGGGTGGAGCGGCTCTTCGCGACGCGGGCCGCGGCCATCGACGCGCAGGCCGCGGAGCTGCGGCGGATCGAGCGCGACCTGCACGACGGCGCCCAGGCGCGGCTGATCGCGATCGGCATGTCGCTCAGCACCGCCGAGATGCTGCTCGACACCGACCTCGACGAGGTCCGGCGGCAGCTGGCGGGCGCGCGTGACCTGTCCGCGGCCGCGCTGCGGGAGCTGCGGGGGCTGGTGCACGGCATCCAGCCGCCGATGCTCGCCGACCGCGGCCTCGGCGCCGCCCTCGAGGACCTCACGATGGACGCGCCGGTGCCCACCGACGTCGAGGTCGGCCTGATCGGCAGGCCGGACGCGGCACTGGAGTCGGCGGTCTACTTCTCCGTGGCCGAACTGCTGGCCAACGCGGCCAAGCACGCGGCCGCGAAGCGGGTGCGGGTCAGCGTCACCCACCGGCCGGGCGTCCTGCGGGTCGTCGTCGCCGACGACGGCAAGGGTGGCGCCGACTTCAGCCGCGGCAGCGGGCTCGCCGGGGTCCAGCGGCGGGTCGCGGCGTTCGACGGCGTCGTGGAAATCGACAGCCCGGCGGGCGGCCCGACCGAAATCACCATCCTCATTCCGTGCGTCCTGCCATCAGCCGAACAGTAAACTGATATCGGGGGATCGAAATGCGTCGTGGGATCGTGGTGTGCCTGTTCGCTCTCGTCACTTCTTTTTCGGTGGCCGGGTGCGACCATTTGATCGATCTGGGCTGTGCGGATCGGTCGTGCCATTTCAACCTCGTCAGCGGTGGCAAGGTCGACCTCGGCGGGCAGGAACTGGAAGTGCAGAAGGTCGACAACAATTCCGTGACCTTCCTGTCGAACGGGATCAGCGTCTCGCTGTTCCAGGGGGTCGACATCAATTTCCTCGGGTACCACCTGCACCTCGGGGAGATCCGCGGCGGCGAAGCCAGCTTGGACGTCACCCGGAATTAGCCGGGAGTTCGTCTCGCGGCCGCTCTGAACCGGTGAAGGCCCTGGTCAAGACAGGGGTTACGGTCCGTGCTGTAGTCACCTAGGTTGGTCGTCAATTGGACCAACATGCGGTGGGGGCGACCCTTTCGCGGGTTTCTGGGGTGACTATGCGTAATGATCTTCTTCGTGCGCGACCACGGTTGCGCACGGCGGCGGTCGTCCTGGCCGGCGTACTCCTGACGTCCGGTCTGGCGGCGGCCGGCGCCGCGGCCGATCCGGCCGCGAAGTTCTCGCCGAGGGTGCGGAGCCTCGTCGGCGAGCTGACGCTCGACGAGAAGCTTTCCCTGGTGCACGGCGGCACGGACCCGAACAGCGTCGGCGAAGCGGGGTACGTGCCCGGTGTGCCGCGCCTCGGCATCCCGTCGCTGCGGCTGGCGGACGGCTCCGCCGGGGTGCGCGTCGACAAGCCGTCGGTCGTCATGCCGGCGCCGGTTTCGCTCGCGTCCAGCTTCGACGAGTCGCTCGCCACCCGCTACGGCGCCGGCGTCGGCCGCGAAGCCCGGGCGCTGGGCACCGACGTGCTGCTGTCGCCGATGGTGAACACCATCCGGATCCCGTACGGCGGGCGCAACTTCGAGACTTTCAGCGAGGACCCGCTGGTGACGTCGCGGATCGCCGCGGCGGAGGTCAAGGGCATCGCGGGCCAGGGCACCATCCCGGTGGTCAAGCACCTCGCCGGCAACAACCAGGAGAACGACCGGCAGACGATCAACGTCCAGATGGACGACCAGACGCTGCACGAGGTCGAGCTGCCCGGGTTCGAGGCGGCGGTGAAGGCCGGCGCCGGCGCGGTGATGTGCTCGTACAACAACCTCAACGGGCCGTCCGCGTGCGCGAACGGCGACCTGCTGACCGGGATCCTGCGGGAGCAGCTGGCGTTCAAGGGCTGGGTGATGTCGGACTGGCGGATGTCGCTGACGCCCGACAGCCTGCCCAAGGGCCTCGACCAGGAGATGCCGGACGGCACGTACTTCGGCGACCAGCTCAAGACCGCGATCAGCGAGGGCAAGATCCCGCAGTCCGCTTTGGACACCGCGGTCGCGCGCATCCTCGGCCAGCTGGACCGGTTCCACCTGCTCGACAACCCGGCGCGCCCGGCGCGTGACCTGTCCGGCCTGACGGCGACCGCGCAGGACGTCGCCCAGGCCGGCGCGGTCCTGCTGCGCAACGAAAAGGCGGCGCTGCCGCTGAGCACCGCGAAGTCGGGCAAGGTCGCGGTGATCGGCTACAACGCGAAGACGCCGAAGCTCAACGGCGGCGGCAGCTCCCACGTGCTCCCGTCGGCCACGCCGGCCACCCCGCTGGACGTCATCAAGAAGCGCGCGGGCAGCACCACGACTTACACCACGGGCTACGACCCGGCGGGCGAGGTCGTCCCGGCGAACGCGCTGTCCCCGGCCTACACCCAGGGCGGCGGGCTGCCCGCCGGCGCGGAGGGCGTGTTCTACAACGGCACGATCACCGCGCCGGTCGAGGGCGACTACAGCATCCAGCTGCAGGCCACCGGCGGTGGCGGCTTCCTCCAGGTGGACGGCGCCGCGAGCGGCCTGTTCGGCGACTCCATCGCGACCGGCTACACCGGCATCACCGTGCACCTGACCGCGGGCCAGCACTCGCTGCTGCTCTACGGCTTCGCGGACTTCGTCAAGCCGCTGCAGGTGAACCTGCACTGGCTCACCCCCGTCGCGGCCACGGCCAAGATCGCCGAGGCGGTGGCGGCGGCCAAGCTGGCCACGACGCCGATCGTGTTCGCCTACGACGACAGCTCCGAGGGCCTCGACCGCCCGGACCTGTCGCTGCCGGGCTACCAGGACGAGCTGATCGACGCGGTCGCCACGGCCAACCCGCGCACGGTGGTCGTCCTGAACACGGCGTCCGCGGTGAAGATGCCGTGGCTGGCGAAGACGGCCGCGGTGCTGGAGATGTGGTACCCGGGCCAGAAGGGCGCGGAAGCGACGACGGCGCTGCTGTACGGCGACGCCAACCCGCAGGGCAAGCTGACCCAGACGTTCCCGGTGGACGAGGCCCACACGCTCGTCAGCGGCGAAGCCGGCCTGTACCCGGGCCAGGACGGCCAGGTGAAGTACACGGAGGGCGTCGACGTCGGCTACCGCTGGTACGCGGACAAGAAGGTGACCCCGCTCTTCCCGTTCGGCTACGGCCTTTCGTACACGTCGTTCGCCTACAGCGGCCTGACGGCCACGAACGCGTCGGACGGTGGTCTGGACGTGAAGGTGACGGTGCGGAACACGGGGACCCGGACGGGAACCGAGGTGGCCCAGGTGTTCCTCGGCCCGAGCCCGCAGGTGACGGCCCCGCAGGCCCCGACGGCGCTGGGTGGGTACGCGAAGGTGACGTTGACGGCGGGCGCGTACCGGACGTTGACCATCCACGTGGACCCGCGCCAGCTGAGCTACTGGGACTCGGCGGCGAAGGCGTGGAAGCGGGGAGGCGGGACGCGGTCGGTGAAGGCGGGTTCGTCTTCGGCGTCGCTGCCGCTGGGCACACAGGTCGCGGTGAACTGACGCTGACCGGACGGCCGGTGCTCCTTCGCGGGGCACCGGCCGGCTTCAAAGATGCGGCTTCGCCGGGGCGTGGGAAATCGGCGCCCCGGTGGTTGGCTTTTTGTGGTGATCGGCAGCGCCGATTCCCCACGCAACGATCATCGTCACCTTATCGAGTGATGAACATCTGGTCGATGGTCGGTAATCTTGTTGTGTGGAAAGAGAAGCGGTGTGGCAAGCGGACGCGGAGGCCTTGGCCGACCGCATCGTTTCGCTGCTCACCGTCGTGCGGTCTGCCGAGGCGGAAATTGGTGCGCTGCTGGTGGAAATCGAATCCCGTGGTGTCATGGAGTTGTTCGGGTATCGTTCTACTGCGCGGTTGTACGAGCACCTTGCCGATGTTCCCAAGTCTGCTGCCGAGCGTACCTTCGCCCGAGCCCAGGCTCTCCACCCCGGCCACAGTCTCGATGGCGCCGCCGCTCTGGCTCCCGCCACCGGTGTCGCCGCCCGTGACGGTTTGCTGAGCGCGCCGATGATCGACACCATCGTCGAGGCCGTGGCCCGGATTCCCGCCGAGCACCGCGATGCCGCCGAACGTGATCTGCTGGCCTTCGCCGCCGACGCCGGGCACAAGCAGGTCGCTGCCCTGGGCGCGCGGATCCTGGCCCACCTCGATCCCGATGGTGCCGAGCCCGAGGACACCGAGCCTGCCACCCCTGCCCGGGAACTCTCGTTGCGCCGTAAACGAACTGGTGTCTGGGAACTGTCCGGTCGGTTCGACGACGAGACCGGTACCCGCGCCAGTGCCCTGCTCGATGCGTTGGCCGAACGCCGGCACGCTGACGACGGCCCGGACTGGCGGTCCCCGCAGGAACGCTACGGCAACGCCTTTTCCGACGCGGTGGATCTGGCTCTCGATTCCCGGGATCTGCCGATGCAGGCGGGGGAACGTGCCCATGTCCTGGTCGCGGTGTCCCTGGCGGACCTGAAATCCGGTCTCGGGCAGGCGACCCTGGGCGACACCGGTTCGATGTCGGCGGCCGAGGCGCGGATTCATGCCTGCGACTGCAAGCTGATCCCCGCCGTGCTCGGCGCCCACAATGAACCCCTGGATCTGGGCCGGGCCCGTCGCCTGATCTCCCCGGGCCTGCGCCGGGCCCTGTTCCTGCGCGACCGTGGCTGCGCCTTCCCCGGGTGTCACCGCCCGCCCCGGCACTGCCAGGGCCACCATGTCCGTCATTGGGCCGAGGGTGGCCTGACCGACTTGGCCAACCTGGTGTTGTTGTGTGCTCACCACCATAGGTTGTTGCATCGGTCCGGTTGGCAGGTCCGCATCGCCACAGACGGGCTGCCGGAGTTCCTGCCGCCGGGGTTCCTGGACAAACGCCGAAAACCCAGGCGCAACAACCTGCATCAGCCCTTACCGTTCGCAGCCTGAACGAACTGAACACGGGAAAGGCCCGCAGCCAACCGGCTACGGGCCTACACCCACGCCCCCGCACGGCCTACTCTGGTCTGGCTCGTCACCGGTGTCCTGCGTGCGTTGACCCCTACTGGCAAGCGGTCCGCCCGAGCCTCGGACCTGCACCACGTCCTCGCCGACGGCAGGCCACGGGGACACCCACGTCATCCTGGACGGCAGCCTGCTCGCCTGTGACCGGGTCGCGGCGACCGCGGCGCCACACTGCATCTGTGGTACTCGGGCAACACCGCACATTCGGCGCGAACTCGTGGCCACCCCGGACGGCCTCCCGATGTGGGCCTCGGCGGTGCTGCCCCGCTCCCGCAACGACCTTTCCGCCGCCCGCGACCTCGACATCGCCGGCGCGCTGACCGCCGCCGACGAGGCCTATCACCCAGCCGGCCACATCCTTACCCCGATCAAGACTCACGACCCAGCCGCGGACCGAGCACGCACGGCGAACGGCCGGCACCCTGGTTCGGGTGCCGGCCGTCCGGAAAAGGATCGTCAGCCGTTCGCCACCGGTAGGTGGCGGAGGCCTCGGATGATCGCCGAGCGCCGGCGGTCGGCCGGGCCCGTCTGGCGCAGGTTCGGCAAGCGCGTTGCCAGGACCCGGAACGCCACGTCCGCCTCCAGCCGCGCCAGCGGCGCACCCAGGCAGTAGTGGGAGCCGCCCGAGAAGGACAGGTTGTCCGGGGTGGTCGGGCGGGTGATGTCGAAAACGTCGGGACGGGACCACACGGCGGGGTCGCGGTTGCAGCCCGCCGTCAGGATCACCACCGCCGTGTCGGCGGGGATCACCGTGTCCCCGACCTCGACGTCCACTGTGGACACGCGGCTGGACTGCTGGACCGGGGCCTCGAACCGCAGGGACTCCTGCGCTGCCTGCGGGGCCAGGTCCGGGTCGGCCACCAGCTTGTCCCACTGGTCCCGCTGTTCCAGCATCGTCTTGACGCCGATGCCGATCAGGTTCACCGTCGACTCCGCGCCCGCCAGCGTCAGCAGCTGGCACATCGACACCAGCTCGTGCGTCGTGAGCCGGTCCTCGGCGCGGGCCGTGAGGAGCTTGCTGACGGCGTCGTCGCCCGGGTGGGCCAGGCGCATCTCCATCAGCTCGGTGAACAGCGCGTCCAGCTCGTCCAGCGACCGCTGCACGCCCGCGATGTGCTCCGCCGACGTGATCTCGTCGAAGATCGTGCCGAACTTCGGGCCGTGCTCCAGGTAGCGGCTCAGGAACGGCTCGGGGATGTCGAAGATGGTCGCCACGACCGTGACCGGGATGAGGTCGGCGAACGTCGCCATCAGGTCGAACTCCCGGCTCGTGTCGACCCGGTCGAGCAGCTCGTGGCAGATCGCCGTCAGCTTGTCGCGGAACCCGAGGATCGCCTTGGGGCTCAGGAACGGCGTGGCCAGCTTGCGCAGCCGCGCGTGGTCGGCGCCGTCGGCCCCGAGCATCGAGTTGTCGAACGACGTGATGACCGGGCTGATCGGCTTGCCGTCGGACTTGAGCACGCCGAACCGCCGGTCGCGCAGCACCTTCGTGGCCGTCGCGTGGTCGACCGTCGTCCACGCGCCGAGCTCGCTGCGGTGCAGCGGACCCTTCGCGCGGATCTTTTCGTAGAGCGGGTAGGGATCCTCCGGGCCGCGCAGCAGCAGCGCCAGGGGATCGCCGAGTTCGCCGAGGGTCCACAGCACCCGCATCTGGGTGGTCATGTCCTCGGCCGTCCGGACGGGCATGGCTTTCCTCCTACGGCTTTCCGGCGGTGATCAGCCCGGCGACACCGCGCACGGTCGGCGCCTCGAACACCTGGGAGATCCGCAGCTTGACGCCGAGGTCCCGGCTGATCCGCGAGCACAGCTGGGCGGCGGACAGCGAGTTGCCGCCCTGCCGGAAGAACGAGACGTCGCTGGCGATCGAGGGCACGCCGATGATCTCGCGCAGGAACCCCGCCACCGCGGCTTCGGTGTCCGAAAGGGACTCGGCCACCGGGGCGGCCGAGGCGATCCGGCGGCTCGCCGCCAGCTCGGCCAGCGCCCGCCGGTCCAGCTTCCGGTCCTCCAGCACGGGCAGCCGCTCCAGGCGCTGCACCAGAGCCGGCACGAGGTAGCCGGGCAGCCGCTCGGCCAGCCGGGTGCGCAGTTCTTCCTCGCCCGGCGCATCGCCGGAACCGGCGTAGAACAGGCACAGGTCCTCGTACGCGCCGTCGGCCCCGGTCACCGGCACGACCGCGCACGCGCCGACACCCGGTACGCGCCCGGCGTTGTGCTCGACGTCGTCGAGTTCGATGCGGTGGCCGCGGATCTTGACCTGGCGGTCCGCGCGGCCTTCGAAGTGCAGCAGCCCGCCGGCGGTCCAGCGCCCGAGGTCACCGGTGCGGTAGACGCGTTCCGGGCCGGACGGCAGGGCGAGCTCGACGAACTTGCGCGCGGTCAGCGAAGAGTCCTCGAAGTACCCGAGCGCCAGCCCCTTGCCACCCAGGCAGATCTCGCCGCTCTCGCCGACGTCGCACAGCCGGTCGCCGTCGAGGATGTACGCCTGGGTGTTGGGGAACGGCAGGCCGAGCGGGACCGAATCCGGCGGGGTGCAGTCCTCGGGCCGGACGCGGTGGCAGGTGGCCGCCACGCTCGACTCGACCGGGCCGTACATGTTGTAGAGCGGGATGTCCGGGTACGCCTCGAGGAACCGGGCCGCGTGCCGGGCCGAGAGCTTCTCGCCGCCGGTGCCGACGGCCCGCAGGCCGGCGAACGCGTCGAGGTCGCTGTCGACCATGCTGTGGAACACCGCGGTGGGCGGGAAGATCGTGGTGACGCCGTGGATGGCGACCAGGTCACGCAGTTTCGTCGCCAGCTCCAGGGTGTCCTCCAGCAGCACCAGGGTGCCGCCGTTGAACAGCACGCCCCACGAATCGAGGCCGAAGGCGTCCCACGTCGCCGCGAGCGCCTGCGGCATCACCGCACCGGAGTCCAGCGGCGTGAACAGCCAGTCGTCGAAGAGCCGCACGTTGCCGCGGTGCGCGGTCACCACGCCCTTCGGCGTCCCGGTGGTCCCGGAGGTGAAGAACACGGCGCACGCGTCGTCCGCGCCGACGTCGACCGCGGCCGGGCGGGCGCCGAGGATCGGTTGGGCAGGCGGTGACCACATCGACGACCACCCGGCCCCGCGCTCGGCGGCCACCACCGGGCCGCCGAGGTGCTCGATCAGCTCCGCGAGCCGGGTCCGCGGCCAGCGCAGGTCCAGGGCCGCGTAGGCGGCACCGCACTTGAGCACGGCCAGCAGCGTCGCGAACAGCTCGGGGGAGCGGGGCAGCAGCACCGGCACGATCGAGCCGCGCCCGACCCCGCGCGCCTGCAGCTCGGCCGCGTACGCGTCGGCGGTCTCCGCCAGCTCCCGGTAGGTGATGTCGCGGCCCCGGTGGTGCAGCGCGGTGCGGGCCGGCCAGCGGTCCGCGCACCACTCGAACAGGCCGTGCATGGTCTCGGCCCGCTCGAACGGGCGGGGCGCCGGGTTGAAGGACGTCGTCATCGGGTGCTCCCGCGTTCGGTGATCAGCTCCGCCAGCGCGGCCGGCGTCGGGTGGGAGAAGGCGGCGGACAGCTTCAGCCGGACCCCGGTCTTCTTCTGGATCGACTGGACGAGCTGGGCGGCCAGCAGCGAGTGCCCGCCACTGGCGAAGAAGTTCGTGTCCTCGGTGACGTCGTTGCGCTTGAGCAGCGTCGCGAACATCGCCATGACGGCGGCCGTCGTGGCGTCCGGGACGACCTCGGCGGGCAGTTCGGCCGGCGGCCCGGCGGTGGCGGCCAGTTCGGCGACCGCCGCCCGGTCGACTTCGTGCCCGGCGGTCTCGGGCAACGCGTCGACCCGCAGGTACCAGGCCGGGCGCGCCCGCGGCGGCAGCGCCGTCTCGGCGTGCCGCGCCAGGTCGGCGGCCAGCTGCGGCTTGTCCGGCGCGTGCACCACGGCGACCAGCTCGGTCCCCTCGTCGGTGACCCGGGCGGTGACGGCCGCCGCGACGACGTCGGTGTACGCGGTCAGCGCGTCCTCCACGGTCGCCAGGTCGACGCGGGTGCCGCCGAGGAACAGCTGGCGCTCGCGCGGGCCGTGGACGTGCAGGGACCCGTCGGTGCGCCAGTGCGCGAGCACGCCGGTGGCGGTCCCGGCCAGCCGGAGCTCCCCGCGCACGCCCAGCGGCAGCCGCCGCCCGTCCGGGGCGACGACGTCGGCTTCGAGGCCCGCGACCGGCATGCCGTCGCCGAGCACCCAGCGTCCGGCGCCGGAGAACACGGTGTGGACGTCGGCTTCCAGCGCGCGCAGCGTGCGGACGAGCGGGGCGGGCGCGGGTTCGGCGCCGATCAGCGCGGTCCGGCCGCCGGCGGCTTCGCCGAGGTGCTCGACCACGCGGGACCAGACGGCCGGGGTGGCGTGCACGACGCCGGCGTCGTGGCGGGTGAGCAGATCGGCGAGCAGCCGGCCGTCGGTGCGGGCGGCGTCGGGCGCCACGACCAGCGGGGCGCCGGTGGTCAGGGCCAGCAGCAGCTCGGCGACGGCGGCACCGGTGGCCGGGGAGGTCAGCCACAGCACCGGTCGCCCTGGCGGCACGAGCGCGGCGCTGTGCCGGGCGGCCGCGGCGAGTTCGCGGTGGGTCACGCCGATCAGTGCCGCGCTGTCCGGGGACACGGCCCCGGCGTCCGGCTCGACGGCGACGGTGACCGCGTACGAGATCGGCCGCCACGGGATCGAGGCGTGCGGCGCGGTTTCCGCCGCGCCCAGCACCAGCTTCGCGCCCGACACGACCTCGAGGACGTCGGCCTGGCCCGGGTCGGCCGTGGTCACGGTGGCGCCGGCCAGCCAGCCGCCGAGCACCGCGGCCGCGAGTTCGCGCCCGCGCGGGGCGACCACGGCGACCAGGTCGCCCGGCCCGGTCCCGGCGTCGGCCAGCAGGGTCGTGACGGCCGAAGCGGCCCGCCAGAGTTCGCGGTAGGACGTGGTGCCCTCGTCGGTGACGAGAGCGGGCGCGCCGGGGGTTTCCCGCACGCCGCGGGCGATCGCGGTGAGCACGGTGTCCGGCGACGCCGGTTTCGCGGGCGCGTCCAGCACCCGGCGGTCGGTGGCGCCCCACGAGTCCAGCTCGCCCAGCGGCCGGTCCGGCGCACCCGCGGCCGCGACGAGCAGGGCGTCGTAGCGCTCCAGCAGCAGGCCGACGTCGTCGCCACCGAGCACTTCGGCGCCGTACACCGCCTTGACGCGGCTCTCGCCGGCCGAGGGCAGGATGACGAACTCGAGGTCGAACTTGCTGTGCCCCGGGTCGATTTCGGCGACTTCGGCGGGTGCGCCGCCGATGCTGGTGGCCGCCCGCCCGCCGAAGGGCAGGTAGTTGAACACGTGCCGGAACATCGTGGTGCGCCAGGAGGAGTCGGCGCGCTCGACCTCGGGCAGCAGGACGTCCATCGGCACGTCCGCGTGCGCGATCGCCTCGAAGAACAGGTCGCGCACGCGGCGGCTGAACGTCCGGAACGTCTCGGCCGGGTCGATGCGGACGCGCAGCGGGACGATGTTGACGTGGTAGCCGATCGCGCGCTGGGCCTGCTGGCTGCGGACGTTCACCGGGAACCCGACGGCGAGGTCGGGGCCGGCGCCGTGGGCGTGCAGCAGCAGGTAGTAGGCGGCCAGCAGGAGGACGACGTCGGGGGCCTTGAGGTCCTTCTGCAGCGCGGTGACGACGTCCTTCGCTTCGGGCGAGAACGCGCGGACCAGCTGCTCGCCGCGCAGGGTCGGCTGGGCGCTTTCCTGGCCGCCGCACCACAGTTCGAGGCCGCTCGCGTCGAAGTCGCGCAGGTGCTCGCGCCAGAAGGCGAGGCTCGCCGGCTTCGGCTCGGACTCCGGCCACAGCGGGACGGGCTCGCTCGCGTCGGGGAGGTCCCCGGCGAGCACGGCGTCGTACGCGGCCGCCAGCTCCTCCAGGAAGATCGACATCGAGGTGCCGTCGAAGATCAGGTGGTGCACGGCCACGCCGACGGAGTCGTGCTCGGGGCCGTGGTAGAGGCCGACGCGCAGCAGCGGCGTGCCGTCGAGCGCGAACGGCCGCGTGATCAGCTCGCGCAGCCCGGCGTCGACGTCGGTGCTGTCCTCGCCCTCCAGGCGGACCGGGAAGGACGGCAGCACCTCCTTCGTCAGCCGGGTGTCGTCGGCGTGGAAGACGGTCCGCAGCGCGTCGTACCGGCGCACCAGCCGCGTGACGGCTTCCTGCAGCACGGCCCGGTCGAGCCGGCCCGCCACCCGCAGCGCGACGCCCGGGACGTTGTTCACGCCTTCGCCGGGGACCAGCCGCTCCAGCAGCCAGAGGCCTTCTTCCTTGCGGGTCGCGGGGATCCGCGCGCCCTCAGTGGTCGGCATGTCCGGTCCCTTCGGGGAGGTCTTCGACGGTGGTGAAGGCGTGCGGGATCGCTTCGGCGGGCAGCCGCGCGGCGAGGTACGCGCGCAGCTCGGCGACGAACGAGCTCGTCTTCGCCGCGCGCGAGGGCGCGTTCGCGTAGGTGGTGAAGGGCAGTCCGGGGGTGGCGGCCGAGGCGGGCACGGTCACCGGCTCGCCGTCGCGCGTGTACACGACGTCGACCAGGCCGGGGCCTTCGGCGGACCAGGTCACCGCGGCCTGGTAGCCGCGGCGCTTGCCGATCTCGTGGAGGTCTTCGGGGTCCGGCGCGGTGACCGCGGCGGGGGTGCGGCCGGTGTCGAGCTTCGCCAGCTCGGCCAGCTCGCGCGCGACCCGGCCGTTCGGCACGCCGGTGATCCGCGCGGACGGCGGCCGGACGTCGCTGAGCAGCGTTTCCAGCGCGCCCGGGTCCCAGGCCGCGGTCAGCGCCGGCTCGACCGTCTCGGCGGGTTCCTTGCGCAGCACGGCGTCGTAGCGGTGCCGGCTGAGCTCGTTGTGGTGGTGGGCCCGCTTGAGCCGGACGTCCGCCGCCGCGATCCCGGGCAGCGTCGCGGCCAGCGCCGGGAAGAAGTCCGGGTCGACGAGCAGTTCCTTCTCCTCCAGGACGCTGTTCTCGACGATCTCGCGGGCCGACCCGGGCGCGGCGGCGAGCTCGTCGGCCAGCACCGCGGTCCGGAAGGCGCGCAGCAGCCGCAGGTTCCGCACGTCGCCGACGAACACCGCGCCGCCGGGCGCGAGCAGCGCGGCCGCCTGCCGCAGCACGTCCGCGAGGTAGCCGATGTCCGGGAAGTACTGGATGACCGAGTTGATCACGACGGTGTCGAAGTGCTGGTCCGGCAGCCCGGAGAAGTCGTTGGCTTCGCGGTTGTGCAGCGTCACGTGGGCCAGCGCGGGGTCCCCGGCGACCTGGCCGGTGAGCGTCTCGACCACGGTGGGGGAGAAGTCCGTCGCCACGTACTCCTCGCACGAAGGCGCGAGCTTGGCCATCAGCAGGCCGGTGCCGACGCCGATCTCCAGCACCCGGCGCGGCCGCAGCGACGTGATCCGCTCGACGGTCGCGTCCCGCCACTCCCGCATCTGCGCGAGCTCGATCGGCAGCCCGGTGTAGGTGCTGTGCCAGCCCACGAAGTTCTCCCCGAGCCCACCGGACTCGGGCA
This sequence comes from Amycolatopsis sp. FBCC-B4732, assembly GCF_023008405.1. Classification (NCBI taxonomy): domain Bacteria; kingdom Bacillati; phylum Actinomycetota; class Actinomycetes; order Pseudonocardiales; family Pseudonocardiaceae; genus Amycolatopsis; species Amycolatopsis sp. FBCC-B4732. Next base: position 694,155 of record NZ_CP095376.1, read on the forward strand.
GTTCGCCGTAGACCCATTCGTAGATCAGCTGCCACTCGTCGACGCGCTTGCGGTCGTCGCCGTCCTCGGCGACCGGGTCCCGCGGCACGACGTGGGCGACGAGCCGCCCGGTGCCGGGTTCGCGGGTCACGCGGGCCCGCGCGATCCCGGGGTGCCCGGCGAGCGCGGCTTCGGCTTGGCTTTCCGTGCCGGTGCCCAGACCGGTCGGTGACGTCGGCATCAGCTCTCCTGCTGGATTCTCCGAAGGAAGGGGCGGTCAGACGAGCAGGCCGCGGACGGCCTGCGCGACCTCCGGCTGGCTGAGCAGGCCGGAGTGGTCGATGTCGAAGCGGACTTCGCGCGCGCCGATCTCCAGCGCGCCGGGCAGTTCGGCCGAGCGGATCACGTCGACGCCGGCCAGGTCGGCGGGGACGGTCAGCTGCGAGGCCGCCACGAGGTAGGTCATGTAGCTGCTGAACCACGAGACCAGCTCCTCGGCGCGGTCGGCTTCCAGGCCGACGCGCTCGAAGGCGGTGCCGCCGACCTCGCGGTAGATGCGCACGAACTCCTTCGTGAGCGTCTCGAGGTCGTCGTGGGTCTGCTGCGCGGCTTGGCCGGCGGCGTGCGCGTCGCTGACCTCGTCGTCGGTGAGCACGGCCGCGAGGGCGTCCACCACGCGGAAGAAGCCGTAGTGGAGCACGGTGAACCCGGTCGCGGCGGTCGGATCGAACAGCACGACCCGCGGCTTGTCCTGCCAGGTCGCGATCCGGTCGGCGATGGCCAGCGCGAACACGCTGGACGCGCAGTAGCCGAACACCGCCTTGACCTCGACGCCGCTGGCCCGCAGCTCGGTGGTCCACCGGTCGAGGTAGTCGTCGCCGTTCATGCCGGTTTCGTCGCCGACGGCAGGCGGCAGGCTCTCCCACACGCCGTAGGGCGTCTCGAGGTGGGTCGCGAGCTCGGCGAACCCCGCCTCCGGTCGCCCGGTGACCGTGAAATCAACCGTGATGATTACTTCCTTGTCGTCCGACTGCTCGTCGATCGGGTGCCATGAATGGAGTTCGGCCACGATTTCCCGCCCTGTCTTTAACTAGCGCAGTCCGGCAGAATAAAGATTTCCGCACGTTGAAGTTAGCAGCGGCCGATCGGGCCGGTAACCCCTAGCGCGCCCCTAAGCAAGAGGCTGGTGAGCAGCGGTTTCGGGGGGTTAGGGGTTGGAGCGGTCAGCGGCGTCACCGTAGTGTTCGGCGAGGTTGGATAAACTCGGGAATGAGGGCGATCGATGGGTGCGGTAACGGTTCTGCCGGACGACGCCCGGTATGCCGATCTCGTGCGCGGGGTGAACCAGCGCTGGGTCGGCAAACCCGATTACGTCTGCGTGGCGACTTCCACCGAAGAGGTCGTGGCCGCGGTCGGCACCGCCGTCCGCGAGGGCAGGCGGATCGCGGTCCGCAGCGGTGGCCACTGCGTCGAGGCGATGGTCGGCGCCCCGGACGTCCAGGTGGTCATCGACCTTTCCGAGCTCAACCGCATCGACTTCGACCCCGGGCGCGACGCCTTCGCCGTCGAGCCGGGCGCGACCGTGGGCCAGGCCTACCGGACGCTGTACAAGCGCTGGGGCGTCACCATCCCGGCCGGCTCCTGCCCGAGCGTCGGCCTCGGCGGGCACATCGCGGGCGGTGGGTACGGCCCGCTGTCGCGGAAGTTCGGCTACGTCTCCGACCACCTGTACGCGGTCGAGGTCGTCGTGGTGGACGCCGACGGCACCGCCCGCGCGGTGGTCGCGACCCGCGACCCCGACGACGAGAACCACGACCTCTGGTGGGCCCACACCGGCGGCGGTGGCGGCAACTTCGGCGTGGTCACGCGCTACTGGCTGCGGATCCCCGGCGTGACCGGCGCCCCGTCCGCGCTGCTGCCCACCCCGCCCGCGCGGCTGCTGGTGCAGCAGGACGTCTGGGTCTGGGACATGCTCGACGAAGCCGCGTTCACCCGCCTGCTGCGCAACCACGGCGACTGGTACGAGCGCAACAGCGCGCCCGGTTCGCCCTACGACGACCTCTACAGCGGCCTCTGGTGCGGCACGCGCGCTTCGCAGTTCGTCGCCATGTCGACCCAGATCGACAGCTCGCTCCCGAACGCGGCCGGCCTGCTCGACGACTACGTGGCCGCGATCCGCCGCGACCTCGGCGTCGCCCCGGCGCTGAGCAGCCGCCAGGAGCTGCCGTGGCTGCACTCGACGTCGTGGGGCGGCATCGCCGACAGCGGCGACCACACGCTGAGCTTCAAGATCAAGGCGGCCGACCTGCGCAAGCGCTGCACCGACGAGCAGGCCGGCAAGATCTACCGGCACCTGCTGCGCAAGGACTACGGCAACCACCGCGCCGGCGTGATGTTCGTCGGCTGCGGCGGGCAGATGAACGCCCTTTCGCCGGCCGACACCGCGATCGCGCAGCGCGACTCGATCCTCAAGCTCGTCTACTCGACGCACTGGGACGCCTCCGAGCAGCCCGGGGCGCACCTGGCGTGGCTGCGCGAGTTCTACGCGGACGTCTACGCGGGGACCGGCGGGGTGCCGGTGCCGGACGAGCGCACCAACGGCTCCTACGTGAACAACCCGGACTTCGACGTGCAGGACGAGCGGTGGAACCGCTCCGGGCTGGCCTGGCACGAGCTCTACCACCAGCACAACTACCCGCGGCTGCAGCGGGTCAAGGCGCGCTGGGACCCGGGCGACGTGTTCCGGAACCCGTTTTCCGTGCGTCTTCCTTGAGAGCCGGACGCCCGACCCCGGAGGTACACCAGTGGCCACCCCGACCCTGACGACCGAGCACGAGCACACCGGCAGCGGTCACGACGTCGTGCCCCTGATCGTCTCCGCCGACAGCAAGGCGGGCCTGCGGTCGAAGGCCCACCGCCTCGCGCGCTACCTCGCCGAGCACCCCGACACGCCGTTCGAGTCGTTCGCGCGCTCGGTCGCCGCCGAGGACACCGGCCGGGCGCACCGGGCCGTGCTGCTCTCCGGCGGCCGCGACGGCGGCCTGCGCGGGCTGGAGGCCCTCGCGGCCGGGCAGAACCCGCCGGACGTCGTGCGCGGCAGCGCCCGGCGCGCCGAGCGGGTCGTGTTCGTCTTCCCCGGCCAGGGTTCGCAGTGGCCGGGCATGGCGCTGGACCTGCTGGAGTGGTCGCCGGTGTTCGCCGGGGAGATCGCGCGCTGCGACGCCGCGCTCGCCGCGTTCGCCGACTGGTCCATTGTGGACGTTCTGCACGGGCGTCCCGGCGCGCCCACGCTGGACGACGGCGCCGACGTCGTGCAGCCGGTGCTGTTCGCGGTGATGGTGGCGCTGGCCGCCCTCTGGCGTTCGCACGGCGTGGAACCCGCCGCCGTCGTCGGGCACAGCCTCGGCGAGGTCGCCGCGGCCTGCGCGACCGGCGCGCTGTCCCACCAGGACGGCATGCGGGTGGCCGCGCGGTGGAGCCAGGCGCAGGCCACGCTGTCCGGCCGCGGCGACATGATCTCCGTCCCCCTGCCGGTCGCCGACGTCCGGTCGCGGCTGGCGGGCCGGGACGGGCTCGACATCGGTGCCGTGAACGCGCCGTCGTGGGTGGTCGTCTCCGGTGATTCCGGTGCGGTGGAGGAGCTCCTGGCCGACCTGACCGCCGAGGGCGTGCGGGCCCGGCGCATCCCGGTCGGGCTGGCCGCGCACTCGCGGCACATCGACGGCATCCGCGACCGGCTGCTGGCCGACCTCGCCCCGCTCGCGCCGTCGTCGACCGCCGTCCCGTTCCACTCGACGGTGACCGAAGGCCCGCTCGACACCGCCGTCCTCGACGCCCGCTACTGGTTCCGGAACCTGCGCAACCCGGTCCGCTTCGACGAGGCCACCCGCGGGCTCGTCGCGCAGGGCCTCGGCGTCTTCGCCGAGATCAGCCCGCACCCGGTGCTCACGGTCGCGGTGCAGGACACGATCGACACGCTGGACGGCCGCGCGGTGGTGCTCGGCTCGATCCGCCGTCGTGAAGACGGCCCGCGCTCGTTCCTCGGCTCGCTCGCCGCGGCCTACGTGTCCGGCGTCGGCGTCGACTGGACGGCGGCCTTCCCCGGCGGCGCGGAGCCGGTGACGCTGCCGGAGTCCGGTTCGGACGCCACGGTCGCCGCCGCCGGCCTGCTGGCCGCCGGGCACCCGCTGCTCGGCGCGGCCGTCGAACTCGCCGAGGACGGCGGCTGGCTGTTCACCGGACGGCTGTCGGCCGCGCAGCAGCCGTGGCTGGCCGGCCACACCGTGTTCGGCCGGACCGTGCTGCCCTCGGCCGTGCTCGTCGAGCTGACCTTGCACGCCGCGTCCGAGCTGGGCTGCGCCCGGATCGAAGAGCTCACCCAGCACCTGCCGGTCGTCTTCGCCGAAGAGGCGCTGTGCCTGCAGGTGCGGATCGGCCCGGTCGACGACGCCGGGGCGCGCCGGATCGGCGTGTTCGCCCGGCCCGACTCGGTCGGCGCCGCCCAGGGCGGGCCGTGGACCCGGCACGCGACCGGGATCATGGCCGAGACCGCGGGCGCGGCGGGCGCGGCCGCACCGCCGGTCGAATGGCCGCCGCCGGGCGCGGTCGCCGAAGACGCCTCGATCGCGCGGGATCGCTTGCGGGCGCACGGGATCGAACTCGGCCCCGAGTTCGGCGGGCTCACCGGCGCCTGGTCGCTGGACGGCGAGCTGTTCGCCGAAGTGGCGTTGCCGGTGCAGGCCGGGAGCGGTGCCGGGTACGGCATCCACCCCGCGCTGCTGGACTCCGCGCTGCAGTCGGTCGCGTTGTTCCCCGCCGCGGCGGAGTCCGAGGGCTGGCTCGCGTCGTCGTGGAGCGGGCTGGCCCTGCACACGGCGGGCGCGCCGGCACTGCGCGTACGGCTGCGGGCCACCGGCCCGGACTCGGTGTCGGTGGCGGCCACCGACAGCGTGGGGCGCCCGGTCTTCTCCGCCGAAAACGTCGTGCTCGGGGCGCTGCCGGGGGAGTACGTCCGAGCTCCGCACGCCGAGCCGGTCACCCGCACCGCGCCCGAGGGCGGGCTCGCCGCGCGGCTGACCGCGCTGCCGGAGCCCGCGCGGGCCGAACTGGTGCTGGACCTGGTCCGCGAGCACACCGCGGAGGTCCTCGGCCGGGACACCGCGGCCGGGATCGACGGCGACAGCGCGTTCAGCGAGCTCGGGTTCGAGTCGCTGACGGCGGTGGCGCTGCGCAACCGGCTCGCCGAGGCGACCGGGCTGAAGCTGCGCACCACCCTGGTCTTCGACTACCCGACCCCGGACGCCCTGGCGGGGCACCTGCTCGGCGCGCTCCGGCCGTCCACCGAGGGCTCCGACGTGCTCGCCGGGCTCGACCGGCTGGAGCAGGCGCTGTTCGCGGACGCGGGCGGGCCGCCGCTGCACGGCCGGGTCAAGGTCCGGTTGCGCGACCTGCTGTTCCGGCTGGACGGCACGGACGAGGCGGGCGGCCCCGAAGCCGGGGACGCCCCGCTCGACGCCGCGTCGGACGACGAGATCTTCGCACTGCTCGACCGAGAGCTCGACCTGTCCTGAGACGGGGTCGGGCCACCGCCGCCACCAAGGCGCGTACAAGGCACGGAGTTGACGGCACATGTCGAACGAGGACAAGCTTCGCGACTACCTGAAGCTGGCCACCGCGGACCTGCGCCAGGCCAAGCAGCGGTTGCGGGACTTCGAGGCGCGGGAAACCGAGCCGATCGCGATCGTCGGCATGGGCTGCCGCTTCCCGGGCGGGATCGAGACGCCGGAAGCGTTGTGGCGGCTGGTGACCGACGGCGAGGACGTCATCGGCGAGCTGCCCGACGGCCGGGACTGGGACCTCGCGTCGCTGTACGACCCGGACCCCTCGCGGCCGGGCACGTTCTCCATGCGCGGCGGCGCTTTCCTGCACGACGCCGACCGGTTCGACGCGGGTTTCTTCGGCATCTCCCCGCGTGAGGCCCTCGCGATGGACCCGCAGCAGCGGCTGCTGCTGGAGACGTCGTGGGAAGCCCTCGAGCGCGGCGGCATCGACCCGCGGACGCTGAAGTCGAGCCGCACCGGCGTGTTCGTCGGGGCCATGCAGCAGAACTACGTGCCGAGCTCGCACAAGGTGCCCGAATCGGTCGAGGGGCACCTGCTGACCGGCACGATCACCAGTGTCGCGTCCGGCCGGATCGCCTACGTCCTCGGCCTGGAGGGCCCCGCGGTCACCGTCGACACCGCGTGCTCGTCCTCGCTGGTCGCCCTGCACTGGGCGGTGCAGGCGCTGCGCCGCGACGAGTGCTCGCTGGCGCTGGCCGGCGGCGTGACCGTGATGGCGACCCCGGGCATCCTCATCGAGCTCAGCCGGCAGCGGGCGCTCTCCCCGGACGGCCGGTGCAAGCCCTTCTCCGCCGACGCCGACGGGTTCGGCGCCGCCGAGGGCGCCGGGATGCTGGTGCTCGAACGGCTTTCCGACGCCCAGCGCAACGGGCACCCGGTGCTCGCGGTCGTGCGCGGCTCGGCGGTCAACTCCGACGGCGCGTCGAACGGGCTCAGCGCGCCGAACGGGCCGTCGCAGGAACGCGTCATCCTCGACGCGCTCGCGAACGCCCGCGTGGCGGCGAGCCAGGTCGACCTGATGGAGGCGCACGGCACCGGCACGCCGCTCGGCGACCCGATCGAGGCGCAGGCGCTGCTGGAGACCTACGGCCGCGGCCGGTCGCCGGAACAGCCGCTGTGGCTCGGTTCGGTGAAGTCGAACATCGGGCACACCCAGGCCGCGGCGGGTGTCGCCGGGGTGATGAAGGCCGTCTTGGCGTTGCAGCACTCGACGTTGCCGAAGTCGCGGCACGCCGGGCGGCCGACGTCCGAAGTGGACTGGTCCGGCGGTACGCTCCGGCTGCTCGCCGACGACGTCGAGTGGCCCGAGCGCGACCACCCGCGCCGGGCGGCGGTGTCGTCGTTCGGCATCAGCGGGACGAACGCCCACGCGATCCTCGAAGCCGCGCCGCCCGCTGAAGTCCCCGAACCGGCGCCGGTGCCGGCGGTCGTCCCGTGGGTGCTGTCGGGACGCACCGCGGAAGCCCTGCGCGCGCAGGCGACTCGTCTGTCCGATGTGGACGATCTGGAGCTACCCGAGGTCGGCCACTCCCTGGCCGTGACGCGGGCGCGGTTCGAGCACCGGGCCGTCGTCGTCGGGCACGACCGGGACGAACTCCTCCGCGGGCTCGCCGCAGTTGCCGCCGGTGCTCCGGACGACGCCGTGGTCTCCGGAGTGGCCGGGAAGCCGGGCAAGGTCGCGCTGGTCTTCCCCGGCCAGGGTTCCCAGTGGGCCGGGATGGCGCTGGAGCTGGCTTCTTCGGCGCCGGTGTTCGCGGCCCGGCTCGACGAATGCGCGGTGGCACTGGCGTCCTTTGTGGACTGGTCGCTGCGGGACGTTCTGGCCGACGCGGACGCGCTCGCGCGGGTCGACGTCGTACAGCCCGCGTTGTGGGCCGTCATGGTTTCGCTGGCGGAGCTGTGGCGGTCGTACGGCGTCGTGCCGGACGCGGTCGTGGGGCACTCGCAGGGTGAGATCGCGGCCGCCGTGGTGTCGGGTGCGCTCTCCCTCGAGGACGGTGCCCGCGTGGTCGCGTTGCGCAGCAAGGCGATCCTGGCGCTGGCCGGGCGCGGCGGCATGGTTTCGGTGGCCGCCCCGCGGGCGGACGTCGAGGCACTGCTGACCGACGGGCTGTCGATCGCGGCGGTGAACGGTCCGGCCGCGGTGGTGGTTTCGGGTGAACCCCGGGCCCTGGACGCGCTGATCGCGGCGTGCGAGGCCGACGGCGTCCGCGCCAAGCGGATCCCGGTGGACTACGCGTCGCACTCCGCGCAGGTCGAAGAGATCCGCGACGAACTCCTGGACGTGCTCGCCCCGATCACCCCGCGGACCGCCGGGACCGGCTTCTTCTCCACCGTGACCGGCGACTGGGCCGACGGCGCCGAGCTGGACGCCGGGTACTGGTACACCAACCTCCGCGGCACCGTGCTGCTCGACGACGCCGTCCGCGCGCTGACCGAGCGCGGGTTCGGGACGTTCGTCGAGGCGTCGCCGCACCCGGTGCTGACGATGGCCATCGGCGAGACCGCGACCGCGCTGGGCACCCTGCGCCGCGGTGACGGCGGGCTCGCCCGGTTCCAGCTGGCGCTCGGCGAAGCGCACTGCGCCGGCGTCGAGGTCGACTGGACCCCGGCGTTCCCCGGCGCGGGCCGCGTCGACCTGCCCACCTACCCGTTCCAGCGCGAAAGCTTCTGGCTGCACACCGAAGACGGCCACGGCGGCCGGGTCGCCCCGGCCGACGCGCGGTTCTGGGACGTCGTCGACCGCGACGACCCGGCGGACCTCGCGGGCACCCTCGGCGTCTCCGTCGACACCCCGCTGGACGAGGTCCTCCCCGCGCTGGCCCAGTGGCGGCGGCGCCGGACCATCGAGTCCACTGTGGACGCCTGGCGGTACGGGATCACCTGGAAGCCCGCCGATCTCCCCGCCGCGACGCCGTCCGGACGCTGGCTCGTCGTGCGCGGCGAAGACGGCTCCGGGCAGGACGTCGTCGACGCGCTCGCGCGCACCGCCGACGTCGAGACCCTCGTGCTCACCGACACCGGCCGCGGCGCGCTGGCCGAGCGCCTCACCGGGCCGTTCGACGGGATCGTCTCGCTGCTCGCCGCCGACGAACGGCCGCACCCGGAGTTCCCGGCGAGCCCGGCGGGGCTGATCCTGACGCTCGTTCTCGCCCAGGCACTGGGTGACGCCGGGATCGCCGCGCCGCTGTGGGTGCTGACCCGCGGCGCGGTCCGCACCGGCCCCGCCGACGAGCTGCCCGGTGTCGAGCAGTCGCTGCTCTGGGGCCTCGGCCGGGTCCTCGCGCTGGAGCACGCCGACCGCTGGGGCGGTCTCGTGGACCTGACCGCGGAGCCGACCGCCGCCGAACTGGACCAGCTCGGCCGGATCCTCGCCGCGCGCGGCGACGAAGACCAGCTGGCCGTGCGGCCCGGCGGCGTCCGGGTCCGGCGGCTGCACACCGCGGGCAAGGGCGAGCAGGCCCGGCCGGCGCGGTGGCGGCCCGAAGGCACGATCCTCGTCACCGGCGGCACGGGCGCGCTCGGCACGCACGTCGCCCGCTGGCTCGCCGGGGAAGGCGCGTCGCACCTGGTGCTGACCGGCCGCCGCGGCCCGGACGCGCCCGGCGCCACCGAGCTGGCCGCCGAGCTGGAAGCCCTCGGCGCCCGCGTCACGCTCGCCCGCTGCGACGTCGCCGACCGCGACGCCCTCGCCGGCCTGCTGGTGGACCTCGACGAGCCGGTCCGCGCGGTCTTCCACGCCGCGGGCACGGTCGAGCTGCTGCCGGTGACCGAGACGACCCTGCCCGGGTTCGCCGAGGTCGTCCGCGCCAAGGTGGCCGGCGCCCGGCACCTCGACGAGCTGCTCGGCGACGACCTCGACGCGTTCGTCCTGTTCTCCTCGATCGCCGGGGTCTGGGGCAGCGGCGACCACGCCGGCTACTCGGCCGCCAACAACTTCCTCGACACCCTCGCCGAGCGGCGCCGGGCCCGGGGCGCGACCGCGACGTCGATCGCCTGGGGCGTCTGGGCCCCGACGGAGATCGAAGGCCAGGGCGGGATGTCCGAAGGCGTCGACACCGGGCAGCTCGCCCGGCGCGGCCTGCCGCTGATGGACCCGGCCACCGCGATCGCGGCCCTGCACGAAACCCTCGGCCACGACGAGACCTTCGCCGTGCTCGCCGACGTCGACTGGGCCCGGTTCCTGCCGGTGTTCACCGCCGGCCGCGCCCGGCCGCTGTTCGACGACCTGCCGCAGGTCAAGCGGCTGAAGGAAACCGCGAAGGCGCCCGCGGCGGAAGCACCGGCGCTGGCCGGGCAGCTCGCCGGGCTCTCCGGCGACGAGGCCGACCGGCTGCTGCTCGAGCTGGTCCGCGCCCAGGCCGCCGCGGTGCTCGGGCACGCGAACGGCGCCGCCGTCGAGCCGGACCGGCCGTTCACCGACCTCGGCTTCGACTCGCTGACCGCGCTGGACGTCCGCAACCGGATCGCCGCCGCGACCGGGCTGCGGCTGCCCGCGACGCTCGTCTTCGACCACCCGACGCCGCGGCGGCTCGCCGCGCACCTGCGGGACCAGGTGCTCGGCACACGCACCGAGGCCGTCACCGCGACCCGCGTCGCGAACGCCGACGACCCGATCGCGATCATCGGCATGGGCTGCCGGTACCCCGGCGGCGTGCGGTCCGCCGACGACCTGTGGACCCTCGTCGCCGAAGGCCGCGACGCCATCTCCGGCTTCCCGGCCGACCGCGGCTGGGACCTGGCGAAGCTGTTCGGCGGCGACGCCGACGAGCAGGGTACGTCGAGCGTCCGCCACGGCGGCTTCCTGCACGACGTGGCCGACTTCGACGCCGGTTTCTTCGGCATCTCGCCGCGGGAAGCGCTCGCCATGGACCCGCAGCAGCGGCTGCTGCTGGAGATCTCGTGGGAGGCGATCGAGCACGCCGGGATCGACCCGGCCACGCTGCGCGGCGAGTCCGCGGGTGTCTTCGTCGGCGCCAACTACCAGGACTACCACGCGCGGATGCGCGACATCCCGGACGGCCTCGAAGGGCACCTGCTCACCGGCAGCGTGTCGAGCGTGCTGTCCGGCCGGATCGCCTACACCCTCGGCCTGGAAGGGCCCGCGCTCACCATCGACGCGGCTTGCTCGTCGTCGCTGGTGGCCTTGCACCTGGCCGCGCAGGCCCTGCGTCGCGGCGAGTGCTCGCTCGCCCTCGCCGGCGGGGTCGCGGTGATGGTGACGCCGGCGTCGCTGACCGCGTTCAGCCGCCAGCGCGGCCTGGCCGCGGACGGGCGCTGCAAGGCGTTCGGCGCCTCCGCCGACGGCATGGGCATGGCCGAGGGCGCGGGCATCCTGCTGGTCGAGCGGCTCTCCGACGCGCGACGCCTCGGGCACCCGGTGCTCGCCGTGCTGAAGGGCAGCGCGCTGAACCAGGACGGCGCGTCGAACGGGCTCAGCGCCCCGAGCGGACCGGCGCAGCAGCGCGTGATCCGCGCGGCGCTGGCCGACGCCGGTCTGTCCACTTCGGACGTCGACCTCGTCGAGGCGCACGGCACCGGAACGGCGCTGGGCGACCCGATCGAGGCGCAGGCACTGCTGGCCACCTACGGTCAGGACCGCGAAGAGCCGCTGTGGCTGGGCTCGCTCAAGTCGAACATCGGCCACGCCCAGGCCGCCGCCGGTGTCGCCGGGGTGATCAAGACCGTGCAGGCGCTGCGGCACGGCCTGATGCCGCGGACGCTGCACGCGGAAACGCCGTCGTCCCACGTGGACTGGGAGAGCGGCGCGGTGCGCCTGCTCGACGAGCCGCGGCACTGGGACCCGGCCCGGCCGCGCCGGGCCGCGATCTCGTCGTTCGGCATTTCCGGCACCAACGCCCACGTGATCCTCGAGCAGGGCGACACCGTCGACGTCGAGCTGACGCCCGAGCCGGCGGTCGTGCCGTGGGTGCTGTCCGCGAAGACGCCGGAGGCGCTGCAGGCGCAAGCGATTGCGCTGCAGGGGTGTGCGGCCGAGCACAACCTGGCCGACCTCGCGTTCTCGCTGGCCACCTCCCGGACCGCCTTCCCGCACCGTGCGGTCGTCACCGGTGACCGGGACGCGCTGCTGGCCGGGCTTTCCGCGCTGGCGGAGGGGATTCCCGCCCCGAACGTGGTCACCGGGACCGCCGGTACCGGCCGGACGGCGCTCGTCTTCCCCGGCCAGGGCTCGCAGTGGGCGGGCATGGCCCTCGACCTGGCTTCGTCGTCACCGGTGTTCGCGGCCCGGCTCGACGAATGCGGTGCCGCGCTTGCATCCTTTGTGGACTGCTCACTTCGCGACGTGCTGGCCGACGCTTCGGCCCTGGCGCGGGTCGACGTCGTCCAGCCCGCGTTGTGGGCCGTGATGGTCTCGCTGGCCGAGCTGTGGCGCTCGTTCGGCGTGGTGCCGGACGCGGTCGTCGGGCACTCGCAGGGCGAGATCGCCGCGGCGGTCGTCTCGGGCGCGTTGTCCCTCGAGGACGGTGCTCGCGTGGTCGCGTTGCGCAGCAGGGCGATCCTGGCGCTGGCCGGGGGCGGCGGCATGGTTTCCGTCGCGGCGCCCCTGGCCGCGATCGAAGCGCGGCTGAGCGACGGGGTGTCGATCGCCGCGGTCAACGGCCCGGCCGCCGTCGTCGTCTCCGGTGAGCCCGCCGCCCTGGACGCGCTGATCGCCGCCTGCGAGGCGGACGGCGTGCGTGCCAAGCGGATCCCCGTCGACTACGCGTCCCACTCGGCGCAGGTCGAGCAGCTGCGGGGCGAACTCCTCGACGTGCTGGCCCCGATCCGGCCGCGCACCGGCGACATCGCGTTCTTCTCGACCGTCACCGGTGCCTGGATCGACGGCGCCGAGCTGAACGCCGAGTACTGGTACACGAACCTCCGCGAGACCGTCCGGCTCGACGTCGCCGTCAGCACGCTCGCCGCGGAAGGGTTCGGCACGTTCGTCGAATCCTCGCCGCACCCGGTGCTGACGATGGCGATCGGCGAGGCCGACGGCGTCGAGGCGCTCGGTTCGCTGCGCCGCGACGACGGCGGGTACGAGCGGTTCCTGCGGTCGCTCGGCGAGGCCCACGTGCGCGGGGTCGTCGTGGACTGGACGCCCGCGTTCCCCGGCGCCCACCGCGTCGACCTGCCCACCTACGCCTTCCAGCGCCGCCGCTACTGGCTCGACGCGGGTGTCGCCCCGCAGCCGGCCGCCGACCCGGTGGACGCCGCGTTCTGGGCCGCCGTCGACGGCCTCGACCTCGACGCGGTCGCCGGCACGCTCGACGTGGGCCCGGCCAGCACCCTCGCCGAAGTCCTGCCCGCGCTGACCCGCTGGCGTGAACGCGCCCGCGCCGCGTCCGAAGTGGACTCATGGCGCTACCGCGTCGAGTGGAAGCCCGTCGCCACGCCGTCCGCGCCGGAACTGTCCGGACGCTGGCTGGTCGTCGTCCCGGAGGGCCACGACGACGCCGGTGTCCCGGCCGCCCTCGCCGCGCACGGTGCCGAGCCCGTCGTGGTCTCGGAGTTCACCGGCGCGGAGGGCTACGCCGGGGTCGTGTCGCTGCTCGCGCTCGATGAAACCCCGTCGCCGGAGGCGGACTTCCTGCCCGCCGGCGCCACCGCGAACCTCGCGCTGGCTCAGGCCATGGCCGACGGCGAGACGCCGTTGTGGCTGCTGACCCGCGGTGGGCTCGACCGCCGTCCGGCGCAGGCCATGACGTGGGGCCTGGGCCGCGTGATCGGCCTGGAACTGCCCGCGATCTGGGGCGGCCTGCTCGACCTGCCCGCGGAACCGGACGCCGCGACCGCGGGCCTGCTCGCCGCCGCACTGTCCGGTGTGGACGATGAGGACCAGGTCGCGGTCCGCGAGTCCGGGCTGCTGGCCCGGCGCCTGGTCCGCGCTCCCTTCACCCCGCCGGCCGAGCGCTGGAAGCCGCGCGGCACGGTCCTGATCACCGGCGGCACCGGCGCGCTGGGCGCGCACGTGGCCCGCCGCCTCGCCACCGACGGCGCCGAGCACCTGGTGCTCACGAGCCGCCGTGGTCCGGCTGCACCGGGCGCGGCCGACCTCGAAGCCGAACTGTCCGCGCTCGGGACGCGGGTGACGATCGCCGCGTGCGACGTCGCCGACCGCGAGTCGCTCGCCGCGTTGCTGGCGGACCTCGGCGAGCCGGTGCGCGCGGTCGTGCACGCCGCCGGGCTGCCGCAGGCCACGCCGGTGCGCGAGACCACCGCGGCCGAGTTCGCCGACGTCGTCGGCGGCAAGGTCGCGGGCGCCCGGAACCTGGACGAGCTGCTCGGCGACGACGTCGACGCCTTCGTGCTCTTCTCCTCGAACGCCGGTGTCTGGGGCTCCGGCGGCCAGGGGGCGTACGGCGCGGGCAACGCCTACCTCGACGCCCTCGCCGAGCAGCGCCGCGCCCGCGGGGCCGCCGCGACCTCGGTCGCCTGGGGGTTCTGGGGCGGCGGGGGCATGGCGGGCGACGTCGAGCTGGAAGAGCAGCTGCGCCGCCGCGGGCTCCGCGAGATGGCGCCGGAAGCCGCGGTGGAGGCGCTCTGCCAGGCCCTCGACGCGCGTGAGGTCTTCCTGGCCGTGGCCGATGTCGACTGGGCGCGGTTCGCGCCCGGCTTCACGCTTTCGCGGCGGCGTCCGCTGATCGAGGACATCCCCGAGGTCCGGGCGCTGCTCGAAGCGTCCGGCGAGCCGGAGACCGAGCGCCCGGCGCTGGCCCGCCGGGTCGCCGGACTCGGCGAAGCCGAAGCCCGCCGGCTGCTGCTGGACCTCGTCCGCGCCCAGGCCGCGTCGGTCCTCGGGCACGACTCGGCGACCGCGGTCCCGGCCGGGCGCGCGTTCCGCGAGCTCGGCTTCGACTCGCTGACCGCGGTCGAGGTCCGCAACCGGATCAACGCGGCGACCGGGCTGACGCTGCCCGCGACGCTGGTGTTCGACCACCCCACGCCGGCCGCGCTAGCCGACGAGCTGCGGCGGCTTCTGTTGGGCCGCACCGAAACCGCGGTGGTCACGTCGGCCGCCGCGACCGACGAGCCGATCGCGATCGTCGCGATGGGCTGCCGCTTCCCCGGCGGCGTCCGCTCGCCGGAAGACCTGTGGCGCCTGGTCACCGACGGCGTCGACGCCCTGACGGCGTTCCCGGCCGACCGCGGCTGGGACCTGAATTCCTTCGGTGACGAGGAATTCGCCGAGGTCGGCGGGTTCGTGGCCGGCGCGGCGGAGTTCGACGCGGGCTTCTTCGGCATCTCGCCGCGCGAGGCGCTGGCGATGGACCCGCAGCAGCGCGTGCTGCTGGAAACGGCGTGGGAGGTGTTCGAGCGCGCGGGCGTCGACCCGGCTTCGCTGCGCGGCAGCGCGACCGGCGTGTTCGTCGGCGCCAGCAGCTCCGGCTACGGCTCGAACCTCGAACAGGGACCGTCCGGTTCGGAGGGTTACCTGCTCACCGGCGAAGCCCCCAGCGTGATGTCCGGACGGCTGTCGTACACGTTCGGGCTGGAAGGCCCGGCCGTCACGGTGGACACGGCGTGCTCGTCCGCGCTGGTCGCGATGCACCTGGCGAGCCAGGCGCTGCGGCAGGGCGAGTGCTCGCTCGCGCTGGCCGGCGGCGTGGCGATCATGGCCAAGCCGATGGCGTTCCTGGAGTTCGCCCGCCAGCGCGGCCTGGCCGCGGACGGCCGCTGCAAGCCCTTCGCCGACGCGGCCGACGGCACCGGCTGGGGTGAGGGAGTCGGCCTGATCCTGCTGGAGCGCCTTTCGGACGCCGAGCGCAACGGCCACCAGATCCTCGCGGTCGTCCGCGGTTCGGCGGTCAACCAGGACGGCGCGTCCAACGGCCTGAGCGCCCCGAACGGCCCCTCCCAGCAGCGGGTCATCCGCGCCGCGCTCGCCAACGCCGGACTGTCCACTTCGGACGTCGACGCGGTCGAGGCCCACGGCACGGGCACCCGCCTCGGCGACCCGATCGAGGCCCAGGCCCTCCTGGCCACTTACGGCCAAGACCGCACGGAACCCCTCTGGCTCGGTTCGGTCAAGTCCAACCTCGGCCACACCCAGGCGGCGGCCGGTATGGCGGGCGTCATCAAGACGGTCGAGGCCCTGCGCCACGGCGTCCTGCCGCGAACCCTGCACGTGGAAACCCCTTCGTCCCAGGTGGACTGGACGACCGGGTCCGTCGAGCTCCTCACCGAACCCCGCGAGTGGCCGGAGCGCGATCGTCCCCGCCGGGCGGCGGTCTCGGCGTTCGGCGTGAGCGGCACGAACGTCCACACCATCCTCGAACAGGCCCCCGCCGGTCAGCCGCAGCCCGAGCCGGAACCCACGGACGCGTTGCTGCCCCAGGTGTTCTCCGCCCACGACGCGGCCGCCCTGGACACCCTGATCAGCCACCTCCCGGACGCGAACCCGGTCGACCTGGGCTTCTCCCTGGCCACCACCCGAGCCCGCCTCGAGCACCGCGCCGTGCGCTTGGGCGAGGACATCATCACCGGCACGGCCGACCCGGACGCCCTGCTGGCGGTGCTGTTCACCGGCCAGGGCGCCCAGCGAGCCGGCATGGGCCAGGGCCTCTACGCCCGCTTCCCGGCCTACGCCGCCGCCTTCGACGCGGTCCTCGCCCACTTCGACCCGTCCCTTCCCGCCGCCTTCGCCGACCCCGCGCTCCTCGACCGCACCGAGTTCACCCAGCCGGCCCTGTTCGCCGTCGAAGTCGCCCTCTACCGCCTGGTCGAGTCCCTCGGCATCCGCCCGGACTTCGTAGCGGGTCACTCGATCGGCGAAATCTCGGCAGCGCACGTTGCCGGTGTCCTGTCCCTCGAGGACGCCTGCCGCCTGGTCTCGGCGCGCGCCTCGCTGATGCAGGCTCTCCCGCCGGGCGGGGCGATGGTCTCGATCGCGGCCCCCGAGTCCGAGATCACTCTGACCGAGGGCGTCTCCATCGCCGCGGTCAACACCCCCGAGTCGGTGGTCATCTCCGGCGAGGAAGCCGCGGTCCTGGACATCGCCGCGGAATTCGCCGCGCGGGGCGTCAAGACCAAGCGCCTCACGGTGAGTCACGCGTTCCACTCGCCGTTGATGGACCCGATGCTGGAGGAGTTCCGCGCGGTCGCCGAGTCCCTCACGTACCACCCGGCGGCGATACCGGTGATCTCGAATGTGAGCGGTGCTCTCGCCGAGCCGTTCACGGCCGACTACTGGGTCCGTCATGTCCGCGAGGCGGTCCGTTTCGCCGATGGCGTCGCCACCCTCAAGTCCGAAGGTGCCCGAATCTTCCTGGAGCTGGGGCCCGACGGGGTGCTCAGCGCGATGGTCGACGGAACCGCGATCAGTGCTCTGCGACGAGAGCGGGATGACGAGAGAGCACTGCTCACAGCGTTGAGCACTGTTCACGTCCACGGTGTCGACGTCGACTGGGCCGCGTTCTTCCCCGGCGGCCGCCGCATCGACCTCCCGACCTACCCGTTCCAGCGCGAGCGCTACTGGCCGCGCGCCGGAGCGGCCCGGGGCGACCTCGGCGCCGTCGGCGTGGGCGCGCTCGAACACCCGCTGCTCGGCGCCGCCGTCGACCTCGCCGGCGACGAAGGCACCGTCCTCAGTGGACGCCTCTCGCTGGAAACCCACCCGTGGCTGGCCGGGCACGCGCTGTCCGGGACCGTCCTGGTTCCCGGCACCGCCCTGCTCGAACTCGTGGTCCAGGCCGGCGACCAGGTCGGCTGCGACGTCGTCGACGAGCTGACCTTCGCCGCGCCCCTGGTGCTGCCCGCCCGCGGCGCGGTCACCGTCCAGGTCTCGGCCGGTCCAGCGGACTCCGCCGGGCGCCGCCCGATCGCCGTCCACTCCCGCCACGCCGACGCCGACTGGACCCAGCACGCCACCGGCAGCGTCAGCCAAGCTGCACTTTCACGTGAAAGTGCCGTTGAATGGCCGCCTGCGGGGGCCGAGCCGGTCGACACCACCGGGCTGTACGCGCGGCTCGCCGCGATGGGCTTCGTCTACGGCGAGGCCTTCGGCGGCCTCACCCGCGTCTGGCGCGAAGGCACCGACGTATACGCCGAAGTCGCGCTGCCGGAACCGTTCGACGCCACCGGGTTCGCGATCCACCCGGCCCTCCTCGACGCCGCCCTGCACCCGCTCGGCCTCGGCATCGTCACCCCCGACGACGGCGCGGCCCGGATCCCGTTCTCCTTCACCCGCGTCGCGGTGCACGCCACCGGCGCCACCGAGCTGCGGGTCCGGCTGAGCCCGGCGGGGGAGAACGCCGTCGCGCTCACCGCGTGGGACACCACCGGCGCCCCCGTGGTGACCGTCGGATCGCTCTTGCTGCGCCCGGTCGCGCAGGCCGCGGCCACCGCTCCCGACACGCTCTTCGAGCAGGCCTGGACCGAGGTCACCGCCGACCCCGGCGCCGCCCGCGAGGAACTCGTGTTCGCCCGGGTGACCGGCGACGACGTGCACGAAGCCACCGCCTGGGTCCTGGGGAAGCTGCAGACCTGGCTCGCCGAAGAGCCGGCGGGCAAACTCGTCGTCGTCACCCGCGGCGCGGCCGACGGCGCCCTCGCCGCGGCGGCCGCCGCCGGGCTGGTGCGGTCCGCGCAGTCGGAGCACCCCGGCCGGTTCCTCCTCGTCGACGTCGACGACGACCCGCGCTCCGAAGCACTCCTGTCCACTGTGGACGCCTTCGGCGAACCGCAGCTGACGCTCAGGGAAGGCGTCGCGACCGCGCCGCGGCTGGTCCGCGCGACCGGGATGCCGCTGACACCGGCCGGCGACTCGTGGCAGCTCGTCACCACCGGCGGCGGCACCACCGACAGCCTGACCCTGGCCGAAGCGACCGAAGCGCCGCTCGACCCGCGTGACGTCCGGATCGAGGTCCGCGCGGGCGGCCTCAACTTCCGTGACGTGCTCATCTCCCTCGGCATGTACCCGGACCCCGCGGCCCGCCTCGGCTCCGAAGCGGCGGGTGTGGTCGTCGAGATCGGTACCGACGTCCACGACCTCGCCGTCGGCGACCGCGTCTTCGGCCTCGTCGACGACGCCTTCGCGCCGCGGGCCACCGCCGACGCCCGCCGCCTGGCCCCGATCCCGGCCGGGTGGACGTTCGCCGAGGCGGCCACCGTCCCGGTCGCGTTCGTCACCGCCTACTACGGCCTGTTCGACCTCGGTGGCCTCGAAGCGGGCCAGTCGGTGCTCGTGCACGCGGCCGCCGGCGGCGTCGGGATGGCCGCGGTGCAGCTCGCGCGCTGGAAGGGCGCCGAGGTGTTCGCGACGGCGAGCGAGGGCAAGCACGCCGCGCTGCGCGAACTCGGCCTCGACGACGCCCACCTGGCCAGCTCCCGCACCCTGGACTTCCGCGAGAAGTTCGGCCGTGTCGACGTCGTCCTGAACTCGCTGACCGGCGCGTTCACCGACGCTTCGCTGGAGCTGCTCAAGCCCGGCGGGCAGTTCGTCGAGCTGGGCAAGACCGACGTCCGCGAAGGCCCGGGCTACCACACCTTCGACCTCGGCGACCCCGGCGCGGACCGGATCGCCGCCATCTTCGCCGACCTGCTGGCCGCGTTCGGCCGCGGCGACTTGACACCGTTGCCGGTGCGCGCCTGGGACCTCGGCCGCGCCGCCGACGCGTTCCGGTTCGTCAGCCAGGCCAAGCACATCGGCAAGAACGTCCTCACCCTGCCTCCTCGCGAACCCGCCGGCACCGTCCTCGTCACCGGCGGCACCGGCACGCTCGGCGCGGCGGTGGCCCGGCACCTCGCCCGCCGCCCCGGCGTGCGGCGGCTGGTGCTCGTCGGCAGGCGGGGCTTGGACGCACCCGGCGCCGCCGGGCTCGTCGACGAACTGACCGCGCTCGGCGTCGAGGCGGTCGTGGCCGCCGGCGACGTGGCCGAGCCCGGTTTCGTGGCGGACGTGCTGCGGGCGATCCCCGCCGGGCAGCCGCTGATCGGGGTGGTGCACGCGGCCGGCGTACTGGACGACGGCGTGCTCGAAGCGCAGACACCGGCACGGGTTTCCGCCGTGCTCCGCGCCAAAGTGGACGGTGCGGAGGCGCTCGACAGGCTTACCCGGGACCACGACCTGGCCTGGTTCGTCCTGTTCTCCTCGGTCGCCGGGATCGTCGGCGCGGCCGGGCAAAGCGGCTACGCGGCGGCGAACAGCGCCCTCGACGCGCTGGCCGCGCGACGGCGTTCCCGTGGCCTGCCCGCGGTTTCGCTCGCGTGGGGCCAATGGGACCTGTCCAGCGCGATGACCGGCAAGCTGGGCGAGCGCGACCGCGGCCGCATCGAACGCGCCGGCATCCGGCCGCTGTCCACAGAGGACGCACTCGCCGCGATGGACGCCGCCATCGGGCTCGGCCGCCCGGTCGCCGTGCCGATGCGCGTCGACCTCGCCGCCCTGCGCGCCGCCGAAGACCTCGCCCCGCTGTGGCGCGGGCTCGTGCGCACGCCGGTCCGCCGCAGCGCGCGGACCGCCGTCACCGACGACGGCTGGGCCGCGCAGCTCGCCGGCCTCGGTGCCGGGGAGGCGCGCGAAAAACTGCTGGACCTCGTCCGCAAGCACGTCGCCGCGGTGCTGGGGCACGCGAGCCCCGAGGCGATCGACGCCGCGAAAGCGTTCAAGGACAGCGGGTTCGACTCGCTGACCGCGGTCGAGCTGCGCAACCGGCTCGCCACGGCGACCGGCCGCACGCTGCCCGCGACGCTCGTCTTCGACTACCCGAACCCCGAGGTGCTGGCCGGCTTCCTGCACGGCGAACTGGCCGGCGCGGCCCCCGCGGCGGCCCCGGTCGTCCCGACCCGGAACCGCACGGACGACCCGATCGCCATCGTGGCGATGAGCTGCCGCTTCCCCGGCGACGTCGATTCGGCCGACGCCCTGTGGCGCCTGGTCGCCGAGGGCCGCGACGCGATCGGCGGCTTCCCGGCCGACCGCGGCTGGCCCGTCGACGAGCTGTACCACCCGGACCCGGCGCACCCCGGCACGTTCTACGCCTCCGGCGGCGGCTTCCTGCCCGGCGCCGCGCAATTCGACGCGGGCTTCTTCGGAATCTCGCCGCGTGAAGCCCTCGCCATGGACCCGCAGCAGCGGTTGCTCCTGGAAGTCTCGTGGGAGGCGTTCGAACGAGCGGGAATCGAGCCGGGCACGTTGCGCGGCAGCAACACCGGCGTGTTCGTCGGCGCGGCCCACTCGGGCTACGCCGCCGGTTCGACGTCCGCCGCGGAAGGCGTCGAAGGGCACCTGATGACCGGCAACGCGGGCAGCGTGCTGTCCGGCCGGGTCGCCTACCACCTGGGCCTGGAGGGCTCGGCGGTCACGGTGGACACCGCGTGCTCGTCGTCGCTGGTGGCGCTGCACCTGGCCGGCCAGGCCCTCCGCCAGGGTGAATGTGACCTCGCGCTGGCCGGCGGCGTCGCGATCCTCGGCACGCCGGACATCTTCGTGGAGTTCAGCCGCCAGCGCGGCCTCTCCCCGGACGGCCGCTGCAAGGCCTTCTCGGACGACGCCGACGGCACGGGCTGGAGCGAAGGCGCGGGCATGGTCGTGCTGGAGCGCCTGTCCGACGCCCGCCGCAACGGCCACGAGGTCCTCGCCCTCCTGCGCGGTTCGGCGGTCAACTCCGACGGCGCTTCGAACGGCCTGACCGCACCGAACGGTCCCTCGCAGCAACGCGTGATCCGAGCGGCACTGGCGAGCGCGGGTCTGTCCACTTCGGACGTCGACGCGGTCGAAGCCCACGGCACCGGGACGACCCTCGGCGACCCGATCGAGGCGCAGGCGGTACTGGCGACCTACGGCCAGGACCGCGGCGAACCGCTGTGGCTGGGCTCCCTGAAGTCCAACCTGGGCCACACCCAGTCGGCGGCGGGCGTGGCCGGCGTGATCAAGATGGTCATGGCCATGCGCCACGGCGTGCTCCCGAAGACGCTGCACGTGGCTGCGCCTTCGTCCCGGGTGGACTGGGAGGCCGGAGCGGTCGAGCTGCTCACGGAGCAGCGTGCATGGCCCGCGACCGGACGCCCGCGCCGGGCCGGGATCTCGGCGTTCGGCATCTCGGGCACCAACGCCCACGCGATCCTGGAACTGCCCACCGAAACTGCCCCGCCGCCGGCCGCGGTACCGGAGCCGCCGGTGGTGGCGTGGGCACTGTCGGCCAAGAGCGAACCGGCGTTGCGCGCCCAGGCCGGCAAGCTGGCGGCCGCCGTCGCGGATGCTTCCCCGGCGGCGGGTGCGCTGCCCGGCCGCGAGCCGGCGGACCCTTCCCCCGCGGCGATCGCGGGCGCCCTGCTCGCCCGCACCCGCTTCGAGGACCGCGCGGTCGTGCTCGGCGGCAGCCGCGACGAACTGGTCTCCGGCCTGCACGCGCTGGCCGCCGGGGAACCCGCACCCGGCCTGGTCCGCGGCACGGCGTCGGCCGGCAAGCTCGCGGTGCTGTTCACCGGACAGGGTGCGCAGCGAGCCGGCATGGGCCGCGAGCTGTACGACCGCTACCCGGTCTACGCGGCGGCGTTCGACACGATCTGCGCCGAGTTCACCGTGCCGGTCCGCGACGTCGTCTTCGGCGACGCCCCGGGCCTGGACGAGACCGGCTTCACCCAGCCCGCGCTGTTCGCCGTCGAGGTCGCGCTCTACCGGCTCTTCGAGTCGTGGGGCGTCCGGCCGGCGTTCGTCGCCGGGCACTCGATCGGCGAGCTGGCCGCGGCGCACGTCGCCGGCGTGTTCTCCCTCGAAGACGCGTGCTTGCTCGTCTCGGCGCGCGCCGCGCTGATGCAGGCCCTGCCGAAGGGCGGTGCGATGGTGTCGATCGCCGCACCGGAAGCCGACGTGCTGCCGCTGCTGAGCGACCGGGTTTCGATCGCGGCGATCAACGGCCCGGCGTCCGTCGTCATCTCCGGCGACGAGCCCGAAGTCCTCGCTGTGGCCGCGCAATTCGCGGACCGCGGTGTCCGGACCAAGCGCCTCAGCGTCAGCCACGCTTTCCACTCACCGCACCTCGACCCGATGCTCGACGAGTTCCGCGCGGCCGCCGACAAGGTCACCTACCACCCGGCGGAGATACCGGTGATCTCGAATGTGAGCGGTGCTCTCGCGGAGCCGTTCACCGCGGACTACTGGGTGGACCACGTGCGGCAGGCCGTCCGGTTCGCGGACGGCGTCGCGACGCTCGAAGCCCGGGGCGCCCGCTTCTTCCTGGAACTGGGCCCGGACGGCGTGCTCAGCTCGATGGCCCGCGACAACGTGTCCGAGAACGTCGTGGTGGTCCCGTCGCTGCGGCGCGACCGCCCGGACGGAACGGCGGCGCTGACCGCGCTGTCGACGCTGTTCGCGAACGGCGCGCCCGCGGACCTCTCGGCGGTCTTCGGCCCCGCCGGGCGCGTGGCCTTGCCGACCTACGCCTTCCAGCACGAGCACTACTGGCTCGAGCCGGCCACCCCGTCCCCCGCGGTGGACACGGCGTTCTGGTCGGCGGTCGAACGCGAGGACGTCGGCGAACTGGCCGGCGCACTGGCGATCGACGAGGCCCAGCGCGAATCCCTGACCGCGCTGCTGCCGGCGTTGTCGACTTGGCGACGTCAGCGTGACGAAGAGTCCGTTGTGGACTCCTGGCGCTACCGGGTCACCTGGGAACCGGCCCGCGAGACCGGCGCGCGGCCGGCGGGCACCTGGCTGCTGGCCGTTCCGGCGACGGAAACCACGCTCGGCGACCGGATCGCGGCAGTACTCACCGCGAACGGCGTCGCGCTGACCCGGCTCGACGACCCGGCTCCCGAGGCCCTGGCGGAAGCCGCCGCGACGGCGGACGCCGTTCTGTCGCTGCTCGCGTTGACCCCGGGAGCCGGCACCGTCCCGGCCGGAGTGGCGGCAACACTCGCCCTCCTCCGCGCCGTCCCCGGCACTCCCGTGTGGACAGTCACCCGTGGTGCCGTCACGACCGGCGCCACCGACGACGCCCCCGACGCCGTCCAAGCCCAGGTCTGGGGCCTCGGCCGCACCGCCGCCCTCGACCGCCCAGCCGGCTGGGGCGGCCTCGTCGACCTGCCCGCGAACTTCACCCCCCGAACCGGAGAACTGCTCGCCCAAGCACTGGCCGACCCGGCCGAAGACCAGGTCGCGGTAAGGGAAACCGGCCGGCTCGCCCGGCGACTCACCCCGGTCACCGGCGCGCCCACCGCACGCCCGTGGCAGCCCCGCGGCACCGTGCTGGTCACCGGCGGCACCGGCGCGCTGGGCGCCCACGTCGCCCGCTGGCTGGCCACCGCCGGAGCGGAACGGATCGTCCTCACCAGCCGCCGCGGCCGCCAGGCGCCCGGCGCGGAAGACCTCCTGGCCGAGCTGACCGCCCTGGGCGCCAAGGTGACGATCGCAGCCTGCGACGTAGCCGACCGAGCCGCGCTGGCCGAGGTCCTCGACGACATCCGCGAAGACCTCACGGCAGTCGTCCACGCGGCCGGCACCGGAGGAGCGACCCCGCTCGACGACGCGGACCTCGCGCCGTTCGCGGACATCCTGACCGCGAAGGTGGCCGGCGCCGAAAACCTCGACGCCCTGCTCGGCGACACCGAGCTGGACGCCTTCGTCCTGTTCTCGTCGATCGCCGGGATCTGGGGCAGTGGCGGCCAGTCCGCCTACGCCGCCGCCAACGCCCACCTCGACGCCCTCGCGCGCCGCCGCCGGGCCGGGGGCCGGACCGCGACCGCGCTCGCCTGGGGCCCGTGGGCCGATGGCGGCATGGCGGCCGACCACGACGCCGAGGACTACCTGCGCCGCCGCGGCCTGCGGACCCTGCGCCCCGCCCTCGCCGTCCGCGCGCTCGCCGGTGCGGTCGGGCGCGACGAAACGACGCTGACCCTGGCCGACGTCGACTGGGAGCGGTTCGTCCCCGCGTTCACCTCGGCGCGGTCCAGCGCGTTGCTGCTCGGCGTGCCGGAAGCACGGCGCGCAGCGGAAACCGAGCCGGTGGCCGACGGCGACCTGCGAGACGAGCTGGCCGAGCTGGACCCGGCGGAGGCCGAGCGGACGCTGCTGGGCTTGGTCCGCACCGAGGCGGCGGTCGCGCTGGGGCACCGCGGTGCCGACGCCGTCCCCGCCGCCCGGCCGTTCACCGAGCTGGGCTTCGACTCCCTGACCTCGGTCGAGTTCCGCAACCGCCTGGCGGCCGCGGCCGGCGTGGCCCTGCCCGCGACGGTCGTCTTCGACCACCCGACCCCGGCGGCACTCGCCGCGCACCTCCTCGATGTCCTGCGGCCCGGCGCCGCGGCCGACCCCGGGGAAGCCCGGATCCGGGCGGCGCTGGCCACCGTGCCGCTGGCGAAGTTCCGCGACGCCGGCCTGATGTCGGCGCTGCTGGAGCTGGCCGGCCTCGAAGACGCCACCGACGCCGGCGACGACCTGGACGAACTGGACGCCGAAGCGCTGGTGCGGCTGGCGCTCGACGGTACCGATTCCCGATGACCCACCCCTGGAGCTGAAACCATGGCCACGCCTGAGAAGGTGCTCGACGCGCTGCGCGCCTCCGTCAAGGAGGCCGAGCGGCTGCGGCGGCAGAACCGGCAGCTCGTCGAGGCCGCGACCGAGCCGGTCGCCATCGTCGCGATGGCCTGCCGGTTCCCCGGTGGCGTGCGCTCGCCCGAGGGGCTGTGGGACCTGGTGGCCCGCGGTGGTGACGCCGTCACGGCGTTCCCCGCCAACCGCGGCTGGGACACCGCGACGCTGTTCGACGAAGGCCGCCCGGGCACGACGTACGCGCGAGAAGGCGCTTTCCTGCACGACGCCGACCTCTTCGACGCCGGCTTCTTCGGGATCTCGCCGCGCGAAGCCCTCGCCATGGACCCCCAGCAGCGGCTCCTGCTCGAGACGTCCTGGGAGGCCTTCGAACGCGCCGGCATCGACCCGGCTTCAGTGCGGGGCAGCCGGACCGGCGTCTTCGTCGGCTCCAACGGCCAGGACTACCTCACCCTGCTGCGCTCGTCGGCCGAGGACGTCGAGGGCTACCTCGGCACCGGCAACGCGGCGAGCGTCGTTTCCGGGCGGCTGTCGTACCTGTTCGGGTTCGAAGGCACGTCGCTGACCGTCGACACGGCGTGTTCGTCGTCGCTGGTCGCCCTGCACCTCGCCGTGCAGGCGCTGCGGCAGGGCGAGTGCGACCTGGCCCTCGCCGGCGGCGCGACGGTGATGGCCACCCCCGGCACGTTCGTCGAGTTCAGCAAGCAGCGCGGGCTCGCCCCGGACGGCCGCGTCAAGGCGTTCGCCGAGGCCGCCGACGGCACCGGCTGGGGCGAAGGCGTCGGAATGCTCCTGGTGGAGCGCCTTTCCGACGCACAGCGCCACGGCCACGAAGTCCTGGCCCTGGTCCGGGGATCGGCGGTCAACTCCGACGGCGCGTCCAACGGCCTGACCGCGCCGAACGGCCCGTCCCAGCAACGCGTGATCCGCGCGGCCCTCGACAGCGCCCGCTTGTCCACTTCGGACATCGACGTCGTCGAGGCGCACGGTACGGGAACCACCCTCGGCGACCCGATCGAAGCGCAGGCACTCCTGGCCACCTACGGCCAGGACCGTTCGACGCCGCTGTGGCTCGGTTCGGTGAAGTCGAACATCGGGCACACCCAGGCGGCGGCGGGTGTCGCCGGGATCATCAAGATGGTCATGGCGATGCGGCACGGTGTCCTGCCGCGGACGTTGCACGTCGACGCGCCATCGTCGCATGTGGACTGGTCGGCGGGCGCGGTCGAGCTCCTGACCGAGTCCCGCGAATGGCCTTCGGACGACCGGCCTCGGCGAGCCGCGGTGTCGTCGTTCGGGGTCAGCGGCACCAACGCGCACACGATCCTGGAAGCCGTTCCGCCCGCCGAGCCGGTGCCCGCCGGGACACCGATGGGCACCCTCACGCCGTTCGTGCTGTCGGCGAAGACCCCGGAAGCCCTTCAGGCGCAGATTTCCCAGCTCGACGCGGTGACGGCCGACCCCGTTGACATCGCCCGCACCCTGGCCACCACCCGGACGGCGTTCGAGCACCGCGCCGTCGTCCTCGAACCGAACCTGATCACCGGCGAGGTCCGCGAGGATTCCCGGCTGGCAGTGCTGTTCACCGGCCAAGGCGCGCAACGGGCCGGCATGGGCCAAGACCTCTACGCCCGCTTCCCGGTCTACGCCGAAGCTTTCGACGCCGTCCTCGCCCACTTCGACCCCGCCCTCCGCGCCGCCCTCACCGACGCCGAACTCCTCAACCGCACCGAGTTCACCCAGCCCGCGCTGTTCGCCATCGAGGTCGCGCTCTTCCGCTTGGTCGAGTCGTTCGGCGTCCGCCCGGACTTCGTGGCGGGGCACTCGATCGGCGAGATTTCCGCCGCGCACGTTGCCGGTGTCCTGTCCCTCGAGGACGCGTGCCGCCTGGTCGCCGCGCGGGCGTCGCTGATGCAGGCCCTGCCCACTGGTGGCGCGATGGTCTCGATCGCCGCCCCCGAGTCCGAGATCGTGCTGACCGAGGGCGTCTCGATCGCCGCGGTGAACGGTCCCGAGTCGGTCGTCATCTCCGGCGACGAGGCCGCCGTGCTGGCGATCGCCGCGCAGTTCCCCAAGACCAAGCGCCTCACCGTCAGTCACGCGTTCCACTCGCCGCTGATGGACCCGATGCTCGAGGACTTCCGCGCGGTCGCCGAGACGTTGAACTACCGCTCTGCGACGATCCCGGTGATCTCGAATGTGAGCGGTGCTCTCGCCGACCCGTTCACGGCCGACTACTGGGTCCGCCACGTCCGCGAGGCCGTCCGGTTCGCCGATGGAATCGCGACCCTCGAAGCCGAAGGCGTCCACACGTTCCTGGAGCTGGGACCGGACGGAGTCCTCAGCGCGATGGTGCCGGGCACGGCCTTCCCGGCCCTGCGACGTGACCGCGACGAGGAACGGACCCTGCTCGCCGCCCTCGCGGGGGTGTGGGTCAACGGCGGCGCCGTCGACTGGGCCGCCTACCTGCCCACCGGCCCGCGGATCGACCTGCCCACCTACCCCTTCCAGCGGGAACGCTTCTGGCCCACGCCCGCACCGCAGGCCGATGTCGACGTCCCCGCGCTCGCCGCCGAACTCGGCCTGCCCGAACACACCCTGCGCCCCGCCATCGCGGCCGTGCGGCGACGCCGTGAAGAGGCCACGGCCGCGGACGCGTGGCGCTACCGGGTCACCTGGACACCGCTGACCGCCACCGACGTCCCGGCACCGCAGGGCGACTGCCTCGTCATCGACCCGTCCCCGCAGCTGGAAGCCGTCCTCGAGAACTGGAACGGCCGGGTCATCCGCCTCGACGGCCCTATCGGTGACATCGATCCGGTCGCCGTGTTCAGCGGTGCCGGGCTCGAGCGAACCGTCGACCTCCTGCGCGAACTCGGTGCCACCGGGATCGACGCCCCGCTGTGGTGCGTCACCACC
Organism: Amycolatopsis sp. FBCC-B4732; assembly: GCF_023008405.1. NCBI lineage: Bacteria > Bacillati > Actinomycetota > Actinomycetes > Pseudonocardiales > Pseudonocardiaceae > Amycolatopsis > Amycolatopsis sp. FBCC-B4732. The sequence goes on from NZ_CP095376.1 coordinate 722,166, forward strand.
GGAGCCGTCCGCGCCACCGGAACCGACCCCGCGCCGGACCCCGATCAGGCCGCGATCTGGGGTCTCGGCCGCGCGGCCGCACTCGAACTGCCGGAGCGCTGGGGCGGCCTGATCGATCTTCCATCCACTGTGGACGAAGACGTCGCGGCACGGTTCCTGGCACTGCTCAGCGGCGACGAGGACCAGGTCGCCGTGCGCGCGGAGGGCAGCTTCGGGCGGCGGCTGGAGCCCGCCGAGCCGGTCGCCGCTCCCGCGTGGACCCCGCGTGGCACGGTCCTCGTCACCGGCGGGACCGGCGCGCTGGGCGCCCAGGTCGCCCGCCGTCTCGCCCGGGACGGTGCCGACCACCTGGTGCTGGTCTCCCGCCGCGGCGCCGACGCACCCGGCGCGGCCGAGCTGGCCGACGAGCTGGGCGTGCGGGTGACGTTCGCCGCCGGCGACGTCGCCGACCGGGAGTTCCTGGCCGAGCTGATCGAGCGCGTCAGTCCCGGGCTCACCGCCGTCGTGCACACCGCGGGCGTCGTGCGGTCCGCGCTGCTGTCCGAAGTGGACAGCGCCGCGGTCGCCGAGCAGTGGGCGGCCAAAGTGACCGGCGCCCGCCACCTCGACGAACTCCTCGCCGACGCCGACCTCGACGCGTTCGTCCTGTTCTCCTCGATCGCCGGGGTGTGGGGCAGCGGGCAGCAGGGGCTCTACGGCGCCGCAAACGCTTTCCTCGACGCGCTCGCCGAAGGCCGCCGCGCCCGCGGGCTGGCCGCCACGGCCGTCGCGTGGGGTCCGTGGGCCGACGGCGGGATGGCCGCCGACAACGACGCCGAGGACTACCTCCTCCGCCGTGGTCTGCGCGCACTGGAGCCGGGCGTGGCCGTGACGGCGCTCCTGCGGGCCGCGGGCGGCGATACGAACGTCACGTTCGCCGACGTCGACTGGCCCCGGTTCGCCGCCGCGTTCACCTCCCGGCGGCCGAGCCCGCTGCTGGCCGGGATCCCGGACGCCGTCCCGGCGCCGGAAACCCCCGCGACCGGTGGTCTCGTCGGCCGGCTGCGCGGCCTGACCCCGGCGGTCGCCGACGAGGTGCTGCTGCAGCTCGTCCGTGACCAGGCCGCCGCGGTGCTCGGGCACGCGAGCGCGGCCGCCGTCGCGCCGGACCGCGCGTTCCAGGAGATCGGCTTCGACTCGCTGACCGCGATCGAGCTGCGGGACGCCCTGCACGCGGAGACCGGGCTCGCCCTGCCCGCGACGCTCGTCTACGACTGGCCGACGCCGGCCGCGCTCGCCGGTCACCTGCGGGCCGGTGTCCTCGGCGACGCCGTCACCGAAACCACCACGAAAACGGCCGCGGCGGCCGACGAGCCGATCGCCATCGTCGCGATGAGCTGCCGGTACGCGGGCGGGATCGCGTCGCCGGAAGACCTGTGGCGCCTGGTGTCCGGCGGCGCGGACGCGGTCTCCGGTTTCCCCGCCGACCGCGGCTGGGACCTCGAAAACCTCTACGACGCCGACCCCTCGCGACTCGGCTCGGTCAGCGTCACCGAAGGCGCTTTCCTCGACGCGGCAGGCGGTTTCGACGCCGGGTTCTTCGGCATCTCGCCGCGCGAGGCACTCGCGATGGACCCGCAGCAGCGGCTCCTGCTGGAGCTGACGTGGGAGGCGTTCGAGCGCGCGGGCATCGACCCGGCTTCGGTCCGGGGGAGCCGGACCGGCGTGTTCGCCGGCACCAACAGCCACGACTACACGACGCTGCTCCTCGGCTCGGCCGACACCCTCGAAGGCCACATCGCGACCGGCAACGCGGCGAGCGTCGCATCGGGCCGGCTCTCTTACACCTTCGGCTTGGAGGGCCCGGCCGTCTCGGTCGACACGGCGTGCTCGTCTTCGCTGGTCGCGCTGCACCTGGCCGTCCAGTCGCTGCGGCTCGGCGAATGCTCGATGGCGCTGGCGGGCGGCGTCACGGTGATGGCGACGCCGGGCACGTTCGTGGAGTTCAGCCGCCAGCGCGGCCTCGCCACCGACGGTCGTTGCAAGGCGTTCGCCGAGGCCGCGGACGGCACGGCGTGGGGCGAAGGCGCGGGCCTGGTCCTGCTCGAACGGCTCTCGGACGCCGAGCGCAACGGACACCGCGTGCTGGCCGTGGTCCGCGGCTCGGCGGTCAACCAGGACGGCGCGTCCAACGGCCTCACCGCGCCGAACGGCCCGGCCCAGCAGCGCGTCATCCGCGCGGCACTGGCCGACGCCGGTCTGTCCACTTCGGACGTCGACGTGGTCGAAGCCCACGGCACCGGAACCACTTTGGGCGACCCGATCGAAGCCCAGGCGCTCCTGGCCACCTACGGCCAAGACCGTGAGACGCCGTTGTGGCTCGGCTCGGTGAAGTCCAACATCGGCCACACCCAGGCCGCCGCGGGCGTCGCCGGCGTGATCAAGATGGTGATGGCGATGCGGCACGGCGTGCTGCCGCGGACGCTGCACGTCGACGCGCCCTCTTCGCACGTGGACTGGACGGCGGGTGCCGTCGAGCTGCTGACCGAGTCGCGCGAGTGGACGGCCGACCGGCCGCTGCGGGCCGCGGTCTCGTCGTTCGGCATGAGCGGCACCAACGCGCACACCGTACTGGAAGCCGTTTCCCAGCAGGAGCTTTCGCCTGCCGCTGAGTCAGGCCCGGTTCCGTGGGTGCTCTCGGCTCGTTCGGCCGATGCCCTGCGCGGCCAGGCGCAGGCTCTGCTCGGGGTGGCCGGTACTCCGGCGGACATCGGCTTCTCCCTGGTCGCCACCCGGGCTTCCCTGCCGCACCGCGCGGTCGTGACCGGCGACTTCGCCGAGGGCCTGACTGCGCTGGCCGAGGGTACCCCGGCGGCGAACGTCGTCACCGGCGTGGCCGGGGCGCCGGGCAAGGTCGCCCTGGTCTTCCCCGGTCAGGGCTCCCAGTGGGCCGGAATGGCACTCGAACTCGCGGAGTCTTCGCCGGTCTTCGCCGCCCGCCTCGACGAGTGCGCGGCTGCGCTGGACTCCTTTGTGGACTGGCAGCTCCGTGACGTGCTCGCCGACGCGGAGGCGCTGAGCCGGGTCGACGTCGTGCAGCCCGCGTTGTTCGCGGTGATGGTTTCGCTGGCGGAGTTGTGGCGCTCGTTCGGCGTGGTCCCGGACGCCGTCGTCGGCCACTCCCAGGGTGAGATCGCCGCCGCGGTGGTGTCGGGTGCGCTGTCCCTTGAGGACGGTGCCCGCGTGGTTGCTCTGCGGAGCAAGGCGATCCTCGCGCTGGCCGGCCGTGGCGGGATGGTCTCGGTGGCCGCCTCCCGCGAAGCCGTCGAAGAACGGCTGACCGACGGTCTCTCGATCGCCGCCGTCAACGGCCCGGCCGCGGTCGTGGTCTCCGGCGAGCCGCGGTCGCTCGACGAGCTGATCGCCTCCTGCGAAGCCGACGGCATCCGCGCCAAGCGGGTCCCAGTGGACTACGCGTCGCACTCGGCGCAGGTCGAGCAGCTGCGTGACGAACTCCTCGACGTGCTGGCCCCGATCGCTCCTCGCGTGGGCGAGATCGCCTTCATCTCAACGGTGACGGGGGAGTGGAACGAAAGCGTCGACGCCGAGTACTGGTACACCAACCTGCGCAGCACCGTCCGCCTGGACACCGCGGTCGAGCGGTTGAAGAGCGAGGGCTTCGGCACGTTCATCGAGGCCTCGCCGCACCCGGTCCTGACGATGGCGCTGGGCGAAGACGTTGTGGCACTGGGAAGTCTGCGCCGCGACGACGGGGAATTGACCCGCTTCCACACCGCGCTGGCCGAGGCGCACGTCCACGGGGTCACCGTCGACTGGACCCCGGCCTTCCGGAACGCCCGGGTCGTCGACCTCCCGACGTACGCCTTCCAGCGCAAGCAGTACTGGCCCCGCCCGGCCACCCGCACCGGCGACGCCGCCGGGCTCGGCCTCGGCCCCGTCGAGCACCCCCTGCTCGGCGCCGCGGTCACCCTCGCCGAGGAGGATCGGCTCGTCCTCACCGGACGGCTCTCCCGGCAGACGCACCCCTGGCTCGCCGACCACGAGGTCCTCGGCACCGCGCTGCTGCCCGGCACGGCGTTCGCCGAACTCGCCATCCACGCGGGCGACCACACCGGCTGCGGCACCGTCGAAGAACTCACCCTCGGGGCGCCGCTGGCCGTGCCCACCACCGGCGGCGTCCAGCTCCAGCTCGTCGTCGAGGCACCGGCCGAGGACGGCCGCCGCGCCCTGACCATCAGCTCCCGCCCGGACCGACCCGGCGCCCGCTGGACGCGGCACGCCCAAGGCGTCCTGGCCCTCGGCGCCCCGGAAGCCGAGCCCCTGCCCGACTGGCCGCCCGCCGGCGCGGAGGCGCTCGACGTCGAGGCCCATTACACCGCACTCGCCAACGCCGGTTACCACTACGGACCCGCCTTCCGCGGCCTGCGCGCCGCGTGGCGCCGCGACGGAGACGTCTTCGCCGAGGTGGAGCTGCCGGGAACCGACGCGTTCGCGGTGCACCCGGCTCTGCTCGACGCCGCCCTGCACGCACTCGGCCTCGGCGGGTTCTTCCCCGACGACGGCCAGGCCCGCCTCCCGTTCGCGTTCACCGACGTGAGCCTGTTCGCCACCGGGGCGAGCGCCCTGCGCGTGCGGCTGAGCCAGGCGGGTCCGAACGCGGTGTCGGTCGTGGCCAGCGACCCGGCCGGCCACCCGGTGGCAAGCATCGGCTCGCTGGCGTTCCAGACCGCGTCCACAGTGGACGACGTGCCGGACGCCCTCTTCCGCACCGAGTGGACACCGGTCACCACGACCGGCGAAGCGCCCGGATTCACGTGGCTGACCGGATCCTTGACGGACCTCGCCGAGGTGCCGGCCGCGGTGGTCCTGCCGGTCACCGGCACCGACCCGCACGCGGTCGCGGCGCACGTCCTCGCGACCGCGCAGGAGTGGCTGGCCGACGACCGGTTCGCGGCGGCCCGGCTGGTGGTGCTCACCACCGGCGCGCTCGCTGCCCTGCCCGGCGACCCGGTGCCCGCGTTGGCGCAGTCCCCGGCGTGGGGCCTGATCCGTTCGGCTCAGTCGGAAAACCCCGACCGCTTCGTGCTCCTCGACCTCGACGACCGTTCCGACGCGGCCGCCGCCATCGGCACCGCGCTGGCGTCCGGCGAACCGCAGTCGGCCGCCCGCGCGGGGACAGTGCTCGTCCCGCGCCTGGCTCGCCCGGCCACGGAATTGACCCTGCCCGGCGCTGGGCAGGCATGCCCGGAACTGGCCTTGCCCGGCGCCTGGCGCGTCGGCACGACCGGCACCGGCACCCTCGACGGCCTCACCACCCTCCCGGCGCCGGAAGCCGAAGCCGCACTCGGGCCCGACGAGATCCGCGTCGAGGTCCGCGCGGCCGGCCTGAACTTCCGCGACGTCCTGATCACCCTCGGCATGTATCCGGGCCAGGCCCTGATGGGCGGCGAGGCCGCCGGCACCGTCCTCGAAACGGGCGAACAGGTCCGCGGCCTGACCGCCGGCGACCGCGTGACCGGCCTGTTCACCGGCGCACTCGGTCCCGTCGCGGTCACCGACCACCGCCTGGTCACCCCGATGCCGGACGGCTGGAGCTTCGCCGAAGCCGCATCGATCCCGGTCGCGTTCGCCACCGCCTACTACGGCCTGTTCGACCTCGGCGGCCTCGAAGCGGGCCAGTCCGTACTCGTGCACGCGGCCGCCGGCGGCGTCGGCATGGCGGCCGTCCAGCTCGCCCGCCACCACGGCGCCGAGGTCTTCGCGACCGCGAGCACCGGAAAGCACGACGTGCTGACGCAAATGGGTCTCGACACCATCCACATCGGAGACTCCCGGTCACTGTCCTTTGAGGATCACTTCCGCAAGGCGACCAACGGGCACGGCGTCGACGTCGTGCTCGACGCCCTCGCCGGCGAGTTCGTCGACGCCTCCCTCCGGCTGCTGCCCCGCGGCGGCCGCTTCGTCGAGATGGGCAAGGCCGACCTCCGCGACGCCGCCGAAGTCGCGCGGGTCCACGAAGGCGTCCTCTACCGCGCGTTCGACCTGATCGAAGCCGGACCCGAACGCCTGCAGGAGATCCTGCGTGAACTGGCCGGGCTGTTCGAAGCCGGCGGACTCACCCCGCTGCCGCGGCGCACCTGGGACCTGCGGCAGGTGCCGGAGGCGTTCCGGTTCATCAGCCAGGCCCGGCACGTCGGCAAGAACGTCGTCACGCTGCCGCGCCCGCTCGACCCGGCCGGCACCGTGCTCGTCACCGGCGGCACCGGCACGCTCGGCGCCCGCGTCGCGCGCCACCTCGTGACCGCGCACGGCGTCCGGCGGCTGCTGCTGGTCAGCCGCCGCGGCCCGGACGCGCCGGGCGCGACTGAACTCGCGAACGACCTGACCGCGCTGGGCGCCGAGGTGACGATCGCCGCGTGCGACGCCGCCGATCGCGACGCACTGGCCGAGCTGCTGGCCGGCCGCACACTGACCGGCGTCGTGCACACGGCGGGCGTCCTCGCCGACGGCCTGCTCACCGGCCTCGACCCGGCCCGCCTCGACGAGGTGCTGCGGCCCAAGGTCGACGCCGCCGTCAACCTGCACGAGCTCACGCGGAACATGGACCTGGCGCTGTTCGTGCTCTTCTCGGCTGCGGCCGGCGTGTTCGGCACGGCCGGGCAGGGCAACTACGCGGCCGCCAACACCGCGCTCGACGCACTGGCCGCGCACCGGCGTGCGCTCGGCCTGCCGGGAGTCTCCCTGGCCTGGGGCCTGTGGGCGGAGGCCAGCGGCATGACCGGCCACCTCGGCGCCACCGACCTGGCGCGGATGTCGAGGGGCGGCATGACCGGGCTGTCCGACGCCGACGGGCTGGCCCTGTTCGCCGCGGCCATCGCCCGCGGCGAGACCTTGGCGATCCCGGCCCGGCTCGACCTCTCGGCGTCGAACGGTCCGGTGCCGCCGCTGCTGCGCGGGCTCGTCCGCGCCACCCGCCGCGCCGCCACCACGACCGCGTCGAGCGACGGCGGACTGACCTCCCGGCTGCAGACGCTGCCCGCCGCCGAGCGTGACCGGCGGCTGCTGGAGCTGGTCCGCGACCACGTCGCCGCGGTGCTCGGCCACGACACCGCCGACGAGATCGAGCCCGGCCGCTCCTTCGCCGAACTCGGCTTCGACTCGCTGACCGCCGTCGAGCTGCGCAACCGGCTCGGCGCCGCGACCGGCCTGCGCCTGCCGGCGACGCTGGTGTTCGACCACCCGGCCCCGGCGGCGCTCGTGGCCCTGCTGCGGACCGAGCTCTTCGGTGCCGCCGCGGAACAGCCGACGCAGGTCGTGACCGCGGCATCCGGCGACGACCCGGTCGTCATCGTGGCGATGAGCTGCCGCTACCCGGGTTCGGTCGCGTCGCCGGAGGACCTGTGGTCCCTTGTGGACGGTGGCGTCGACGCGATCACGCCGTTCCCCGCCGACCGCGGCTGGGACCTCGATGGTCTGTACCACCCGGAACCCGGCACGCCCGGCCGCATCTACACGCGCAACGGCGGTTTCGTCCGCGACGCCGACCGCTTCGACCCGGAGCTGTTCGAGATCGCGCCGCGCGAGGCCCTGACCATGGACCCGCAGCAGCGCCTGCTGCTCGAAGCGACGTGGGAGGCCTTCGAGCGCGCCGGCATCGACCCGACGTCGGCCCGGGGCAGCCGGACCGGCGTGTTCGTCGGCGCGGCGACGTCCGGCTACGGCACGGGCGCGGCGACCGACGGCCTCGAAGGGCACCTGATGACCGGCGGGACGTCGTCGGTGGCGTCGGGCCGACTGTCCTATGTGTTCGGTTTGGAAGGTCCCTCGCTGACGGTGGACACGGCGTGTTCGTCGTCGCTGGTGGCGTTGCACCTGGCAGTGCAGGCCCTGCGGCGCGGCGAATGCGACCTGGCGCTCGCCGGCGGCGTGACGGTGATGCCGACCCCCGGCGTCCTGCTCGCGTTCAGCCAGCAGCGCGGTCTCGCCGAAGACGGCCGGATCAAGGCGTTCGCCGAGGGCGCGGACGGCACCAGCATGGCCGAAGGCATCGGCATGCTGCTGGTGGAGCGCCTCTCGGACGCGCGGCGCAACGGTCACGAGGTGTTGGCCGTGGTGCGCGGTTCGGCGGTGAATTCGGACGGCGCGTCGAACGGCTTGACGGCGCCGAACGGCCCGTCGCAGCAACGGGTCATCCGCGCCGCGCTGGCCGACGCAGGCTTGGCTCCGTCCGAAGTGGACGCGGTGGAGGCGCACGGCACCGGCACCAAACTCGGTGACCCGATCGAAGCGCAGGCGCTGCTGGCGACCTACGGTCAGGACCGGTCGACGCCGCTGCTGCTGGGTTCGGTGAAGTCGAACCTGGGACACACCCAGGCCGCCGCCGGGGTCGCGGGCGTCATCAAAATGGTGATGGCGATGCGCCATGGTTTGCTGCCCCGGACATTGCACGTCGACACGCCGTCGTCGCATGTGGACTGGGCTTCGGGTGCGGTGGAGCTGCTGACCGAGCCGCGCGAGTGGCCGTCGGACCGTCCCCGGCGGGCGGGTGTTTCGTCGTTCGGCATCTCCGGCACCAACGCGCACACGATCCTGGAGCAGGCACCGGACGCCGTCACCGAGGATCGCGCGCCGGTTTCCGGCCCGGTGCCGTGGGTGTTGTCGGCGAAGAGCCCGGCGGCACTGCGGGCACAGGCCGCCCGCCTGCACGGATTCCTCGGCGACGAGGTCCCCGCCGACGTCGCACTGAGCCTGGCGACCACCCGCGCCGACCTCGGCCACCGCGCGGCGGTCATCGGCGAGACCGGCCCCGAACTCCTGGCTGGACTGGCCGCGATCGCCGACGCCGACCCGGGCGCCCTGACCGGCACCGGCGCCCCCGGCCGCCTGGCGGTGCTGTTCACCGGCCAGGGCGCACAGCGGGCCGGAATGGGCCGCGAGCTGTACGCCCGGTTCCCGGTGTTCGCGGCGGCGTTCGACGAGGCCTGCGCCCTGCTCGACACCGACGTGCCGCTGGCCGAGGTGATCGAGACGGATCTGCTCGACCGGACCGGCTACGCGCAGCCCGCGATCTTCGCCCTCGAGGTCGCGTTGTTCCGGCTCGTCGAGTCGTGGGGAGTCCGGCCCGACTTCGTGGCGGGACACTCGATCGGCGAGCTGGCCGCCGCGCATGTCGCTGGGGTGCTCTCACTGCCCGACGCGTGCAAGCTGGTCACCGCCCGCGCAACCCTGATGCAGTCCCTCCCCGAGGGCGGCGCGATGGTGGCAATCGCCGCTCCGGAGGCCGAGGTCCGGGCCGCACTGGCCGATGACCGGGCCACGCTGGTCGGCGAGCGGGCCGAGCTGGCAGACGAGGCCACGCTGACCGGCGGCCGGGCTGAGCTGGCTGGGGATCGCGCCGAGCTGACCAGTGGCTGGGCTGAGCCGGCTGCCGACCGGGCTGAGCCTGCCGGTGACCGGGCCGAGAAGGTCGGCGCCGGGGCCGCACTGCCCGGCGATCGAGCTGAGCAGGTCGGCAACCGGGCCGCGCTGGTCGGCGACCGTGTCGGCATCGCCGCGGTCAACGGTCCTCGCAGCACCGTCATCTCCGGCGACGAAACCGCCGTGCTCGCCATTGCCGCCGAGTTCGCCGCCCGCGGGGTCAAGACCAAGCGGCTCCGCGTCAGCCACGCCTTCCACTCGCCGCTCATGGACCCCATGCTCGCCGACTTCCGCGCGGTCGCCGAAACCCTCACGTACCACCCGGCGCAGATACCGGTGATCTCGAATGTGAGCGGTGCTCTCGCCGAGCCGTACACCGCGGAGTACTGGGTGCGCCACGTGCGCGAAGCCGTCCGGTTCGCCGACGCCGTGCACACGCTCACCGAGCAAAGCGCGAGCACGTTCCTCGAACTCGGCCCCGACGGCGTGCTGTCCGCGATGGCTGCCGAGAGCACTGATCTCCCTTCGGTCCCGACGCTCCGCGACGGCGAGAACGAGCCCCGCGCGCTGGTCACGGCCTTCGCCCGCCTCCGCGTCGCCGGCTTCCCGCTCGACACCGCCGCCCTGCTCGAAGGGGCCCGAAGGACCGCGCTGCCGACCTACGCCTTCCAACGGTCGCGGTTCTGGCTCGAACCCGCGGCAAAGACCGAAAGCGACAGCGGCTTCTGGGCCGCAGTCGACGCGGGCGACCTCGGACTCGACGACCAGGCCATGGCAGCCCTCGACCGCTGGCGCTCATCGTCCACAGTGGACGCCTGGCGCTACCGCGTCACCTGGCGACCGCTCGCCGAGACCACGGGACGCCTGACCGGTCGCTGGCTCATCCTCGGCACGAACGAGCTCGCCGAGCAGGTCGCCCAGGCACTGAAAGCGCACGGCGCCGAGCCGATCGTCGAGTCCGGCCGCCGCGAAAGGGCCGCGTTGACGACCCTGCTCCGCGACCACGCCGACGTCGAAGGAGTCGTGTCCCTGCTGGCGATCGGAGAAGACGCGGAGACCGGGCTCGCCGCCAACCTGGCGCTCACGCAGGCCTTCGCCGACTCCGGCATCCCCGCCCGCCTGTGGTGCCTCACCCAGGGCGCGGCCAAGGACGTCACCCAGCCCGGCCAGGCCACGACCTGGGGCTTCGGCCGGATCGCGGCCCTCGAGCTGCCGTCCGGCTGGGGCGGCCTCGCCGACCTGCCCGAGACGTTCGACGCGGCGGCCGGAGCCCGGCTCGCGGCCGTGCTCGCCGACGGCACCGAGGACGAGGTTGCCCTCCGACCGGACGGTGTCTTCGCCCGCCGGCTCGCGCCCGCCCCGCCCGGGGAGACGCGGGATTGGCGCCCGCGCGGCACGGTGCTGATCACCGGCGGTACCGGTGCGCTCGGCGCCGCGGTCGCCCGTGAACTCGCCGCCACCGGAGCCGAACACCTCGTGCTCACCGGCCGTCGCGGCGCCCAGGCACCGGGCGCCGCCGAGCTGGCCTCGGAGCTGTCCGCCCTCGGCGTCCGCGTCACCCTCGCCACCTGCGACGCGGCCGACCGGGACGCCCTCGAGAAGGTCATCGCGGCCATCCCGGCCGACCTGCCGCTGACCGCGGTCGTGCACGCCGCCGGCACCGGCCAGAACGGCCCGCTCACCGCGATCACGCCCGGGGAGGTGACCGCGGTGCTGGCCGGCAAGGTGGCCGGCGCCCGGCACCTCGACGAGCTGACCCGCGACCGCGACCTCGACGCGTTCGTCCTGTTCTCCTCGATCTCCGGCGTGTGGGGCAGCGGTGAGCAGGCGGTTTACGGTGCGGCGAACGCGTTCCTCGACGCGCTCGCCGAAGAACGCCGCGGCCGCGGGCTCACCGCGACCGCGATCGCGTGGGGCCCGTGGGCCGAATCCGGGATGGCGGCCGACGACGGCGCGGTGCGGATGCTGCGCGGACGCGGCCTGCCGCCGATGGAACCCGCGCTCGGCGTCACGGCCTTCCGCCGGGCGCTCGCGACGGACGACACCGCCGTCGTGGTCGCCGACGTCGACTGGGCCAAGTTCGCGCCGGTCTTCACCGCGGCCCGGCCCCGGCCGGTCCTGGCCGACCTCCCGGCGGTGCGGGCCGTGCTCACCGAGGCCGAGCCCGAGGAGACCGGGTTCGCTTCGATGTCCATTCAGGACCGGCCGAAGGCGCTGCTCACCCTGGTCCTCGACCAGGTCGCGGGCGTCCTCGGGCACTCGGCGCAGGCGATCGGGCCGGAACGCGCTTTCAAGGAGCTCGGTTTCGACTCGCTGATGGCGGTCGAGCTGCGCAACCGGCTCGCCACCGGAACCGGGCTGAGCCTGCCGGCGTCGCTGGCCTTCGACCACCCGACGGCGGCCGACCTGGCCGAGGAGCTGGACCGGCGGCTGGGCGGCGGCGAGGCGGGCGGCGTCCGGCTCCTCGACGAGCTCGACCGGCTGGAAGCCGCTTTCGAAACCGTCACCGAGTCCGAATTGGACGGCATTTCCGCGCGCGGCGAGGTCACCGCGCGCCTGAAGGGTTTCCTCGCGCGCTGGAGCGACCTGTCCGGCGAGACCGGCGGCACCGACCTCGGCGGCGCCAGCGACGACGAGCTCTTCGACTTCATCGACAACACCTTCCGGACCTCGTGAAAGACAGTGGGGCGGCCATGGCCAACGAGCAGAAACTCCGTGACTACCTCAAGTTCGTCACGGCCGATCTGAAGGACACCCGCGACCGGCTCGCCGACGTCGAGGCCCGGGACCGGGAGCCCGTCGCGATCGTGGCCATGAGCTGCCGCTACCCCGGCGGCGTCGGCTCGCCCGAAGACCTGTGGCAGCTGGTCGAATCCGGCACCGACGCGATCGGGGGCTTCCCGGCCGACCGCGGCTGGCCCGCTGGTTCGTTCCAGGGCGGTTTCCTTTACGGGGCAGGCGAATTCGACGCCGGTTTCTTCGGCATCTCGCCCCGCGAGGCCCTCGCGATGGACCCCCAGCAGCGGCTGCTGCTGGAGACGTCGTGGGAGCTGCTGGAGCGGGCCGGGATCGCGCCGAAGTCGTTGAAGCGCAGCAGTACCGGTGTGTTCGTCGGCGGCGCGGCTTCCGGTTACGGCACGTCCGCGGGTGACAACGAAGAGGTCGCGGGCTACCTGCTCACCGGGACCGCGGGCAGCGTGCTGTCCGGGCGGCTGTCCTACCACCTCGGGCTGGAGGGGCCGTCGGTCACGATCGACTCGGCGTGCTCGTCGTCGCTGGTCGCCCTCCACCTGGCCGCGCAGGCGTTGCGGCGCGGTGAATGCACCCTGGCGATCGCCGGTGGGGTGACCGTGATGGCCACCCCGGGCACGTTCGCCGAGTTCGACCGGCAGGGCGGCCTGGCGGCGGACGGTCGCTGCAAGGCGTTCGCCGACGCCGCCGACGGCACCGGCTGGGCCGAGGGCGTCGGCATGCTGCTGGTCGAACGGCTGTCGGACGCGCGGCGCCTCGGCCACCCGGTCCTGGCGGTCCTGCGCGGTTCGGCGGTCAACTCCGACGGCGCGTCCAACGGCCTCACCGCCCCCAACGGCCCCTCCCAGCGCCGCGTCATCACCGCCGCCCTCGCCGCGGCGCGACTGTCCACATCGGACGTGGACGTCGTCGAGGCGCACGGCACGGGTACTTCGCTCGGCGACCCGATCGAAGCGCAGGCGCTGCTCGAAACCTACGGCCAGGACCGCTCGACCCCGTTGTGGCTGGGGTCGGTGAAGTCGAACATCGGGCACACGCAGTCGGCGTCCGGGGTGGCGGGCGTGATCAAGATGGTCATGGCGATGCGCCACGGCCTGCTGCCGCGCACTTTGCACGCCGAGGAGCCGTCGTCGCAAGTGGACTGGACGGCCGGCGCGGTGGAGCTCCTCACTTCGGCGCGTGAGTGGACTGCTGACCGGCCGCGCCGCGCGGCGGTTTCGTCGTTCGGGATCTCCGGGACGAACGCGCACGTGATCCTCGAAGAGGTGGAGTCCGCGGCGCCTTCGCCGACCGAGGTGACGGGTCCGGTGCCGTGGCTGATCTCGGCCCGTGGCGCGGACGCTTTGCGTGCGCAGGCGGCGGCACTCGTTCCGTTTGCCGACGCCGGCCTTCCGGACGTGGGCGCGGCGCTGCTCAACGGCCGCACGGCGTTCGAGGACCGCGCCGTCGTGGTCGGTGCCTCGGCGGACGAGATGCGGGCCGGGCTGGCGGCCCTCGCTTCCGGGGGCAGTTCCCCGACTTCGGTGCACGGCAGTGTGACGCCGGGTGCGCTGGCGGTGCTCTTCACGGGCCAAGGCGCGCAACGGGTCGGAATGGGTCGCGGTCTCTACGCGCGCTTTCCCGTCTACGCCGCCGCTTTCGACGCCGTCCTCGCCCACTTCGAGCCCTCGCTCCGCGAGGCCCTCGACGACGCCGAGTTGCTCAACCGCACGGAATTCACCCAGCCGGCGTTGTTCGCCGTCGAGGTGGCCCTGTTCCGTCTCGTGGAGTCCTTCGGCATCCGCCCGGACTTCGTGGCGGGTCACTCGATCGGCGAGATCTCCGCCGCCCATGTGGCCGGGGTCCTGTCCCTCGAGGACGCATGCCGCCTGGTCGCCGCTCGCGCCTCGCTCATGCAGGCCCTCCCCGCCGGTGGCGCGATGGTGTCGATCGCCGCTCCCGAGTCCGAGATCGTCTTGACCGGGGGCGTGTCCATCGCCGCGGTAAACACGCCCGAGTCAGTGGTCATCTCCGGCGACGAGTCCGCGGTCCTGGCGATCGCCGCGCAGTTCCCGAAGACCAGGCGTCTCAAGGTCAGTCACGCGTTCCACTCGCCGCTGATGGACCCGATGCTCGAGGACTTCCGCGCGGTCGCCGAGGGTTTGGAGCATCGCTCTGCGACGATCCCGGTGATCTCGAATGTGAGCGGTGCTCTCGCCGAGCCGTTCACCGCCGACTACTGGGTCCGCCACGTCCGCGAAGCGGTCCGCTTCGCCGACGGCATCGCCACCCTCAAAGCCGAAGGCGCGCAGATCTTCCTCGAGCTGGGTCCGGACGGGGTGCTCAGCGCGATGGTCGACGGAACCGCGATCAGTGCTCTGCGACGAGATCGGGATGATGAGAGAGCACTGCTCTCGGCGTTGAGCACCGTTCACGTCCACGGCGTCGACGTCGACTGGACCGCCTTCTTGCCCGCCGAAACGCATGCCGACCTGCCGACCTATGCCTTCCAGCGGCAGCACTACTGGCTCACCGGCACTGCCGAGGTGTCCACTGAGGACAAGGCGTTCTGGACGGCGGTCGAGAGCGCGGACACGGGCGACCTCGCCATCGCACTCGGCCTCGAGCAGGACCTCGCGGAAGCGGTGCGCCCGGCGCTGTCGGCGTGGCGGCACCGCAGCCGTCGGGACCGGACGGTCGCCGGCTGGCGGTACCGCGCCGAGTGGACCCCGCTCACCCCCGCCGCCGGCAACCCCGGGCGGTGGCTACTGGTTGCCCCGGCGGGCGACGAAACCGCCGCTCGCCTGGGTGAGCTCCTCACCGGTGTCGTGTCCCTGACCACCGCTGGCGAGTCCCGCGCCGAGCTGGCGGACCGCTTGCGCGAGGTTGCCTCGGCGGGGACCGGCGCCGCGTCCCCGAGCACGGCGGGAAAACTCGTCACCGCGCTGACCGATCAGCTGAACGATGCCGATCAGGCATGGACCGGTGTCCTGTCCGTCGGCGGCGACGTCGCCACGACCACCGCCCTCGTCCAAGCGCTCGGTGACGCGGGAATCGCCGCGCCGCTCTGGTGCCTGACCAGCGACACCCCCGCCCAAGCCGGGATCTGGGGGCTCGGCCGCAGCGCCGCGCTGGAAGTTCCCGAACGCTGGGGCGGACTCGTCGAGCTTCCCGCCGAACCGGACGAACACACCACCCGACAGCTCCTCGCCGTGCTGGGTGGGCGCGAGGACCAGGTGGCCATCCGCACGTCCGGCGTCTTCGGGCGCCGGCTCGTGCCCGCCCCGGCCGACACCGCGCGCGATTGGCGGTGGCGCGGCACCGTCCTGATCACCGGCGGCACCGGCGCGCTCGGCGCCCGCGCCGCGCGGTGGGCGGCGGCGAACGGTGCCGAACGGCTCGTCCTCACCTCCCGAAGCGGTCCGGACGCCCCAGGCGCGCCCGAACTGGCCGCCGAGCTGACCGCGGCCGGGACCCCGACGGTCATCGAGGCCTGCGACGTCGCCGATCGGGACGCCGTCGAAGCCCTCCTCAACCGGATCCCCGACCTGCGGGCCGTGGTGCACACCGCGGGCGTGCTCGACGACGGCGTCCTCGACACGCTGACCCCCGAGCGCCTCGCGCGGGTCGAGGCGGCCAAGGTCACCGGCGCCCTGCACCTCGACGAACTGACCCACGACCTCGACGCCTTCGTGCTGTTCTCCGGGCTCGCCGGCACCCTCGGCGCGGCCGGGCAGGCCGGGTACGCCGCCGCCAACGCCCAGCTCGACGCCTTGGCCGAGGCGCGCCGTGCCGCCGGGCAGCCCGCGCTGGCCGTGGCGTGGGGGCCATGGGCCGGCGGCGGGATGGCGGACGACGGCGTCACTGCCCGCCTCGGTGCGGCGGGGCTCCGGCCGCTCGATCCGGACCTCGCGCTCGCCGCGCTCGGTAGGGCGCTCGCCGCGGGGGACACGACCGTGGCGATCGCCGACGTCGACTGGCCGGTGTTCGGCCGGGCGTTCGCCGCGGCCCGGCCGAGTCCGCTGCTCGCCGAGCTGGCGCCGGCCGCCGAGGCGCCCGTCGTCGTCGAACGCACCGCCGCCGGGGTGCTGGACCTCGTCCGCGAGCACGTCGCCGCGGTGCTCGGGCACGCTTCGGCCGCGGCGGTCGACCGCGACCGGGCGTTCAGCGACCTCGGGTTCACGTCCTTGTCGGCGGTCGAGCTCCGTAACCGGCTGCGCACCGCGACCGGGCTCGACCTGCCCGCCACCCTCACCTACGACCACCCCGACCCGGCGACCCTCGCCCGGCACCTGCACGGCCTGCTCGCCGGTTCGGCGCCGGACGTGAGCACGCCGGCCGCGGTCGCCGCGAGCGACGACGAGCCGATCGCGATCGTGGCCATGGCGTGCCGGTTCCCCGGCGAAGTCCGGTCGCCGGAAGACCTGTGGGACCTCGTCGCGCGCGGCGCCGACGCGCTGTCCGCCCCGCCCGCCGACCGCGGCTGGCCGTCCGGCCTCGCCGCCGTCCGGCCGGGCGGATTCCTGAGCGGGGCCGCGGACTTCGACGCCGGCCTCTTCGGCATCTCGCCCCGCGAGGCGCTCGCCATGGACCCGCAGCAGCGGCTGCTGCTGGAAACGACGTGGGAGCTGTTCGAGCGCGCGGGCCTCGACCCGCGTTCGCTGCGCGGCGAGCGCATCGGCGTCTTCGCCGGCACCAACGGCCAGGACTACCCGGCGCTGCTCACCGACGCGGGCGACGACGTCGCCGGCTACGTCGGCACGGGCAACGCGGCGGCGGTCGTCTCCGGCCGGATCGCGTACTCGTTCGGGCTGGAAGGCCCGGCGGTCACCGTGGACACGGCGTGTTCGTCGTCGCTGGTGGCGGTGCACTGGGCGCGGCAGGCGCTGCGGGCGGGCGAGTGCTCGATGGCCATCGCGGGCGGTGTCACGGTGATGTCGACCCCGGGCGCGTTCGTGGAGTTCGACCGGCAGGGCGGCCTCGCCCCGGACGGCCGCATCAAGGCGTTCGCCGACGGCGCGGACGGCACCGGCTGGGGCGAAGGCGTCGGCTTGCTGCTGGTGGAGCGGTTGTCGGACGCGCGGCGCAACGGTCACGAGGTGTTGGCCGTGGTGCGGGGTTCGGCGGTGAATTCGGACGGTGCGTCGAACGGCTTGACGGCGCCGAACGGTCCGTCGCAGCAGCGGGTGATCCGCGCTGCTTTGGCGGATGCGGGTCTTGCTCCGTCCGAAGTGGACGCAGTGGAAGCACACGGCACCGGGACCAAACTCGGTGACCCGATCGAAGCGCAGGCGCTGCTGGCGACCTACGGTCAGGATCGCTCGACGCCGCTGCTGCTGGGTTCGGTGAAGTCGAACCTGGGGCACACGCAGGCCGCCGCCGGGGTCGCCGGGATCATCAAGATGGTCATGGCGATGCGCAACGGTGTGCTGCCGCAGACGCTGCACGTGGACCGTCCTTCGTCCCATGTGGACTGGACGTCGGGTGCGGTGGAGGTGCTGACCGAGCCGCGGAAGTGGCTGTCGGACCGTCCCCGGCGAGCGGGTGTTTCGTCGTTCGGGATCTCGGGGACCAACGCGCACACGATCCTGGAGCAGGCGCCCGAGGAGGCCGTCGTCCACGACACGGCGCCGGTCGGGGTGCTGCCGGTGCCGGTTTCGGCGCAGACCGAGGAAGGTGTGCGTGCGTTGGCTCGGCGGCTGCTCGCCGGTGAACGCGGTGCGCTGCCGGACGTGGCTTTCTCGCTGGCGACGGGCCGTGCGGCCTTGCCGCGGCGGGCGGTCGTGGTCGCTTCGGACGACGCTGAGCTGGTTCGCGGGTTGACGGCGTTGGCGGAGGGTGCGTCGGATCCGTCCGTGGTGCGCGGGGACGCCGCGCCTGGCCCGCTCGCGGTGCTGTTCACCGGTCAGGGCGCGCAACGGGCCGGGATGGGGCGGGGGCTGTCCGAGCGGTTCCCGGTGTTCGCCTCGGCTTTCGACGATGTGTGCGCCCGGTTCCCGGACCTGCGGACGGCTTTCGACGACGCCGAGCTGCTCAGCCGCACGGAGTTCACGCAGCCCGCGTTGTTCGCGATCGAGGTGGCGCTGTTCCGGTTGGCCGAGTCCTTCGGTGTCCGCCCGGACTTCGTGGCCGGCCACTCGATCGGCGAAATTTCGGCTGCTCACGTGGCCGGGGTGCTGTCCCTTGAGGACGCCTGCCGGCTGGTCTCGGCCCGCGCCTCGCTCATGCAGGCCCTGCCCGCCGGTGGGGCGATGGTCTCGATCGCCGCCCCCGAGTCCGCGATCGTCTTGACCGAGGGCGTCTCGATCGCGGCCGTGAACGGTCCCGAGTCCGTGGTCATCTCCGGTGACGAGGCCGCGGTGCTGAAGATCGCGGCGGAGTTCCCCAAGACCAAGCGTCTCACGGTGAGCCACGCGTTCCACTCGCCGTTGATGGATCCGATGCTGGACGAGTTCCGCGCGGTCGCCGAGACGCTCACCTACCACCCGGCGGCAATACCGGTGATCTCGAATGTGAGCGGTGCTCTCGCGGAGCCGTTCACGGCTGACTACTGGGTGCGGCACGTGCGGGAAGCGGTCCGATTCGCCGACGGCGTCTCGACGTTGGAGGCTGCCGGCGTAGGGGTGTTCCTGGAGCTGGGTCCGGACGGGGTGCTGAGTTCGATGGTCCCCGGCACGGCGATTCCCGCGCTGCGGCGGGACCGCGACGAAGAACGAACGTTCTTCACCGCACTGGCCGGGCTCCACGCCGCCGGGGTCCCGGTCGACTGGGCGGAGCTGCCCGGCCACCGGATTCCCTTGCCCACGTATGCTTTCCAGCGCGAGCGGTTCTGGCCCACCCCGGCTTCGCGCCCGGTCGGCGGCGAGGTCGACGCCCAGTTCTGGGCGGCCGTGGACCGCGCGGACGCGGCCGGTCTGTCGGCTGGGACCGGGGTGCCGGAATCGGACGTGGCGAAGGTGCTGCCGGCGCTGGCTTCGTGGCGTCGCGACCGTGCCGAGACCGCGGTGGCGGACTCCTGGCGCTACCGGGTGACCTGGCTCCCGATCGCGGAGCCCACCCCGGCGACCGCCGGGAGTCACGTGGCCGTGGCTGCCTCCGGAGCGGCTCGGCGCTGGGCCGATGCGCTGGGAGTCCCGGTCGTCGAGCCGCACGAGCTCGGTGCGGCCGACGGGGTCGTCCTGATCGCGGCACCGGGCGACGACGCGCTCGTCACCGCCATGGAGCTGGCCAGGGCCGGCGTGACCGCGCCCCTGTGGTGCGTGACGCTCGGCGCGGTCGAAGTCCCCGGCGACGACAGCCCCGGCGACCCCGGCCTGGCCGCGCTCTGGGGCTTCGGTCGGGCGCTCGCGTTGGAGACCCCGGACCACTGGGGTGGCCTGGTGGACGTGCCGGCGGTCCCCGACGAGCACCAGGTCGGCCGCCTCCGGGCAATCATCGCCGGCCAGGCCGGCGCCGGCGAAGACCAGCTCGCGCTCCGCCCCGTCGGCGTCTTCGCCCGTCGTCTCGTCCGCGCCCCGCTGACCGCGCCGGCCTGGAGCCCGCGGGGAACCGTCCTCATCACCGGAGGAACCGGTGCACTGGGCGCGACCGTCGCTCGCTGGGCCGCCGGGGCGGGCGCCGAACACCTCGTCCTCCTGAGCCGAAGCGGCCCGGCGGCACCCGGGGCCGGAGAACTGGCCGACGAGCTGCGCGCCGCCGGAGCCAAGGCGACCGTCCTGGCCTGCGACGTCGGCAACCGCGCCGACCTCGCCCGGACCCTCGAACGGCTCCCGGAGATCACCGCCGTCGTCCACGCCGCCGGGGTGAGCCAGGCCACCGCGTTCGCCGACCTCGACGACGCCGGCTTCCACCGGATCCGGGAAGCCAAGGTCGCCGGGGCCCGGCACCTCGACGAACTCCTCGGCGACGACCTCGAAGCCTTCGTCCTCTTCTCGTCCATCGCGGGAGTCTGGGGCAGCGGCGGCCAGACCGCCTACGCCGCGGCCAACGCCGAACTCGACGCACTCGCGAACCAGCGTCGGGCACGCGACCGGGTCGCCACCTCCGTGGCCTGGGGCCCCTGGGCCGAAGGCGGGATGGCCGCCGATCCGGCCGCCCAGGAGCACCTCCGGCGGCGTGGGCTCGCCACCCTCGCGCCCGAGAAAGCCCTCGCCGCGCTGCGGCGGGCCGGGGACGAGAACGTCGTCGTCGCCGATGTCGACTGGGCCAGGTTCGTCCCGGCCTTCACCGCCACACGCCCGAGCCGCCTGCTCGCCGAGCTGCCCGAGGCGCGGGTCGAGGAGCCGCAAAAGGCCGTCGACCAGGGGGACGGCTTCCGGACGAAGCTCGCCGGGCTCTCGCCGGCCGATCAGCTCGCCGAGCTCGTCACCCTCATCCGGACCGAGGCCGCGCACGTCCTGGGGCACGCCACGACCGCCGCCGTGGATCCCAAGCGGGCCTTCACCGAGCTCGGGTTCGACTCGCTCACCGCCGTCGAGCTGCGGGGCCGGCTCGCCGCCGAGACCGGGCTCGAACTGCCCGCCACCCTCGTGTTCAACCACCCCAACACGACCGCGCTCGCCGAGCACCTGCGGGCGCAGCTGGGGGACAGCACCCCCAGCGTGCTGGCCGAACTCGAGCGGCTGGAGACGGCGCTGGCCGGCGGCGAACCCGACCGGCTGACGCGCGGGGAGCTGACCGTCCGGCTGCAGGCTCTCTTGAGCCGGTACGCCGAACCGGCGGCGGTCCCGGCGCCGGCCGGCGGCCTCGAATTCGCCGACGACGACGCGCTTCTCGAATTCATCAACAATGACCTCGGGAAATTGTAGAAGCAATTCTTGAAAGGAAAACCCGCCCTCGGCAAGGGGGCGGGTTTTCCCTGTGTAGGGGCCCCTTTAAGGGGGATCATTAGGGGTTGTAGGGCCAAAAAAGGTCCCATAGCCTGCAGATTGATGCCACTTCGGCGCGGGTCCGGTGCCGCTTTCGGCGGTGCGGCCGGCCGGGGTTCCGCAGTTCGCTGGAGAAAAGGCTGGTGGCACTGACATGGCCGACGAGGAGACGCTGCGCGAGCACCTCAGGTGGGTCACGACCAACCTGCACCAGACGCGCCAGCGGCTGCAGGCGGTCGAGGACGCCGAGCAGGAGCCGATCGCGATCGTCGGCATGGGGTGCCGGCTGCCCGGGGGCGTCCGGTCGCCGCAGGACCTGTGGGACCTCGTCGCCGCGGGCACCGACGCCGTCACCGGGTTCCCCGAGAACCGCGGCTGGGACCTCGACGCGCTGCGCGACCCCGACCCGGACCGGCCCGGCACCTCGCACACCGCGTCCGGCGGGTTCCTGCACGACGTCGCCGAATTCGACGCCGAGTTCTTCGGCATCTCCCCGCGCGAGGCCCTCGCCATGGACGCCCAGCAGCGCCTGCTGCTGGAGACGACCTGGGAGGCCATCGAACGGGCCCGCATCGACCCGGCGTCGCTGGCCGGCTCCGAGACCGGCGTCTTCGTCGGCAACACCGGTCAGGACTACGCGAACCTCATGCGCGGCGCCGGGGACGCCGTCGAAGGGCACCTGCTGACCGGCACCGCCACCGCCGTCGTCTCCGGGCGGCTCGCCTACTTCCTCGGCCTCACCGGTGCCGCCGTCACGGTCGACACCGCGTGCTCGTCTTCGCTGGTCGCGCTGCACTGGGCGTGCCACGCGCTTCGCCGCCGCGAGTGCTCGCTCGCCCTCGCCGGCGGCGTGACCGTTCTGTCCACGCCGGCGGCGTTCGTCGCCTTCAGCCGCCAGCGCGGCCTGGCCGCCGACGGCCGCTGCAAGTCCTTCGCCGAGGCCGCCGACGGCACCGGCTGGGGCGAAGGCGCCGGCATGCTGGTGCTGGAACGCCTGTCCGACGCCCAGCGCAACGGCCACCCCGTCCTCGCCGTCGTCCGCGGCTCCGCGGTCAACCAGGACGGCGCTTCCAACGGCCTCACCGCGCCCAACGGCCCCGCGCAAGAGCGCGTGATCACCGAGGCCCTGGCCGGCGCGCGGTTGTCGGCGAAGCAGGTCGACGCGGTCGAGGCGCACGGCACCGGCACCGTCCTCGGCGACCCGATCGAGGCGCAGGCCCTGCTGGCCACCTACGGTCGCGCCCGCACCGGCGACGACCCGCTGTTCCTCGGCTCACTGAAGTCGAACGTCGGCCACACGCAGGGCGCCGCGGGTGTCGCCGGCGTGATCAAGATGGTCATGGCGATGCGCCACGGCGTCCTCCCGCGGACCCTGCACGTCGACGCCCCGACCTCGCACGTCGATTGGGCGTCCGGCGGCGTCCGGCTGCTCGACGAGGCCCGCCCGTGGCCCGAGACCGGCGAGCCGCGCCGCGCGGGGGTGTCCGCCTTCGGCATGAGCGGCACCAACGCGCACGCGATCCTCGAAGCCGCTCCGGAAGCCGAAGAGCCCGAAGCGGTCGCCGCCGGGCCGGTGCCGTGGGTCCTCTCCGCGCGGACCGCCGACGCGCTGCGAGCCCAGGCCGCCGCGCTGGCGGCGCACGACATCGAAGACACCGCCGGCATCGGGTTTTCCCTGGTCACGACCCGTACGACGTTCCCGCACCGCGCGGTCGTGGTCGGCGATCTGCCCGCCGGCCTGACCGCGCTGGCCGAGGGCACGCCCACGGCGAACGTCGTCACCGGGGAAGCGGGTGCGCCGGGCAAGGTCGCGCTGGTCTTCCCCGGCCAAGGTTCGCAGTGGGCGGGGATGGCCCTGGACCTCGCGGAGTCGTCGCCGGTGTTCGCGGCCCGGCTCGACGAGTGCGCGACGGCCGTCGAGTCCTTTGTGGACTGGCAGCTCCGTGCGGTGCTGGCGGACGCGGAAGCGCTGACCCGGGTGGATGTCGTGCAGCCGGCGTTGTTCGCCGTGATGGTCTCCCTCGCGGAGCTGTGGCGCTCGTTCGGCGTGGTGCCGGACGCGGTCGTGGGTCACTCGCAGGGTGAGATCGCGGCCGCCGTGGTCGCGGGAGCGCTTTCTCTCGAGGACGGCGCACGCGTGGTCGCGTTGCGCAGCAAGGCGATCCTCGCGCTGGCCGGTGGTGGCGGCATGGTGTCCGTCGCCGCCTCCCTCGAAACCGTCGAGGAGCGGCTGATCGGCGGAGTGTCGGTCGCGGCGGTGAACGGCCCGGCCGCGGTGGTGGTGTCCGGTGCGCCGGAGGCCCTGGACGAGTTCATGGCGACCTGCCGCACCGACGACATCCGCGTGAAACGGGTCCCGGTGGACTACGCCTCGCACTCGGCGCAGGTCGAGCAGCTGCGCGATGAGCTGCGAGAGGTGCTGGCCCCGATCAAGCCACGTGAAGGCGAGATCGCCTTCATCTCGACGGTGACCGGCGAGTGGAACGAAAGCGTCGACGCCGAGTACTGGTACACCAACCTCCGCAGCACCGTCCGCCTCGACACCGCGGTCGAGCGGTTGAAGAGCGAAGGCTTCGGGACGTTCATCGAAGCCTCGCCGCACCCGGTGCTGACCATGGCGCTCGGCGAAGACGTCGTCGCGCTGGGCTCGCTCAGGCGTGACGACGGGGGACTGACCCGCTTCCACACCGCGCTCGCCGAAGCGCACGTCCACGGCGTCGACGTCGACTGGACCCCGGCCTTCGCCGGCGCACGCACCACCGACCTCCCCACCTACGCCTTCCAGCGCGAACGCTTCTGGCCCGACGTCGTCGCGGACCCGGGCGACGCGGGTGCGCTCGGCCTCAGCGCCACCGGGCACCCGCTGCTCGGCGCCGCCGTCGCGCTGGCCGCCGGGGACGGGCTCGTCCTCACCGGCCGCGTTTCCCCGCAGACCCAGCCGTGGCTCGCCGACCACGCCGTGCACGGCACGATCCTCCTGCCCGGCACGGCTTTCGTCGAACTCGCCGTCCAGGCCGGCGACCGCGCCGGCTGCGGCACGGTCGAGGAGCTCACCCTCGAAACCCCGCTCACTCTCGGCGCGCGCGACACCCGCGCGCTGCAGGTCTGGGTCGGCGCGGCCGACGAGACCGGCCGCCGCGCCGTCGAGGTGCACTCGCGCCGCGACGAGGACGACCCCTGGATCCGCCACGCCGCCGGTGTCCTCGCCCCCGGCACCCCCGAAGCCGGGTTCACCCTGGACTCCTGGCCGCCCGAGGGCGCGGCCAGGATCGACCTCGACGGGTTCTACGACGGCCTCCGCGCGGCGGCCGGCTACGAGTACGGACCCGTCTTCCAGGGCCTGCGCGCGGCCTGGCGCCGCGGCGACGAGATCTTCGCCGAGGTCGAACTCCCCGAGACACCGGACGCGGCCCGCTTCGGCCTCCACCCGGCGCTGCTGGACACCGCCCTGCACCCGCTCGCGCTCGTGTCCACAGGGGACGGACAGGCCCGGCTCCCGTTCGCCTGGACGCGGTTCGCCCTGCACGCCACCGGCGCCTCCGCGCTCCGCGTCCGGCTGACCCGCCGTGGCACCGACGAAATCACGGTCGAGGTCGCCGACCCGGCCGGTGCCCCGGTTGCGTCGGCCGAATCCCTGGCCTTCCGGCCGCTGCCCGCCGGTGGTCTGGACCGGGCCGCCGACGACCTGTACGTCGTCGGCTGGACCGAGGTCCCGGAAGCCGGCGGCACCGGCGCCGTCTTCGAAACCCTGACCGGCGCGCCGATCCACCACGTGCTGGGGCTGGTCCAGGACTGGCTCGCCACCGAGCGCGCCGAGGTGCTCGTCTTCGTCACCAGCGGCGCGGTCGCGGTCCACGACGGCGAAGCGCCCGACCCGGACCTCGCCGCCGCGTGGGGCCTGGTGCGCTCGGCGCAGTCGGAGCACCCCGGCCGGTTCGCGCTGCTGGACACCGACGACCCGGACCACCCGGTCGTCCCGCCCGAGCCGCAGGCGGCCGTCCGCGACGGCCGCGTGTTCGCGCCCCGGCTCGCCCGCGCCACCGCCACCGGCGAGACGCCGGACTGGGGCGACGGCGACGTGCTGGTGACCGGCGCTTCGGGCGTGCTCGGCGGGTTCGTCGCCCGCCACCTCGCCCGGGAGCACGGCGTCCGGCGGCTGGTGCTGCTCAGCCGCCGCGGCGCGGAGGCGCCCGGCGCGGCCGGACTCGCCGCGGACCTCGCCGCCGCGGGCACCGAAGCCGTCTTCGCCGCGTGTGACGCGGCGGATCGTGACCGGCTCGCGGAAGTGCTTGCCGCGCACCGGGTTTCCGCCGTCGTGCACGCCGCCGGTGTCCTCGACGACGGCGTCGTCGAGGCCCTGACCCCCGAGCGGCTGGACGCGGTCCTGCGCCCGAAGGCCGACGCCGCCCGCAACCTCGACGAGCTGACCGGCGACCTCACGGCGTTCGTGCTGTTCTCCGCCGCCGCGGGCACCACCGGCGGCAGCGGGCAGGGCAACTACGCCGCCGCCAACGCCTACCTCGACGCCCTCGCCCAGCGGCGCCGCGCGGCCGGGCAGCCCGCCGTGTCGCTGGCCTGGGGGCTGTGGGCCGAGGCCAGCGGCATGACCGGGCACCTCGACGACCGCGCGCGGGACCGGCTCGGCCGCTCCGGCGTCCGTCCACTCGAGACCGCGCACGGCCTCGAGCTGTTCGACCGGGCCGTCGTCGCGGGCCCGGCCGCGCTCGTCCCGATCGCGCTCGACGGCGCCGCGTTGCGCCGTCAAGCCGCCGATGGCACGGTTTCGCCGTTGTTCCGCGGGCTCTTCCCGCCGGTGCGGCGGACCGCCGCGGCCGGGGGCCACGCGCTGGAAGAACTCACCGAAGAAGGCCTGGTCGAGCTGGTCCGCACGCAGGTGGCGGCCGTGCTCGGGCACGCGTCGGCGCAGGCGGTCGACCCGGGCCGCGCGTTCAAGGACCTCGGGTTCGACTCGCTGACCGCGGTCGACCTCCGCAACCGCCTCGCCGCGGCCACCGGCCTGCGGCTCCCCGCGACCCTCGTGTTCGACCACCCGACCCCGGCGGTGCTCGCCGCCCACCTGGCCGGACGGACGAACCGGACCGCCGTCACGCGCACGACCGGGGCCGACGAGCCCATCGCGATCGTCGCGATGAGCTGCCGGTACCCGGGCGGGGTCGCCTCACCGGACGACCTCTGGCAGCTCGTCGCCGAGGGCCGCGACGCCGTTTCGGTGTTCCCCGCGGACCGCGGCTGGCCGGTCGGCGACCTCTTCGACGACGACCCCGCACACGGCGGCACCTCGTACGCCCGCGAAGGCGGGTTCCTCTACGACGCCGCCGACTTCGACGCGGAGTTCTTCGGCATGTCCCCGCGCGAGGCGACCGCCACCGACCCGCAGCAGCGGCTGCTGCTGGAGATCGCGTGGGAGGCGTTCGAGCGCGCCGGTATCGTGCCGGATTCGGTGCGCGGCAGCCGGACCGGCGTGTTCGCCGGCGTGATGTACCAGGACTACGCGACGCGGCTGTCGAACGTCCGAAGTGGACTGGAAGGCTACGAGGGCTACCTCGGCAACGGCAGCGCGGGCAGCGTCGCCTCGGGCCGGATCGCGTACGCGTTCGGCCTCGAAGGCCCGGCGATCACGGTGGACACGGCGTGCTCGTCTTCGCTGGTGGCCCTGCACCTGGCGTGCCAGTCGCTGCGGCAGGGCGAGTGCGATCTGGCGCTGGCGGGCGGTGTCGCCGTCCTGTCGACGCCCGCGTTGTTCGTCGAGTTCAGCCGTCAGCGCGGGCTCGCGGCGGACGGCCGCTGCAAGTCGTTCGCCGACGCCGCCGACGGCACGGGCTGGGGCGAAGGCGCGGGTCTGCTGCTGGTGGAACGGCTTTCCGACGCCCGCCGCAACGGCCACCCGGTGCTCGCGGTCGTCCGCGGGTCGGCGGTCAACCAGGACGGTGCGTCCAACGGCCTCACCGCGCCGAACGGCCCGGCCCAGCAGCGGGTCATCCGCCAGGCACTGGCGAACGCGGGCCTGACGACGTCCGATGTGGACGCGGTCGAGGCGCACGGGACCGGCACCACCCTCGGCGACCCGATCGAGGCACAGGCACTCCTGGAGACCTACGGCCAGGACCGCCCGGAGCCGCTGTGGCTGGGCTCGCTCAAGTCGAACATCGGCCACACCCAGGCGGCGGCCGGCGTCGGCGGTGTGATCAAGATGGTGATGGCGATGCGCCACGGCGTGCTGCCGCGGACGCTGCACGTCGACGCGCCGTCGTCCCATGTGGACTGGACGGCCGGGTCGGTGGAACTGCTCACGGAGCCCCGCGAGTGGACGGCCGACCGGCCGCGGCGGGCGGCGGTGTCGTCGTTCGGGGTGAGTGGCACGAACGCCCACGCGATCCTGGAACACGTTCCCGAAGCCGTGGCCGAGTCCGTCGTGGACGGTCCGGTTCCCTGGGTCCTCTCCGGCCGGACGCCGGAGGCGCTGCGGGCGCAGGCTGCCGCACTGCTCGACCGGGCGGACCTTCCGGCGGCCTCGGTCGGCGCGGCGCTGGTGACGGCGCGGTCGCTGTTCCGGCACCGCGCGGTCGTGGTCGGCGATCTCGCCGGCGGTCTCGTCGCGCTCGCGGAGGGCGCTCCCGCGGCGAACGTGATCACCGGCGAGGCGAATGCGCCGGGCAAGGTGGCGCTGGTCTTCCCGGGGCAGGGTTCGCAGTGGGCCGGGATGGCGCTCGAGCTGGCGGAGTCGTCGGCGGCGTTCGCGGCCCGGCTGGACGAGTGCGGTGCCGCCTTGGAATCCTTTGTGGACTGGCAGCTCCGTGACGTGCTGGCCGACGCGGCCGCACTGAACCGTGTCGACGTGGTCCAGCCCGCGTTGTTCGCCGTGATGGTCTCCCTCGCCGAGCTGTGGCGCTCGTTCGGTGTCGTCCCGGACGCGGTCGTCGGCCACTCGCAGGGCGAGATCGCGGCCGCCGTGGTCTCCGGCGCGCTCTCGCTGGAAGACGGCGCCCGGGTCGTGGCGCTGCGGAGCAAGGCGATCCTGGCGCTGGCCGGCGGTGGCGGGATGGTGTCGGTCGGTGCCTCCGTCGAAACCGTGGAAGAACGGCTGATCGGCGGTGTGTCGGTCGCGGCGGTGAACGGCCCGGCCGCGGTGGTGGTGTCCGGTGCGCCGGAGGCCCTGGACGAGTTCATGGCCGCCTGCCGCGCGGACGGTATCCGGGTCAAGCGGGTGCCGGTGGACTACGCGTCGCACTCGCCGCAGGTCGAGCAGCTGCGCGATGAGCTGCGAGAGGTGCTGGCCCCGATCACCCCGCGTGAAGGCGAGGTCGCCTTCATCTCGACGGTGACCGGCGAGTGGAACGAAGAAGTCGACGCCGAGTACTGGTACACCAACCTGCGCAGCACCGTCCGCCTGGATACCGCGATCGAGCGGTTGAAGAGCGAAGGCTTCGGCACGTTCATCGAAGCCTCGCCGCACCCGGTGCTGACCATGACGCTCGGCGAAGACGTCGTCGCGCTGGGAAGCCTCCGCCGTGACGACGGTGGCCTCACCCGCTTCCACGCCGCGCTCGCCGAAGCGCACGTCAACGGCGTCCGCGTCGACTGGACGCCCGCGTTCCCCGACGTCGTTCCCGCCGAGCTGCCCACCTATGCCTTCCAGCGCGAGCGGTACTGGCTCGACGTCCCCGAAGCCGGGCCCGGCCACGCCGATCCCGCGGAGCGGCGGTTCTGGGAGGTCGTCGGCGACCAGGACGTCCCGGCCTTCGCGGGCGTCCTCGACGTCGCCGAAGACGCCCCGCTCGACGCTGTCCTGCCCGCGCTGGCGAAGTGGCGCAGCCGTCGCCACGACGAGTCCACAACGGACTCCTGGCGCTACCGCATCGCCTGGCGCCCCGTCACGACGACGCCGGCCCGCCTCACCGGCCGCTGGCGCGTCGTCGGAGACGGCGACGACGTCCGCGAGCTCCTCGCCGACCACGGCGCCGAGATCGTCGAGGACGACGAGAACCTGACCGGCGTGGTGGCCGTCCGCCCCGACGCCGCGGCCGCCCTCGAACTGACCCGCGTCGACGCCCCGCTGTGGCTCCTCACCGAAGGAGCCGTGGCCGCCGGGCCGGACGACGGGCCCGACCCCGCGCAGGCGCAGGTCTGGGGCCTCGGCCGGATCGCCGGGCTCGAACACCCGGCCCGCTGGGGCGGCCTGGTCGACCTGCCGTCGTCCCTCGACGAAACCACCGGGGCCCGGCTGGTCGCGGTGCTGGCCGGGACCACCGGCGAAGACCAGGTGGCCCTGCGCGCGTCCGGCGTCTTCGCCCGGCGGCTCGTCCACGCCGAGAGCGGCGAGCCCGCGCGGCGCTGGCGACCCGAGGGCACGGTGCTCGTCACCGACGCCGACGGCCACGCGGCCGTCCGGCTCGCTCGCTGGCTCATCGACCGGGGCGCCACGCGGATCGTGCTCGCCGCGGCCGCACTGCCCGGCGTGGAAACCTTGCGAGACGCCGAAGTGATCGAGGCGTACTGCGACGTCGCCGACCGCGAGCAGCTGGCCGCGGTGCTCGAAGCCCACGGCCCGGTCCGGTCGGTGTTCCACACCGCCGCCGTCACCGACCTGGCGCCGCTCGACGAAACCGGACCGGACCTGCTGGAACGCGCGTGCCGCGTGAAGGCAGGCGCGGCCGACCACCTCGACGCGCTGCTGCCCGACGGCCTCGACGCGTTCGTGCTGTTTTCGTCCATCGCCGCGGTCGTCGGCAGCGGCGCCCACGGTGCCTACGCGGCGGCCAACGCCCACCTCGACGCGCTCGCCGAGCGGCGCCGGGCTCGCGGGGCGACGGCGACCTCGATCGCCTGGGGCGTCTGGGATGCCGACGAAGGCGTCGCCCGCGACCGCCTGGTCGCCGAGGGCGTCCCGCCGCTCGACCCCGAGCTGGCGCTGACCGCGCTCGGCCGGGCCCTCGACCACGACGACCCGACCGTGGTCGTCGCCGACGTCGACTGGGCGCGGTTCGCCCCGGCCTTCGCCGCCGCCCGGCCGCGCCCGCTGCTCGCCGAGATCCCCGAGGCCGTCGAGGAAACCCCGGTCCAGACCTCCGGGTTCGCCGCGCGGCTCGCCGGGGTGAGCGCGGCCGAAGCCCACCGCGTGCTGACCGACCTGGTCCGCGCGCAGGCCGCGGCCGTGCTCGGGCACGCGTCCCCGGCCGGGGTCGACGTCGAACGCGCTTTCTCGGAATTGGGCTTCGACTCGCTGACGGCGGTCGAACTGCGCACCCGGCTCGCCACCGCGACCGGCCTGCGGCTGCCCGCGACCCTCGTGTTCGACCACCCGACGGTCACCGTCCTCGCCGGGTACCTCGGCGAGCTCCTCGGCACCGGCGGAAAGTCCACTCAGGACACCGCGGCCGGGATCGCCGCCGACGAGCCGATCGCCATCGTCGGCATCGGCTGCCGGTTCCCCGGCGGTGTCCGCTCGCCCGAAGACCTCTGGCGGCTGGTCGCGGCGGGCGGCGACGGCATCACGCCGTTCCCGGACGACCGCGGCTGGGACCTCGAGGAGATCTACGACCCCGAACCCGGCACCGGCGGCAAGAGCTACGCCCGCGAGGGCGGGTTCCTCGCCGACACCACGCGGTTCGACCCCGCCTTCTTCGGCATCTCGCCGCGCGAAGCTCTCGCGATGGACCCGCAGCAGCGGCTGCTGCTGCAGACGTCGTGGGAGGCGTTCGAACGCGCCGGGCTCGACCCGCTTTCCGTTCGGGGCGACCGGATCGGCGTGTTCGCCGGCACGAACGGCCAGGACTACCCGGCGCTGCTGGAGCGCTCGACCGAGCAGCTGGAAGGGCACGCGGGGGTCGGCAACGCGGCCAGCGTCGTGTCCGGGCGGCTGTCCTATGTGTTCGGTCTGGAAGGCCCCTCGCTGACGGTGGACACGGCGTGTTCGTCGTCGCTGGTGGCGTTGCACCTCGCGGTGCAGGCGCTGCGGCGCGGCGAGTGCACGATGGCACTGGCCGGCGGGGCGACGGTGATGGCCACCCCGGGCATGTTCGTCGACTTCAGCCTGCAGCGCGGCCTCGCCGCGGACGGCCGGAGCAAGGCGTTCGCCGAGGCCGCCGACGGCGCCGGGTTCTCCGAGGGCGCGGGCATGCTGCTGGTGCAGCGCCTGTCGGACGCTCTACGTGACGGCCGCCGGGTGCTGGCCGTGGTGCGCGGTTCGGCGGTGAACTCCGACGGCGCGTCGAACGGCCTGACCGCGCCGAACGGCCCCTCGCAGCAGCGGGTGATCCGCGCGGCCCTCGCGGACGCGGGACTGACCCCGTCCGAAGTGGACGCCGTGGAAGCGCACGGGACCGGGACGACCCTCGGCGACCCGATCGAAGCCCAGGCCCTGCTCGCGACTTACGGCCAGGAGCGCGACGAACCGCTGTGGCTCGGATCGGTCAAGTCGAACCTCGGGCACACGCAGGCCGCCGCCGGTGTCGCCGGGATCATCAAGGTGGTCATGGCGATGCGCAACGGCGTCCTGCCGAAGACGCTGCACGTCGACGCACCTTCGTCCCATGTGGACTGGACGGCCGGTGCGGTCGAGCTGCTGACGGAGTCCCGCGAGTGGACCTCCGAGCGGCCCCGCCGGGCGGGCGTCTCGTCGTTCGGCATCTCCGGCACCAACGCGCACACGATCCTCGAACAGGCGCCGGACGTCGTCGCCGAGGAGCGCGAGCCGGTCGCCGGCCCGGTGCCGTGGGTGCTGGCCGGCCGGACCGAAGCCGCGCTGCGCGATCAGGCCGCCGCCCTCGCCGCCCTCGACGCGGATCCAGCCGACGTCGGGTTCTCCCTGGCGACCGCTCGCTCGCGGTTCCCGTACCGCGCGGTGGTGCTCGGCGCCGACGCGCTGACCGCCGTGGCCGAGGGAACTCCCGCGGCGAACGCGGTCACCGGGCTCGCCGGAACATCTGGCAAGGTGGCCTTGGTCTTCCCGGGCCAGGGTTCGCAGTGGGCCGGGATGGCGCTGGACCTCGCGGAGTCGTCGCCGGTGTTCGCGGCCCGGCTGAACGAATGCGCGGCCGCCATCAGCTCCTTTGTGGACTGGCACCTGCGGGACGTCCTCGCCGACGCGGAGGCGCTGACCCGGGTCGACGTGGTCCAGCCCGCGCTGTTCGCGGTGATGGTCTCGCTCGCCGAGCTGTGGCGCTCGTTCGGCGTGGTCCCGGACGCGGTCGTCGGCCACTCGCAGGGGGAGATCGCCGCTGCCGTCGTCTCCGGTGCGCTGTCCCTCGAGGACGGTGCTCGGGTGGTGACGTTGCGCAGCAGAGCGATCCTCGCGCTGGCCGGCCGTGGCGGGATGGTCTCGGTGGCCGCTTCCCGTGAAGCCGTCGAGGAGCGGCTGACCGACGGAATCGCCATCGCGGCGGTGAACGGTCCGGCCGCGGTGGTGGTCTCCGGAGCACCCGAAGCCCTCGACGAGCTGATCGCGTCCTGCGAGGCCGAGGGCATCCGCGCCAAGCGGGTCCCGGTGGACTACGCCTCGCATTCGGCGCAGGTCGAGCAGCTCCGCGACGAGCTGCTCGACGTCTTGGCTCCGATCAAGCCACGTGAAGGCGAGATCGCCTTCATCTCGACGGTGACCGGCGAGTGGAACGAAAGCGTCGACGCCGAGTACTGGTACACCAACCTGCGCAGCACCGTCCGTCTCGACACCGCGGTCGAGCGGTTGAAGAGCGAGGGTTTCGGGACGTTCGTGGAGGCGTCCCCGCACCCTGTCCTGACGATGGCGCTCGGGGACGACGTCCTCGCGCTGGGTTCGCTGAGGAGGGACGACGGCGGCCTGCCCCGCTTCTACACCGCCCTCGCCGAAGCGCACGTCAACGGCGTGCGCGTGGACTGGACCCCGGCGTTCCCCGGCGCCCGGCTCACCGACCTGCCCACCTACCCCTTCCAGCAGGAGCGGTACTGGCCACAGTGGACGGCCGTGACCGCGGGCGACGCCGGCGGGCTCGGCCTCACCGACGCCGGGCACCCGCTGCTCGGGGCCGCCGTGACCGTCGCGGGCACCGGTGCCACCCTGCTCACCGGCCGGCTTTCGCTGAGCACCCACCCGTGGCTCGCCGACCACGCGGTCGGCGACACCGTGCTGCTGCCGGGCACCGCGTTCGTCGAGCTCGCGGTGCGGGCCGGCGACCAGGTCGGCTGCGCCACCGTCGAAGAGCTGACCCTGCAGGCGCCGCTGGTCCTGCCCCGCCGCGGCGGCGTCGCCGTCCAGGCCCGGGTCGAAGCCGCCGACGAGCACGGCCGCCGCACGGTGACCGTCCACTCGCGACCGAACGAAGACGTCGACTGGACCCAGCACGCCGAAGGCATCCTGGCGGTCGGCGCGGAGCCGGGCACGACCCTGACGACGTGGCCGCCCGCCGGTGCGGAACCGTTGCCGGTCGAGGGGCACTACGACACCCTCGCCGGGCACGGCTACCGCTACGGCCCGGCGTTCCAGGGCCTGCGCGCGGCCTGGCGGCACGGCGACGACCTCTACGCCGAGGTCGTCCTGCCCGAAGACCAGCGCGCCGACGCGGCCCGGTACGGCCTGCACCCGGCCCTGCTCGACGCGGCCCTGCACCCGATCGGCCTGACCAGCGCCCAGGCCGGCGCCCGGCTGCCGTTCGCGTGGACCGGCGTCCGGCTCTACGCGACCGGCGCGACCACCCTGCGCGTCCGGCTCGGGGCGCTCGGCGCGGACGGCGTCTCGGTCGCCGTCGCCGACGAGAGCGGTGCTCCGGTCGCCGAGGCGGAATCGCTGGTCATGCGGCCGATCTCGGCCGGGCAGCTGGCCGCCGCCGCGGACAACGGCACCGACTCGCTCTTCACATTGACCTGGCAGCAGGTGGACACCGAGCCCGCCGCTCCGGCCGTGCCGCTCGGCGAGCCCGGTCCGGTGGCGTACAAGGAGTTCCGCGGCGACGTGACGGCGGAGGCTTTGCAGACCCTGCAGGACTTCCTGGCCGGCGAGCACGACGGAAAGCTGGTGCTGGTCACCGGATCGGCCGTGGGCGAGGCACCCGCCGACCCCGAAGCGGCCGCCGTCTGGGGCCTGGTCCGCTCCGCGCAGTCGGAACACCCGGGCCGGTTCGTGCTCCTGGACGTCGAGTCCACCGAGAACCTCGCCACCTGGGCCGGCGTGGCCGCCGCGTCCGGCGAACCGCAGCTGGCGTTGCGCGGCGGCGAATTCCACGTCCCGCGGCTGGCGCGGGCGACCCCGCCGCGGGAGGAGCACACCTGGAACCCGGACGGGACGGTGCTCGTCACCGGCGCGAGCGGCGTCCTCGGCGGCCTGCTCGCCCGGCACCTGGTGACCGTCCACGGCGTCCGCCACCTGCTGCTGCTCAGCCGCAGCGCACCGGCCGCCACCGAAGAGCTGTCCGGCGCGTCGGTGACGGTCCTCGCCTGCGACGTCGCCGACCGCGCCGCCCTCGAATGCGCGCTGGCGACCATTCCCGCCGAGCACCCGCTGACCGCGGTGGTGCACGCCGCCGGCGCGCTCGACGACGGCGTCCTCGAAGCGCTGACGCCGGAGCGGCTCGAGACCGTGCTCCGGCCCAAGGCCGTGGCGGCGCGGCACCTGCACGAGCTGACCGCGCACCTGGACCTCGACGCGTTCGTGCTGTTCTCCTCCTTCGCCACGACGATGGGCGGCGCGGGCCAGGCCGGCTACTCCGCGGCCAACGCCTACCTCGACGCCCTCGCCCAGCACCGCCGCGGCCGGGGGCTGCCCGCGACCTCGCTCGCGTGGGGGCTGTGGGAGACCCGCAGCGGCCTGACCGCGCATCTCGGCGACGACGACGTGTCGCGGCTGGGCCGGTCCGGCGTCCGCGCGCTGCCGACCGGCCGCGCGCTGCGGCTGTTCGACCTCGCGGTGAGCACGGGCGAGCCGCTGCTGATGCCGGTCGCGCTGGACCTCGCCGCCTGGCGGGCCCGGGCCGAGGTCCCGGCGCTGCTGCGCGGGCTGGTCCGGACCTCTTCGCGGCGGGCCGTGCGTGACGGCGTCCCAGCCGGGCCCGGCCTGTCCGAGCGGCTCGCGGGCCTACCGGAAGCCGAGCAGCTCCGCGTGGTCGACGACGTGGTGCGGGCCCAGGTCGCGGCGGTGCTCGGCTACGCGTCGGGCAACGCCGTCGAGGCCGGGCGCGGCTTCCTCGACCTCGGCTTCGACTCGCTGACCGCGCTGGAGCTGCGCAACCGGCTCAACGCGGTGACCGGGCTGCGGCTGCCCGCCACGCTGATCTTCGACTACCCGAACCCGGACGCGCTCACCAAGCACCTCTGCGCCGAACTGCCCGCGGGCGGGGCGAAAGCGGCGTTGCCCGTCCACGCGGAACTGGACCGGCTGGCCGCGGTGCTCGCCGCGACCGAACCCGGCGCGGGCGAGCGCGACCTGATCACCGAGCGCCTGCGCGGGCTGCTGGCCCGCTGGACCGCGACCGACGACAGCCGGGACGAACCCGGCACGGAACTGGCCGACGCCACCGCCGAGGAGATCTTCGACCTCCTCGACGACGAACTGGGGATGTCCTGAATGTCGAACGAACAGAAGCTCCTGGACTACCTCAAGCGGGCCACGGCCGATCTGCGCGAGGCGCGGCGGCGCCTGAAGGAGAACGAGGACCGCGCGCAGGAGCCGGTCGCCATCGTCGGCATGAGCTGCCGGTTCCCCGGCGGCGTCCGCACCCCCGAACAGCTGTGGGACCTGCTCGCCGCGGGTGAGGACGCGGTCGGGGCGTTCCCCGCCGACCGCGGCTGGGACCTCGAGGCGCTCTACGACGAGGACCCGGGCAGCGCGGGCACCAGCTACACCCGGGAAGGCGCTTTCCTGGCCGACGCGGCCGACTTCGACGCCGGGTTCTTCGGTATCTCGCCGCGCGAAGCCCTCGCGATGGACCCGCAGCAGCGGCTGCTGCTGGAGGTGTCGTGGGAGGTGCTGGAGCGGGCGGGCATCGACCCGACGTCCGTGCGCGGCGAGAAGGTCGGCGTCTACGCGGGCGTGATGTACCAGGACTACGCGGCCCGGCTGCTGCTGGCGCCCGAGG
The DNA here is from genome assembly GCF_023008405.1 of Amycolatopsis sp. FBCC-B4732. Classification (NCBI taxonomy): domain Bacteria; kingdom Bacillati; phylum Actinomycetota; class Actinomycetes; order Pseudonocardiales; family Pseudonocardiaceae; genus Amycolatopsis; species Amycolatopsis sp. FBCC-B4732. The sequence continues at coordinate 758,242 of NZ_CP095376.1, forward strand.
TGTTCGCGGAGTTCGAGGCGCACCTGGGCAACGGCAGCGCGGGCAGCGTCGCCTCCGGCCGGATCGCCTACACCCTCGGCCTGGAAGGGCCCGCGGTCACCATCGACACGGCGTGCTCGTCGTCACTCGTCGCGCTGCACCTGGCCTGCCAGGCGGTCCGGCTCGGCGACTGCTCCCTGGCGCTGGCCGGCGGCGTCACGGTGATGGCCACGCCGGGCACGTTCACGGCGTTCAGCCGCCAGCGCGGGCTCGCCGCGAACGGCCGTTGCAAGCCCTTCGCCGACGCCGCCGACGGCACCGGCTGGGGCGAAGGCGCCGGCATGCTGCTCGTCGAGCGGCTGTCCGACGCGCGCCGCAACGGGCACCCGGTGCTCGCCGTCGTCCGCGGCTCCGCGGTCAACCAGGACGGCGCCAGCAGCGGCCTGACCGCGCCGAACGGGCCGTCGCAGCAGCGGGTCATCCGGGCCGCGCTCGACCGCGCCCAGCTGTCCGCCGAGCAGGTCGACGCCGTCGAGGCGCACGGCACCGGCACCACGCTGGGCGACCCGATCGAGGCGCAGGCACTGCTGGCCACCTACGGCCGCGGCCGCGCCGCCGACCGGCCGTTGCTGCTCGGCTCGGTCAAGTCCAACCTCGGGCACACCCAGGCCGCCGCCGGTGTCGCCGGGATCATCAAGTCCGTCCAGGCCATGCGGCAGGGCCTGCTGCCGAAGTCGCTGCACATCGACGCGCCGTCGTCCCAAGTGGACTGGAGCGCGGGCGAGGTCCGGCTGCTCACCGAGGCGACGCCGTGGCCGGAGACCGGGCAGCCGCGCCGGATCGGCGTTTCGTCGTTCGGTGTCAGCGGGACCAACGCGCACGTGATCCTGGAGCAGTCGCCGGAGGAACCCTCGCAGCCGGAGCGGGTCTCGTCGGGGCCGGTGCCGTGGGTGCTGTCGGCGGGTTCGCCGGAAGCGTTGCGGGCGCAGGCGTCCGCGTTGCTGGAGCACGACGGCGACCCGGCCGACGTCGGGTATTCGCTGGTCAAGTCGCGGGCGCTGCTGAGCCACCGCGCGGTCGTGACCGGGGAGGGCGGGCTCGCCGCGCTCGCCGCCGGTGAGCCGAGTCCCGCCGTGGTGACCGGGGAAGCGACCGCCCGCGGCAAGGTCGCGCTCGTGTTCCCGGGGCAGGGTTCGCAGTGGGCGGGGATGGCGCTGGAACTGGCCGCGTCGGCGCCGGTGTTCGCGGCCCGGCTCGACGAGTGCGCGGTGGCCTTGGAGTCCTTTGTGGACTGGTCGCTGCGCGACGTGCTCGACGACGCGGACGCGCTGGGCCGGGTCGACGTGGTCCAGCCCGCCCTGTGGGCCGTGATGGTGTCGCTGGCGGCGCTGTGGCGTTCGTACGGCGTCGTCCCGGACGCGGTGGTGGGGCACTCGCAGGGTGAGATCGCCGCCGCCGTCGTCTCCGGTGCGCTGTCCCTTGAGGACGGTGCTCGCGTGGTCGCGCTGCGCAGCAAGGCGATCCTCGCGCTGGCCGGCCGGGGCGGGATGGTCTCGGTCGCGGCTCCCCTCGCCGAGGTCGAGGCGCGGTTGACCGAGGGGCTGTCGATCGCGGCGGTGAACGGTCCGGCCGCGGTGGTGGTCTCGGGCGAACCGGGTGCCCTCGATGCGCTGATCGTGTCCTGCGAGGCCGACGGTGTCCGCGCGAAGCGGGTGCCGGTGGACTACGCGTCGCACTCGGTGCAGGTCGAGCAGCTGCACGACGAACTCCACGAGGTCCTGGCCCCGATCACTCCTCGCGCGGGCGAGATCGCCTTCATCTCGACCGTGACCGGCGAGTGGAACGAAAGCGTCGACGCCGGGTACTGGTATCGGAACCTGCGCGGCACCGTGCGGCTGGACTCGGCCGTCGAGCGGCTGAAGAGCGAGGGGTTCACCTCGTTCATCGAGGCGTCGCCGCACCCGGTGCTGACCATGGCGCTGGGCGAAGACGTCGTCGCGCTGGGCAGTCTGCGCCGCGACGACGGCGGGCTCACCCGGTTCCACACCGCGCTGGCCGAAGCGCACGTCAACGGCGTCGTCGTCGACTGGACCCCCGCGTTCCCCGAAGCCCGGATCGTCGATCTCCCGACGTATGCCTTCCAGCGCAAGCGGTACTGGCTCGACGCGCCGGTCAAGCCCGTTGCCGGTGACCCCGCGGACGCCCGGTTCTGGACCGCCGTCGAGGGTGAGGACGTCGGTGCGCTGGCCGAGCTGATCGGCGTCGGCTCCGAGACGTCGTTCGCCGAGCTGCTGCCCGCCCTCGCCCGCTGGCGCCGGCTCCGCCAGGAGAAGTCCACTGTGGACTCCTGGCGCTACCGCGTCGAGTGGAAGCCGCTCGCCGAGCCGGCCGCCGCGACGCTGTCCGGCCGCTGGCTCGTCGTCGTCACGCCCGGCACCGACGCCGCCAACGTGACGAGTGCCCTCGCGGCCGCCGGTGCCGAGCCCGAAGTGGTCGAGTCGGCCGGCGACCTCACCGACGTCGCCGGCGTGGTGTCCCTGCTGCCCGACGCGCCCAGCACCCTTCTGCTGGTGCAGGCGCTGGCCGGGAGCACCGCACCGCTGTGGCTGCTGACGCGCAACGCCGTCGCCGCGCTGCCCGGCGACGACGCACCCGCCGCGGACCCCGCGCAGGTCTGGGCGCTGGGCCGGGTCGCCGGCCTCGAACACCCCGAACGCTGGGGCGGGCTCGTCGACCTGCCCGCCACGCTCGACCGCCGGGCCGCCCGCCGGCTGAGCGCCGTCCTCGCCGGGCTCGACCACGAGGACCAGGTCGCCGTGCGTGCGTCCGGCGTCTTCGCGCGCCGGCTCGCGCACGCCCCGAGCGGCGAACCGGCCCGGAAGTGGCGTCCCGAAGGCACCGTGCTCGTCACCGGCGGGACCGGTGCGCTCGGCGGGCACGTCGCCCGCTGGCTGGCCGGTGCCGGCGCGGAGCACCTCGTGCTGGTCAGCCGCCGCGGCGCGGACGCTCCTGGCGCCGAAGCGCTCGAAGCGGACCTGACCGCTCTCGGCGCCGAAGTCACCTTCGCGGCCTGCGACCTCGCCGACCGCGACGCCGTGGCCGCCCTGGTCGACGGGCTCGAAGTGCGTGCCGTCGTGCACACCGCGGGCCTGCCGCAGGCGGGCACCATCGCCGACACCGGCGTGGAAGACTTCGCCGAGGTGCTCGCGGCCAAGGCCGCCGGGGCCGACCACCTCGACGCACTGCTCGGCGACGACCTCGACGCGTTCGTCCTCTTCTCCTCCAACGCGGGCGTCTGGGGGAGCGCGGGCCAGGGCGCCTACGCCGCCGCGAACGCCCACCTCGACGCGCTCGCCGCCCGCCGCCGCGCGGCCGGCCGGACCGCCACCGCGGTGGCCTGGGGTTCCTGGGCCGGCGACGGCATGGCGGGCAGCGCCGAGGCGAAGGAGCACCTGCGCCGCCGCGGCCTGCGGGAGATGGACCCGAAGCTCGCGATCGCCGCGCTGCAGCACGCCCTCGACGTCGACGACACCTTCGTCGCCGTCGCCGACATGGACTGGCCGCGGTTCGCCGACGGGTTCACCGCCGCCCGCCGCCGTCCGCTCATCGAAGACCTCCCGGAAGTCCGTGACCACCTCGCCGCCGAGGAGGTCGTCACCGAGGTCGGGTCCGGACTCGCCGAAGCGGTGCGGGGGCTCGGCCCGCGCGAGGCCGCCCACCACGTCCTGGACCTCGTGCGCGCCCAGGCCGCCGCCGTGCTCGGGCACGACTCGGGTGCCGCCGTCGCCGCCGACCGCGCCTTCCGCGAACTCGGCTTCGACTCCCTGACCGCAGTGGAACTCCGCAACCGGCTGACGACGGTGACCGGTGTCCGCCTCCCGGCCACCGTCGTTTTCGACCACCCGCACCCGCGCGCGCTGGCCGAGCACCTCCTCGGCGAGGTGTCCGGGACCGAGACCGCCGCCGCGGGCCAGGCCACGGCCGCCGCGTCGGACGAGCCGATCGCGATCGTGGCCATGGGCTGCCGCTACCCGGGGGACGTCCAGTCGCCCGAGGACCTGTGGCGCCTGATCGCCGAGGGCGCGGACGGCGTCGGCCCGTTCCCGGCCGACCGCGGGTGGGACCTGGCCGCGCTGTACGACCCGGACCCGGCGAACCTCGGCACCAGCTACACCCGCGAAGGCGGGTTCATGACCACGGCGGCCGCGTTCGACGCCGGGTTCTTCGGCATCTCGCCGCGCGAGGCCCTCGCCATGGACCCGCAGCAGCGCGTCCTGCTCGAGACGTCGTGGGAGGTGTTCGAGCGGGCGGGCATCGACCCGGATTCGCTGCGCGGCAGCGGAACCGGCGTGTTCGTCGGCGCGACGTCGTCCGGCTACGGCGTCGGCGCGCGCGACGAGTCCGGCGGCTCCGAGGGCTACCTGCTGACCGGCAGCGCCCCGGCCGTCGTGTCGGGCCGGCTGTCCTACACGTTCGGCCTGGAGGGGCCGGCGGTCACCGTCGACACGGCGTGCTCGTCGTCGCTGGTGGCTCTGCACCTGGCGTGCCAGGCGCTGCGGCAGGGCGAGTGCTCGATGGCGCTCGCGGGCGGGGTCACGGTGATGGCGCACCCGGCGGCGTTCGTCGAGTTCAGCCGTCAGCGCGGGCTCGCCGAAGACGGCCGCTGCAAGTCCTTCGCGGACGCGGCCGACGGCACCGGCTGGGGCGAAGGCGTCGGCCTGGTCCTGCTGGAGCGGCTGTCGGACGCGCGGCGCAACGGGCACACGGTCCTCGCGGTGGTGCGCGGGTCGGCGGTGAACCAGGACGGTGCGTCCAACGGCTTGAGCGCCCCGAACGGTCCCTCGCAGCAGCGGGTGATCCGGGCGGCACTGGCGAACGCCGGACTGTCCACTTCGGACGTCGACGCGGTCGAGGCGCACGGCACGGGCACCCGGCTCGGCGACCCGATCGAGGCGCAGGCCCTGCTGGCGACGTACGGCCGCGACCGGGACCGGCCGCTGTGGCTGGGATCCCTGAAGTCCAACATCGGGCACACGCAGTCGGCGTCCGGCGTGGCGGGCGTGATCAAGATGGTCCTCGCCATGCGGCACGGAGTTCTGCCCCGGACGCTGCACGTCGACACGCCTTCGTCCCAAGTGGACTGGACGGCCGGGTCGGTGGAGCTGCTCACCGAGGAGCGTCCGTGGGAATCCGACGGCCCGCGCCGGGCCGCGGTCTCGGCGTTCGGGGTGAGCGGGACCAACGCGCACGTGGTCCTCGAACAGGCCGACGCCGCGGTGGTCCCGCCCGCCGGGCCCGACGCGACGCCGCCGCTCGTGCCGCTGTCGGCCCGGAGCGGCACCGCGTTGCGCGCGCAGGCCGCCCGGCTCCGGGGCACGGACCTGGCGCCGCAGGATCTCGCGTACTCCCTGGCTTTCACGCGTGCCACGCACGACCACCGCGCGGTGCTCGTCGCGTCCGGTGACGAGATCGACCGCGCGCTGGGCGTCCTCGCCGAGGGGGGCACCGACGCCGCCGTGGTCACCGGCACGGCCGACCGCGACGGCTTGCTGGCGGTGCTGTTCACCGGCCAAGGCGCCCAGCGCGTCGGCATGGGCCAGGCTCTTCACGCGCGCTTCCCGGTCTACGCCGAAGCTTTCGACGCCGTGCTCGCCCACTTCGATCCGGCCCTGCGCGAAGCCCTCACCGACCCCGGGCTGCTGAACCGCACGGAGTTCACGCAGCCCGCCCTGTTCGCCGTCGAAGTCGCGCTCTACCGCCTGGCCGAGTCCTTCGGTGTCCGCCCGGACTTCGTGGCCGGCCATTCGATCGGCGAGATCTCGGCCGCGCACGTCGCCGGTGTGCTGTCTCTGGAAGACGCGTGCCGCCTGGTCGCCGCGCGGTCCTCGCTCATGCAGGCCCTCCCGGCGGGCGGCGCGATGGTCTCGATCGCCGCCGCGGAGTCCGAGATCGTCCTGACCGAGGGGGTGTCGATCGCCGCGGTGAACGGCCCGGAGTCGGTCGTCATCTCGGGCGACGAGGCTGCGGTGCTGGCGATCGCCGCGCAGTTCCCGAAGACCAAGCGGCTCACGGTGAGTCACGCGTTCCACTCGCCGCTCATGGATCCGATGCTGGACGAGTTCCGCGCGGTGGCCGAGTCTTTGACGTACCGCTCTGCAACGATACCGGTGATCTCGAATGTGAGCGGTGCTCTCGCGGAGCCGTTCACCGCCGACTACTGGGTGCGGCACGTGCGGGAAGCGGTCCGGTTCGCCGACGGCGTCTCGACGTTGGAGGCCGCCGGGGTCAGGGTGTTCCTGGAGCTGGGTCCGGACGGCGTGCTCAGCGCGATGGTGCCGGGCACGGCCATAGCGGCGATGCGCCGCGACCGCGACGAAGAACGCACCCTGTTCACGGCGCTGGCCCGGCTGCACGTCAGCGGCGTCGACCTGGACTGGGAGAGCCTCTACGCCGGCTCCGCGGGCCGGGCCGTCGCGCTGCCGACGTACCCCTTCGAGCACCAGCGGTACTGGCTCGAGCCCGCCCGGCCGCAGGCCGTCGCCGACACCGCCGACGCCGAGTTCTGGGCCGTCGTCGAGAACGGCGACCTGGCCCGCGACCTCGCCGTGGACGAAGACCTCGCCGTCGCGATCCAGCCCGCGCTCCAGGCCTGGCGCACCCGGCACCGCGAGGCGAGCACCCTCGAATCGTGGCGCTACCGCGTCGCCTGGCGGCCGCACCCGATCGGGGCCGACCGGCTGTCCGGCACCTGGCTGATCATCGGCACCGCGCCCGCCGAGATCGCCGAGGGCCTGGCCGAGCGGGGCGCGGACGTCGTCACCGCGCCCGTCGATCGGCTGCACGAAGTGGACGGCATCGCCGGCGCCCTCGCCTTCCCGGCGAACCTCGGCGAAGCACTCACTGTGCTGCAGGCCGACCTGTCCGGCCCGCTCTGGTGCGTCACCACCGAAGCCGTGCGCACCGCCCGCTCCGACGCCGCGCCCGACCCCGCGCTCGCGCAGGTCTGGGGCCTCGGCCGGGTCGCCGCACTGGAACTCACGGGCCGCGACGTCGGCCTCCTCGACCTCCCGGCCACCCTCGACGACCGCGGTCACGACCGTCTCGCGGGCCTGCTCGCCGCGGGCACCGCCGAGGACCAGGTGGCGCTCCGGGCGTCCGGCGCCTTCGTGCCCCGGCTCGTCCGCGCCCCGGCCGGCACCGAACCCGGTGGCTGGGCCCCGTCGGGCACCACCCTGATCACCGGCGGCACCGGGGCACTGGGCAGCGCTCTCGCGCGGAAGCTCGCCGCGCGGGGTGCCCGGCACCTCCTGCTGCTCAGCCGCCGCGGACCGGACGCACCCGGTGCGGCCGAACTCGCGACACAACTGCGTGACCTCGGCGCGGACGCCGAGATCGTCGCGTGCGACGTCGCCGACCGCGCGGCCCTGGCCGCAGTCCTGGATGGACGGTCGGTGAGCGCGGTCTTCCACGCCGCCGGCTACGGCCGGTTCACGCCGATCGCCGAATCGTCCATCGAGGACTTCGCCGACGTCGTCAGCGCGAAGGTCGACGGCGCCGTCCACCTCGACGAGCTGCTCGGCGACGACCTCGAAGCCTTCGTGCTGTTCTCCTCGATCGCCGGCGTCTGGGGCAGTGGCCATCAGGGCGCTTACGCGGCCGCGAACGCGCACCTCGACGCCCTCGCCGAACGCCGCCGCGCCGCCGGGCTCGCCGGGACGTCGATCGCCTGGGGCCCGTGGGCGGGCGCCGGCATGGGCGCGTCCGAGGAGGGCGACGAATTGCTCCGCCGCCGAGGTCTCCTCCCCTTGGACCCAGAGCTGGGCTTGCGCGCGCTGCTGCAGGCCGTCGAGCTGAACGAGACCACCGTCGTCGTCGCCGACGTCGACTGGGCCCGCTTCGCGCCTTCGTACGCGGCCGCCCGGCAGCGGCCGCTCATGGCCGAGCTGCCCGAGTTCGCCGTGACCGAAGGCGAAACCGCTCGCGGCACGGCCGAGCTGGCCACCCGGCTGGCCGGGCTGCCCGCGCCCGAACGGCGTCGCGTGCTCCTCGACGTCGTGCGCGCCCGCGCCGCGGCGGTCCTCGGGCACGACGGCGCCGAGGCGATCGACCCGGTCCGGCCGTTCAAGGACCTGGGCTTCGACTCGCTCACCGCGGTGGAGCTGCGCAACGGCCTGGCCGCCGACACCGGCCTCGCCCTGCCCTCGACGCTGGTGTTCGACCACCCGACCCCGGCCGACCTGACCGACCGCCTGCTCGGCGAGATCTTCGGCGCCGGCGCCCCGGAACCGGGCGCGCCCGCGACCGTGGCCGAGGTCGCCGACGACCCGATCGCGATCGTCGCGATGAGCTGCCGCTACCCGGGCGGGGTCCGTTCGCCCGAGGACCTCTGGCGGCTGGTCGGCGAAGGCGGGGACGGCATTTCCGGCTTCCCCGACGACCGCGGCTGGGACCTCGGCGCGCTCTACGACCCGGACCCCGGCAAGAGCGGCCGCAGCTACGCCCGCGACGGCGGCTTCCTCCAGGGCGTCGGCCAGTTCGACGCCGCGTTCTTCGGGATCTCGCCGCGCGAGGCGCTCGCCATGGACCCGCAGCAGCGGCTGCTGCTCGAGACGGCGTGGGAGCTGTTCGAGCGCGCGGGCATCGACCCGCATTCGTTGCGCGGCAGCAAGACCGGCGTGTTCGCCGGCACCAACGGCCAGGACTACGTCACCATGCTCGGCTCGGCCGCCGGCGTCGAAGGGCACCTGCTGACCGGCAACACCACGAGCGTCATCGCCGGGCGCGTCTCCTACACCTTCGGTCTGGAGGGGCCGTCGGTCGCGGTCGACACGGCGTGCTCGTCGTCGCTGGTCGCACTGCACCTGGCCTGCCAGTCGCTGCGCCAGGGCGAGTCCACGATGGCCGTCGCCGGCGGCGTCACGGTCATGTCGACCCCGGGCGCGTTCGTCGAGTTCAGCCGCCAGCGCGGGCTGGCCCCGGACGGCCGGTGCAAGCCGTTCGCCGAGGCCGCCGACGGCACCGGCTGGGCCGAAGGCGCGGGTTTGCTGCTCCTGGAACGGCTTTCCGACGCCCGTCGCAACGGCCACGAAGTCCTCGCGCTCGTCCGCGGTTCGGCGGTCAACTCCGACGGTGCGTCGAACGGCCTGACCGCGCCGAACGGGCCGTCGCAGCAACGCGTGATCCGTGCGGCGCTGGCGAACGCGGGCCTGACGCCGTCCGATGTGGACGTCGTCGAGGCGCACGGCACCGGCACCACGCTGGGTGACCCGATCGAGGCGCAGGCGGTCCTCGCGACCTACGGCCAGAACCGGGAAACACCGCTGTGGCTGGGCTCGATCAAGTCGAACATCGGGCACACGCAGGCCGCCGCCGGTGCGGCGGGCATCATCAAGATGGTCATGGCGATGCGGCACGAGCTGCTGCCGAAGTCGTTGCACGTCGACACGCCATCGTCCCACGTGGACTGGTCGGCGGGCGCGGTCGAGCTGCTCACCGAAGCCCGCGAGTGGACCGCCGACCGGCCGCGCCGGGCCGGGATCTCGTCGTTCGGCATCTCCGGGACCAACGCGCACACCATCATCGAGGAAGCCGAGCCCGTTCTCGCCGACCGGACCGAGGTGCCCGATCGGCTGGTGCCGTGGCCGGTCTCCGGCCGTTCGGTGGCCGCGCTTCGGGCACAGGCGCACCGGCTGTCCGAAGTGGACGGAACGCCCGCCGACATCGGGTTCTCCCTGGCCACCGGCCGCGCCGCGCTGGACCACCGGGCCGTCGTGCTCGGCACCACGGCTGCGGACTTCCGGGCGGGACTGACCGCGCTGGCCGAGGGCACGCCCGCGCCCGAGGTGATCTCGGGCGAGGCGGCCACCGGGCCGCTGGCGGTGCTGTTCACCGGGCAAGGCGCGCAGCGCGCCGGCATGGGCCGCGAGCTGTACGCGCGGTTCAGCGTCTACGCCGACGCGTTCGACGAGGCCTGCGCGCACCTCGACCCGCACCTGGAGCACTCGATCCGGGACCTCGTCTTCGCCGAGCCGGGCACCGAAAAGGCCGCGCTGCTCGACCGGACCGCCTACACCCAGACCGCGTTGTTCGCCGTGGAGCTGGCGCTGCACCGGCTGGCCGAAAGCTGGGGCGTGCACGCGGACTACCTCGCCGGCCACTCGATCGGCGAGCTGGTCGCGGCGCACGTCGCCGGGGTCCTGTCGCTGGCCGGCGCCGCCGAACTGGTCGCCGCCCGCGGCCGCCTGATGGACGCACTGCCGGACGGCGGGGCGATGGTTTCCCTGCGGGCGGGCGAAGAAGCCGTGGCCGCGGAGGTCGCCAAGACCGGCGGCCGGGCGGACATCGCCGCGGTCAACGGACCCGGCTCGGTCGTCGTCTCCGGCGACGAAGACGTCGTCCTGGAACTGGCCGCCGGGTTCGCCGCCGCGGGCGTGCGGACCAAGCGGCTCAAGGTGAGCCACGCGTTCCACTCCCCGCGGATGGACGCGATGCTCGACGACTTCGCCGCGGTCGCGAACCGGCTGACCTACCACCCGGCCGAACGGACCGTGGTGTCCACGGTGACCGGCGAGCTCGCCGGTCCCGAACTGTCCACTCCGGACTACTGGGTGCGCCAGGTGCGGGCGTCGGTGCGGTTCGCCGACGCCGTCGCCACCCTGGCCGGCCAGGGTGTCCGGACGTTCCTCGAAGCGGGCCCGGACGCCGTGCTCAGCGCCATGGCCGCGGACTGCCTCGGCGAGGACGTCGTGGCCGTGCCGCTGCTGCGCCGCGACCGGCCGGAGGAACGCACGTTCGCCACCGCGCTCGCCGGGCTCTGGGTCCGCGGGGTCCCGGCCGACCTCTCGGCCGCGTTCACCGGCGCCCGCCGCGTCCCGCTGCCGACGTACGCCTTCCAGCACCGGCGCTTCTGGCCCGAGGTCTCCGCCGCGGCGGCCGGGGACGTCGGCGCGGCCGGGCTCACCGACGCGGCCCACCCGCTGCTGGCCGCGACCCTGCCGCTGGCCGGCGGCGACGGCGTCGTCCTCACCGGGCGGCTGTCCCTCGCGACGCAGCCGTGGCTGGCCGATCACGCCGTGCTGGGCACGGTCCTGTTGCCCGGCACGGCTTTCGTCGAACTCGCGGTGCGCGCCGGTGACCAGGCCGGCTGCCCGGCGCTCGAAGAGCTGACCCTCGCCGCCCCGCTCGTGCTGCGCGAACAGGACGCCGTCGCGATCCAGGTCGCGGTCGGCGGGCCGGACGCCGACGGCCGCCGTGAGCTGACGATCCACTCGCGACCGGAGGGCCGGGACGAGTGGACCGCGCACGCGGCAGGCGTGCTCGCCCCGGCGGCCGCGGCGGAACCCGCCGCGCTCGCCGAGTGGCCGCCCGCCGGCGCCGAACCTGTTGACGTGACGGGCTTCTACGACACCCTCGCCGCGTCCGGCTTCGGCTACGGCCCGGCGTTCCGCGGCCTGCGCGCGGCCTGGCGCGCCGGTGCGGAGATCTACGCCGAGGTCGCGCTGCCGGAACAGCAGCAGGCGGGCGCGTTCGGCCTGCACCCGGCGCTGCTCGACGCCGCCCTGCACGCGTTGGGCTTGCGGGACGGCGAAACCGGGCCACGGCTGCCGTTCGCCTGGACCGGCGTCACCCTGCACGCCACCGGCGCCGCCGCGCTGCGGGTCCGGCTGCGCCCGGGTGCCGGGGACGCGGTCGCCGTCGACGTCGCCGACGCCACCGGGGCGCCGGTCGCGTCGGTGGCCGCGCTGGTGCTGCGCCCGGTTTCGGCCGAGCAGCTGCGCGGCCCGGACGGCGGCGACTCGTTGTTCAGCGTCGAGTGGACGCCGATCCCGGTGCCCGAGCCGACCGCCGGCCGGTACGCGGTCATCGGCCCGGACCCGCTCGGCCTGGTCGCCGGGCTCGGCTCCGCCGGTACCGTGGAGTCCTATGTGGACCTCGCGGACCTCGGCCGCAGCACGGCGGAGACCGGCGAGGAACCGCAGTTCGTGTTCTCCGCGATCCGGCACTCGCCCCAGCCGAAGGACCGGGCCGGCTTCGCGCTGGACCTGGTCCGCGCCTGGCTGGCCGACGAGCGGTTCAGCACCGCCCGGCTGGTGCTGGTCACCCGTGGCGCGGTCGGCGCGGTCGACGGCGACCGCGTGCCCGACCTCACCGCCGCACCCGTGTGGGGCCTGCTGCGGTCGGCGCAGTTCGAGAACCCCGGCCGGCTCGTGCTGGTCGACCTCGACGACGAAGACCCGCGCTCGGCGGCGTTGCTGGGCGCGGTCGCCTCGGGCGAACCGCAGCTCGCGCTGCGGGACGGCCGCGCACTGGCCGCACGGCTGGTGCGCGCCGGCTCCGGTGAGCTGCTGCGCGTGCCCGCCGAGGGCAACTGGCGGCTCGACACCACCGGCCCGGGCACGCTCGAAAACCTCGCGCTGATCCCGAATCCGCTGCCGGAGACGCTCGAAGCGGGTCACGTCCGGGTCGCCATCCGCGCGGCCGGGATGAACTTCCGGGACGTCCTCATCGGCCTCGGCATGTACCCGGGCGAGCCGATCATGGGCATCGAAGGCGCCGGCGTCGTGCTGGAGTGCGGCGAAGGCGTCACCGGCCTCAAGCCCGGCGACAAGGTGATGGGCTTCTTCCCCGGCTCGTTCGGCCCGCGCTCGGTCGCGGACCAGCGGATGCTGGCGAAGATGCCCGAAGGCTGGTCGTTCAGCGAAGCGGCTTCGGTGCCCATCGTGTTCCTCACCGCCTACTACGGCCTGGTCGACCTGGCCGGGCTGCGGGCGGGGGAGTCCGTGCTGATCCACGCCGGTGCCGGTGGCGTCGGCATGGCCGCCATCCAGCTGGCCCGCCACCTCGGCGCCGAGGTCTACGCGACCGCGAGCCCCGGCAAGTGGGACGTCCTGCGCGCGTCCGGGCTCGACGACGCGCACCTGGCGTCGTCGCGCACGACCGGGTTCGCCGAGCTGTTCCGCGAGGCCGGTGGCGGCCGGGGTGTCGACGTCGTGCTCAACGCGCTGACCCGGGAGTTCGTCGACGCGTCCTTCGCGCTGATGCCGCGCGGCGGGCGGTTCCTGGAGATGGGCAAGGCCGACGTCCGCGACGCGGGCGAGGTCGCCGCGGCCCACCCGGGCGTGGCCTACCAGGCGTTCGACCTCGTCGAAGCCGGGCCGGACCGGATCCGCGAGCTGTTCACCGAGGTCATCGCGCTGTTCGAAGCGGGCGCGCTGACCCCGCTGCCGGTGCGGACCTGGGACGTGCGGCACGCGCCCGAGGCGTTCCGGTTCGTCAGCCAGGCCAAGCACGTCGGCAAGGTCGTGCTCACCATGCCGTCGTGCTTCGGCCCCGGCACGGTGCTGATCACCGGCGGCACCGGCGCGCTGGGCGGCCTGCTCGCCCGGCGGCTGGTCACCGGGCACGGCGTCCGCGACCTGGTCCTGCTGAGCCGGCGCGGGCCGGACGCGCCGGGCGCCACCGAACTTGCCGCCGACCTGCGGGAACTCGGTGCGAACGTGCGGATCGTCGCCGGAGACGCCGCCGACCGCCGGGAGCTGGCCGCGGTGCTCGCCGCGATCCCGGCGGAGCGGCCGCTGACCGGCGTGGTGCACGCGGCCGGCGTGCTCGACGACGGCGTCGTCGCGTCGCTGACCCCCGAGCGGCTGAACGCGGTGCTGCGGCCCAAGGTGGACGCCGCGCTGAACCTGCACGAGTTCACCCGGGACCTCGGCCTGTCGGCGTTCGTGCTGTTCTCCTCGGCCGCGGCCACGCTGGGCAGCCCGGGCCAGGGCAACTACGCCGCGGCCAACGCGTTCCTCGACGCGCTCGCGCAGTACCGCTCGGCGCGCGGCCTGCCCGCCGGCTCGCTGGCGTGGGGTCCCTGGGCCACCGACGGGATGCTCGGCGGGCTCGGCGACGCCGACCGCGCGAAGCTGGAGCGGTCCGCGTTCGTCCCGTTCACCGCCGAAAGCGGCCTCGACCTGTTCGACGTCGCCGCCGCGCGGCCCGAGCCGGTGCTGCTGCCGCTGCAGCTCGACACGGCCGCGCTGGGGGCACAAGCGGGCTTGCCGCCGCTGTTCGCCTCGCTCGTGCGGGCCCCGGCTCGCCGGACCGCCGAAGCGGCCGCCGATGAGCCGTCCGGCCCGCCGTTCGCGCAGCGCCTGGGTGCGGTGCCCGCGGCCGAGCGCGGCGAGTTCCTGTTCGACGTCGTGCGCGGGCACGTCGCCACGGTGCTGGGCCACGGCTCGGCCGCCGACGTCGAAGGCGGCCGCGGATTCCTGGACCTCGGCTTCGACTCGCTGACCGCGGTGGAGCTGCGCAACCGCCTCACCGCCGAAACCGGGCTGCGGCTGCCGGCCACGCTGATCTTCGACCACCCGTCGCCCGCAGATCTGGCGGCGCACCTGCTGGCCGGGCTCGCGCCCGGGGAAGCGGACGCGGACGCGGCGGTCCTGGCCGAGCTGGACCGGCTCGAGCGCGTGCTCGAAGGCGCCGGCGACAGCAGGCGGATCACCGCGCGCCTGGAGACGCTGCTGGCCCGGCGGCGCGGCGCGCAGGCGGACGAGGAGTCCGGCGACGGGCTCGACGCCGCCACCGACGACGAAATCTTCGACCTGATCGACAACGAGCTCGGGCTGTCCTGAATGGACGCCACGCACCGACGGGATGGGGCCTGATGGACAACGACGCGAAGCTCCGGGAATACCTGAAGAAGGTGACCGCGGACCTCCGGCGCGCCCGCAAGCGCATCCAGGAGGTGGAGGACGCCGGGTTCGAGCCGATCGCGATCGTCGGGATGGCCTGCCGGTTCCCGGGCGGCGTCCGCTCGCCGGAAGACCTGTGGCGGCTGGTGGACGGCGGTCGCGACGCGATGTCCGGGTTCCCCGCCGACCGCGGCTGGCCGGACGCGCACGACGCGGGCTTCGCGGCCGAAGGCGGCTTCGTGCACGACGCGGGCCTGTTCGACGCCGGGTTCTTCGGCATCTCGCCGCGCGAAGCGCTCGCGATGGACCCGCAGCAGCGCCTGTTGCTGGAGACGTCGTGGGAGGCGCTGGAACGCGCAGGGATCGTGCCGGAGTCGTTGCGCGGCAGCCGGTCCGCGGTGTTCGTCGGCGCCGCGCACCAGGGGTACGCCACCGGGGCGGGCGAGGACGCCGAAGCGGTCGCCGGCCACCTGATGACCGGTACCGCGACCAGTGTCCTGTCCGGCCGGATCTCCTACACCCTCGGCCTCGAAGGCCCGTCGGTCACCGTCGACACGGCGTGCTCGTCGTCGCTGGTCGCGCTGCACCTGGCCGTGCAGTCGCTGCGGCGCGGGGAGTCCGACTTCGCGCTCGCCGGCGGTGCGGCGGTGATGGTCAACCCCGGCATGTTCACCGAGATGCAGCGCCAGGGCGGCTTGTCCGGCAACGGGCGGTGCAAGGCGTTCGCCGAGGGCGCCGACGGCACGGGCTGGGGCGAAGGCGTCGGCATGCTGCTCGTGGAGCGGCTGTCCGACGCGCACCGGCGCGGGCACCCGGTGCTCGCCGTCGTCCGCGGCTCGGCGGTGAACCAGGACGGCGCGAGCAGTGGCCTGTCCGCGCCGAACGGCCCGTCCCAGCAGCGCGTGATCCGGGACGCGCTCGCCGACGCCCGCTTGTCCACTGTGGACGTCGACCTGGTGGAGGCGCACGGCACGGGCACGGCGCTGGGCGACCCGATCGAGGCGCAGGCCCTGCTGGCCACCTACGGTCAGGACCGCCCGGAGCCGCTGTGGCTCGGTTCGGTGAAGTCGAACATCGGCCACACCCAGGCCGCGGCCGGCGTCAGCGGCATCATCAAGCTCGTCATGGCGCTGCGGAACCACCGGATGCCGCCGACCCTGCACGCCGGGACGCCGTCGACGAAGATCGACTGGACCGAGGGCGCGGTCGAGCTGCTGCAGGAAGGCCGGGAGTGGACCGCCGACCGGCCGCGCCGGGGCGCGGTGTCGTCGTTCGGGATCTCCGGCACCAACGCGCACATCATCCTGGAGGAGCCCGCCGAGGAGCCTTCGGCTTCGGAGCCCGTTGCCGGCGTGCTGCCGTGGGTGTTGTCGGCCAAGTCGGCGGAGGCGTTGCGCGAGCAGGCTGCCCGGCTGACCACTGTGGACGCCGACCCGGCCGGAGTCGCGCTTTCCCTGGCGACGAACCGGTCCGCGTTCGCGCACCGCGCGGTCGTGGTCGGTGAGGACCGGGAGCGCCTGCTCGCCGGCGTGCGTGCGCTGGCCGACGGCGTCCCGGCGCCGAACGTCGTCACGGGCACCACCGGGGGCGCCGGCAAGGTCGCCATGGTCTTCCCGGGCCAGGGTGCCCAGTGGGCCGGGATGGCGACGGAACTCCTGGCCACGTCCGAGGTCTTCGCCGCTCGCTTCACCGAGTGCGCGCACGCCCTCGAACCGCACACCGGATTCTCGCTGCTGGACGGCGAAATCGACCTGGACCGCGTCGATGTCGTGCAGCCCGCGCTGTTCGCGATGATGGTGTCCCTCGCCGCGTTGTGGGCGGCCCACGGCGTGCGCCCGGACGCCGTGATCGGCCACTCGCAGGGGGAGATCGCTGCCGCCGTCGTGTCCGGTGCGCTTTCCCTCGAGGACGGCGCCCGGGTGGTCGCGCTGCGCAGCAAGGCGATCCTCGCGCTGGCGGGCGCGGGCGGGATGGTCTCCGTGGCCGCTTCGCGTGAGCGGACCGAGGAACTCGCCCGGCCTTGGGGCGAGCGCATCTCGATCGCCGCGGTGAACGGCCCCGCCGCGACCGTCGTCTCCGGTGAACCGGAAGCCCTCGAAGAGTTCATGGCCGCCTGCGAAGACGTGCGCACCCGCCGCATCCCGGTGGACTACGCGTCCCACTCGGTCCAGGTGGAACAGCTGCGCGGCGAACTCCTGGACGTCCTGGCCCCGATCGCCCCGCGGCCGGGGGAGACGGCGTTCTTCTCCACGGTGACCGGCGAGTGGATCGACGGCACCGCGCTCGACGCCGAGTACTGGTACACGAACCTGCGCGGCACCGTCCGCCTGGACATCGCGGTCGAGCAGCTCAAGCGCGAGGGGTTCGGGACGTTCGTGGAGGCGTCGCCGCACCCGGTGCTGACGATGGCGATCGGGGACGACGTCGTCGCGCTCGGCTCCCTGCGTCGCGGCGAAGGCGGCCTGGCCCGCTTCGCGCTTTCGGTCGCCGAAGCGCACGTACGCGGCGTCAAGGTCGACTGGACGTCGTACTACGCCGGAGCGGCCCGAGTCGACCTGCCCACCTACGCCTTCCAGCACCGGCACTACTGGCTGAAGCCCGGCACGCCCGTCGTGGCAGCCACGGAAGACTCCGGGTTCTGGGAGGTCGTCGACAGCCGCGACCTCCAGGCCCTCGCCGAGACGCTGGGCGTCGACACCGAAATCCCGCTGAGCGAACTGCTGCCCGCGCTGAGCGAGTGGCGCCGGACGGCGCACGACAAGTCCACGGTGGACTCTTGGCGCTACGACGTCCGCTGGCGCCCGGCCCCCGCACTTTCACGTGAAAGTGATCCGGAGGTGGGTTCTCCACATCACTTTCACGTGAAAGTGCCGGCTGGGCGCTGGCTCGCCGTGGTCGCGCCCGGTCAGGACTCGTCCATGGTGGACGCGCTCGGCGTCGAGATCGTGCCGGTCGAGGTGACCGGCGACCGCGAGAGCCTGGCCGCAAGACTGCGTGACGCCGAACCGAACCCGGCGGGCGTGGTTTCCCTGCTGGGCTTCGACGAACGGCCGCACCCGGACTTCCCCGAACTGCCCTCCGGGGTCGCGGGCACGCTGCTGCTCGCCCAGGCCCTCGGCGACGCGGAGATCAGCGCACCGCTGTGGCTGCTGACGTCCGGCGCCGTCGCCACCGAGACGCCGTCGCCCGCGCAGGCCCAGATCTGGGGCCTCGGCCGCGTGATCGGCCTCGAACACCCCGGCCGCTGGGGTGGCCTGGTGGACCTGCCTGCCGACTTCGACGACCGGGCCGCCGCCCGCCTCGCCGCCATCCTCGCCACCAGCGGCGACGAAGACCAGTTCGCCATCCACCCGTCCGGCGTCCTCGTCCGCCGCCTGGTCCGAGCCGCCGCACCGAAAACCGCGCCCAGCACGTGGTCGTTCCGCGGCACGGTGCTCGTCACCGGCGGCACCGGCGCGCTCGGCCCGCGGATCGCCCGCTGGCTGGAGCGCACCGGCGCCGAACACGTCGTCCTGGCCAGCCGCCGCGGCGACCAGGCCCCCGGCGCCGCGGAACTCGCCGCCGCGCTGGACATCCCGGTCACCTTCGCCGCCTGCGACGTCGCCGACCGGGCCGACGTCCAGGCCCTCGCCGACCGCTACGACATCAGCGCCGTGATCCACGCCGCCGCGCTCATCGAGCTGGCCTCGATCGACGCGACCGACGTCGCCGAGTTCGCCGCCGTCGCCAAGGCCAAGGTGCTCGGCGCCGAAAACCTCGACGCCGTGTTCGACCGCGACCTCGACGCGTTCGTCCTGTTCTCCTCGATCGCGGGCGTGTGGGGCAGCGGCGACCACGCGGCCTACGCCGCGGCCAACGCCCACCTCGACGCCCTCGCCCGGCGCCGACGGGCCCGCGGCCTCCGCGCGACCTCGCTGGCCTGGGGCGTCTGGAATGCCGTCAACCCCTGGGACGACGCCAAGGAGAACCAGGACTTCGACGCGAGCCGCCTGCTCCGCCAGGGCCTGCCGTTCCTCGACCCCGACCTCGCGTTCGCCGGCCTGCGCCAGGTCCTGTCCGACGACGAGACGTTCCTCGCGCTCGCCGACGTCGACTGGACGCGGTTCGCCCCGGTCTTCACCGCGCTGCGGCCCCGCCCCCTGCTGGACGAGCTGCCCGAGGTCCGCAAAGCGCTGACCGTGGAAGCGGCCCCGGTCCCCACGGGCGGCCTGCGCGAGCGCCTGACCGGGCAGTCCGCCGCCGACCGCACCCGGACCGTGCTCGAGCTGGTCCGCGCCACCGCGGCGGCGGTCCTCGGCCACGACGGCCCGGACGCCGTCGCACCCGGCGTCGCCCTGCGGGAACTCGGCTTCGACTCGCTCACCGCCGTCGAGCTGCGCAACCGCCTCGCCGCCGAAACCGGCCAGAGCCTCCCCGCCACCCTCGCCTTCGACCACCCGACCGCCGAGCGGATCACGGCGTTCCTGCTCGACGGCCTCTTCGGTGCCACGACCGCGGTCACCGAGACCGTCGTCGCGGTCGCCGACGACCAGCCGATCGCGATCGTCGCGATGAGCTGCCGCTACCCCGGCGGCATCAGCAGCCCCGAGGACCTCTGGGAGCTGATCACCGCGGGCGGCGACGCCATCACCGGGTTCCCGGCCAACCGCGGCTGGGACACCGGCGCGCTGTTCGACCCCGACCCCGACCACGAGGGCACCAGCTACACCCGCCACGGCGGCTTCCTGCACGACGCGGGCGACTTCGACCCGGGCTTCTTCGGCATCTCGCCGCGCGAAGCGCTCACCATGGACCCGCAGCAGCGGCTCCTGCTGGAGACGACGTGGGAGGCGATGGAACGCGCCGGCGTCGACCCGGAGAGCCTGCGGGGGAGCGCTACCGGCGTGTTCGTCGGCACCAACTACGCCGACTACGGCATCGGGCTCGCCCAGCCGGACAGCTCGGCCGGGCACCTGCTCACCGGCGGCGCGGCCAGCGTCGTCTCGGGCCGGATCTCCTACACCTTCGGGCTCACCGGACCGGCGGTCACCGTCGACACCGCGTGCTCGTCTTCGCTGGTCGCGCTGCACCTGGCCTGCCAGTCGCTGCGCAACGGCGAGTGCACGATGGCCCTGGCCGGCGGGGTGGCGCTGATGTCGACCCCGGCGTCGTTCGTCGCCTTCAGCCGTCAGCGCGCGCTCGCGTCCGACGGCCGCTGTAAGGCCTTCTCCGACGACGCGGACGGCATGGGCATGGCCGAGGGCGTCGGCGTCGTGATGGTCGAGCGGCTCGCCGACGCCCAGCGCAACGGCCACGAGGTCCTCGCCGTGATCCGCGGCTCGGCGGTCAACCAGGACGGCGCCTCCAACGGCCTCACCGCCCCCAACGGCCCCGCTCAGCAGCAGGTCATCCGCCAGGCTGTGGCCAACGCCCGGCTGACCTTCGACGACGTCGACGCCGTCGAGGCCCACGGCACCGGCACCACCCTCGGCGACCCCATCGAGGCCCAGGCCCTCCTGGCCACCTACGGCCGCGACCGCGAGCACCCCCTGTGGCTCGGCTCGGTCAAGTCGAACATCGGCCACAGCCAGGCCGCCTCCGGCGTCGCCGGCATCATCAAGATGGTCCTGTCCCTGCGCCACGGCGTGCTGCCGGCCACGCTGCACGCCGGTACGCCGTCGTCCCATGTGGACTGGACGACCGGCAACGTCCGGCTGCTGGCCGAAAGCCGGCCCTGGCCCGAAACCGGCCGGCCGCGCCGGGCCGCCGTGTCGTCGTTCGGGATGAGCGGCACCAACGCCCACGCGGTCCTCGAAGCCGCACCGGAGCCGGTCGCGGCGGAGCTGTCCGGGCCCGCCGCGACCGGCCCGGTGCCCTGGGTCCTGTCCGCGAAGACCCCCGGTTCCCTGGCTTCGCAGGCCCGTCGCCTGCAGGCCCGCGTAGGGGCCGCACAGGGGGTCCGGACCGCAGATGTGGGGTACTCCCTCGCGAATTCCCGGTCTACGTTCGAACAACGGGCGGTGCTTGTGGCCGCCGGTGAGCACAGCGGCCACGACGCCCTGGGCGCGCTCGCCCACGGCCGGGCCGTTCCCGGCCTGGTGCGGGGCAGCGCCCGCCACGGGGGCAAGGTCGCCTTCGTCTTTCCCGGGCAGGGCTCGCAGTGGGTGGGGATGGCTTTGGACCTGATGGACACGTCGCCGGCGTTCGCGGCCCGCATGCGGGACTGCGAACGCGCGCTGGCGCCGTTCGTCGACTGGTCACTGCCGGCCGTCCTCGGTGACGACGCCATGCTCCAGCGGGTCGACGTCGTCCAGCCCGCGCTCTTCGCCGTGATGGTCTCGCTGGCCGAAGCCTGGCGCGCCCACGGCGTCCAGCCCGACGCCGTCATCGGCCACTCCCAGGGCGAGATCGCCGCGGCCGCGGTCGCCGGTGCGCTCTCCCTGGAGGACGCCGCCCGCGTGGTCGCGTTGCGCAGCAAGGCGATCCTGGCGCTGGCCGGGCGCGGGGGCATGGTGTCCGTGGCCGCCTCCATCGAGACCGTCGAGGCTCGCCTGACCGAGGAGCTTTCGGTCGCGGCGGTGAACGGCCCGGCCGCGGTGGTGGTCTCCGGCGCGCCGGACGCACTGGACGAGCTGATCCGGTCCTGCGAAGCCGACGGCGTGCGCGCCAAGCGGATCCCGGTCGACTACGCCTCCCACTCGGCCCAGGTCGAAGAGATCGAAGCCGAGCTGCGCGAGCTGCTCGCGCCGGTTTCGCCGCGCTCGTCCGACATCGCCTTCTACTCCACGGTGACCGCCGAACCCCTCGACACCGCAGGGCTCGACGGCGGCTACTGGTACACCAACCTGCGCAACCCGGTGCTGTTCGACGCGACCACCCGGCTGCTGGCCGGGGACGGCTACGGCACCTTCATCGAATGCAGCTCGCACCCGGTGCTCACGATGAGCGTCCAGGACACTGTGGACGAAGCCGTCGTGACGGGTACGCTGCGCCGCGGTGAAGGCGGCCTCGACCGGCTGTACACGTCGTTCGCGGAAGCGTGGGTGCACGGCGTCGACGTCGACTGGACGCCGGCGTTCGGCGAGGGGGCCCGGCTGGTCCCGCTGCCGACGTACGCCTTCGACCACCAGCGGTACTGGCTCGACCCGGCCCCGGCGGCCCCGGCCGACGACGGGCTGTGGACGGCGCTCGAGGAAACCGACGACCTCGCCGGCGTCCTCGGTGTCGACAGCGCGGCTTTGGACGCCGTGCTGCCCGCGCTGTCCCGCTGGCGCACCCGCCGCACCGAGGAATCCACTGTGGACTCCTGGTGCCTGAAGGTGGGCTGGACGCCGGTCGCCGAACCGGTTCTGCCGCTGCTTTCCGGGCGCTGGCTGGCACTCGTGCCCGCCGGTCGCGGTTCTTTCGCGGACTCGGTGCTCGACGCGCTCGCCGTCCGCGGCGCCGAGGTCGTCACCACCACGGTGGAGGACCTGCCGCCGGGGGAGTACGCCGGTGTGGTTTCCCTGCTGGGTCTCGACGAAACGCCGGTGCCCGGTCACCCGCTGATCGCTTCCGGGGTCGCGGCGTCAGCCGCTTTGGCCCCGGCGCTGGCCGAAGCCGGGATCGACGCTCCACTGTGGATCCTCACCCGCGGTGCGGTCGCGACCGGCGCGGGCGACGGCCCGGCGTCGAGCGTGCCCGCACAGCTGTGGGGCCTCGGCCGCGTGATCGGCCTGGAATACCCGGGAATTTGGGGCGGCTTGATCGACCTGCCCGCCACTGTGGACGAACGCACCGCCGACCGGCTGGCCGGCGTGCTGGCCGAGCCGGGCGGCGAAGACCAGCTCGCGATCCGCGCCCAGGGCGTCCTCGCCCGCCGGTTGCGCCCGGCGCGTCCGGCGCCGGCGGGGGAGCCGTGGCGGCCGCGCGGCACCGTGCTCGTCACCGGCGGCACCGGTTCGCTGGGCGCGCACGTCGCCCGCTGGCTGGGCCGCGCCGGCGCCGAGCACCTCGTACTCACCAGCCGTCGTGGCGAAGCCGCCCCGGGGGCCACCGAGCTGGCGGACGAACTGCGGGAACTCGGCTGCGACGTGACCATCGCCGCCTGCGACGTCGCCGAGCGCAAGGCCGTCGAAGAGCTGCTGGCCGGGCTGGAGCACCCGCCCACCGCCGTCGTGCACGCCGCCGGGCTGCCGCAGTCCAGCACGCTGGCCGAGACCGGGCTGCACGAGTTCGAAGACGTCCTCGCGGCGAAGGTCGCGGGCGCCGCGCACCTCGACGAGCTGCTGGGCGACGACCTCGAAGCGTTCGTGCTGTTCTCCTCCAACTCCGGCGTCTGGGGCAGCGCGGGCCAGGGTGCCTACGCCGCCGCGAACGCCTACCTCGACGCGCTCGCCGAACAGCGCCGCGCTCGCGGCGTCAAGGCGACTTCGGTGGCCTGGGGCCTCTGGGCCGGCGGCGGGATGGCGCAGGACGAAGGCGAGCAGCAGCTGCGGCGCCGCGGCCTGCGGCCGATGGCGCCCGAGCGTGCGGTGGCGGCCATGCAGGGCGCCCTCGACCGCGACGAGACGTTCCTCGCCGTGGCCGACGTCGACTGGGAGCGGTTCGTGCCGGCCTTCACGGCGTCGCGGCGCCGCCCGCTGATCGAGGACCTGCCCGCGGTCCGGCAGGTGCTGGACCGGCTGGAAGCCGAGCAGACCCGCTACGACGAAGGTGCCGCGGCCGGCTGGCGCGAGCGGCTGGCCGCGCTGACGGCGGCCGAGCGTGACCGGGCCGTGCTCGACCTGGTCCGCACCGAAGCCGCGGTCGTCCTCGGTCACCGCGGCGCCGACGCGATCGGCAGCACGCGGCCGTTCCGCGACCTCGGCTTCGACTCGGTGACCGCGGTCGAGGTCCGCAACCGGCTGCGGGAGGTCACCGGCCTGCGGCTGGCGGCCACCGCCGTCTTCGACCACCCGACACCGGTGGCGCTGGCCCGGTTCCTGGCCGCCGAAATCACCCCGGGCACCGCGCCCGGCGAGTCGGCGTTCGGGGCGCTGGACCAGCTGGAGGCGTCGCTGGGGGACCTCGAAACCGACGAGAACCTCCGGCTGCGCGTCGAAATGCGGCTGAAGTCCCTGCTGAACCGGTGGAGCGCGGAACCCGCGCCGCAGAAGGCGCAGCTGGCCGACGCGTCGGCCGACGAGGTCTTCGCCTTCATCGACAAGATTTCCCCGCCGCCGGCGCAGTGACGCCCTGACTGGACGAACGGATGAGGTTGGCGATGTCAGAGCAGGACAAGCTCCTCGAGTACCTCAAGCGCGTGACGGCCGACCTGCACCAGACCAGGCAGCGGCTGCAGGCGGCGGAGGCGGCCGAGCAGGAGCCGATCGCCATCATCTCCCTGGCCTGCCGGTACCCGGGCGGGGTCGCCTCGCCCGAGGACCTGTGGGACCTCGTCGCGACCGGAACCGACGCGATGTCGGGCTTCCCGGACGACCGCGGCTGGGACGTCGAGCGCATGTACGGCGAGGAAGGCACCCGCGCGGTCGAGGGCGGCTTCGTCCCCGACGCGGCCCGGTTCGACCCCGGCCTGTTCGGCATCTCCCCGCGTGAGGCGCTGGCCATGGACCCCCAGCAGCGCCTCCTGCTGGAGACGTCCTGGGAACTCCTGGAGCGCGGCCGCCTCGACCCGTTTTCGTTGCGGGGCAGCCGAACGGGCGTGTTCATCGGCGCCAACGCGTCCGGGTACAGCAGCACGCTGCAGTCGGCCGCGGGCTCGGAGGGCTACCTGCTGACCGGCGAGGCGCCGAGCGTCATGTCGGGGCGGTTGTCCTACACCTTCGGGCTGGAAGGCCCGTCGGTCACCGTGGACACTGCGTGTTCGTCGTCGCTGGTCGCGCTGCACTGGGCGTGCCAGGCGCTGCGGCAGGACGAATGCGGCCTCGCGCTCGCCGGTGGTGTCACGGTGATGGTGAGCCCGCTGGCGTTCGCGGAGTTCAGCCGCCAGCGCGGTCTCGCGTCGGACGGCCGTTGCAAGTCCTTCGCCGACGCCGCCGACGGCACGGGCTGGGGCGAAGGCGTCGGCATGATCCTGCTCGAGAAGCTGTCCGACGCCCGCCGCAACGGGCACCGGATCCTCGGCGTCATCCGCGGTTCCGCGGTGAACTCCGACGGCGCTTCCAACGGCCTCACGGCACCCAATGGCCCGTCACAGCAACGAGTCATCCGCCAAGCGCTGGCCAACGCCGGTCTGTCCACATCGGACGTCGACGCCGTCGAGGCCCACGGGACCGGAACCGCGCTGGGCGACCCGATCGAGGCGCAGGCCCTGCTGGCCACGTACGGCCAGGACCGTCCGGCCGACCGTCCGTTGTGGCTCGGTGCGCTGAAGTCCAACATCGGGCACACGCAGTCGGCGTCGGGTATCGCCGGTGTCATCAAGATGGTCATGGCGTTGCGGCACGAGATACTGCCCCGGACGCTGCACGTCGACGCGCCTTCGTCCGAAGTGGACTGGTCCGCGGGCGCGGTGGAACTGCTCACCGAGCCCCGCCCGTGGCCGGCCGGGGACGGTCCCCGTCGAGCCGGCGTGTCGGCGTTCGGTGTGAGCGGCACGAACGTCCACGTCATCGTCGAGGAAGCCCCTGCGGCCGAGGCTCCCGAGCCGGCCGCCCCGTCAGCCGGGCTGCTGCCGTGGGTGCTCTCCGGCGCGAGCGACGCGGCTTTGCGGGAGCAGGCCCAGCGCTTGCTCGCGGCGGATCCCGACCCGGTCGACGGCGGCTACTCCCTCGCGGTCACGCGCGCCGCCCTCGCCCGCCGCGCGGTGGTGCTCGGCGCCGATCGCGAGGAACTGCGGTCCGGTCTGGAGCGCATCGAGGACGCCATCACCGGCACCGCCGACCCGGATGCTCTGCTGGCGGTGCTGTTCACCGGCCAAGGCGCCCAGCGGGTCGGCATGGGCCAGGGCCTCTACGCCCGCTTCCCGGTCTACGCCGAGGCTTTCGACGCTGTCCTCGCCCACTTCGATCCCGCACTCCGCGCCGCCTTCGACGACGCCGCGCTCCTCGATCGCACGGAGTTCACCCAGCCGGCGTTGTTCGCCGTCGAGGTGGCCTTGTTCCGGCTCGTGGAATCGTTCGGCGTCCGACCGGACTTCGTAGCGGGCCACTCGATCGGCGAAATCTCGGCGGCACACGTCGCCGGCGTCCTGACCCTCGCCGACGCCTGCCGCCTGGTCTCGGCCCGCGCCTCCCTGATGCAGGCCCTCCCCGCCGGTGGCGCGATGGTGTCGATCGCCGCCCCCGAGTCGGAGATCACTCTGACCGAGGGCGTCTCGATCGCCGCGGTCAACACCCCGGATTCGGTCGTCATCTCCGGCGAGGAGTCCGCGGTCCTGGCGATCGCCGCGCAGTTCCCGAAGACCAAGCGCCTCACGGTGAGTCACGCGTTCCACTCACCGCTCATGGACCCGATGCTGGAGGAGTTTCGCGCGGTCGCCGAGTCCCTCACGTACCACCCGGCGGCGATACCGGTGATCTCGAATGTGAGCGGTGCTCTCGCCGAGCCGTTCACGGCCGACTACTGGGTCCGTCACGTCCGCGAGGCGGTCCGTTTCGCCGACGGGGTCGCCACCCTCAAGTCCGAGGGCGCCCGAATCTTCCTGGAGCTGGGGCCCGACGGGGTGCTCAGCGCGATGGTCGACGGAACCGCGATCAGCGCTCTGCGACGAGAGCGGGACGACGAGAGAGCACTGCTCACAGCGTTGAGCACAGTTCACGTTCACGGCGTGGACGTGGATTGGGCCGAGTTCTACCCGGGCGGCCGCCGGGTCGACCTGCCGTGCTACGCCTTCCAGCGCGAACGCTTCTGGCCCCGCGGCGGCGTGGCCCACGGTGACGCGGGATCGCTCGGCCTGGGCGGACTGGACCACCCGCTGCTCGGCGCCGCGGTGAGCCTGGCGGGTCACGACGGCGTCGTCTTCACCGGACGGCTGTCGCTGGAAACCCAGCCGTGGCTCGCCGGGCACGCCCTCGGCGGCGCGGTGCTCGTCCCGGGGACCGCGCTGCTGGAGCTGGCCGTCCGGGCCGGCGACCAGGTCGGCTGCGACCTCGTCGACGAGCTGACCCTCGAAGCCCCGCTCGTCCTGCCCGAGCGCGGCGGCGTCGCGATCCAGGTGTTCGTCGGCCCGGCCGACGGCGCCGGCCGCCGCGAACTCACCCTGCACTCGCGTCCGGACGACGGCGCCACCCCCGGCCAGGACACCGACACCTGGACCCGGCACGCCGGCGGCCTCCTGGCCACCGGCGCCCCGCCGGCCGCGGAGCTGGCGGAGTGGCCGCCGCCGGGAGCTGAGCGCGTCCCGACCGACGGCCTCTACGACGGTCTCGCCGGCCTCGGCTTCACCTACGGCCCGGCGTTCCACGGCCTGCGGACGGTCTGGCGCCGCGGCGAAGACACGTTCGCCGAGGTCACCCTGCCCGAGGAGTACCAGCCCGACGCGGCCGCCTTCGGCCTGCACCCGGCATTGCTGGACGCGGCCCTGCACCCGCTCGGCCTCGCCGCCCCGTCGGACACCGCCGCGGCGCAATCAGGCGCAACCGGCGGCATGCCGTTCTCGTGGAGCGGCGTCGCCCTGCACGCATCGGGCGCCACGGCGTTGCGCGTCCGCCTGTCCCCGGCCGGCGACAACGCGGTCGCGGTCACGGTCCACGACCAGTCCGGCGGCCCCGTCGCGACGGTCGATTCCCTGGTCCTGCGCCCGATCTCCGGCGCAGCTGCCGCCCCGGCCCAGAGCGGCTCCCTGTTCCGTCTCGATCGGACCGTCGTCGCCGCGGGCCCCGCGCTCGACGCGGTCGCGCTGGGTCCCGACACCTTCGGCCTCGGTCTCCCGCTCACAGCGAACCTGGACACCGACGCCGCGCTGGTCTTCGCCACTCTCGCCGCCGCCGCGACCTCCGTCCAAGCCGCCACCCACCGCGCGCTGGCGCTGGTCCAGGACTGGCTCGCCGCCGACCGGCCCGGGCGCCTCGTCGTCGTCACCCGCGATGCCGACACCGACCCCGCCGCGGCCGCCGTCCAGGGGCTCGTGCGGTCCGCCCAGTCCGAGCACCCGGGCCGCTTCCAGCTCCTCGACCTCGACGGCTCACCCCGGCCCGACCTCACCACGCTGCCCGCCACCGAACCGCAGCTCGCCGTCCGCGAAGGCAAGTTCACCGCACCTCGCCTGGTCCGCGCCCACAGCGGCGCCCTCGCCATCCCCGGGGAGTCGTGGCGGCTCACCACCGCCGGCGGCACCCTCGACGGCCTCACCCTCACCCCGGAACCCGGGCGGGAACTCGGCCGAGGCGAGGTCCGGGTCGCCGTCCGCGCCGCCGGGATCAACTTCCGCGACGTCCTGATCGCGCTCGGCATGTACCCCGACCCGGCCGCCGTCCTCGGCTCCGAAGCCGCCGGCGTGGTCACCGAAGTCGCCCCCGGCGTCACCGGGCTCGCTCCCGGCGACCGCGTCATGGGCCTGTTCACCGGCGCCTTCGGCCCCACCGCGGTCACCGACGCGCGGCTGCTCGTCCCCGTCCCGGCCGGCTGGACCTTCGCCGAAGCCGCCTCCGTGCCGGTCGCGTTCGTCACCGCCTACTACGCCCTGTTCGACCTCGGCGGGCTCGAAGCGGGCCAGTCCGTGCTCGTCCACGCCGCGGCCGGCGGCGTCGGCATGGCCGCGGTCCAGCTCGCCCGCACGAAGAACGCCGAGGTGTTCGCCACCGCGAGCCCGGCCAAGCACGACGCCGTCCGCGCGCTCGGTGTCACGAACATCGCGTCCTCACGTGATCTCGAGTTCTCGCACCGGTTCCTGGCCGCCACCGAAGGCCGCGGCGTCGACGTCGTCCTCAACTCGCTCACCGGGTCCTTTGTGGACGCCTCCTTCGACCTGCTCCCGCGCGGCGGCCGGTTCCTCGAGATGGGCAAGACCGACCTGCGCGACCCGGCCGCCCGCGACGGCGTCGCCTACCTCCCGTTCGACCTCGGCGACCCGGGCCCGGACCGCATCCAGGAAATCCTCCGGGATCTGCTGGCACTGTTCGGAAACCGGCGGCTGACGCCGTTGCCGGTCAAGGCGTGGGACGTCGTCCGCGCGCCGGACGCGTTCCGGTTCATCAGCCAGGCCAAGCACGTCGGCAAGAACGTCCTGACCGTCCCCGCCGCCCCGGACCCGGACAGCACCGTGCTCGTCACCGGCGGTACCGGCACCCTCGGCGGCCTGCTGGCCCGCCACCTCGTGACCACCCACGGCGTCCGGCACCTGCTGCTGACCAGCCGCCGCGGCGCCGCCGCCCCGGGCGCGGCCGAACTGGTCGCCGAGCTCACCGCACTCGGCGCCGACGTGCGCGTCGAGAGCTGCGACGTCACCGACCGCGCCGCCCTCGCCGCACTGCTCGACTCGGTTCCCCTGACCGGGATCGTGCACACCGCAGGCGTTCTCGACGACGGCGTCGTCGGATCCCTCACCCCCGGACGGCTCGACGCGGTCGTCGGGCCCAAGGTCGACGCCGCGCTCAACCTGCACGAGCTGACCCGCGACCGCGACCTCGCGTGGTTCGCCCTGTACTCCTCGCTGGCCGGCGTCGCCGGTGCGGCGGGCCAGGGCAACTACGCCGCCGCCAACGCCGCCCTCGACGCGCTCGCCGCCCAGCGCCGCGAGCAGGGCCTGCCCGGCGTCTCGCTCGCCTGGGGCCAGTGGGCCGAAGCCAGCGGGATGACCGGCACCCTCGACGACGAAGACCTCTCCCGGATCGCCCGGTCGGGCATCGGTGCCCTCGGCACCGAGGAGGCTCTCGCCCTGTTCGACGCGGCCCAGGTCGCCGGCGCCGGCAGCGTCGTCCCCGTCCGCGTCGACCTCGCCGCGCTGCGGGCCCAGGCCGAGCACCTGCCGACGTTGTGGCACAGCCTGGTCCGCGTCCGCACGCGCCGCGCGGCCGGGCCCGTGCCGGGTGTCGAAGGGCTGGCCGCGAAGCTCGCGGGGCTCAGCGCGGACGACGTCCGCCGGTTCCTGCTCGACCTCGTCCGGACGCACGTCGCCGCCGTGCTCGGGCACGACGGTGCCGAGGCCGTCGAGCCGGCGAAGGCGTTCAAGGACCTCGGGTTCGACTCGCTGACCGCCGTCGAGCTGCGCAACCGGCTCACCGCGGTGACCGGCCTCCGGCTCCCGGCCACGATCACCTTCGACCACCCGAACCCTCAGGCACTCGCCGCGCTGCTGCAGGCCGAACTCGCCGGCGACGCGGCACCGGGCACCCCGGCGGTCGTCACGACGGTCGTCGACGACGACCCGATCGCGATCGTCGCGATGAGCTGCCGCTACCCGGGCGAAGTGACGTCCCCGGAGGAGCTGTGGCAGCTGGTCGAGACCGGGCGCGACGCGCTCACGGCCCTGCCCGCCGACCGCGGCTGGGACCTCGCCGCGCTGGACGCCGCCGAGGGCGGGTTCGTCCACGACGCGGGCGGGTTCGACGCGGAGTTCTTCGGCATCTCGCCGCACGAGGCGCTGGCCATGGACCCGCAACAGCGGCTCCTGCTCGAAATCTCGTGGGAAGCCCTGGAGCGGGCCGGAATCGACCCGCGGTCGCTGCGCGGCAGCAGCACCGGCGTGTTCGTCGG
Source organism: Amycolatopsis sp. FBCC-B4732 (assembly GCF_023008405.1). NCBI lineage: Bacteria > Bacillati > Actinomycetota > Actinomycetes > Pseudonocardiales > Pseudonocardiaceae > Amycolatopsis > Amycolatopsis sp. FBCC-B4732. The sequence goes on from NZ_CP095376.1 coordinate 788,499, forward strand.
CGCGGCGCACCAGGCCTACGGCAGCGGCGTGGCCGAGGTGGCCGCCGGCGTCGAAGGCCACCTGCTGACCGGCAACGCGACCAGCGTGATCTCCGGCCGCGTCTCCTACACCTTCGGCTTCGAAGGCCCCGCCGTCTCGGTCGACACCGCGTGCTCGTCGTCGCTGGTCGCCCTGCACTGGGCGGTCCAGGCGCTGCGCCGCGGCGAGTGCGACCTCGCGCTCGCGGGCGGCGTCGCCGTGATGGCACAGCCGGGCATGTTCGTCGAGTTCGACCGCCAGGGCGGGCTGTCCTCGGACAGCCGCTGCAAGGCGTTCGCCGAGTCCGCCGACGGCACCGGCTGGGGCGAAGGCGCGGGCCTGGTGCTGCTGGAGCGCCTGTCCGATGCCCGCCGCAACGGCCACGAAATCCTCGCCGTGGTACGGGGTTCCGCGGTGAACTCCGACGGCGCGTCCAACGGCCTGACCGCCCCGAACGGCCCCTCGCAGCAACGGGTCATCCGTGCAGCGCTGGCCGGAGCCGGGCTGGCACCGTCCGAAGTGGACATGGTGGAAGCGCACGGCACCGGCACCACCCTCGGCGACCCGATCGAGGCGCAGGCCCTGCTGGCCACCTACGGGCAGGACCGCGAAGAGCCGCTGTGGCTGGGCTCCCTCAAGTCGAACATCGGGCACACGCAGGCCGCTGCGGGTGTGGCGGGCGTGATCAAGGTCGTCATGGCGCTGCGGAACGGCGTCCTGCCGCAGACCCTGCACGTCGACGCGCCGTCATCGCGCATCGACTGGGAGTCCGGCGCGGTCGAGCTGCTCACCGAAGGACGGCGCTGGCCCGAGAACGGTCACCCGCGCCGCGCCGGGATCTCGTCGTTCGGCATCTCGGGCACCAACGCCCACACGATCATCGAGCAGGCGCCGGAGGTCGTCGTCGCCGAGCCGGAACGCCCGGAGCCCGGAGTGGTCCCGTGGCTGCTCTCCGCCCGTGACGCGGACGCGCTCGCCGCGCAGGCCGAGCGCCTCCGCACGCACGTCGAGGCGCGGCCGTCGCTGTCCCCGGTCGACGTCGGTCACTCGCTGGCCCACTCCCGCGCCGCCTTGGACCACCGGATGGTCGTCCTCGGTCAGGACCGCGCGGAACTCCTGGCTGCCCTGGACACCCCCGTGGCCACGGGTATCGCCCGGCCGGACCGCCGGCTGGCGGTGCTGTTCACCGGCCAAGGCGCGCAACGGGCCGGCATGGGCCAAGACCTCTACGCCCGCTTCCCGGTTTACGCCGAAGCTTTCGACGCCGTCCTCGCCCACTTCGACCCCGCCCTCCGCGCCGCCCTCGCGGACGCCGAGCTGCTCAACCGCACCGAGTTCACCCAGCCGGCGCTGTTCGCCGTCGAGGTCGCGCTCTTCCGCCTGGTGGAATCGTTCGGCGTCCGCCCGGATTTCGTGGCGGGGCACTCGATCGGTGAGATCTCCGCCGCGCACGTGGCCGGTGTCCTGTCCCTCGACGACGCGTGTCGCCTGGTCGCCGCGCGGGCGTCGCTGATGCAGGCCTTGCCCGCCGGTGGCGCGATGGTCTCCATCGCGGCCCCGGAGTCCGACATCGTCTTGACCGAAGGCGTGTCCATCGCCGCGGTGAACGGTCCCGAGTCGGTGGTGGTCTCCGGCGACGAGTCCGCGGTCCTGGACATCGCCGCGGAGTTCGCGGCGCGGGGCGTCAAGACCAAGCGCCTCTCGGTGAGCCACGCGTTCCACTCGCCGCTGATGGACCCGATGCTCGAGGACTTCCGCGCGGTCGCGGAGACCTTGAACCACCGCTCTGCGACGATACCGGTGATCTCGAATGTGAGCGGTGCTCTCGCCGAGCCGTTCACCGCCGACTACTGGGTCCGTCACGTCCGCGAGGCGGTCCGGTTCGCCGATGGCATCTCGACGCTGCAGGCGGCCGGTGCCGACGTGTTCCTGGAGCTGGGCCCGGACGGCGTGCTCAGCGCTATGGTCCCCGGCATCGCCATCCCCACGCTCCGACGTGACCGTGATGAAGAGAGAGCGCTGCTCACGGCGTTGAGCACTGCTCACGTCCATGGCGTCGACGTCGACTGGGCGCCGTTCTTCCCCGGCGGCCGCCGGGTCGACCTGCCCACCTACGCGTTCCGGCACCGGCGTTACTGGCTCGCGAGCGAGCAGCAGTCCGGCGTGACGCCCGGCGGCGACTCCGGCTTCTGGGACGTCGTCGCGAGCGGCAAGCTGGCCACCGAACTCGAGCTGGACGACGACGTCGCGGCGGCGGTGACCCCGGCCCTGTCGGCCTGGTACCGGCGGCGGCACCAGGAGTCCACTGTGGACTCGTGGCGGTACGGGGTCGCCTGGCGCCCGGTGACCCAGGACGTGCCGGCGTCGGCCGGGCACTGGTTGCTGGTCGTGCCCGAGTCGAGGGAAACCGGCGTCGTGGGCGGCGTCGCGCAGACGATCATCGAACGCGGCGGCCGCGTCACCCCGGTGCGGATCGACCCGCTGACGCCCCGAGAGGAGTTCGGCGAACGAGTGGCGGAAGCCCTCGACGGCTCCGAAGTGGACGGAGTGCTTTCGCTGCTGGCACTGGCCGACGGCGGCCGCGGTGTCGCGGCGGGCACGGCCACGCTGCTGCAGCTCGGCCTCGGCGGCCGGCTGTGGTGCCTCACCCGGGGCGCGGTCGCGGCCGTGCGGGCCGACCGCGTCGAAGCGCCGGTCCAGGCCCAGGTCTGGGGCCTCGGCCGGACGGCGGCGATGGAGTACGCCCAGCGCTGGGGCGGCCTGATCGACCTGCCGGCCGAGCTGGACGACCGCGGTCGCGAGCGGCTCGCCGCCGTGCTCGCCGGCGCCGAGGACGAGGTCGCGCTGCGCGCGTCCGGGGTCTTCGCGCGGCGGCTGGAGCGCCGTGCCGCGACGTCGGGCGAGATCTGGCAGCCGCGCGGAACCGTGCTGGTCACCGGCGGCACGGGCGCGCTCGGCGCCCAGGTCGCCCGGCGGCTGGCGACCGGCGGTGCCGAGCGGCTGGTGCTGCTCAGCCGTCGCGGACCGGCCGCGCCCGGCGCCGCGGAACTGGAAAGCGAGCTGACCGCGCTCGGCTGCGAGGTCGAGATCGTGGCCTGCGACGCCGCCGACCGCGCCGCACTGGCCGCCGTGCTCCCCGACGACCTCCGCGCGGTGGTGCACACCGCGGGCGTCCTCGACGACGGCGTCATCGAATCCCTTACGCCGGAACGGTTCGACGCGGTCCTGCGCGCCAAGGCGACCGCCGCGGAGAACCTGGCCGCGCTCACCGGAAACCTCGACGCCTTCGTCCTCTTCTCCTCCATGGCCGGCGCGTTCGGCGCGGCGGGCCAGGGCAGCTACGCCGCGGCCAACGCGCACCTCGACGCGCTCGCGCAGCAACGGCGTGCGGCGGGCCGGCCCGCGGTCTCGATCGCGTGGGGCCCGTGGGCCGGGGACGGGATGGCCGCCGGGGACGCCGAAGCGCGCCGCCGGCTGCGTGCCGCGGGCGTCGGCGCCCTGGAACCCGGCCTCGCCCTCGACGCCCTCGCCGTCGAAGCCGCCGGTGACGCGCCGGTGGCGGTCGTGGCCGATCTCGACTGGGACGTCTACCTGCCGGGGCTGCGGTCCGTCCGGCCCCGGCCGCTGTTCACCGGGTTCGCCGAGACCACCCCGACCGTCGAACCGGCGGCCGCGGAACCGGAGGGCCTCCTCGCCGGACTGTCCGAAGAGGACGGCAGCCGGAAGGTCCTCGACCTGACCCGCACGCACGTCGCGGCCGTTCTGGGCTACCCCGACGCCGCCGCGGTCGACGCCGAACGCGCGTTCTCCGAAAGCGGCTTCACCTCGCTGACCGCCGTCGAACTGCGCAACCGCCTCGACGCGGCGACCGGGCTGAGCCTGCCCGCGACCCTCGTCTTCGACCACCCGACGCCGGTCGCGCTCGCCCGGCACCTGCACCGCGAGCTGCTCGGCCGGCTGCCGGAACCGGTCGAGGCCGGCCCGGCGCGCGCCGGCACCGACGAGCCGATCGCGCTCGTCGCCATGGGCTGCCGCTTCCCCGGCTCGGTCGCGACGCCGGAAGACCTCTGGCGGCTCGTCGCCGGCGGCGTCGACGCGATGACCGGACTGCCCGAAGACCGCGGCTGGGACCTCGGCGCGCTCTACGACCCGGAACACGGCAAGAGCGGCCACAGCTACGTCCGCGACGGCGGTTTCCTCGACGCGGCGGGGGAGTTCGACGCGGCCTTCTTCGGGATCTCGCCGCGCGAAGCCCTCGCCATGGACCCGCAGCAGCGCCTGCTGCTCGAGATCACGTGGGAGGTCTTCGAACGCGCCGGCATCGACCCGCATTCGGTGCGGGGCAGCCGGACCGGCGTGTTCGCCGGCACCAACGGCCAGGACTACGCCGGCTTGCTCGGCGCGGCGGGCGAGGAGGTCGGCGGGTTCATCGGCACCGGCAACGCGGCCGCGGTCGTGTCCGGCCGGCTGGCCTACGCGTTCGGCCTGGAGGGCCCGGCCCTCACGGTCGACACCGCGTGCTCGTCCTCGCTGGTCGCCATCCACCTCGCCGCCCAGGCGCTGCGCCGCGGCGAATGCGACCTGGCGCTGGCGGGCGGCGCGACGGTGATGTCGACCCCGGCCACCTTCGTCGAGTTCAGCCGGCAGCGCGGCCTCGCTTCGGACGGCCGCTGCAAGGCGTTCGCCGAGGCGGCCGACGGTACGGGCTGGGGCGAAGGCGCCGGGCTGGTGCTGCTCGAGCGGCTGTCCGACGCCCGCCGGAACGGCCACCAGGTCCTGGCGATCGTCCGCGGCTCGGCGGTCAACTCCGACGGCGCCTCCAACGGTCTCACCGCACCCAACGGCCCGTCGCAGCAACGCGTCATCCGCGCCGCGCTCGCCGACGCCGGTCTGTCCACTTCGGACGTCGACGCCGTCGAGGCGCACGGCACCGGCACCACCCTCGGTGACCCGATCGAAGCCCAGGCGTTGCTCGCGACCTACGGTCAGGAGCGCGAGACGCCGCTGTGGCTGGGTTCGGTGAAGTCCAACATCGGTCACACCCAGGCCGCCGCCGGCATCGCCGGGATCATCAAGATGGTGCTGGCCATGCGCCACGGCGTGCTCCCGCAGACGCTCCACGTCGACGCGCCGTCGTCGCACGTGGACTGGACGGCCGGCGCCGTCGAGCTGCTCACCGAGCCGACGCCGTGGCCCGAGACCGGCCGCGCCCGCCGCTCCGCGGTGTCGGCGTTCGGCGTCAGCGGGACGAACGCCCACGTGGTCCTCGAAGCCGGGGAACCCGAGCCCGCCACCACCGTCGAGAGTGGACTCACGCTCTGGCCGCTGTCCGCGCGGGACGAGCACGCCCTCCAGGACCAGGCCCGCCGTCTTCGCGCGGCGGTCGCCGACGACGTTCCCGCGGCCGGGGTCGGCCGCACCCTGGCGACCGGTCGCGCCGCTCTCGAACACCGGGCCGTAGTGCTCGGTGACGGCACCGGCGAACTCCTCGCCGGGCTGGCGGACCTCGACAACGGCGTCCGCGGCACCGCCGGCCCCGGCCGGCTCGCCGTGCTGTTCACCGGCCAGGGTGCGCAGCGCGCCGGGATGGGCCGCGAGCTGTACGACCGGTTCCCGGTGTACGCCGACGCGTTCGACGCCGTGTGCGCGGAGTTCGACGGCCTGCTCGACGCGTCCCTGCGCGAGATCGTCTTCGACGGCGGCGACCGCCTCGACCGGACCGGCTACACGCAGCCCGCGCTGTTCGCCGTCGAGGTCGCGCTCCACCGGCTCGTGACGGCGTGGGGCGTGCGCCCGGACTTCGTCGCCGGGCACTCGATCGGTGAACTGGTCGCGGCGCACGTCGCCGGAGTGCTTTCGCTCGAAGACGCCTGCCGGCTGGTGGCCGCGCGAGCGTCGCTGATGCAGGCGCTGCCGTCCGGCGGGGCGATGGTCTCCATCGCCGCACCGGAGCCGGCCATCACCCTGACCGACGGGGTCTCGATCGCGGCGGTCAACGGCCCCGAGTCGGTGGTGATCTCCGGCGAGGAGGCCGCGGTCCTGGACATCGCCGCGGAGTTCGCCGCGCGGGGCGTCAAGACCAAGCGGCTCAACACGAGCCACGCCTTCCACTCCCCGCTGATGGACCCGATGCTGGAGGACTTCCGCGCCGTCGCCGAACGGCTCACCTACCACCCCGCGGTGATACCGGTGATCTCGAATGTGAGCGGTGCTCTCGCCGAGCCGTTCACGGCGGACTACTGGGTGCGGCACGTCCGCGAGGCGGTCCGGTTCGCCGATGGCATCTCGACGCTGCGGGCTGCCGGTGCCGACGTGTTCCTGGAGCTGGGCCCGGACGCCGTGCTCAGCGCCATGGTCGGCAGCCCGGCGGCGGTCCCGGCGCTGCGGCGTGACCGCGGCGAAGAGAGAGCACTGCTCACGGCGTTGAGCACTATTCATGTCCATGGCGTGGACGTCGACTGGGCCGCGTTCTACCCGCCGGCCCGCACGGCGGACCTGCCCACCTACCCCTTCCAGCGGCAGCGCTTCTGGCCCGAACCCGCCCCCGCGGCGCCCGTGTCCGGAGCGGACGCCGAGTTCTGGCGGGCCGTCGAAGGCGAAGACCTGGAGTCGCTCGGCGAGCTGCTCGGCCTCGACGGCGACCAGCGCGAGGCCATCGGCTCCGCGCTCCCGGCGTTGTCCGGCTGGCGGCGGGAGTCCCGGGTGGACTCCCCGGCCGACGGGTGGCGCTACCGCGTCGTCTGGCGCAAACTGCGCGAAACCGGGGCCGCGGTCTCCGGCGACTGGCTGTTCGTCCTCCCGGAAACCCTCGACGACGCCGGCGCCGTGACCGCGGTGGCGGGTGCCTTCGCGACGTCGGGGGCGCGGCCCCTGGTCGTCCGGGTCCCCGAAGACGCCGATCGCATCACCGTCGCCAAGCTGGTCGAGGCCAAGCTGGCGGAAGAGGGCGCCACCCCGGCCGGCGCGCTGTCGCTGCTGGCCTTCGCGGCCGGCACCCCGGGCTCGGCCGTGGCGGGCGGGCTCCCGCAGACCCTCGCGCTGGTGCAGGGCCTCGGCGACGCGGGTGTCACCGCGCCGCTGTGGTGCGCCACCCGCGGCGCGATCGCCACCCAGGACAGCGAACCCGTCGCGGACCCGGCCCAGGCCCAGTTCTGGGGCTTCGGCCGGACGGTCGCGATGGAGCACCCGAACCGCTGGGGCGGCCTGGTCGACCTGCCGGACACCCTCGGCCCCGAGGACGGCGAGCGGCTGTGCGCCGTGCTCGCGGCTGGCGGCGAGGACGAAGTCGCCGTGCGGTCCGCCGGGGTCTTCGCCCGGCGGCTCGTCCGCGACACCAGCAGCGGTCCACAGTGGACACCGAGGGGCACCGTGCTCGTCACCGGCGGGACCGGGGCGCTCGGCGGGCACGTGGCCGGCTGGCTCCTCGGTCACGGCGCCGAGCACGTCGTCCTCGCCAGCCGCCGCGGCGGTGCGGCGCCGGACGAGCGCACGACGGTCGTCGCCTGCGACATCGCCGACCGGGACGCGGTCGCGGCCCTGCTGGCCGAACACCCGGTGTCCGCGGTGGTCCACGCGGCCGGCGTCCTCGACGACGGCGTCGTCGACACCCTCACCGGCGACCGGTTCGCCGAAGTGTTGCACGCCAAGGTGACCGGCGCTCGCGTCCTCGACGAGCTGACCGGCGACCTCGACGCCTTCGTGCTGTTCTCCTCGCTCGCCGGCGCGGCCGGCGCCGCCGGGCAGGCGAACTACGCGGCCGCCAACGCCGAACTGGACGCGCTCGCCCACCGCCGTCGCGCGATGGGCCGCCCGGCCGCCTCGATCGCGTGGGGCCCGTGGGCGGGCGACGGCATGGCCGCCGAAAACGCCGACCGCATGCGGCGCGCCGGGGTCACCCCGCTGCCGCCGGCGGAAGCCGCGGCCGCGCTCGGCCGGGTCACGCGTTCCCAGGTCGTCGCCGACATCGACTGGGACACCTACCTGCCCGGCCAGGCACGCCCGCTGTACGCGGAACTGGCGCCGGCGGCCCCGGTCGCCGAAGTCCACACCGGACTGGCCGATCGCCTGACCGGGCTGTCCCCGGCCGACGCCGGCGAACTCGTCCTCGACGTCGTCCGCGAGCACGTGGCGGCGGTGCTCGGCCACGGCCGGGCGGCGGACGTCGCGCCGGACCGGGCGTTCAGCGAAACCGGCTTCACGTCGCTGACCGCCGTGGAACTGCGCAACCGCCTCGACCGCGTCACCGGGCTGAGCCTGCCGGCGACGCTCATCTTCGACTACCCGTCGCCGTCTTCACTGGCCCGGCACCTCGCCGCGGAACTGGCGGGCGACCAGCCCGCACCGCGCGGGGTCGACGGGCTGCTCGACGAGCTCGGCCGGCTCGGCGCGAGCCTGGGCGAAGCCGACCGGGCCCGGGTCGCCGAGCAGCTGCGGCTGCTCACGGCCGGCTGGGCGGGCGAACCCGCCGCCCCGAGCCTCGACACCGCCAGCGACGAGGAGATGTTCGACCTCCTCGGCAAAGAGTTCGGCATCTCCTGATCCGGCGCCCGCTACTGCATGGAGTGAACGACGATGGACAACGAGGAAAAGCTCCGCTACTTCCTCAAGCGGGTCACGGCCGATCTTCAGGACACCCGCCGGCGGCTCCAGGAAGCCCAGTCGCACGAACCGATCGCGATCGTCGGCCTCGGCTGCCGGTTCCCCGGCGGTGTCCGGACCCCGGCGCAGCTGTGGGATCTGGTCGACGGCGGGCACGACGCGATCTCCGGGTTCCCGGAGGACCGCGGCTGGGAGCTGGGTTCGCTCTACGACCCGGACCCCGAGGCGCCCGGGACGTCGTACGTGCGCGAGGGCGGTTTCCTCGACGGCGTCGCGGACTTCGACGCGGGCTTCTTCGGCATCTCCCCGCGGGAGGCGCTGGCCATGGACCCGCAGCAGCGGCTCCTGCTGGAAACGTCGTGGGAGGCCTTCGAACACGCGGGGATCCGGCCGCCGTCCTTGAAGGGCAGCCGCACGGGTGTCTTCGTCGGCTCCAACGGCCAGGACTACGGCACCCTCATGCTCAGCGCCGCCGAGGCCCTCGAAGGGCACCTGGCCACGAGCAACGCGGCGAGTGTCCTTTCCGGACGCGTCGCGTACGCGTTCGGGCTGGAGGGACCGACGCTGACCGTCGACACGGCGTGCTCGTCGTCGCTGGTCGCACTGCACTTGGCGGTGCAGGCGCTGCGGCAGGGGGAGTGCGACCTCGCGCTCGCCGGCGGCGTGACCGTGCTGCCGACGCCGGGTTCGTTCATCGCGTTCAGCCGGCTGCGCGGCCTGGCCGCCGACGGCCGGTGCAAGGCGTTCGCCGAAGCCGCCGACGGCACCTCGTGGGGCGAGGGTAGCGGCATGGTCGTGGTGGAACGGCTTTCCGACGCGCGCCGGCACGGCCACCCGGTGCTGGCGATCGTCCGGGGTTCGGCGGTGAACTCCGACGGCGCGTCGAACGGCCTGACCGCGCCGAACGGCCCGTCGCAGCAGCGGGTCATCCGGGCCGCGCTGGCCGACGCCGGCTTGTCCACTTCGGACGTCGACGCGGTCGAGGCGCACGGCACCGGAACGACGTTGGGCGACCCGATCGAGGCCCAGGCGCTGCTCGCGACCTACGGTCAGGACCGGGAAGCGCCGCTGTGGCTGGGTTCGGTGAAGTCCAACATCGGCCACACACAAGCCGCCGCCGGGGTCGCCGGGGTCATCAAGATGGTCATGGCCCTGCGCCACGGCGTCCTCCCGCGGACCCTGCACGTCGACGAGCTGTCGTCCCGGGTGGACTGGTCGGCCGGTGCGGTGGAGGTGCTCACCGAACGCCGTGAGTGGCCGTCGGACCGGCCGCGCCGGGCCGCGGTGTCGGCGTTCGGCATGAGCGGCACCAACGTGCACACGATCTTGGAGGAAGCGCCGGCCGAGGACCGTCCGGCCGCCGGGGCCGACGAGCCCGGGCGAGTCGTGCCCTGGGTGCTCTCGGCCCGGTCGGCCGAGGCACTGCGCGCCCAGGCCGCCGCGCTCGCCGGCGTCGACGGGCCGGTCGGCGACATCGGGCTCTCGCTGGCGACGACGCGGTCCGCGTTCGACCACCGCGCGGTGGTCGTCGGTGACCGGGACGGCCTGGCCGCCGGACTCGCCGCGCTGGCCGAAGATCTTCCCGCTCCGGCCGTCGTCAAGGGGACGGCCGCCGCGGGCAAGGTCGCGATGGTGTTCCCCGGCCAGGGTTCCCAGTGGGCCGGGATGGCCGTGGAGCTCCTGGCCGAGTCGCCGGTGTTCGCCGCCCGGATGGCCGAGTGCGCGACGGCGCTGTCGTCCTTTGTGGACTGGTCGCTGACCGGCGCCATCCGTGACTCCGCGATGCTGGAGCGGGTCGACGTCGTGCAGCCCGCGTTGTTCGCCGTGATGGTTTCGCTGGCGGAACTCTGGCGTTCCCACGGTGTCGAACCGGCCGCGGTCGTCGGGCACTCGCAGGGCGAGATCGCGGCCGCGGTCGTGTCGGGCGCCTTGTCCCTCGAGGACGGTGCTCGCGTGGTCGCGTTGCGCAGCCAGGCGATCCTGGAGCTGGCCGGGCAGGGCGGCATGGTCTCGGTCGCCGAATCCGCCGACGCGGTGACGGCCCGGATCGCGCCGTGGGGCGAGCGGCTGTCGGTCGCCGCGATCAACGGGCCCGCCGCGGTCGTCGTCTCCGGGGAACCGGCCGCGCTCGACGAACTGATGACCGCCTGCGCCGCCGACGACGTCCGCACGAAGCGGATCCCGGTGGATTACGCCTCGCATTCGCCGCAGGTGGAGCGGATCCGTGAGCGTCTCCTCGAAGTCTTGGCCCCGGTCCGGCCGGTGCGGGCCACGACCGGCTTCTTCTCGACGGTCACCGGCGACTGGCTCGACGGCACCGAACTGGACGCCGAATACTGGTACACCAACCTCCGCCGTCCGGTCCGGCTCGACACCGCCGTGACCGCCTTGACGGGCCAGGGATTCCGGACCTTCGTCGAGGCCTCGCCGCACCCCGTGCTGACCATGGCGATCGGCGACGGCGCCCTCGGCACTCTGCGTCGCGGGGAAGGCGGGCTCGCCCGGTTCCACACGTCGCTGGCCGAAGCCTGGGTGCACGGCGTCGACGTCCGCTGGGACGACGCCTTCCCCGGCGCCATGCGCACCGAACTGCCCACGTACGCGTTCCAGCACGAACGGTACTGGCCGCGGCTGGTCGCGGTCGGCGACGCGGGCGGCCTCGGGCTGACCGCGGCGGAGCACCCGCTGCTCGGCGCCGTGGTCGGGCTCGCGGACTCGGGCGGCGCGGTGCTCACCGGCAAGCTTTCGCTGCACAGCCTGCCGTGGCTGGCCGACCACCGCGTCGGCGGCGAAGTCCTGTTGCCGGGCACGGCGTTCGTCGAACTCGCGATCCGCGCCGGCGACCAGGTCGGCCGCCGCACGCTGGACGAACTCACCCTCGAAACCCCCTTGGTGCTGCCCGCCCAGGGTGGGATGCACCTCCAGGTTTCGGTGCGGGACGACGGCGAACTCGCGATCTTCTCCCGCCCGGACGAGTTCACGCCGTGGAGCCGCCACGCCACCGGCCTCCTCACCGAAGCGCCGCTTTCCCGTGAAAGCTCCGCTTCGGAGTGGCCGCCGGCGGGGGCCGAGCGCGCCGAATTGGCGGACTTCTACCCGGCCATGGCGGCGACCGGCGTCGACTACGGCCCGGCGTTCCGCGGGTTGCGTGCCGTGTGGACGCGGGGGAGCGAAGTCTTCGCCGAGGTCGAGCTGCCCGAGGCACTGCGCGCCGAGGCGGCCCGGTTCGGCCTGCACCCGGCGCTGCTCGACGCCGCCCTGCACGCCGCCGGCTTCGGCGCGTTGTCCGCGACGGGGGACGGGCCGAAGCTGCCGTTCGCCTGGAGCGGCGTCTCGCTGGCCGCGTCCGGCGCGACGGTCCTGCGCGTGACGTTGACGCCGGGGTCCGGCGACGCCGTCGCGCTGGAGCTGGCCGACGAAACCGGCGCCCCGGTCGGGACGGTCCGGTCGCTGACCCTGCGCACGCCCGCCAAGGCCGAGCCCACCCGCGACGCGCTCTTCGAAGTCAGCTGGCCCGAGCTGCCGGTCACCGAGCTGACCAGCGAGTTCACCGTGTTCCGCGTCCCGGACGGCTCGGTGCGGGAGACGACCACGGTGGTCCTCGCGCGGCTCCAGGAATCCCTCGCGTCCGAAGAACTGCTGGTCATCGCGACCTCGGGCGCGGTCTCGGTCGACGGCGAAGACGTGCCGAACCTCGCCGCCGCGGCCGTCACCGGCCTGGTGCGCTCGGCCCAGGCCGAGAACCCCGGCCGGTTCGTGCTGCTCGACGCCAGTGAGATCCCGGCGGAACTGCCCGTCGGGGAACCCCAGCTCGCCTTGCGCGCGGGGAAGTGGCACGTCCCGCGGCTGGCCCGCGCGTCCACTTCGGACACCACGCCCGAGTGGGGCGACGGCGCCGTGCTGATCACCGGCGCGTCCGGCCTGCTCGGCGGCTTGGTCGCCCGGCACCTCGTCACCGAGCACGGCGTCCGGGAGCTGCTTCTGTTGTCCCGCCGCGGTTCCCTCCCGGAACTCGTTGCCGAGCTGGCCGGACAGGGGGCCACCGCGACCGCGATCGCCTGCGACGTCGCCGATCGTGCGCAGCTGGCGGCGGTCCTCGCCGAGCACCGTGTTTCGGCGGTCGTGCACGCGGCCGGCGTCCTCGACGACGGCGTCGTCGAATCCCTTACGCCGGAACGCCTGGACGCGGTGCTGCGGCCCAAGGCCGACGCGGCCCTCAACCTCCACGAACTCACGTCGGGGCTGTCCGCCTTCGTCTTGTTCTCCTCCTTCGCCGCCACCATGGGCGGCGCGGGGCAGGCCAACTACGCGGCCGCGAACGCCTACCTCGACGCGCTCGCCCAGCACCGCCGGGCCCACGGCCTGCCCGCGGTCGCACTGGCGTGGGGACTCTGGGCCGAGGCCAGTTCGATGACCGGGCACCTCGCCGAGGGCGACCTGCAGCGCATGGCGGTCGCGGGCATGACCCCGCTGGACAGCGCTTTCGGACTGGCGCTGTTCGACCGGGCGGTCGCCGCGGACCGCGCCGTGCTCGCGCCGGTCCGGCTGGAACTCGCCGCTTTGCGCCGCCGGCCGGTGACGCCCGCGCTGCTCCACGGCCTGTTGCCGCCCCTGCGCCGTCAAGCCGCGGCGGCGGTCGCGAAGTCGTCGTTCGCCGACCGGCTCGCCGGGCTCGGCGCGGACGACCGGACCCGCCAGGTCCTCGAACTCGTCCGCGGCCTGGTCGCGGGCGTGCTCGGGTACGCCTCGGCCGCCGCCGTCGAGCCCGCGCGGGCGTTCAAGGAACTCGGGTTCGACTCGCTGACCGCGCTGGAACTGCGCAACCGGCTCGCCGCCGAAACCGGCCTGCGGTTGCCGGCCACGCTCGTCTTCGACCACCCGAACCCGCAGGCGCTCACCAAGTACGTCGTCGAGCGGGTGTCCGGGGAGACGGCGCAGGTCGTGGTGCGGGAGCGCCGGGTGGACGGCGACCCGATCGTCGTCGTCGGCATCGGCTGCCGTTACCCGGGCGGTGTCCGGGGCCCCGACGACCTGTGGGACCTGGTCGCCGCGGGCCGCGACGCGGTCGCCGGCCTGCCGGACGACCGCGGCTGGGACCTCGACGCGCTCTACGACCCGGATCCCGACCACCCCGGCACGAGTTACGCCAAGGAAGGCGCTTTCCTCTACGACGCCGCCGACTTCGACGCGGGCTTCTTCGGCATCTCGCCGCGGGAGGCGCTGGCCATGGACCCGCAGCAGCGGCTCCTGCTGGAGACGTCGTGGGAGGCGCTCGAACGCGCGGGGATCGACCCGGATACGCTGCGCGGCAGCCGGACCGGCGTGTTCACCGGCGTGATGTACTCCGATTACGCGTCCCGCCCGCTCGCCGTTCCCGAGGGCGTCGACGGGTTCCTCGGCACCGGCAGCTCGGCGAGCGTGGTGTCCGGTCGCATCGCCTACGCGCTCGGCCTGGAGGGCCCGGCGCTCACCGTGGACACTGCCTGCTCGTCGTCACTGGTGGCGCTGCACCTGGCGTGCCAGTCGCTGCGGCAGGGGGAGTGCGACCTCGCGCTGGCCGGCGGCGTCACGGTGCTTTCGACGCCGGGGGTGTTCATCGACTTCAGCCGCCAGCGCGGCCTCGCCGCGGACGGCCGGTGCAAGTCCTTCGCCGACGCCGCCGACGGCACCGGCTGGGGTGAAGGTGCCGGAATCCTCGCTGTGGAACGGCTTTCCGACGCCCGGCGCAACGGTCACCCGGTGCTCGCGGTGGTCCGCGGTACGGCGGTGAACTCCGACGGCGCGTCGAACGGCCTGACCGCCCCGAACGGCCCGTCGCAGCAGCGGGTGATCCGCGCCGCACTGGCCGGAGCCGGACTGCGACCGTCCGAAGTGGACGTCGTGGAAGGGCACGGCACCGGCACGACCCTCGGCGACCCGATCGAGGCGCAGGCGATCCTGGCGACCTACGGCCAGGACCGTTCGACGCCGTTGTGGCTGGGCTCCCTGAAGTCCAACATCGGCCACACCCAGGCGGCGGCCGGCGTCGGCGGGGTCATCAAGATGATCATGGCGATGCGTCACGGTGTCCTCCCGCCGACGCTGCACGTGGACACGCCGTCGTCCCATGTGGACTGGACGTCGGGCGCGGTGGAGCTGCTGACCGAAGCCCGCGAGTGGACGTCCGATCGGCCGCGGCGGGCCGGGGTGTCCTCGTTCGGCGTCAGCGGGACCAACGCGCACGCGATCCTCGAGCAGGCTCCTTCCTCGCCGCCGGTGGTTTCCGAGCGCGGCGAGACGGGGTTGCTGCCGTGGGTGTTGTCCGGGCGGAGCGAAGCCGCGCTGCGGGCGCAGGCCGCTCAACTGCTGGACGTCGCCGGGCACCCGGCCGATGTCGGGTCGTCCCTGGTTTCCTCGCGGAGCCGGTTCGCGCACCGGGCGGTGGTTCACGGCATCAGTCGTGAGGAGCTTTCGGCCGGGCTGACCGCACTGGCGGACGGCCGATCGGCCCCGAACGTCGTCACCGGCCGCGAACGCCCTGGCCGCCTGGCCGCGCTGTTCACCGGCCAAGGCGCCCAGCGAGTCGGCATGGGCAGCGGTCTCTACGCCCGCTTCCCCGCTTACGCCGAAGCTTTCGATGCCGTCCTCGCGTACCTTCCTGACGTGCGCGAAGCCTTCGACGACGCCGAGTTGCTCAACCGCACGGAGTTCACCCAGCCGGCGTTGTTCGCGGTGGAGGTGGCGCTGTTCCGCTTGGTCGAGTCCTTCGGCGTCCACCCGGATTTCGTGGCCGGTCACTCGATCGGCGAGATCTCGGCGGCCCACGTGGCCGGGGTGCTGTCCCTCGAAGACGCCTGCCGCCTGGTCACGGCCCGTGCGTCCCTGATGCAGGCCCTGCCCGCCGGCGGCGCCATGGTCTCGATCGCGGCCCCGGAGTCCGACATCGTCCTGACCGAAGGTGTGTCCATCGCCGCGGTGAACGGTCCCGAGTCGGTGGTCATTTCCGGCGACGAAGCCGCCGTCCTCGCGATCGCCGCGCAGTTCCCCAAGACCAAGCGCCTCACGGTGAGCCACGCATTCCACTCGCCGCTGATGGACCCCATGCTGGACGAGTTCCGCGCGGTCGCCGAGACGCTCACGTACCACCCGGCGGCGATACCGGTGATCTCGAATGTGAGCGGTGCTCTCGCCGAGCCGTTCACCGCCGACTACTGGGTCCGCCATGTCCGTGAGGCAGTCCGCTTCGCCGATGCCGTCCGCACCCTCGAAACCGAAGGCGTGACGACGTTCCTGGAGCTGGGTCCCGACGGCGTACTCAGCACGATGACCAGGGAAACGCTCGGCGGGGGCTGCGTCGCGATCCCGGCGTTGCGGCGTGACCGAGACGAGGAGAGAGCACTGCTCACAGCGTTGAGCACTGCTCACGTCCACGGTGTCGACGTCGGCTGGGCGCCGTTCTTCGCCGGTGCCGCCCGGGTCGACCTGCCCACCTATGCGTTCCAGCGCAGCCGGTACTGGCTCGACATGGTGCTGCCGGAGACAGCGGCGTCGGGGACAGCGGTGCCGGGAACGATGGCACCCGACGCGAGCGATGCGCCGGAGATCGAGCCGATCACCGGGCGCCTGGCGGACCTCCCGGCCGCCGACCGGCCCGGGTGGCTGCTCGACTGGGTCCGGGCGGAGGTCGCGGCGACGCTCGGGCACCCGTCCGTCGACGCCGTCGAACCGGAATCCGCGTTCGCCGAGCTGGGGTTCACCTCGCTCGGCGTCGTCGAGCTGCGCAACCGGATCAGCGCGGCCACCGGGCTCGAACTGCCCGCCGCGCTCGTCTGGGACTACCCGACCGTCGCCGAGCTGACCGACCACCTGCTGGCCAACGTCGCCCTGACCACGTCGGACGCCGGTGGCTCACTGGGCACCCTGCTCCGGACGGCCCGGGAAACCGGCCGCACCGCGGAGTTCCGGACGTTCCTCGCCACGGCCTCGCAGTTCCTGCCGGCGTCACCGTGGACCCCGCGGCTCCGGCGCGTGACGACGGGCGGGTCCCGGCCGCTGCTGTTCGCGGTCGGCACGCTCACCGGCTCGACGAGCTGGTGCGAAGAGGTCACCATGCGGTTCGACGGCGTCCGCGAGGCGTGGCTGCTGCCCGCGCCCGGGTTCGACGGCGAGACCCCCGCACCGGCCGACCTGGGCGCCCTGGTCGCGAAGGCGGCCGAGGTGATCCGCGAGCAGGCGGCCGGCGAGCCGTTCGTCGTGCTCGGGTCCGGCTCGGGTGCGCTGCTCGCCGCCGCGGTGGCGGACGCGGCCGGCGCGACCGGCGTCGTGCTCGCCGACCCGGCGGAGGTCGAGTTCGACGAGCTGCCGGCGACCGTCACGGACACCGAGCTCACGACCGCCGGCGCCTACCTGCGGCTGTTCGACGTGGCGGTCGCCGAGCCGCGGGTGCCGGCGCTGACGCTGAAGACGGGTGAGGACGTCGCCGACGCGGCCCGGCAGCTGCACGCCTGGCTGGTGGAGGAGCTGCCCGCGTCGTGCCGGTGACCGGGAAAATGGAGCGTCATATCTGATGTTTCATGCGCCACGTCTTGACGAGCAGATTGGAAGGATCCTTAACTAACCGGAGGTCGCCCTACTCACCTCCGGGAGCACGCATGTCCTCACTTCGGCGCATCGCGAGCGCGGCCGCCGCGCTGGCGATCGCGGCAAGCGGTCTCGTCCTGGGCTCACCCCCGGCGTCGGCGCTCGAAAACGGGCTGCTGCGGACACCGCCGATGGGCTTCAACAACTGGAACTCGACGCAGTGCCGCCCCGAGTTCGGCGAGGCGATGATCAAGGGCATCGCCGACATCTTCGTCAGCAAGGGCCTCAAGGACGCCGGCTACACCTACGTCAACATCGACGACTGCTGGGCGCTGCCGTCGCGGAACGCGGCGGGTGACCTCGTCCCCGACCCCGCGCGCTTTCCCCACGGCATCAAGGCACTCGCCGACTACGTGCACGGCAAGGGGCTGAAGTTCGGCATCTACACCAGCGCCGGGACGAAGACGTGCAACACCGCCGGCTTCCCCGGTGCGCTGGGTCACGAGCAGCAGGACGCGAACCTCTTCGCCTCCTGGGGCGTCGACTACCTGAAGTACGACAACTGCAACAACCAGGGTGCCGACGCGCAGCAGCGGTACAAGGCGATGCGGGACGCGCTCGCGAAGTCCGGGCGCCCGATCGCCTATTCGATCTGCGAGTGGGGTCAGAACAAGCCGTGGACGTGGGCGGCGCCGGTCGGGAACCTGTGGCGCACCACCGGTGACATCTCCGACAAGTGGTCGAGCATGATCGGCAAGGCGCAGACCAACCGCGGGCTCGCGCAGTACGCCGGCCCCGGGCACTGGAACGACCCCGACATGCTGGAGGTCGGCAACGGCGGCATGACCGCGGCCGAGTACCGCACGCACTTCAGCCTGTGGGCCATGATGGCGGCGCCGCTGCTCATCGGCAGCGACCTGCGGAAGGCGTCGGCCGACAGTTTCGCGATCCTCGAGAACACCGACGTGATCGCGCTCGACCAGGACCCGCTGGGCAAGCAGGCGACCGTGCTGAGCGCGAACGGCGGGCTCGTCGTCTACAGCAAGGTGCTCGCCGACGGCGACCGGGCGGTGGCGCTGTCCAACGAGACGGCGGCGACGGCGACGATCGGCACGACCGCGTCCGCGACCGGCATCGGCGGCGCGTCTTCGTACACGCTGAAAGACCTGTGGAGCAAGGCGGTCCGGACCACCACGGGCACGATCAGCGCGTCGGTGCCCTCGCACGCGACGGTGCTGTACCGCGTGTCGTCCCGGAGTTCCCGTTATGAAGCCGAATCCGCGACCCTTTCGCCCGGCGGCACGGTGGACGCGAACCACGCGGGCTTCTCGGGAACGGGCTTCGCGAACGGCGCCAACGCGGTGGGCAGCTACGTCGAGTGGCAGGTGAGCGGGCCGGCGTCGACGCTCACGTTCGGCTACGCGAACGGCACGACGGCGGCGCGCCCGGTCGACATCGCGGTGGACGGCGCGGTGGTGGCCACCGGCGTCCCGTTCCCGCCGACCGGCGCCTGGACGACGTGGAGCACGGTCGCCCGTCCGGTGCCCCTCACAGCGGGCACGCACACCGTACGGCTCACCGCGACCACCGCCGACGGCCCGGCGAACCTGGATTATCTGGACATTTCGCAGTAGCCTTTTCGTATGGGGTACGAGATCAATGGCCGGTGAGGTGACGACGCCCCTGCTGCCGTGTGGGGACGTCGACGAGATCGCGGAGTTCTACGCGATGCTGGGGTTCGAGCGGACGTACCGGCAGCTCCGCCCGAACCCGTACGTCGCGGTGCGGCGCGAGGACCTGCACCTGCACTTCTTCGGGATGCCGGGCTTCGATCCGGAGCAGTCCTACGGCACCTGTCTGGTGCAGGTCCCCGACATCGGCGCGCTGTTCGAGGCGTTCGCCGCCGGGATGCGTGCGGCGCACGGGAAACTGCTGGTCAAGGGGATCCCGCGGATGACGCGGCCGCGCGTGCGCAAGAACATGGGGGGCCTGACCGGCTTCAGCGTGGTCGACCCCGGCGGCAACTGGATCCGGATCGTCTCGCGCGAGCAGGCGTCGCTCGCGACCACGAAGCTCGGCCGGGCGCTGGAGAACGCCGTCGTCCAGGGCGACTCGCGCGGCGACGTCGCCCAAGCCGCGAAGATCCTTTCGGCCGCCCTCGAACGCGAGCGGGCGAGCGCCCCGGCCGCCGACGTCGCCGCGGCCGAGGCCTACTTGGCCGAGCTGCGGGAGTCGTAAGCCGCCCGGGCCTGTTCGACCTCGTCGAGGTGGGGCGACCACTCGGCGAGGCTGGCGAACAGCGGGCCCAGGCTGCGGCCCAGCTCGCTGATTTCGTACTCCACCCGCGGCGGGACTTCGGCGTGGTAGGTGCGCACGACGAGGCCGTCGCGCTCCAGCTGTCGCAGCCGTTGGGTGAGCACCTTCGGCGTGATGGTGGCGATCCGGCGCTCGAGTTCGACGAACCGCTGCCGGCCGAATTCGTTGAGGGCCCACAGGATCGGCGTGGTCCACCGGCTGAACACGATGTCCACGACCGGCGCGATCGGGCAGGCCAGCTCGGGTGTGGTCCTGGTCACTTTTCGGGCCTCCAGCCATTACTTTCCTCTAGGTACCTACTATACCGGCGAATGTAGCGTCGTTCCCATGATCGTGGTCATGGGAGCAACGGGAAATGTCGGAGCCCCGCTGGTGCGCCAGCTGGCGGAGGCCGGGGAAGAAGTGACGACGGTGTCCCGCCGGATCGCCGACGCGCCGCCGGGAGTGGTTGTCCGGCAAGGAGATCTGGCTTCGCCACCGGAATTCGAGGACGTGTCGGCGGTGTTCCTGATGGTGCCGCCGGGGTTCCAGGGCTCGCTGGAGCCGGTGCTGGCGCGGACCGGGTCCGCCCGCGTGGTGCTGCTGTCGTCGCAGGGCGTCGGAACCGGACGGCACCCGGCGGTGTTCGAGGACGCCGTACGGGCGTCGAGTCCGGAGTGGACGATCCTGCGTCCGGCCGGGTTCGCGTCGAACGCGTTCCAGTGGGCGGAAAGCGTGCGCACTTCACGTGCGATCGCGGCACCGTTCGGCGACGTCGCCCTGCCGGTGATCGACCCGGAGGACATCGCGGCGGTCGCGGCGGCGGCGCTGGTTTCCCCGTCGCACGCAGGAAAGACGTATGTCCTGACCGGCCCGTCCCCGGTGTCGCCGCGCGAGCAGGCGGCGGTCATCGGCGAGGCGGTGGGGGAGCCGGTCCGGTTCGTTCCGCAGACGCGCGACGAGGCCCTCGCGGCGATGCTGAACTTCATGCCGGCGGAGGTGGCGGAGTCCACACTGGACATCCTGGGCGCACCGACGCCGTCGGAGCAACAGGTGAGCCGCGACGTGGAACGGATCCTGGGCCGCGCGCCGCGTCCGTTCGCGGCGTGGGCCGCGCGCTTCGCGGGGGCGTTCAAGTGACCGCACTGTCCTATCAGGAGCAAGGCAGCGGAGCACCGCTGGTGTTCCTGCACGGCAACCCGACGTCGTCCCGCTTGTGGCGCACCGTGATGCCGTCCCTGCCAGGGCGCCGCCTGGCACCGGACCTGATCGGCATGGGTGACTCACCGAGGCCGGACATCGAGTACACGTTCGACGACCACGCGAGCCACCTCGACGACTGGTTCGACGCCCTGGCGCTGGACGACGTGGTCCTGATCGGCCACGACTGGGGTGGCGCGCTGGCGGCGGACTGGGCGTCCCGCCACCCTTCGCGGGTCCGGGCGCTGGCGTTCACGGAAGCGGTGCTGAAGCCGATGTCGTGGGCGGAGTTCCCGCCCGCGGGGGCCGAGGTGTTCCGCGCTCTCAAGACGCCGGGGGTGGGCGAGTCGATGATCGGCGACTTCCTGCCCCCGGAGTACGCGTCCCAGGACCTTCGCCCGGTGCTGCAGTGGACCCGGTCGATGCCACTGGGCGGCGAGCCGGCGTCGGTGGTGTCCTGGATCGAGGCGTTCGACCGCTGGCTGTCGTCGTCCGCCGTACCGAAGTTGCTGGTGACGTTCGAGCCGGGCTTCGGCACGATGCTGACGTCGTCGATGGTCGAGTGGTTTTCCGCGAACTTCGCGTCGCTGGAGGTGGTGCACCGCCCGGAGAAGGCAGGGCACCACACCCCGGAGGACCAACCGGAAGCCCTGGCGGCGGTGCTGGCGGAGTGGCTGGAGAGGATCAGCGGAGCCGCAGCCCGCTGACGTACGGCTGCGGCGCGACGGCGACACTGCCACCGGAGAGTTCCCACCCACCCCAGGCCCGGCCGAGCCGGGGCACACCTGTCAACGGGAACCGAAGGCACCGTGGGGGTCCGGGGGCTCGGCCCCCGGGCAACACCCGGATTCCGGGGGAAGTCCGCGCGTTCCGCGGACACACCCCACCCACGGAATCCGGTCGGGATGACAGGATTTGAACCTGCGACCCTTCGCTCCCAAAGCGAATGCGCTACCAAGCTGCGCCACATCCCGGCACACCCCCAGGGGGGTGTGCGGTCAGCCTAGCGCGTCACGCTAAGCTGGCCTCGCACCCGGGTACCTCGGGGGCACGCGGGTGTAGCTCAATGGTAGAGCCCTAGTCTTCCAAACTAGCTACGCGGGTTCGATTCCCGTCACCCGCTCCACTCTCGTAGGAGGCGGCGTCGCGGGCTGAAGCGGCGTCGGCCTCCAGGGATGCGGCGATCACGTCCAGCAGCTTGTCGGTGTCCACCGGCTTCGTGATGTAGTCGTCCGCTCCGCTGGCCAGCGTCCTGGCCCGGTCCTCCGCGGTGGCCTTGGCCGTCACGGCGATCACCGGGAGGTCGGCGTTGGCCGCTTCCGCTCGGATCGCCGCGATCGTCGCGTTGCCGTCGAGCTCCGGCATCATCACGTCCATCAGGACCAGGGCCGTGTCCTCGTTGCGCTCCAGGGCCCGGATGCCGTCCACGCCCGTCTCCGCGTAGATGACCTCCAGGCCGGCCTGTTCCAGGACCGCGGCCAGGGCGAACACGTTGCGCAGGTCGTCGTCGACGATCAGGACCTTCTCGCCGTGGAAGCGCTTGGGCGTGACGTCGGGGGCCGCCACCAGGACCGTGCTCGGGACCGGGGGGAGGCGGGGGGAGGACAGGGCCGTGACCGCCGGGTCGACCAGGTTGGCCGCCGCCACCGGGAGGTAGAGGGTGAACGTCGAGCCGACGCCCGGTTCGCTCACCACGCGCAGCTCGCCGCCCAGGAGCTCGGTCAGCTGCTGGCTGATGTTCAGGCCCAGGCCCGTGCCGCCGTACTTGCGGCTCGTCGTGCCGTCCGCCTGGCGGAACGCCTCGAAGATGACCGCCAGCTTCTCCTCCGGGATCCCTATCCCGGTGTCCTCGACCGCGAACGCGATGATGCCCGGCGCGTTGCGCAACGCCTCCTGCTCGACCTCCGCCGGGTCGGCCGCGCGGATGCGCAGGCGGACGCCGCCCTCGTCGGTGAACTTCGCCGCGTTCGAGAGCAGGTTGCGGAGGATCTGCTGGAGGCGGTGCTCGTCGGTGTGGACGCTGCCCGGCACCGGCGGGTCGATGTGGACCGCGAACTCCAGGCCCTTGTCCGCGGTCAGCGGCCGGCACAGGGACTCGACGTAGTCCACCAGCTCCGGCAGCGTGATGTCGGACATCTGCATGTCCAGCCGGCCCGCCTCGACCTTGGCCAGGTCGAGGATGTCGTTGATCAGCTGCTGCAGGTCGGACCCGGCCGCGTAGATCGTCTTCGCGAACTGGATCTGCTTCTCCGTCAGGTTCCCTTCCGGGTTCTCCGAGAGCAGCTTCGCCAGGATCAACGCGCTGTTCAGCGGCGTCCGCAGCTCGTGCGACATGTTCGCCATGAACTCGGTCTTGTACTGCGACGCCACCGTCAGCTGCCCGGCGCGCTCCTCCAGCTCCTGGCGTGCCTGCTCGATCTCGCTGTTCTTGACCTCGATGTCGCGGTTCTGCTGGGCCAGCAGCGCGGCCTTCTCGGCCAGCTCCGTGTTGGACCGCCGCAGCTCGCCCTGCTGGGCCTGCAGCTGCTCCGACCGCGCCCGCAGCTCCTGCGCCAGCCGCTGCGACTCGGTCAGCAGCGCTTCCGTGCGCGAGTTCGACAGGATCGTGTTCACGTTGACGCCGATGGTGTGCCGCAGCTGCTCCAGCAGGTCCTGGTGGACCGTGCTGAACTCGTTGACCGAGGCCAGCTCCAGCACGCCGAGGACCTCGCCCTGGAACAGCACCGGCAGCACGATCAGGTTCACCGGCGCGGCCGAGCCGAGGCCGGACGAGATCAGCGCGTACTCCGGCGGGGCGTTGTGGACCAGGATCGTGCGCTGGTCGACCGCGGCCTGGCCGATCAGCGACTCGCCGATCCCGAAGCGCAGGCCGGCGCGGGACTGCGCGAGCCCGTAGGCCGCGATGCACTCCAGCACCGTGCCGTCGCGGTCGTCGTCGCGGGCCAGGAAGAACGCGCCCTGCTGGGCGCGGACCAGCGGGGCCAGCTCGGACAGGATCAGCGCGGCGACCGAAGCCAGGTCGCGGTGGCCCTGCATCCGCCCCGACAGCTGCGCGAGGTTCGTCTTCAGCCAGTCCTGCTCGCGGTTGGTCCTCGTCGTCTCCTTGAGGTTCGCGATCATCTGGTTGATGTTGTCCTTGAGGTCCGCGACCTCGCCGGACGCGTCGACCGTGATGTGCCGGGTCAGGTCGCCCGCCGTCACCGCGGTCGCCACCTGCGCGATCGCGCGGACCTGCGTGGTCAGGTTCCCGGCCAGCTGGTTCACGCTCTCGGTGAGCCGCTGCCAGGTGCCCGACACGCCGCCGACCTCGGCCTGGCCGCCGAGCTTGCCCTCGGTGCCGACCTCGCGCGCCACGCGCGTGACCTCGGAGGCGAACGCCGAGAGCTGGTCGACCATCGTGTTCATCGTGGTCTTGAGCTCGAGGATCTCGCCGCGGGCGTCGACGTCGATCTTCTTCGTCAGGTCGCCCTTCGCGACCGCGGTGGTCACCTGCGAGATGTTGCGCACCTGGCTGGTCAGGTTGTGCGCCATGAAGTTGACGTTCTCGGTCAGGTCCTTCCAGGTCCCGGCCACGCCGGGGACCCGCGCCTGACCGCCGAGGATGCCTTCGGTGCCGACCTCGCGCGAGACGCGGGTGACCTCGTCGGCGAACGCGCGCAGCGTCTCCACCATGCCGTTCAGCGTCTCGGCCAGCGCCGCGACCTCGCCCTGGGCGACGATCGAGATCTTCTTCGACAGGTCGCCGTTGGCCACGCCGGTCGCGACCGTGGCGATGCTGCGCACCTGGTCGGTCAGGTTGGTGGCCATGACGTTGACGTTGTCGGTGAGGTCCTTCCACGTCCCGGCGACACCGCGCACGGTGGCCTGGCCGCCGAGGATGCCTTCGGTGCCGACTTCGCGGGCGACGCGGGTGACTTCGTCGGCGAAGGCGGAGAGCTGGTCGACCATGGTGTTGAGCGTGGTCTTGAGTTCGAGGATCTCGCCGCGCGCGTCGACGGTGATCTTCTGGGTCAGGTCGCCCTTCGCGACCGCCGACGTCACCGTGGCGATGTTCCGGACCTGGTCGGTCAGGTTGTTCGCCATGAAGTTGACGTTGTCGGTGAGGTCCTTCCAGGTACCCGCGACCCCGGGCACGGTGGCCTGGCCGCCGAGCTTGCCCTCGGTGCCGACTTCGCGGGCGACGCGGGTGACTTCGTCGGCGAAGGCGGAGAGCTGGTCGACCATGGTGTTGAGCGTGGTCTTGAGCTCGAGGATCTCGCCCCGGGCGTCGACCGCGATCTTCTGCGTCAGGTCGCCCCGCGCGACGGCGGTCGCGACCTGGGCGATGTTGCGCACCTGGGTGGTCAGGTTGTTCGCCATGAAGTTCACCGACCCGGTCAGGTCGCGCCAGGTGCCGGCGACCCCCGGGACCTGCGCCTGCCCGCCCAGCTGGCCCTCGGTGCCCACTTCGCGCGCGACGCGGGTGACCTCGTCGGCGAAGGCGGAGAGCTGGTCGACCATCGTGTTCATGGTCGTCTTGAGCTCGAGGATCTCCCCGCGTGCGTCGACGGTGATCTTCTGCGTCAGGTCGCCCCGCGCCACGGCCGTGGTCACGTGCGAGATGTTGCGGACCTGGTCGGTCAGGTTGTCGGCCATGCCGTTGACCGAGTCGGTGAGGCTGCGCCACGTCCCGGCCGCGCCCGCCACCTCCGCCTGGCCGCCCAGCTTGCCCTCGGAGCCCACCTCGCGCGCGACCCGGGTGACTTCGCCGGCGAACGCCGAAAGCTGGTCGACCATCGTGTTCAGCGTGTTCTTCAGCTGCAGGATCTCGCCGCGGGCGTCGACGTCGATCTTCTTCGTCAGGTCGCCGTTGGCCACCGCGGTCGCCACCTGCGAGATCCCGCGGACCTGGTCGGTCAGGTTGTCGGCCATCTGGTTGACCGAGTCGGTGAGGTCGCGCCACGTCCCGGCGACGCCCGCGACCTGGGCCTGGCCGCCGAGCTTGCCGTCCGAGCCGACCTCGCGGGAGACGCGGGTGACCTCGTCGGCGAACGACGAGAGCTGGTCGACCATGGTGTTGATGGTGTTCTTGAGCTCGAGGATCTCGCCGCGGGCGTCGACGTTGATCTTCTGGGTCAGGTCGCCGCGCGCGACGGCGGTGGTGACCTGGGCGATGTTGCGGACCTGCTCGGTGAGGTTGTCGGCCATGAAGTTGACCGAATCGGTCAGGTCGCGCCAGGTGCCGGACACGCCCGGGACGACCGCCTGGCCACCGAGACGTCCCTCACCCGCGATTTCGCGGGAGAGCCTCGTCACTTCGACGGCGAAGCGCGACAGCTGCGCGATGAGGCCGTTGACGGTCTTCGCGAGGGTCGCGTACGCGCCCTGCAGCGGCCGGCCGTCCAGCGTGAGGGTCATCGGCTGGGACAGGTCGCCGTCCGCGACGCCGCCGAGCACGCGCTCCAGCTCGATCGCCGGCCGCGTGAGGTCCTCGACCAGGCCGTTGACGGCTTCGACGGCGGTGTTCCAGCCGCCGGGGCCGACCTGGCCCTCCAGCCGTTCGAGCAGCCTGCCTTCCTGGCCGACCGCCGTCCGCACCCGCAGCAGTTCGCTGACCAGCCGCTGGTTGCGCTCGGCGATGTCGTTGAACGCCACCGCGAGCTGCGCCGAGATGCCGTCGCCGTGCGGCACGAGCCGCCGCCGGAAGTTGCCGTCCCCGAGATCCCGGACCGCCACGAGCAGCCGTTCCAGCGCGGCCGCTTCGCTCTGGGATTCCGTTGTCATGTGTGCCGACCCTCTCCACCACGCATGCGCCAGCCATGGTCGTCGACCCAGCGTGCCATGATTCGCCCTACACTTCGAGCCAGTCCGCCCACCACGCGGTAGCCGTGCGACAGCAGTCCGGAGGCAGGAGGTCCGTGCATGGTGTCACGTCCGGCCCCGGCGTCGGCGGCCCTGCCGTCGATCGCCGGTGAGGACGGGCCGCCGGGCTTCGACGCCTTCGGGCGGGCCGTCCTCGAAGACGTGCGCGACGCGGTGTTCGTCCAGGACGCCGACGGGGAGCTGCGCTGGGCGAACCCGGCGGCGCGCACCCTGACCGGCGGCGCCGAGCCGCGGCTGCACCCGATCGCCGAGACCTCGGGCCACGTAGAGGTGGCCGGCCACCGGCGTCCGGCCCGCATCCGGGCCCTCCCGGGCGGCTGGCACGCCTGGACCGTGCAAGCGGAGGACGTCCCGCAGCGGCACGTCGGCGACTTCCTGGCCGAGGCCGGGCCCCGGCTGGCCGGGGCGCGCGGGCGCCACGGCACCGCCCGGGTGATCGCCGAGCTGGCCGCGTCCGCGCTGGCCGAAACCGTCTTCGTACTGCTCCCGACCACCCGCGGCCGGTGGGAGTGGTGGAGCTGTGAGGGCCCGGCCGCGCAGGGCCACGGCCGGATCCGGCGGGTCCCCGCCCAGGTCGCGCCGGTGCTGGCGGCCACCTTCGGCGCCCTCGGCCGCCCCCAGCTCGCGCCCGTGCCCGCGCCGGAGGTGGCGACGCTCCCGTCGGTCGTCGCCGACCGGTTCGCCGGCCACGCCGACGTCTCGGTCGTCTCGCTCGGGCCGAGCGCGGGCGCCGGCGTCACCGGTGCCCTGCTGCTGGGCCGGCGCGCCGACCCCGAGTTCGGCACCGACCAGACCCGCGCGGTGGTCGAGTTCGCCAAGGCGGCCGGGACGGCGCTGGCCAACGCCCAGCGCTACGCCCGCCAGGAAGAGGCCACCCGCGGCCTGGAGACGACGCTGCGCCCGATCGACCCGCCGGAGCTCGAGGGCACCCGGTTCGAGACGTGGTACGAGCCGGCGGGCGGGGTGCTCGCGGTCGGCGGCGACTTCTATGACGTCCTCCCGCACGACGACGGCAGCGCGTTCCTGGTGCTCGGCGACGTCTGCGGCAAGGGCCCGGAGGCCGCGGCGCTGACCGGCCGGGTCCGGCACGCGCTGACCGCGCTGGCCATGGTCGAACGCGACGGCCGCACGCTGCTGCGGCTGCTCAACGAGCTGCTCATCGCCGGCGGCAGCAGCCGCTTCGCCACCCTCGTGCTCGGCACCGCGCGCCCGGCGGACGGCGGCGTCGAGCTGACGCTGGCCTCCGGCGGGCACCCGGCGCCGCTGATCATCCGCCGCTCGGGCGTGGTCGAGGAGGTCACCGTCCCCGGCACGCTGGTCGGCATCTCGCCGCAGGCCCGGTTCGCCGAGGCGGGCGTGCGGCTGGAGCGCGGCGAGATGTGCCTGCTCTACACCGACGGCATCACCGAGGCCCGCAACCGCCACGACCCGACGGAGCTCTTCGGCGACGACCGGCTGCGCGCGGTGCTCACGGCCGCGGCGGGGGAGCCGGCCCGCGAGGTCGTGCGGCGGCTGCGGCAGGCCGTCCGGGACTGGCTCGGCAGCTCGGCCCACGACGACATCGCCGTGCTGGCCATCGAGTGCCCCGAGTGAACTCCTGTCCTTTGTGGACCGGGTTTGGCCGCACGCGGAGGGGGTAATTCCCCGTGCATCGATCCCGATGACAGGAGTCTCATGGCGAACGCATTGAACGGACGCCGCGTCGCGATCCTGGCGGCGGACGGCGTCGAGCAGGTCGAACTCGAAAAGCCGCGCCAGGCCGTCCTCGACGAGGGCGCGACGGTCGAGCTGGTGTCCCTCGACACCGGCGAGATCCAGGCGATGAACGGCGACATCGACAAGGGCGACCGCTTCCCCGTCGACCGGAAGGTCGCCGACGTCCGCGTCGACGACTTCGACGCGCTGCTGCTGCCCGGCGGCACGATGAACCCGGACAACCTCCGCATCGACCCGGACGCGGTCCGCTTCGCCGGCGATTTCGTCCGGGCCGGTAAGCCGGTCGGGGTGATCTGCCACGGTCCGTGGACGCTCGTCGAAGCGGATGTCGTACGAGGGCGCCGGCTGACGTCGTACCCGAGTATCCGCACCGACCTGCGTAACGCCGGCGCCACCGTCGTCGACGAAGAAGTGGTGGTCGACAACGGCCTGGTGTCCAGCCGGAACCCGGACGACCTGCCGGCGTTCTGCCGCGAGGTCGTGCGCTCGTTCGCGGGCTGAGTCCTTTGTAGACGTTCACCCGGACGCGCGTGTTAAGTCCCGCTTAAATTTGTTGGCATTCGGTGCCCCGGCGGAGGACGCTGAGGGTGTGACGAGGATCGCCCGGCGAGAGGAGGTGGACGCGATGACGGTGCAGGCAAGGCGCTACGGCCGCTGGTGCCGCGAGCACTTCGACGCGATCGCCCCCGTGGGCGTTCCGGTACCCCGCCCCGCCGACCCCGCCGACCAGGCTCGGCCGGTCAGCGAGCCGGAGCCGGCGCAACCGGTGGCCGAACAGCCGCAGGGCTGACGACGGACGTGAAGAAGGCCTCCCCGGTCGAGCCGGGGAGGCCTTCTTCACGTCCGGGTCAGCGGTAGCTGCGCCGGTACCAGACCCGGCGCGGCCCCGGTGCGCCGATGCGCGTGATGACGTCGGTCAGGATCGCCCCGATGACCAGCCAGATCACCGCCGCGAGACCGTCGTTGAGGAACGTCGCCAGCTTCTCCGAATCCGGCGTGAACAGGTTGCGCAGGCCCAGCGAGACGCCGGCCGACCACTCGCTGATCAGGTGCGCGAAGCCGTTCGCCGAGTTGGCCTCGCCCAGCACCAGCACGATGTGCACGGCCAGGACCAGCGCGAACACCGCGCACACGAGGTGGATCAGGGCGTTGACCGTGCGGACGACCCGGATCCGCGGGTGGGTCCGCTCGACGACTTCTTCCGTCGTGGCCGGTTCATAGCGCGGTTCGTACGGCTCCTGGGGCGGGGGATACGGCATCGTCGCCGTCCTTTCGACTGTCCGATGTGGACGCATCTGGGCGTACGGTGGCCCCGGGGGAATACCCGTCACCCGGACGGGTAAACCGCGCGTTCCTCAAATTTCCGAAAAATGCGTCATGTTAGGGTTGTTTGGGGAACTCAAGGAGGGTCATGGCGCAGGACGTCTTCTCCGTCGAGCAGGTCGCCGCGAAGCTCGGCCTGCACGTCCGGACGGTGCGGAACTACGTGCGGGACGGGCGGCTGAAGGCGGTCCGGATCGGCAAGCAGTACCGGATCGCCGCCGACGACCTCGAGGCGTTCACCGGGCTGCCGGTCGCCGAGCGGGCCGGGGCGGCGCGGACGGCCGAGCTGTCGGGCGTCGTCGAGCTGGGCGGCATCGACCGGGCCGGCGCGGACCGGCTCTCGACCATGGTCGTGGCCTCGGTCAACGGCCCGCGGGACGGCGGTGAGCGGCCCCTGCGCGTGGAGACCATCCACGACGAGGACCGCGCCACGATGAAGATCATCGTGCTCGGCGACCTCGCCGCGGGCGCCGACCTGCTGCGGTGGGTGGCGTCGATCGCCGAAAACCTGACCTGATCTCCCGGCCGCCGCGCGCTGAGCCGCGCGTGGGAATCCCGGGCGGGGCGGGCAACCCGGCCCCGTGCGGGACGTCCACGTGATCATGAGAATCCCGGCGCTGCTGGCGTCCGTCCTCGCTCTCCTGGTTCTTCCCGTCCTCCCCGCGTCGGCGGAAACCGCGGTACCGGCGGGGTTCCGGCCCGCGTCGACGAGCTGGACCGGCCCGGACACCGGGTACGTCCTCGGGTATTCGCCGTGCGCGAAGAGCTGGTGCCCGGCGCTGGTGGGCACGACCGACGGCGGCACGCACTGGCGGCGGCTGGGTGCGCCGCCGATGCCGTTGCCGGACAACCACAACCACGTCGCGCTCACGTTCGTCTCCGCCCGCGTCGCGTACGTCAGCGACGGCGTCCACGTCCGCACCACCCGGGACGGCGGCGCGACCTGGCACCCGGTCGGCCTCATCGGCGCGCGCGAGCCGTACTACCTCTCGAAGATCACCGAAACCGGCGGGCGGGTGTTCGCCGTGCTCACGGCCTACGGCGAGGGCCGCGGCTCGACGCGGCTGTACTCCGCCGTCGCCGGCTCGCCGGTGCTGGCCGGAGTGCCCGGGTTCGCGGCCACCGGCGCGCTGACCTACGGCGACCTCTCCGCCGGCGGCGGGCTCCAGGTCGCGCTCGGCGCGGACTACGGCACGGAGGAGTACTGGACCTCGCGCGACGGCGTCCGCTTCACCCGGGCCGAGCCGCCCTGCCCGGCGGGGTCGGTCGCGTCGCTCGCCGGGGTCCGGGACCGGCAGGTCGTGGCGCTGTGCAGCAGCAGTCCCGGGTCGCCGCAGCCCGGCTCGACCGAGCGGCGGTTGCGGCACGCCCCGCAGCTCGGCGGGGCGTTCAGCGGGAGCGACGAGGCGCCGTACACCGGGATCACGCAGGGGTTCGCCGCCGCTTCGCCGGCCACCGCGACGGTCGCGGCGGTGGGCGGGGGCGTCGGGTTCCTGCACCGCACGGCCGACGGCGGCCGCACCTGGACGACGACGGCGTTGTCCGAACGCGGGCTCGGGCTGGCCGATCTCGACTTCCCCGGCCGCGGCACGGGAGTCGTCGTGGACGGTCAGCCGGATGCCGCGGGCGGTTCGGCCGTGTACCGCACCACGGACGGTGGAATCTCCTGGCGCGAACTGCGTTGGGGGTCATAGTCCCTGGCAGGTAAGGCCCTTTGCCCTGGTTCACACTGTGAACGGCATGTCGTAGGCTGAGCACTGTCCGTTGCCGGACACGGTGAGCGAAGCCCGGGCAGGGGCGCCGTCCACCGCGGTGCAGAGTGGGAGATCAGCCGATGACGCCTGGCGACCTGCGGTCCGGAACCGGGGGCGGCGCCGCCGCGCTCGATTTCAGCAAGGCGAGCCTGGCCCGGTTGTCCGACGCGTTGCTCGGCGGTCACGACCACTACGAGGTCGACCGCGAAGCGATGCGGCGCCTGCTGGCGATCGCGCCCGGCGCCCGCACGATGGCGAAGGAACACCGCGACTGGCTGGTGCGCGCGGTGCGGTTCCTGGCCGGCAAGCGCGGCATCGACCAGTTCCTCGACCTGGGCTCCGGCATGCCGACCGCGGAAAACACCCACCAGGTGGCGCAGCGGTACAACCCGGACGCGCAGGTGGTGTACGTCGACAACGACCCGGTGGTGCAGGTGCACGGGCGGGCGCTACTCGAGGAGAACTACCTGACCCACGTGACGGGCGCCGACCTGACCCGCCCGGCCGACACCCTCGCCGACGACGTCGTCAAGGAGTACCTCGACTTCTCCCGGCCGGTGGCGCTGATGCTGACGTCGATCATCCACCACATCGACGACTACGAACGCGCGAAGAAGATCGTCGCGGAGTACGTGGAGGCGCTGGCGCCGGGGTCGTACCTGCTGCTCACGCACCACTTCGACCCGGAAGAGGACTCGCCGCGGCAAGAACTCGCGCGGCTGCTGGAGACGAGCTTCCAGGGCACCGGGCTGGGCAGCGTGTACCGCACGCGGGAGCAGATCACGGCGTTCTTCGACGGCACCGAACTGCTCCGCCCGGGGCTGGTCTACCTGCACGAATGGTGGCCCGACGGCCCGCGCCTGCACCCGCTCAGCGAGCTGAACTTCCTGACCTTGGGCGGCGTCGCCCGCAAGCAGTGACGCCCCCGGTCGTGAGTGTTCAGGCGGGGTTCTGACCCGCCTGAACACTCACGACCTGCGGCGAGCGGGTCAGGCGGCGTTGAACGTGTCCGGGTCGGGGCCGGTGCGCTCCCCGCGGTCCAGCGGGTTCAGCGACTCGACCTCCTCCTCCGTGAGGGTGAACCCGAACAGGTCGAAGTTCTCCTCGATCCGCGACGGTGTCACCGACTTCGGGATCACGACGTTGCCCAGCTGCAGGTGCCAGCGCAGCACGATCTGCGCGGGCGTCCGGCTGTGCTTGACCGCCAGCTCCGCCACGACCGGGTCACCCAGCAGGCTGCCGCCCTTGGCGAGCGGGCTCCACGCCTCCGTCGCGATGCCGTGCTTCGCGTCGAACTCGCGGACCTCCTGCTGCTGCAGGTACGGGTGCAGTTCGATCTGGTTGACCGCCGGCACGACGTCGGAAGCGTCCATCAGCCGCTCGAGGTGCGCGGGCTGGAAGTTGGACACGCCGATCGCGCGGACGCGGCCGTCGGCGTAGAGCTTCTCGAACGCCTTCCACGTGTCCAGGTACTTGTCCCGCTGCGGGGTCGGCCAGTGGATCAGGTACAGGTCGAGCTGCTCCAGGCCGAGCTTGGCCATGCTCTCGTCGAACGCCTTGAGCGTCGAGTCGTAGCCCTGGGCGGAGTTCCACAGCTTGGTGGTGACGAAGAGCTCGTCGCGGGGCACGTCCGACTCGGCGAGGGCCTGGCCGACGCCCTTTTCGTTGCCGTAGACGGTGGCGGTGTCGATGCTGCGGTAGCCCGCGTCGAGAGCGGCCTTCACGGCGGTGGTGGTTTCGTCGTCCGGGATCTGGAAGACGCCGTAGCCGAGCTGCGGCATCCGCACGCCGTTGTTGAGTTCGAGCACGGGCACGCTGGTCACGAGGGTTCCTTTCGGTGGGTGGTTCATCGGGCGAGTACCCGTTCCCCGGCTGCGAAACTAGCCGGGGAACGGCGGTCGAGCAGGCCGGAGACGAGCGCCACGGCGAGGCCCGCTGCGGCGAGCGCCGCGCCGATCCAGTTGGGGGCGGTGTAGCCGAGGCCGGACTCGATGGCCCGGCCGCCGAGCCACGCGCCGCCCGCGTTGCCGAGGTTGAACGCGGCGATGTTCGCCGCCGAGGCCAGCGCCGGGGCGCCCTCGGCCTTGGCCATCACGCGGGCCTGCAGTGGCGGCACGGTCGCGAAGCCGGCCGCGCCGAACAATGCGATGGTGATCGCCGCGGGCACCTTGGCGTGCGCGGTGAAGACGAACGCGACCAGCACGATCGCCAGTGCCGCGAGGATCACGTAGAGGCTCGGCATGAGCTTGCGGTCCGCCGCCCGGCCGCCCAGCAGGTTGCCGGCGAAGAGGCCGCCGCCGAACAGCACGAGCAGCCAGGTCACGGCCCCGCTGGAAAAGCCGGCGACCTCGGTCATCATCGGCGCGATGTAGGTGAAGGACGCGAACACCCCGGCGAAGCCGAGCGCGGTCATCACCAGCGCGAGCCACACCTGCGGGCGGCGGAACACGGCGAGCTCGCCGCGCAGGCCCGCGCCCGGGTCCGGCTTCTGGTGCGGCACCAGCGCGAGGATGCCGATGGCACCGAGCACACCCAGGACGCTGACCACCCAGAACGTCGAGCGCCAGCCGAAGGCCTGGCCGAGCGCGGTGCCGGCGGGCACGCCGAGGACGTTGGCCACGGTCAGCCCGGTGAACATCAGCGCGATCGCGCTGGCCTGCTTCGCCGGGGCGACCAGTGAAGCGGCGACGACCGAGCCGACGCCGAAGAACGCGCCGTGCGAGAGGGCCGC
Source organism: Amycolatopsis sp. FBCC-B4732 (assembly GCF_023008405.1). Lineage (NCBI taxonomy): Bacteria > Bacillati > Actinomycetota > Actinomycetes > Pseudonocardiales > Pseudonocardiaceae > Amycolatopsis > Amycolatopsis sp. FBCC-B4732. The sequence continues at coordinate 822,556 of NZ_CP095376.1, forward strand.
GACGACCCGGCCGGTCATCAGCAGGCCGTAGCTCGGGGCGAGCGCCGAGAGCACGTTGCCCGCGATGAACAGCCCCATCAGGGCGACCAGCACGGTCTTGCGCGGCACCCGCGAGGCCAGCGCGGTGAGCACGGGCGCGCCGACGACGACGCCGAGCGCGTAGCCCGAGATGAGCAGGCCTGCGGACGGGATCGAGACGCCGAAGTCGCCCGCGACCTCGGGCAGCAGGCCCATGATCACGAACTCGGTGGTGCCGATCCCGAAAGCGCTGATCGCCAGTGCGAGCAGAGCGGCGGGCATGGACTTCCTTCTTCCCGGGGTAGACTGTTGTGGGCGTTGGCAACTACGAGCGTCCGAGATAGTTGCAGACGCCGTATATTGCACGAGCTCGATAGTGCAGCGTGCAAACGTGTGCGCGCAAGCCGGGGAGAGGTGAACCGTGTCACTGGACGACGACGCCGTGGCGGCACGCGCGCAGGGGTGGCGCACGCTCGCCGCGCTCCACGCGCGGATCGAGGACAAGCTGCAGCGCGCGCTCGAGCGCGACCACGAGCTGTCGGTGAGCGAGTACACGGTGCTCGACGTGCTGGCCCGCCAGGACGGCTTCCACCTGCGGATGAACCAGCTCGCCAACGCCGTGGTGCTCAGCCAGTCGGCGACGACGCGGCTGGTGACCCGGCTGGAGGGCCGCGGTCTGCTGGCCCGCTACCTCTGCGCGGACGACCGCCGCGGCATCTACACGGAGGTGACGCCGGCGGGGCAGGCCCTGCTGACGGCGGCCCGCCCGACCCACGACACGGCCCTGGCGGAAGCGCTCGCCGAGGCCGAAACCTTGCCGGAACTTTCACCGCTGGTCGGGGCGCTGGGCACGCTTTCCTTCCCTGCTGTGCCTTCGGCCTGACGCAAGCTTGCGAAAGTCTTCCGAAACTCCCGCTGAGCGGCACATTCCCGATCGGCCGTGTGATTGCGGCGGCCGCCCGCCCGAACCCCTGCTCCATCCGTGGGACACTTTCGCTCGCCGCGTTCGATAGTTTCGCTGGTCAGCACGGTTTGTCCGGCTTCCGGCCGTTCCCGTCAGCCGTTGACCGGACCGTTTGCGCCGCCCTAATTTGTTGTCCCACCAGACGAACTGGGGTGGTGTCGGCGTGGACTCCTCCTTCTCGCTCAAACCGGTGCGCCCGGCCGACCAGGCCGCCGTCCGGCGGAGCAACCTTTCGCTGGTGCTGCGGCACCTGCGGGACGCGGGTCCCCGGTCGCGGGCGGGGATCGCCGCGGACACCGGGCTGAACAAGGGAACCGTGTCCAGCCTCGTCGCCGAACTCGCCGAACGCGGGCTGGTCCGGGAAGGCGACCGCGAGCGCGCCGGCGCGGTGGGGCGCCCGGGCACGATCGTCGAACTCGACGGCCGCGGCGTCGGCGGGATCGGCGTGGAGATCAACGTCGACTACCTGACCGCGCTCGCCCTCGACCTCACCGGCGCTGTCTTGTTCGAGCAGCGCGTCGCGCTCGACGTACCCGCGTTCCCCGTCGAGAAGGTCCTCGACGCCGGTGCGGAGCTGACCGCGCGGGCGCTGCGGGAGTTCCGGCGGCTAGGGGTCATGCCCGCCGGCGTCACCGTCGGCATCCCGGCGCTGGTCGACGTCGCGAGCGGCACCGTCGCCTTCGCGCCCAACCTGCACTGGACCGACGTCCGGGTGGTCCGCGGCATCACCGAGCGGCTGACCCGGCGGCTCGGCCCGCCGTCGTACCCGATCCGCACGGCCAACGACGCGAACCTCGGCGCGCTCGGCGAATACGCCATGGGCAGCGTCGCCGGCACCGCCGACCTGGTCTACCTGACCGGTGAGATCGGCGTCGGCGGCGGGGTGATCGCCGGGGGACGGCTGCTCGGCGGCGCCGAAGGGTTCTCCGGCGAGATCGGTCACATCCAGCTCGACCCGGCCGGCCGGATCTGCGGCTGCGGGCGCCGCGGCTGCTGGGAAACGCTCGTCGGGCTCGCCGGGATGCTGCGGCTCGCCGCGTCGCCGGGCGACCCGGTGCACGACCCGTCGCTGGACCTCGAACAGCGGCTCGACCTGATCCGCCGCCGCGCCGAGCTGAAGGACAAGCGGACGCTCGACGCGCTCGCGCAGGTCGGCACCGGGCTCGGCGTCGGCGCCGCGGTGCTGGTCAACGTGTTCAACCCGCGCGTGGTGCTGCTGGGTGGCTACTTCGCGCAGCTGGGCCCGTACCTGCTCGGCCCGATGCTGGCCGAGCTCGAAACCCGCGTGATCGCCCCGGGCATCGGGGGCTGCCGCGTCGAGCTGTCCTGGCTCGGGTTCTCCGCGGCTTCGCGAGGCGGCGCGCACGTGGCGCTGCAGGCGGTGTTCGACGACCCGGCGCTGGTGCCGGTCCGCGCGGAACGGGAGAGCGGATGAGCGTGCTGCCCCCGACCGGGTGGAAACACTTGATCGAGTCCGGCGATGTAGATCGGGTGGGCGCCCGCGCGCCGGGCGGCGAATCGCCGGGGCGCGGGCTGATGTGCCGAACAGGTGGAGGAACTTATGGGGAAGATCGGTGTCTGGCTGATCGGTGCCCGCGGCTCGGTGGCCACGACCGCCGTCGCCGGGGCCGCCGCCATGCGCGCGGGACTGGCCGCGCGCACGGGCTGCGTGACCGAGCTGCCGGACTTCGCCGGGGCTGAACTGCCCGGCTTGGGGGACCTGGTCTTCGGGGGCCACGACGTCGTCGACACGCCCTTGGTCAAGCGGGCCGAGCACCTGGCCGCGGCGGGCGTGCTGCCGTCGGCGCTGCCCGGCGCGGTGAGCGCGGAACTGGAGGCGGCGGAGGCCCGGCTGCGCCCGGCGCCGTCCGAAGGCGGGCAGGCCGCGGCCGACCGGATCGTCGCGGATCTGACCGAGTTCCGGGAGGGTCTGGACCACGTCGTCGTGGTCAACGTCTCCTCCACCGAGCCGCCGTGCGCGCCGCACCCGGCGCACGCGTCCCTCGCCGCGCTGGAGGGTGCGCTGGACACCCTGCCGCCGAGCGCGCTGTACGCCTACGCGGCTTTCCGCGCCGGCTGTGGCTTTGTCGACTTCACCCCGTCCACCGGTGCGCGCCTGCCCGCGCTCGACGAGCTGGCCCGTTCGACGGGGCAGCCGTACGCCGGCCGCGACGGCAAGACCGGCGAGACGCTGCTGCGGTCGGTGCTCGCGCCGATGTTCGCCCAGCGCGCGCTGAACGTCCTGTCCTGGTCGGGCACGAACCTGCTGGGCGGCGGGGACGGCGCCACGCTGGCCGACCCCGGTGCGGCGGCGAGCAAGAACGCGTCCAAGCAGCAGGTGCTTTCGCAGAACCTCGGGCGCGAGGTCGACGGCGAGGTGCACATCGACTACGTCCCGGCGCTCGGCGACTGGAAGACGGCGTGGGACCACGTGCTGTTCGAAGGCTTCCTCGGTGCGCGCATGACGTTGCAGCTCACCTGGCAGGGCTGCGACTCGGCGCTCGCCGCGCCGCTGGTGCTCGACCTCGCCCGGCTGACCGGCAAGGCCTGTCGCGACGGCGTCGCCGGCCCGGTGGCCGAGTTCGGATTCTTCTTCAAGGATCCCGCCGGGGACGGCCCGCACGACCTGGCGTCGCAGTACGCGGCCCTGCGTGAGTGGGCGCACCGGTGAAGGCCTTCGTCGAACTCGTCCGCGCGCCCGCGGCGCTGACCGTGCCCGGGGACGCCGTCGCCGGGGCCGCCGCGGCCGGCTGGCCCTTCGGCCGCCGCACGCCGGCGCTGACCGGCGCGTCCGTCTGCATCTACTGGGCGGGCATGGCGCTCAACGACTACGCCGACCGGCACCTGGACGCCATGGAACGGCCCGAGCGGCCGATCCCGTCCGGCCGGATCAGGCCCGGCACCGCGCTCGGCGTGGCCACCGGCCTGACCGCGGGCGGGCTGGGCATCGCGGCCGCCGCCGGCGGGAAGCGGGCGCTGCGCGTGGCGCTGCCACTGGCCGCGACCGTGTGGGCGTACGACTTCGTGCTCAAGGAGACCGCGCTCGGCCCGGCCGCGATGGCCGCCGCCCGCGCGCTCGACGTCCTGCTCGGGGCGGGCGGGGCGAAGCCCGCGCTGTCGGCGGCGTTGACGGTGGGGGCGCACACCTACGCCGTGACAACGCTGTCGAGGTCGGAGGTCCACGGCGCGAAGCCCGCGCTGCCCGCGGCCACCCTGGCCGCCACCGCGGGGGTCCGCGTCGCCGCCGGCCGCGTCGGGCCGCTGGCTTCGGCGCTGCTGGGGACGTACGCGCTGACCACCGGGCGGGCGCAGTACGACGCCGTGCGCGACCCGGCCGCGCCCAAGATCCGCCGCGCGGTCGGGGCCGGGATCCACGGCATGATCCCGTTGCAGGCCGGGCTGATCGCGCGCACCGGCGCGTGGCGCTCGGCGCTGGCCGTCGCCGCCGCGTTCCCGATCGCGCGGGCGCTGAGCCGGAAGGTGTCGCCGACATGAGGTTCGGGTACGGCACCAACGGCTTCGCCAACCACCGCCTCGGCGACGCCCTGCGCGTCCTGGCCGACCTCGGCTACGACGGGGTCGCGCTCACCCTCGACCACCAGCACCTCGACCCGTTCGGCCCGGACCTCGCCCGGCGGGTCGCGTCGGTGGCGGCCGAGCTGGACCGGCTCGGGCTGGCCGTGGTGATCGAGACGGGCGCCCGGTTCCTGCTGGACCCGTGGCGCAAGCACTCGCCGACGTTCCTCGACCCCGACCGCGCGCGCCGCGTCGAGTTCCTGACGAGGGCCGTGGAGATCGCCGCGGACCTCGGGGCGGAGGCGGTTTCGTTCTGGAGCGGGAACAAGCCCGCCGATCTGTCCACAGAGGACGCCTGGGCACATCTGGTGGACGGGTGCGCCGACGTGCTGAAGGCGGCCGACGAACACGACGTCAAGCTGGGTTTCGAACCGGAGCCGGGGATGCTCGTCGAGGACCTCGACGGGTACTTCGCACTCTCCCGGCGCCTCGGCGACCCCGGGCGGTTCGGGCTGACGCTGGACATCGGGCACTGCCGGTGCAACGAGTCCGCGGCCGTGCCCGACTGCGTCCGCCGGGCGCTGCCGCGGCTGGTCAACGTGCAGATCGACGACATGCGCCGCGGCACGCACGAGCACCTGGAGTTCGGCGCGGGCGAGATCGACTTCCCGCCCGTGCTGGAAGCGCTGTCGCCGTACGCCGGGCTGGTGGCGGTGGAGCTGCCGCGCGACAGCCACGCGGCGCCGCGGATCGCCCGCGAGTCCCTCGAATTCCTGCGGAAGGCGGTGGCGGCGTGAACGCCTGGCTGGACAAGGCACTGCACGACGTCGCCGCCGACGCGGCGGTGCTGCGCACGGTGTTCCCCGGCGTCGGCCGCCGGGTCGGCCGGGGCCCGTCGGACACTCCCGGGTGGACGGTCGACGACGTGGCCCGGGTCCGGTTGCTGGAAGCCGCACCCGGAGCCGCCGCGGAGATGCCGGACCTCTACCGCTACGGCGACGCCGCCGAGAAGCGGGCCGTCCTGCGTGGACTGTCCGTCGTGGACACCGGCGACGCCGGGCTCGAACTGGTCGCGGACGCCCTGCGCACCAACGACACGCGCCTGGTGACCGCCGCGATGGGGGAGTACGCCGCCACGCACCTCGACGCCGCCGCGTACCGCCACGGCGTCCTCAAGTGCGTGTTCATGGGCATTCCGCTGGCCGGCATCGCCGGGCTCGACCGCCGGACCGACGAGGAACTGCTGCGCATGATGCGGTCCTTCGCCGCCGAGCGCACCGCCGCGGGCCGCGACGTCCCCGCCGACCTCCTCCCGCTGCTGACCGAACAGGACGCCTGATGCGCATCTTCGACCCGCACATCCACATGAGCTCCCGGACCACCGACGACTACGCGGCCATGCACGCCGCCGGCGTCCGCGCGCTCGTCGAGCCGGCGTTCTGGCTGGGCCAGCCGCGCACGAACGTCGGCAGCTTCACCGACTACTTCGACGCCCTCGTCGGCTGGGAGCCGTTCCGCGCGAGCCAGTACGGCATCGCACACCACTGCACGATCGCCTTGAACCCCAAGGAGGCCAACGACCCGCGCTGCGCGCCGGTGCTCGACGTCCTGCCGCGCTACCTGGAGAAGGACGGCGTGGTCGCGGTCGGCGAGATCGGCTACGACTCGATGACCGCGGAGGAGGACAAGGCGTTCGCCGCGCAGCTCGCGCTGGCGATCGACCACGACCTCCCGGCGATGGTGCACACCCCGCACCGCGACAAGGCGACCGGCACCGAGCGCAGCATCGCCGTCGTCCGCGAGTCCGGCATCGCGCCGGAACGCGTGGTGCTCGACCACCTCAACGAGGTGACCGTCCGGCAGGTCAAGGAGTCCGGTTCCTGGATGGGGTTCTCGATCTACCCGGACACCAAGATGGACGAAGAGCGGATGGTCGCGATCCTGAAGGAGTACGGGACCGAGCGCGTCCTCGTGAACTCCGCGGCCGACTGGGGCAAGAGCGACCCGCTCAAGACCCGCAAGACCGGCGACGCGATGCTGGCCGCCGGGTTCACCGAGGACGACGTCGACCAGGTGCTGTGGCGCAACCCCGTCGAGTTCTACGGCCAGAGCGGGCGGCTTTCGCTGGAGAGCGTGGCACCGGACGCCGAGTTCGCGGGCAACTCGATCCTGCGGGGGGCGCGCAAGTGAGGTTCCGGCACCGCGACGGCACGCTCGTCCACCTCGCCTACTGCACCAACGTGCACCAGGCCGAGGATCTCGACGGCGTGCTCACCCAGCTGGCCCGCTTCGGCGAGCCGGTCCGCGAACGCCTCGGCGTGGCCCGGCTCGGGCTCGGCCTGTGGCTGGCTCGTCCGGTGGCGGCCGAACTGGTGGCGGACCCGGCGGCGGTGGCCCGGCTGCGTGGCGAACTGGCCGCGCGCGGGCTGGAGGTCGTCACCTTCAACGGGTTCCCGTACCAGGGGTTCCACGACCCGGTCGTCAAGCACAAGGTGTACCGGCCGGACTGGGCGACGCCCGAACGCACGCGGTACACCCTCGACCTCGCGCGGCTGCTCGCCGAGCTGCTGCCGGAGGACGCCGTGCGCGGCAGTGTCTCGACGTTGCCGCTCGGCTGGCGCACGGAATGGCGGGACGACCGCGGCCAGCTCGAGCTGCTGGCCAAGGGGCTGGCCGAGCAGGAGCGGCCGGTGCGGGTGGCGTTCGAACCCGAACCCGGTTGCGTCATCGAGACGACCGCGCAGGCCGCGGCCCTGCTGTCCGATGTGGACACGGACTGGCTCGGCATCTGCCTCGACACCTGCCACCTCGCGGTGGGCTTCGAGGACCCGGCGGCCGCACTCGGCCGCCTCGAAGCCGCCGGGTTGGCCGTCGTCAAGCTGCAGGCGTCGGCCGCGCTGGAAGCGGCCTCGCCGAAGGATCCCGCGACCCGCCGGGCGCTGGAATCCTTTGTGGAAACGCGCTTCCTGCATCAGAGCAACGAAGGCGCCCCGCCGGGCGCCGACGACCTCGACCTCGCGCTGGCGGGCGGGCTCCCCGGCGAGGCACCGTGGCGCGTGCACTTCCACGTGCCGCTGCACGCCGACCCGGCGCCGCCGCTGACGTCGACCCGGCCGGTGCTGGCCGCGACGCTGGCCGAGCTGTTCGGCGGCGCCACCGCGCGCACCGACCACGTCGAGGTCGAGACCTACACCTGGCAGGTGCTCCCGGACGCACCCGCCGACGACGCCGGGCTGGTCGCGGGCATCGCGGCCGAGCTGGAGTGGACCCGGCGCTCCCTGAACGAACTAGGCTTGGAAGAGGTTTCGGAATGAGTTTGCTCGTCCTCGACGTCGTCGGGCTGACCCCGCGGCTGCTGCCGCACATGCCCAACCTGCGCAAGATGGCCGAGCCCGGCTTCACCGCGCAGCTGGACACCGTCTTCCCGGCGGTGACGTGCTCGGTGCAGTCGACGTTCCTCACCGGCCTGCAGCCCGCCGAACACGGGATCGTCGGCAACGGCTGGTACTTCCGCGACCTCGGCGAGATCTTCCTCTGGCGCCAGCACAACAAACTGGTCCGGGGCGACAAGTTCTGGGACGCCGCCCGCCGCGCGCAGGCCGGACATCGCGTGGCGAACGTGTGCTGGTGGTACGCGATGGGCATGGACGTCGACCTGACGGTGACCCCGCGGCCGATCTACCACGCCGACGGCAAGAAGTCCCCAGACGCCTACACCCACCCGCCGCAGCTGCACGACCGCCTGGTCGGCGCGCTCGGTGAGTTCCCGCTGTTCACCTACTGGGGCCCGACGGCCGCGATCACGTCGTCGAAGTGGATCATCGCCGCCGCGCGGAAGATCATGGCGGAGGACAAGCCCGACACCACGCTCGTCTACCTCCCGCACCTGGACTACGACCTCCAGCGCTTCGGCCCGGACGCGCCCCAGGCCGCGGCGGCCGCGCGAGAGATCGACGACGCCTTGAAGCCGCTGCTGGACCAGGCGGCCGCGGGCGGCCACACCGTCGTCGCGCTCTCGGAGTACGGCATCACGAACGCGAGCCGGCCGGTCGACATCAACCGGGCGCTGCGTCGTGAGGGCCTGCTCAACGTGTACGTCCAGGCCGGGATGGAGTACCTCGACCCGTGGACGTCCCGCGCGTTCGCGGTGGCCGACCACCAGGTCGCGCACGTCTACGTCGCCGACCCCGCCGACATCCCGCGGGTGCGGGACATCGTGGCCGGACTGTCCGGTGTGGACGTCGTGCTGGATCGCGCGGGACAGGCGGGGATCGGGATCGACCATGAACGGGCCGGCGAGCTGGTCGCGATCGCCGAGCCGGACGCGTGGTTCACGTACTACTACTGGCTGAGCGACGACCGCGCGCCGGACTTCGCGAAGACGGTCGAGATCCACCGCAAGCCCGGGTACGACCCGGCCGAGCTGTTCTTCGACCCGAACGACCCGGCGGTGAAGCTGAAGGCGGCGTCGGCGCTGGCCCGCAAGAAGCTCGGCCTGCGGTACTCGATGCAGGTCGTCCCGCTCGACCCGGCGCCGGTGAAGGGCAGCCACGGGCGGCTGCCCGACGCCCCCGAGGACGGGCCCGTGCTGCTGTGCTCGGATCCCTCGCTCGCCCGCGAAAAGATCCACGCCACCGAAGTCAAGGATCTGCTGCTCACGGCTATCCGCACCGAATAGACGCACCCTGGAGGTCAGACATGGCACGACCGTTGACCCTGTTCACCGGGCAGTGGGCCGACCTGCCGTTCGAGGAGGTGTGCGAGCTGGCGAGCGGCTGGGGCTACGAAGGACTCGAGATCGCCTGCTGGGGCGACCACTTCGAAGTGGACAAGGCGCTCGCCGACGACGGCTACGTCCCGGCGAAGCTCGAGACGCTGGCCAAGTACGACCTCAAGGTGTGGGCGATTTCGAACCACCTGGTGGGCCAGGCCGTCTGCGACCACCCGATCGACGAGCGGCACGAGGCCATCCTGCCCGCGCGGATCTGGGGCGACGGCGAACCCGAAGGCGTCCGGCAGCGGGCGGCGGCCGAGATGCAGGCCACCGCCCGCGCCGCGGCGAAGCTCGGGGTGTCCACCGTGGTCGGGTTCACCGGCTCGTCGATCTGGCACACGGTGGCGATGTTCCCGCCGGTGCCGCCGTCGATGATCGAGCGCGGATACGCCGACTTCGCCACCCGCTGGAACCCGATCCTGGACGTCTTCGACGAGGTCGGCGTCCGGTTCGCCCACGAGGTGCACCCGAGCGAAATCGCCTACGACTACTGGAGCACCGTCCGGACGCTGGAGGCGATCGGCCACCGCGAGGCGTTCGGGCTCAACTTCGACCCGTCGCACTTCGTCTGGCAGGACCTCGACCCGGCCGGGTTCCTGTGGGACTTCAAGGACCGCATCTACCACGTCGACTGCAAGGAGGCCCGCAAACAGCTCAACGGCCGCAACGGGCGGATGGGATCGCACCTGCCGTGGGCCGATCCCCGCCGCGGCTGGGACTTCGTCTCGACGGGCCACGGCGACGTCCCCTGGGAAGACGTCTTCCGCATGCTCAACGCCATCGGCTACGACGGCCCGATCTCCATCGAGTGGGAGGACGCGGGCATGGACCGGCTCATCGGCGCGCCCGAAGCGCTCGAGTTCGTCCGCAAGCTCAACTTCACCCCACCCACGGCGGCCTTCGACGCCGCGTTCTCCTCGAAGTAGCGCTTCTGTTCAACGGGTGACCGCCAGCCCCGTCGGAAGGTGATCGAAACCGGCTTCGCGCCGCACCGGGGCGAAGCACGCTCAAAATCAGGAAGGATCCCGCATGTCTCCGTCCCCACCGAAGTGGGCGAGGCTGTTCGGCACCGCGCTCCTGGGCGCCGGCCTCCTGCTCACCCTCGACACCCCGGCCCGCGCGGACATCCCACCCGCGGACTACCAGCAGGTCGCGCTCGCCACCGGCGCGGCCGAACTCGGCGGTGAGGCGATGTCGCTCGCCGTGCTCCCGGACCGCTCGGTCGTGCACACCTCCCGCGACGGCACCGTCCGCGTCACCACCGCGGCGGGGGCCACCTCCGTCGCGGCCAAGCTGAACGTCTACACCCACGACGAGGAAGGGCTCCAAGGCGTCGCCGCCGATCCCGGCTTCGCCACGAACCGGTTCATCTGGCTGTACTTCTCGCCGCGGCTGTCCACACCGGACGGTGACGCGCCGACCGACGGCACCGAGGCGGACTTCGCGCCGTTCAAGGGCGAGCTGCACCTGTCCCGGTTCGTGCTGAAGACCGACAACACGCTCGACCTGGCCAGCGAGAAGGTCGTTCTCAAGGTGGCCAACGACCGCGGCCAGTGCTGCCACGTCGGCGGCGACATCGACTTCGACGCCGCCGGGAACCTGTACCTGACCACCGGCGACGACACCAACCCGTTCTCCTCCGACAGCTACTCGCCGATCGACGAGCGGACCACGCGCAACCCGCAGTTCGACGCCCAGCGCTCGTCCGGCAACACGAACGACCTGCGCGGCAAGCTGCTGCGGATCCACCCGCAGGCCGACGGGACGTACACCGTGCCGTCCGGCAACCTCTTCGCACCGGGGACCGCGAACACCCGCGCGGAGATCTACGCGATGGGCTTCCGGAACCCGTTCCGGATGAGTGTCGACAAGCCGACCGGCGTCGTCTACCTCGGCGACTACGGCCCGGACGCGGGCGTCACCAACCCCGACCGCGGACCGCAGGGGCAGGTCGAGTTCGACCGGATCACCGGGCCGGGCAACTTCGGCTGGCCGTACTGCACGGGATCGAACACCACGACCGAGACGTACAACCACTACACGTTCCCGAGCGGCCCGTCCGGTGCGAAGTACGACTGCGCGGGCGGCCCGACGAACTCCTCGTTCCGCAACACCGGGCTCGCCAAGCTGCCGGTGCCGAAGCCCGCGTGGATCAAGTACGCGGGTGACGAAGGCTCGCCGCCGGAGTTCGGCAGCGGCTCGGAGTCGCCGATGGGCGGGCCGGTCTACCGGTACGACGCCACCTCGACGTCCACGGTCAAGTTCCCGCAATCCCTGGACGGCAAGTACTTCGCGGGGGAGTACGGTCGCAAGTGGATCAAGGCGGTCACCGTCAACGGCGACGGCACGCGCGGCCCGATCGAGAACTTCCCGTGGACCGGAACGCAGGTCATGGACATGGCGTTCGGCCCGGACGGCGCGCTGTACGTCCTCGACTACGGCACCGGCAGCGACAACCAGGCGCTGTACCGGATCGAGTACCTCGCGGGCACGAACCGCAACCCGGTCGCGAAGGCCGCGGCCGACAAGACGTCCGGGCCGAACCCGTTGACGGTGAACTTCTCGTCCGCGGGCAGCGCGGACCCCGAGGGTGGCGCGCTGAGCTACCGCTGGGACTTCGGCGACGGCTCGTCGTCGACCTCGGCGAACCCGGCGCACACCTACACGACGAACGGCACGTACTCGCCGACGCTCACCGTTTCCGATCCGGCGGGGCTGACCGGCACGGCGAGCCTGGTGGTGACGGTGGGGAACACCGCGCCCGCGGTTTCGTTGGGTACGCCGGTGGACGGGCAGCTGTTCTCGTTCGGTGACACCGTGCCGTTCCAGGTGGCCGGCAGCGATCCGGAGGACGGGCCGCTGGACTGCTCGAAGGTCAAGGTGACGTACTTGCTCGGCCACGACAGCCACGAGCACCAGATCACCCAGCAGACCGGGTGTTCGGGCTCGATCGCGGTCCCGGTCGACGGTGAGCACGACGCCGCGGCGAACATCTACGGCGTCTTCGACGCGCAGTACACCGACAAGGGCGGGCTGACGTCGCACAGCGTCCGAAAGCTGCAGCCGCGGCACCGGCAGGGGGAGCACTTCTCGGCGCAGTCGGGGATCCAGCTCGCCGACCACGGCGCGGCGGAGGGCGGCCGGACGGTCGGGTACACCGACGACGGCGACTGGATCTCGTTCACGCCGTACGCGCTGGGCAACGCCACCTCGATCAGCGCTCGCGTGTCGTCCGGCGGCCCGGGCGGCACCTTGGAGGTTCGCGCGGGTTCGCCGACCGGGACGCTGCTCGGATCGGCGGCCGTCGCCAACACCGGTGACTGGGACACGTTCGCCGACGTCACGGCGAACCTCGCCGACCGGCCGGCCGGGACGACGTCGCTGTACCTGGTGTTCAAGGGCGTGACCGGCCAGGGCAACCTGTTCGACCTCGACGCGTTCACGTTCACGACGGCTTCGCCGGCGGTCGAGGGCGAGTCGTTCACGTCCGGGTCCGGCGTGCAGATCGCCCCGCACGCGGCGGCGAGCGGCGGCAACACCCTGGGCTACATCGAAAACGGCGACTGGGCCGGCTACGCATCGGTGAGCACGGCGGGCGCGCGGTCCTTCACGGCGCGGATTTCATCGGCCGGCGCGGGCGGGACGATCGAAATCCGCTCCGGTTCGGCGACGGGGACGCTGCTGGGTTCGGTGGCCGTGCCGTCGACGGGCGGCTGGGAGACGTTCCAGAACGTGACGACGTCGGTGTCGGGTGGCTCGGGATCGCTGTTCCTGGTGTTCCGCGGCGGTTCCGGTTCCCTGTTCGACGTGGATTCCTTTACGCTGAGCGGTATGCCGACCCAGGTGGATCCCTCGTACGAGGTACTGGTGTTCTCCAAGACAGCGGGCTTCCGCCACGACGCGATCCCGGCGGGCATCCAGGCCATTCGTGAACTGGGCGCGGCCAACGGTTTCGGCGTGACGGCGACCGAGGATGCTTCGGTGTTCACCTCGGCTTCGCTGTCGTCCTATGCGGCGGTGGTCTTCCTCTCGACGACCGGCGACGTGCTGGACGCCGCGCAGCAGACGGCGTTCCAGTCCTATGTGGAAGGTGGCGGCGGCTACCTCGGCGTCCACGCCGCGGCGGACACGGAGTACGACTGGCCGTGGTACGGGCAGCTGGTCGGGGCGTGGTTCAAGAGCCACCCGGCCATCCAGCAGGCCCGGTTCGTGACGGAGGACGGCACCCATCCGGCGACGGCCGGCCTGCCGGCGGTGTGGACCCGGACCGATGAGCTGTACAACTACCGGACGAACCCGCGGGGCAGCGTGCACGTGCTGCAGACCCTGGACGAGTCCAGCTACACGGGCGGCGAGATGGGTGCCGACCACCCGATCACGTGGTGCCACCCGCAGGGCGCCGGCCGCGCGTTCTACACGGGACTCGGCCACACGATCGAGTCCTATTCGGACCCGGTGTTCCGGTCTTCCCTGCTGGGCGCGGTTCGTTATGCGGCCGGGGTCGCCCCTGCTGCTTGCGGGTCTTCGTCGTCCACTGTGGAGGGTGAGTCGTTCACGTCGGGCTCGGGGGTGCAGATCGCATCCCACGCCCCGGCCAGCGGCGGCCAGACCCTGGGCTACATCGAGAACGGCGACTGGGCCGGGTACGCGTCGGTGAGCACCGCGGGCATCACGCGCTTCAGCGCGGTGGTGTCCTCGGCGGGCGCGGGCGGCACGATCGAGATCCGCGCGGGTTCGGCGACGGGAACGCTGCTGGGCACGGTGCCGGTCCCGAACACGGGCAGCTGGGAGACGTTCCAGACGGTGTCGACCACGGTAACGCCCGGAACGGGCCCCCTCCACCTGGTCTTCCGGGGTGGCGCGGGTTCGCTGTTCGACATCGACACGTTGACGGTGTCTTAGAAGTTCGTGGAGGCCACCTTGAGGAGCGTTGCGTTCCTCGAGGTGGCCTTCACGGCTGTTCAGGGAAGGTGACCCGCGGTTCGGCGGGCGAGTGGACCCGGACGTGGCCCCAGTCACCGGCGATCTCGTAGCGGCCGTCGTGGTACTGGAAGCTGTCGATGTTGCCGAGGTCTTCCTCGCCGGTGGCGTCCCGGTAGGTCTGCGTGGACCGACTGAGCCACTCGATCTTCCGGACACCCGCGATGGTCAGCACGGCGGCGGCGTAGCGGTGTTGTTCACCCACACGTGGCTCGTGGTAGCGGGGGTGCGCGCCGGTGAAGACGAGGTCCAGCGTGAAGGACAGGGAGTCCGGAGTCTCTTCGATGCCGAGGACGAAGCTGTCCTCCAGGTAGACGTGCGCCAAGTCGGTGAAGTGCTCCACCCGCGCAAGCATGCCGGTGAGGGCCACCGCCGAGGCAGGGGATGCCCCGATGGTGGCCCTCAGCAACGTCAGCGGACGCCGAGCAGGTGCTCCAGCGCCAGCTGGTTCAACCGCGTGAAGTGGTACCCGCGCGCGGCCGCCGCGTCCAGGTCGAAGTCGTCCTTCAGCACGTCGTCGAACGTCTCGCCCGGGGCGAGCGTCGGCGTCGCCAGGTCCGGCACGCGCGACGCGGCCAGGGCCTCCACGACCTCCGGGTCCGAACGGAACTTCGCCGCCTTCTCCTTCAGGATCAGGTAGGTCCGCATGTTCGCCGCCGCGGACACCCACACGTCCGAAGCGTCCTCCGTGCGCAACGGCTTGTAGTCGAAGTGCCGCGGACCCTCGTAGCCGCCGTTCTCCAGCAGGTCCACCAGGAAGAACGCGCTCTTCACGTCGCCGTGGCCGAAGACCAGGTCCTGGTCGTACTTCGGGCCGTGCTGGCCGTTCAGGTCGATGTGGAACAGCTTGCCCTGCCACAGCGCCTGCGAAATCCCGTGCACGAAGTTGAGCCCGGCCATCTGCTCGTGGCCGACCTCGGGGTTGAGGCCGAACATCTCGGACCGTTCCAGCTGCGAGATGAAGCCCAGCGCGTGGCCGATCGTCGGGAGCAGGATGTCGCCGCGGGGCTCGTTCGGCTTCGGCTCCAGGGCGAAGCGCAGTGAGTAGCCCTTCTCCACGACGTAGTCCGCGAGGAGGTCGAGGCCCTCCTTGTAGCGGGCCAGCGCCGCGCGGACGTCCTTCGCGCCGTCGGACTCCGCGCCCTCGCGGCCGCCCCACACCACGTACGTCTCCGCGCCCAGCTCGGCCGCCAGGTCGATGTTGCGGCGGACCTTGCGCAGCGCGTACCGCCGGACGTCGCGGTCGTTGCTGGTCAGGCCGCCGTCCTTGAACACCGGGTGGGTGAACAGGTTGGTCGTCGCCATGGGGACCCGGAGGCCCGTCTCGGCGAGGGCCTTCTTGAACGCCTCGATCGCCTTGTCGCGGTCGGGCTCGGTGGCCAGCAGGTCGTCGTCGTGGAAGGTCACGCCGTAGGCGCCCAGCTCCGCCAGCCGGTGGACGCTCTCCACCGGGTCCAGCGGCGCCCGCGTCGCGACCCCGAACGGGTCGTTCGCGGGCCAGCCCACGGTCCAGAGGCCGAAGGTGAACTTGTCGGCCGGCCGGGGGGCGTAGTCGCTCATGACTGTCCCTTCAATTAGTTCACGTTGTAGACTAAATATGCGCCGCGGGGTCCCGGGCGTCAAGGGGCCCGGTTAAAGTGCACAGCAGGAGGGGACGAGATGACCCAGGCCGTGCGGCACGAGGAGATGCGCGCCCGCAACCTCGAGGTCGTGCTGGGCGCGGTCCACCGCGGCGGCGCGCTCACCCGCGCCGCGCTCGCCGAGGTCACCGGCCTGACCAAGTCCACCGTGAGCAAGCTCGTCGGTGACCTGGTCGACGCGGGCCTGCTCGCCGAGACCGGGCCCGCCCGCGCGGGCGAACGCGGCCGGCCGGGCGTGGACGTCGTGCTCAGCGGGGCCCGCGTGGCGTCGCTCGGGCTCGAAATCAACGTCGACTACCTCGCCGTGCGCGTGCTCGACCTCACCGGCGGCGTCCGGTTCGCCGCCCGCCGCGAGCGCGACAACCGCGGTTCGCGCCCGAAGAAGGTCCTGGGGGAGCTGCAGGCGCTAGCCACCGAGGCGCTCACCGAAACCCACCGGCTCGGCCTGGAGGTGGCGGGCGCGGTGCTCGCGGTGTCCGGCCCGGTCGGCGACGGCGTCCTCTTCAGCGCCCCCAACCTCGGCTGGCAGGACGTCCGCCCGGCCGACCTGCACCTGCCGGTCCCGGTCGAACTGGACAACGAAGCGAACCTCGCGGCGCTGGGCGAGCTCTGGTACGGCGACGGCGAGCGCGACTTCCTCTACGTCTCCGGCGAAGTCGGCATCGGCGCCGGCCTGGTCGTGAACGGCGCGCTGTTCGCCGGCGCCCGCGGCCTGGCCGGCGAGCTCGGTCACGTCGTGGTCGCGCCCCAGGGCCCGCTATGCCGGTGCGGCGGAAGCGGCTGCCTGGAGACCTTCGCGGGCCAAGAAGCGTTGCTGGCGGCGGGAAACGCGCCGACGCTGCCCGCGTTCCTGGCCGCGCTGGCGGACGGCGACCGCGCGGCGCGGGCAGCGTGTGCGGCCGCCGGGGAAGCCCTCGGTGTCGCCCTGACGTCGGCGGTGAACCTCCTGGACCTCGACCGCATCGTGCTGGGCGGGGTGTTCACGCAGCTGTACCCGTGGCTGTCCGGCCCGGTGACGGACGTCCTGACCACCCGCTTGGGCGGCCTCCGCGGCGCACCCCCGGTGCTGACGGCCTCACGCCTGGGTGGCGACGCGGCGACGCTGGGGGCCGCGGGCCGGGTGGTGCACCGGGTGCTGGCGGATCCGGCGCCGTTCGTGAGCCGGGCTCAGGAGGCGTAAGCCTCCACTTCGGACACCTGACCCGCCGGCCACCCGGTGTTCCCCGTGAAAGTCAGCCGCAGGTACCGATCCGCCGCGGACACCGGGATCGTCACCGCGTTCCCGGTCGCCGGGTCGAACGCGTACCCGGTCGGACTCCCGCCGTTCACGGCTATCGTCTGCGTCCGGCGACCCCACGACGCCGGCAGTTTCAGCACCACCCGGCCGACCGCGGCCGGCGCGCCCAAGTCCACCGTCAACGTCTGCGGGAACGCGTTGTTCGCGCTCTCCCAATAACTCGAAGCATTCCCGTCCACGGCGTTCCCCGCCGGATACCCGCCCTGCGCCCCGCTGGCGGTCACCGGCCGCCCCTGAGCCAGGTTGACCGACGCAGGTTGCCCGCCGAGCTGAGCGGCCCAGTACCGAGTCCGGTCCAGGTAAGCGGTTTCCGAAGCCGCGCCGGAAGTCCCATAGGCCCCTGAGAAAGTCTCGTAAGCCCCCGAAGGTGGCGAGGACGAAGCCGGTTCGATGACCGACCCCTCGTGCCACTCGTTGAACGACGTCACCGAAACCCAGTCCGCCTGCGAAGAAAGCGCGTTCTGCCACTCGCGGTCGTAGGTCGCGCCGTTGTCCCGCGCCAACGTCGGAGTCGTGTTGCCCGGCACCGCCCGATCGTCGACGTACCCCGGACCCACCGAAGGTGCCCACACGAGCCCGTTCGCTTCGCAGTAAGCCCCCGCCTCACGCCAGCCCGGCGCGGTGGCCCCGGCGATCGCGTCGTAGGTGTACATCCCGCCGAAGTGCGCGACCTTGCTCGTGTCCGTCGTCTGCGCCAGCACGATCGCCGACGACCGCACCTGGTCCAGCGCCGTCCAGTCGCCGATCCGCAGGCTCTCGAAGACGTAGAACGCGCCACGGCCGCCTTCGCGGTAGAACGCGGGACTCGAACCGTACCGGCCCAGGATGTAGTTCACGTCGGCCACGGTGGACGCCGCCGTCCGTCCGCTGTAGGGCTCGAGGTGCCATGCGACCCGGATCCCGTGCCGGGCCGCGGCTTCGAGCACGCCGGCCGCCAGACCGTCCTCGTAGGACCCCTGACCCCACCAGCTGTACACGAGCACCCCGGCGCCGGACTGCTCGATCCAGCGCATGTGCTGCTCGACGGCCCCCGCGAAATCACCGGAGTCGTACGGGCCCAGCACCGGGTAGAAGTTGGCGCCGACGTCGGCCGGCGGTGTGTGGCCGCCCTGCTGCCAGTGCCGGTAACCGGTCGAACTGCCACCGTACCAGGGGTAGTAGAACAAGTGGGTCCGGCTC
Organism: Amycolatopsis sp. FBCC-B4732; assembly: GCF_023008405.1. Lineage (NCBI taxonomy): Bacteria > Bacillati > Actinomycetota > Actinomycetes > Pseudonocardiales > Pseudonocardiaceae > Amycolatopsis > Amycolatopsis sp. FBCC-B4732. The sequence goes on from NZ_CP095376.1 coordinate 840,924, forward strand.
GAGAGCGCCGCCGCGTGGGCGACACCCGGCAAAGTGGCCGCCAGCAAGAGAAGTGCGGCGAGGAACGTCGAAATCCGGCGCATGGGGACCCCTCGGTGGATGCGGAGTGTTCCAGACCATACGGACACGCGCCGAACCAGGGCAACACTTCACCGGACATACGCAAACTTGCGTCGGAAACCCACCAGGAAAAGCGAAAACCGCCCCGGGCGAACCCGGGGCGGTTTCCGTTGAGCGGGACTAGCTCACGGCGTTGATCAGCACCAGCGAGGAGCCGACCGTGACACCGGTGTCGGTCTGCACGGTCAGCTGACCGCGCAGGGTGCGGCCCGCGGCCGGGGCGGTCGTGACCGTCACCGTCGCCGGCACCGTCCACGAGCTGCCCGACGCGTGCGCCGCGACGGTGTCGTTCACCGCGACCGACCCGAAGGCCGGGTTGGTGAAGACGTCGAGGTAGTCGTACTCGGTGGTGCCGGAAGGCACCGCGTACCCGTCGACCAGCGCGACCCAGACACCCGCGGCCGGGTTGGGCACGGTCACCGACTCCTCGGAGTCACCGTCCGCGCTGACCCCCGCCTGCACGCAGGTGCCGGTCGTGCAGTTGTACAGCACCAGGTCCAGGTCGGCGCCCGTGTCGGACGTCTTGCCGATCGTGGCCGTCAGCGACGTCGAACCCGGCGTCACCGCGATCTGGTACTGCTGCTGCGCACCTTCGGCGATCGAGGGCCGCGCCACCTTTGCGCTGCCCAGCGTGGCGCCATTCAGCTTGCCGGTGAACGCGCCCAGCGTGTTCGTCACGGTGTAGGACCGCGCGATCGGCGTGCCCAGCGTGGCCGAGGCGATGGTGTCCGGGTTCGGCGAGATCGCCGTGCCCAGCACCGAAGCCGTCAGCTTGTACGCCGCGTCGGCCACATCGGACGTCCGGCGCGCCTCGACGACGATCTCCCACACGCCCGGGAGCGGGTTGGCGATCGTGCGGCTGGTCGGCGTGCCACCGGGGCAGCCGGCACCCGCGTCGGGGAGGTAGCAGTACGTCGTCGACGTGCTGGCCTCGGCCGGGACGCCGGTCGGGTCGTAGCGCAGGAACCGCACCTGGCCCTTGCCCGGGGCACCGGCACCCGCGTCCAGGTCCACCTTCAGCGCGCTGGCACCCTGGGGCACCCGCACGAAGTAGCTGGTCGCCTGGTTGCGGGCGATCTTGCCGGAGACGTCGACCTGGTAACCCTTGGCGGCGGTGAACTCCTGCGGCGCGAAGACCGTGTTGAGGGTCTGCACGTCGACGCCGATGGTCAGCGGGTTGTCCAGGTTCAGCACCGCCGAGTGGGCGCCCGCCTTCTTCGGGTCGACCTTGACGTCGAACTTCACCGGCGTGTTCAGCGGCAGGACCACCGTGGACTTCGACGAGAACGTCCCGTCGTTGCCCGTCCACCGCGCGAAGTACGGCACCGGCTGCGCCGAACCCGTGGTGCGGGTGATCGTGTACGTCCGGGTGTAGGCCGTGCCCGTGGTCACGCCTTCGCGGTCGTGGATGCCCACGCCCGTGTTCGGCGTCGCCAGCTGCTGCGACAGCGCCGTGTGCACCTCGACCGACGTCGAAACGGCGTCCGGCTTCGGGTTCAGCGACAGCGCGACGAACGCGGCCGGGACGTTGAACAGGCCCGCACCCTGGGCGTAGGCGTCGATGCCCGGCACGAACCGCGCGGTCGACTTGATGGCCGAGCGCAGCTGCGCGACCGGCGGCCGCTGGCCCTTGTGCGTCGCCTTGTACGCGCTCACCAGCAGTGCCGCCGCGCCGGTCGCCTGCGGCGACGCCATCGACGTGCCCTGCAGCATCGCGTAGCCCGCGGGCAGGCCGTACGTGCCGGCCACCGGGCCTCCCGCTTCCCAGCGCGGGATGGTCGCGATCGCCGCGCCGGGCGCGATGATGTCCGGCTTGAAGCCGCCGTCTTCACGCGGGCCGCGCGAGGAGAACGGGTGCAGCGACTCGGCGTTCTTGGTGACCGAGCCGTAGTTCGACAGCCAGGTCTCCTTGGTGATGTACGAGCCGACCGAGATCGCGTCCGTGGCCACCGACGGGTCGCCGACGGTGTTCGCCCCGGCGCCGCTGTTGCCGGCCGAGATGAAGATCTGGACGTTGTACTCGGCGATCGTGCGGTTGTAGAGCTCCGCACGGGCGTTGTTGCCGTCGTTGAGCGCGGGCAGGCCGCCGATCGAGATGTTGATGACGTCGGCGCCGTGGCTGGCCGCGTAGACGACACCGTCGATCAGGCCCGACGACGTGCAGGCGGTGCCGGTGAGGCAGACCTTGACCGCCAGGAGCTTCGCGCCCGGGGCCGCGCCGTCCATCTTGCCGCCGAAGAGGTCGTTGCCGGCGGCGATGCCCGCGACGTGCGAGCCGTGCTCGGCCCCGGCGATGCCGATGCCGACGTAGCCCGGCTTGTCGGTCTGGACCACGAATGCCATCCGCTCGGCGACGTCGGTCGCCGGGTTGTCCGTGCCGAAGAAGCCGTAGTCGTACTTCTTGGCGTAGTCGGTCATCGGCTTCTCGTCGGTGAAGTCGCCGTTGCCGTTGAGGTCGACCCGGACCTCCTTGGTCGCCGGGTCGAGCAGCACGCCCCACGAGTCGGCGCGGTCGCCGTCGCGGTTGACGTCACCGCCGGTCTCGCTGTCCGCGCCGCCCAGGTCGCCGGCGGTCTCGCTGAAGACGCCGAAGGTGTACGGGCCGCCGGTGGCGGGCGCCGTCCAGGTCTTGGCGTTCGCGGTGAACGTGCCGGTGTAGGTCTGGGTCGACTGCTTGACCCAGGTGCCGTCGCCCGAGTTGGTGGCGTTGGCGTTGTACCAGTCGACGATCTTGCGTTCGCCGTGGCTGGTGGTGGCCAGCGCGGGGGAGTCGAGGTCGACGCCGGAGTCGAGCACCGCGACCGTGGTGTCCTTGCCGTCCCAGTTGGGCAGGACCTGGCCGAACTGCGCCGCGTAGGTGTCCCCGGTCGGCAGGTACGGGTTGACGCGCGGGGTGTTCTTGCCCGGGGCCGGCTGCGGCAGCGGGGTGGTCGCGCCGTCGGGCTTGGGGTCGTCGCGCTGGATGAGGCCGTCGACGTCGACGGCGTTGACGGACTTGAGCTTGGCGGCCTTCTCGGCCTTGTCCGTCGGGATGCTGACCTTGACGTAGTCGAGCTTGGTGTCGGTGGACTGGACGACGCCGCCGAGCGCCTTGAGCTCGTTCACGGCGGTGCCGGTCTGGCCCTTTTCCGCCGCGATCAGCAGCGTGACGTCCGGTTTCCCGGCCTTTTCGGCTTCGGCGACGAGCGCGCGGTCGTGCTCGTCGAGGGTCTTGCCGTCGGTCGCGCCGGTCGAGGGCGGGGCCTGCTGGGCGGACGCCACGGGAACGGCGACGCCGAGGACGGAGGCGCCGAGAGCGGTGGCGAGGACGGTGATCCCGGCCCGCCGTCTCCAGCGCGATCTGTGCTGTGTCACTGAAACGACCCTTCGTGAAGATGTGCGTCCGTGCAGTACACAGCGTGGGATCTTCGTCAGCAATAAGACAGTTAGCCCAAAGACCGCAATTGGTTGCGAGCCGAATGGCCTAATGGGCTGACCGGTTAGGCGGCAACCCGAAGCTGTGCTTTCCGGTGAAAGGAACGCTCTTGCTATATGCGCGTATAGGCGGCTACGTTGACGTGTAGTCGACTACACGTACGTATAGGACGAGCATGAGCACCGAAGACCTCACCGCGCGGGCCCGGATCCGCGACGCCGCCATCCGGCTGTTCACCGAACGCGGCATGGAGAAGACGTCGATCCTGGACATCGCCGAGGAAGCCGGGGTGTCGGGCGGGCTCATCCGCCACCACTTCGGCTCGAAGGACGGGCTGCGCGAGGCGTGCGACGCGCACGTCTTCGACGAGCTGGTGAAGTTCAAGGAGGAAGTGCTGGCGAAGGGGGCCGCGAACCCGGGGTTCCTCCCGACGTTCGACGCCCGCCAGCTGCTGTTCCGGCGGTACATGGGCCGCGCGATGATCGACGGCTCCGAAGCCGCGGCCGCGCAGTTCGTCGAGATCGTCGACGGCACCGAGAGCTACTTCCGCGAGCAGGGCATGGACATGCCCGACCCGCGGGGTGTCGCCGCCGCCCTCGCCGCGATGACCGGCGGGCTGATGATCCTGCAGGACCACGTCGCCCGCGCGCTCGGCGAGGAACCGGGCACGAACGAGGCGATGCTGCGGATGTCGGCCGCCGCCGGCCACCTGTTCCTGAACCCGCTCGCCACCACCGAAGTCCTCGAAAAGGCCCGCGAAGCGCTGGCCGCGTACCGGAGGAAGGAATGACGATGGCCGAAGCGATCACCGCCGATGGCCTCACCAAGGCGTTCGGCACGGCGAAAGCCCTCGACGGGCTCGACCTGACCGTGCACACCGGCGAGGTGCACGGCTTCCTCGGACCCAACGGCGCGGGCAAGACCACCACGATCCGCGTCCTGCTGGGGCTGATGCGGGCCGACGGCGGCCGCGCCACCCTGCTCGGCGGCGACCCCTGGACGGACGCGACGCGGCTGCACCGGCGGCTCGCGTACGTCCCCGGTGACGTCACGCTGTGGCCCAACCTCACCGGCGGCGAGGTCATCGACCTGCTCGGCCGGCTGCGCGGCGGGCTCGACGTCAAGCGGCGCGCGGAACTCGTCGAGCGGTTCGACCTCGACCCGCGCAAGAAGGGCCGGACGTACTCGAAGGGCAACCGGCAGAAGGTCGCGCTCGTCGCGGCGCTGGCGTCCGATGTGGAGCTGCTGGTGTTCGACGAGCCGACGTCCGGGCTCGACCCGCTGATGGAAGAGGTCTTCCGGCAGGTCGTCGAGGAGGAGCGCGGACGCGGCGACCGGACGGTGCTGCTCTCGTCGCACATCCTGTCCGAGGTCGAGGCGCTGTGCGACCGCGTCACGATCATCCGCGCCGGCCGCACCGTCGAGTCGGGGACCCTGGACGAGCTGCGGCACCTGGGCCGGATCACGATCGACGCGTCGCTCGTGCGCGTGCCGGCGGACCTCGGGTCGCTGCCGGGGGTGCACGACCTGAGCTCGTACGGCTCGCACGTCCACCTCTCGGTCGACCAGGCGGCGCTGGACGACGTCATGCGGCACCTGGCCGGGGCCGGGCTGCGGAACCTCGTCAGCCGCCCGCCGACGCTCGAGGAGCTGTTCCTGCGCCACTACGAGCCGGTCGGAGCGGCGCGATGACCGGGACCTGGGCGCTGCTGCGGGTGGTGCTGCGCCGCGACCGGCTGCTCATGCCGTTGTGGATCGTCTGCCTCGCGGCCGCGCCGATGGGCTACCTGTCCTCGATCGAGGCGGCGTACCCGGACGCGGCGTCGCGGCAGCACTTCTACGACCTCAACGCGTCCAGCGCGACGTTCGTGGTCCGCAACGGCCCGCTCTACGGCTCGTCGGCCGGGAACCTGCTGGCCTGGCAGTGCGGGTTCGTCCCGGTCGTGGTCGGGCTGGTCGCGCTGCTCACCGTCGTCCGGCACACCCGGGCCGAAGAGGAGGCCGGGCGCCGCGAGCTGACCGGCGCGACCGCCGTCGGGAGGCACGCCGGGCTGGCGGCGGCGGTGCTCGCGGCCTGCGGCGCGTGCCTGGTGTACGGCCTGGTCGTGGGGGCCGGTCTGGCCGCGCAGGGGGTTCCCGTCGCCGGCGCGCTGGCGCTGGGACTCGGGTTCACCTTGTCCGGCTGGGTGTTCGCCGGCGTCGGGGCGGTCGCGGCGCAGCTCACCTGGGGTGCGAGCGGCGCGCGGGGTATCGGGATCGGCGGGCTCGTCCTGGCGTTCCTGCTGCGCGCGGCGGGCGACAGCAGCGGCTCGGCGTCCTGGCTCGCGTGGCTGTCGCCGATCGGCTGGGCGCATCGGCTGCGGCCGTTCGCGGGGGAACAGTGGTGGGTGCTCGCGGTGGGCGTCCTCGCGACCGCCGTGTTCTTCGGGACCGCGGTCCTGCTGTCGGCTCGCCGTGATCTCGGCGCGGCACTGCTTCCGGCGCGGCCCGGGCGGGCGACGGCGAAGGCGTCGCTGCGCTCGCCGTGGGCGCTGGCCTGGCGGCTGCAGCGGGGGACGCTCGTGGTCTGGACCGGCTGCCTCGCGCTGATCGGGCTGCTGATGGGCGGGGTCGCGCAGAACGTCGCGGACATGATGCGCGACAACCGGGCCGTCGCGGACGTGCTCTCCCGCATGGGCGGCGGGGGCGCGGTGACCGACGCGTACCTGGCGGGCACGATGACGCTGTTCGGCCTCGCGGCGGCGGGTTACGCGGTGCAGGCGACGCTGAAGCCGCGTGCCGAGGAGGCGGCGGGCCGCGCGGAACCGGTGCTGGCGACGGCGGTCGGACGGCTCGGCTGGGCGTCGGCGCACTGGCTGATCGCCCTGGCCGGCTCGGCGGTCCTGCTGGCGGTCACGGGACTGGCTACCGGGTTGGCGTACGGAACGGGCGCGTCACTGGTTCCGGCGGCGCTGGCGCAGCTGCCGGCGGTGTGGGTGCTCGCGGGTCTGGCCGCGGCGTTGATCGGCTTCGTCCCGCGCTTCGCGGCGGCGGCGTGGGGGCTGCTGGGCGCGTTCCTGCTGCTGTCGCTGGTGGGGACGGCGTTGCGGTGGAACGACGTCGTGCTGGGGATTTCGCCGTTCCAGCACCTGGCCCGGTTGCCGGGTGGGACGTTCTCCGCGGCCCCGGTCCTATGGCTGGTCCTGATCACGGCGGCGGCCGGCGCGCTCGGGCTGATCGCGTTGCGGCGCCGGGACATCCCGGTGGGCTGAGGAGCACACGCGAACCCCCGGTAGAACCGAGCGGCAACCGAGGGAGTCGAACCCTGCGCGGCTTGTGAAGGCGGCGCCCATGGACCGGCCCTGACCCTTCGGCGGGCGACGGCTGCCATCTGTGTCAACGGTAGCTGGTACCCGGATATTTCCCATCTCAAGCCGTGCTTCACCCGGACGGGTCCGGCTGGCAAGGTAAGCGGCATGGATGATCTCCTGCTGCGCCGCGTGCGCCCCGGACTCGGCGGCGAGCTCGCGGACGTCCGGGTGAACGACGGCCGCGTCACGGCGATCACCGAGCCGGGGGCGCCCGGGTTCGCCGCGCGGGTGGTCGACGGCCACGGCGGCACGCTGCTGCCGGGTCTGGTGGACGCGCACGTCCACGTCGTGCAGTGGGCGACGTCCCGCCGTCGCATCCCCTTGGGCGCGGCCCGATCGGCGGCGGAGGCGATCGAGCTGCTGCTGGCGCACCTGCTGGCGACGCCGGCCGCGCAGTCGGAGCTGGTGGTGGGCGCGGGCTTCCGCGACGGGCTGTGGCCGGACCTGCCGCACAAGGACATGCTGCAGCGCGCACTGCCCGGCCGCGCGGTCGCGTTGTTCAGCGCGGACCTCCACACGCTGTGGCTGAGCCCGGCGGCGCTGAAGCTGATCGGCCGCGACCACCCGACGGGCGTCCTGCTGGAAGCCGACTGCATGAGCGCGACGGCCCAGCTCCCGACGGCGGCGATCGACACCCAGGACGAGTGGGTGGCGGAAGCCCTCGCCGCGGCGGCCGCCCGCGGGGTGACGCAGATCGTCGACTACGAGTTCGCGGACACGGTGGCGGACTGGACCCGCCGGGCCACGCCGTCGACCCGGATCTCGTGCGTGATCGCGAAGCACCTGCTGGACCAGACCATCGAGCGCGGCCACCGCACGGGCGACGTCCTCCCGGACTCCGGCGGGCTCCTCACGGTCGGCCCGTTCAAGCTCTTCGTGGACGGTTCCCTCAACACGCGCACGGCCTACTGCCACGAACCGTACCCGGGCAGCGATTCCCCGGGCTCGCTGGAACTGCCGCCGGATTCGCTGGTCCCGTTGATGCAGCGCGCTTTCGACCACGGTTTGCTGCCGGCGGTCCACGCGATCGGCGACCACGCGAACACGATCGCGCTCGACGCGTTCGAGGAGGTCGGCTGCCCGGGCCGCATCGAGCACGCCCAGCTGCTCTCGCCGGCCGACGTCCCCCGGTTCGCGGCTTTGGGCCTGGTGGCGTCGATCCAGCCCGCCCACCAGCCGGACGACCGGGACGTGGCGGACCGCCATTGGCACGGCCGGACTTCGCGCGCGTACCCGTACCGTTCCCTGCTGGAATCGGGCGCCCGCTTGGAGTTCGGCTCGGACGCCCCGGTGGCGCCCCTCGACCCGTGGGACGGAATAGCTTCGGCGGTCGCCCGCACGGACGACGACAGGCCACCGTGGCACCCGGAACAGTCGATCCCGTTCGCCGAGGCCCTGGCTTCCTCGTCCGGCGGCCGGCGCGGCGTGGCGGTGGGCGACCTCGCGGACCTGATGGTGACGGCGACGGACCCGTCGACGCTGTCGCCGTCCGACTTGAGAAACCTCCCGGTGACGGCCACCATCCTCGGCGGCCACGTGACGCACCAGATCTGAGCGAGGAACGAATAGGAGGCACGGCGGGAATTTCCCGGACCGGCGTAGTGCGGCGTAGGCAAATCCCGGCCGAAATTCCGGTCGGGTGAAGAAATCGATCCGATTCGGCAGTCCGTCCGCGCGCAGCCCCTTTTCGGTCGCACCATTTGTGTCTCGTTTCGAGAACAGGTGGTGGGATGATGGCGCATTTCAGGGAGAGTCTGCACCTCGTGCCGGCGCAGACCACGCCGCCGGCTTCCGTTTCGAAGCCGGCCACCGGCTTGATCTCCGTCTCGGGTACGACCGCGGTGTGGCTGGTGGGGGTACTCGTCGTCATCATCCTCGTCGCGGCTTTCGTTCCCCTGTGCTACGACCTCGTCAAGGCCGTCAAATGGCGGAAGGAGCTCACCGACTGGCTGAAGAGCGGCAAAATCCGCCGCGAAGACCTGATCGCCGTCCTGCGGTTGATCGCCCGCCCGCGGGGCACCGTGAACTCCGCCCGTACGACGATCGCCTACCTCATAGTCGCGCTGGTCGCCGCCGCGCTCGGCGTCACCGTCTTCTCGGCCGCCGATGACGCGCCGGACCTGCGCAAGACGATCGTCGCCTCGGTGCTGACCGTGCTGAGCCTGGTCATCGGGTTCTACTTCGGGTCCCGCACCGCGCAGACCGCGATCGATGCGCAGAACCTGCCGGGCACCGGGCCGGATGGTGGTCCCGGCGCCCCGGCGGCACCGGTCGTCAGCGGCATCGACCCCGGTACCTCGGCGAGTGGCGCGGTGACGGTGACCGGAACCGGGCTCATGGACGCGACCATCCTCTTCGGGACCTTGCCCGCGACGCGGATCGGGCCGCCGAGCACGACGCAGGCCGTCGTGGCCGTGCCGACCCGGCCGGCCGGGTACCCCGGGCTCGTCGACGTCGTGGCCGAAACCGCCGCGGGGACCTCTGAACGGACGGACAAGACGAAGTTCACCTTCGGGGGTTGATTTGTCCACCGGACAACGGAAAAGATCACACGGTGTATGTGACAACGTTGTCAGGAGGAAACGGATGAGACGTGGCATCCCAAAGCGGGGGACGCGCGTCCTCGCCACCCTGCTCGCCGGCGCCACCACGGTGGCCCTCGCGACCCCCGCCGGCGCCCAAGGCGGGCCCCGGTTCGCCGACGATCCCACCACGCTCGTCGACACCTCGATCGGCAACAACGGGGACGGCACCACCTTCCCGGGCGCCACCACCCCCTTCGGGATGGTGCAGCTCAGCCCGGACACCCAGCTCAAGAAGTACGCGTCCTACGACTACGCCCAGGACACCACCCTCGGCTTCAGCCACACCCACCTCTCCGGCGTCGGCTGCCAGACGATGGGCAACTTCCGCTTCATGCCCACCACCGGGGCCGTGACCAGCAGCGATCCCGCGCAGTACGGCGCCAAGTTCAGCCACGCGGACGAAACCCGCAGCCCCGGGTACTACGGCGTCAAGCTCGGCAACGGCGTCGAAGCCGAGCTGACCGCCACCCAGCGCACCGGTCAGCACCGCTACACCTTCCCTTCCGGCGCGAGCCAGAACGTCCTCATCGAGGTCGGCGAGAGCAACGGCTACACCTACGCCGGTGACGTCCACGTCGTCGGCGACGACACCGTCGAGGGCTGGCTGCAGGGCGGCAACTTCTGCTGGGAGACCCAGAAAGAGCGCTACAAGGTCTTCTTCAGCGCCAAGTTCGACCGCGGGTTCACGAGCTTCGGCACCTGGACCGACGGCAAGCTGACGCCGAACCGGCGCGACGCGAAGCTGGGCAGCCAGCGCACCGGCGCCTGGCTCACCTTCGGCACCGAAAAGAACCAGGTCGGCGCCTCCGTCGGGCTCTCGTACACCTCGATCGACGGCGCCCGGCTGAACCGCAAGACCGAGCAGCCCAAGTCGTTCGACAAGGCCGAAAAGCAAGCTCACGACACCTGGGCCGGCGAGCTGAACCGGATGCGCGTCGCCGGTGGGACGACCGCCGACCAGCGCACCTACTACAGCGCGCTGTACCGGTCGCTGCTGCACCCGTCCGTCGGGTCCGATGTGGACGGTTTCTACCGCGGCTTCGACGACCAGGTGCACCGCAGCCGCGACACGTACTACCAGATGTTCTCGCTCTGGGACACCTACCGCTCGCAGAACCAGCTCGTCGCGCTCCTGCACCCGGACAAGGCCGCGGACATGACCAAGTCCGTCCTCAAGGTCTACCAGGACGGCGGCTGGGTCCCGCGCTGGGCGCTGGGCGGCGGCGAGACGAACGTGATGAGCGGTGACCCCGTCACGCCGTGGGTGGTCGACAACTACCGCCGCGGCATCCTCGACGACAAGACCGCGCGGCAGCTCTTCGACGCTTTGTGGCGCAACGCCAACGAAGTGCCGGAGGACCAGTCGATCTTCCGTGGTCGCGACGGTAATCCGTCCTACGTGAAGAACGGCTGGATCGGTTACCAGGACCTCCCGGGCTACACCTACGGCGACACCCGCCAGGCCGGTTCGGCGACCCTCGAATACGCCCTCGCCGACTGCGCACTGTCCACAATGGCGCAAGGACTCGGGTACGGGGACAAGGCCGAGACGCTCAAGAACCGCTGCGGCAACTTCGCCAAGCTCTGGGACGCCGGCGTCGAATCCCGCGGCTTCACCGGCTTCCCCCGCACCAAGGCCGCGGACGGCACCGGCGTCGGCAACCCCGACCCGGCGCAGTCGACCGGCTTCCACGAGGGCACGCCGTGGCAGTACCAGTGGCTCGCGCAGCAGGACCCGGCGAAGCTGTTCGGCCTGATGGGCGGCCCGGCGCAGGCGGAGAAGCGGCTCGACACCTTCTTCGACATCCCGCTGCTGCTGGCCGACCCGGCGAAGGCCGCCAAGGACTCCTGGGTCCACGGTGCGTACGACTACCACAACAACTTCGCCTTCAACCCGAACAACGAGCCCGACCTGCACGCCCCCTGGATGTACAGCTGGACGGGCGCGCCGTGGAAGACGTCGGCCGTGCTGCGCGCGGCGCGAACGCTCTTCACCGACACGCCGTACGGCATGCCCGGCAACGACGACCTCGGCACCATCTCGTCGTGGCTCGTCTTCGGCATGACCGGCGTCTTCGAAGCCCAGCCCGGCTCCGGGACGTACCTGCTCAGCACGCCGATGTTCGAGAAGGTCGAGATCCGCCCGGCCGGCGGCCGCAAGATCGAGATCGAGGCGCCCGGCGCGAGTGCGGCGAAGCTGCAGTACACAAAGGACGTCCGGATCGGGGCGCGCGGTTACGACCGCGCCTGGATCTCCCACGCTGACCTGCTCCGCGCGGGCAAGATCCGGTTCTCGCTGAGCGACACCCCGGCCACCTGGGGCACGGCGTCCGTTCCGCCCGCCTTGTGAGGCTCGTCCCAGGTGCGGTGACCTGCGGTTTGTGCTGAGCTGGGAGCATGACGGAAGCGAAGACCACGGCGACCGAGAAGTTCTTCCGGGTCGCCATCGCGATCAAGGGCCTCGACGGCGCTCTGCAGGTCGTCGGGGCCCTGGTCCTCGCCTTCATCCCGGCGTCGGCCGTCAGCGGGTTCACCCACGCCGTGATCACGCGGGACCTGCTCGGCGACCCGTCGGGCACGCTCGCGCGGCACCTCGAGTCGGCGACGGAGAACTTCCTCAACGGCGACACCAAGACGTTCGCCGTCGCCTACCTGCTCGCCCACGGCCTCATCAAGCTCGGCCTCGTGTGGGCGCTGGCCCGGAAGATCGTCCGCGCGTACCCGGTGGCCGCGGTCATCCTCGCCGCCTTCGTGGTCTACGAGATCTTCCGGGCCGTGCACACCCACTCGATCGCGCTCCCGTTCTTCGCCGCGCTCGACGTCGTGATCATCGTCCTGGTGCTGCGCGAGTACCGGCAGTTGAAGCGGGCTGAGTAGCGTCACGCGGCGACGGGAAATCGCACCGTCGTGCTGTCGGCCTCCAGTGGCTCGACGTAGATGGCGGTGGCGTTGTCCGAGCCGCCGTGGGCCAGCGCCGCCTCGACGAGTTCGGTGGCGCCCGTGCCCGGCCGGGCCAGCACGGCGCGGATGCCGGCGCCGGCGAGCGGCTTGTGGATGCCGTCGCTGGTCAGCAGCAGGCCCGCGCTCGTGGTCTCGGCCGTGCCGATTTCGTGCGGTTCGGCGGTGCGGACGCTGGTCGTGACCACGTGCTCCATCCGCGGGGTCACCGGCTGGTGGCGGGCGCGGAAGTACTCGGCGAGCGTGTGGTCGGTGGTCAGCCGCGAGAGCGTGGTGCCGTCCCAGGCGTACGCGCGGGTGTCGCCGACCCAGGCGATGCGGTAGCCGCCGTGCGCGGCGGGCATCGCGACGACGAGCACGGCGTCCCCGCCGGTCTGCTCGCGCACGGCGCGCTGCGCGGCGAGCACGGCCTCGACGGGTCCTTTGTGGACGGGAGTCCGCGCGGCGGCCGCGGCGGCGGCGCGGGCCGCGCGTGCGGCGGCGGGATCGTCACCGACCCCGTCGGCGAGCGCGAAGACGACGCCGGGCCCGCCGGCGGCGGCGTACGCCCCGATGGCGTCGGCGTTGAGCGAGCGGGGGCCTTGCGCGCTCGCGGTGTGCCAGCGCGGGTACCCCGGACGTGTGGTGATCATCGCGGCCTCCTCATCCCCTCTGACCACCATGATCCGCGCCGAACCTGTGGGCCGTCTGAGACTTTCCTGTGCTCGCGGTGTAGGTCCGCGTACCGTGGGGAACGGGCTGGGGGCATGGAGTTCCGGATACTCGGGCCGCTGGCGCTGTCGCGCGCCGACGGCCGCCCGGCGGTGCTCGGCGGGCGCAAGCCGCGGACGCTGCCGGCGGCGTTGCTGCTGGCGCGCGGCCGGGTGGTGCCCGACGAACGGCTGATTTCGCTGCTGTGGGAAGCCGAGCGGCCCTCGACGGTGGACGCGCAGGTGTGCACGTACGTCTCCCGGCTGCGGAACGCGCTCGGCCGGCCCGCCGGGCTCGTCCGCACGGGCGGCGGCTACCTGCTCACCCCGGGCGGCACGCTCGACGCCGAGGAGTTCGCACGGCTGGCCGACGCCGGCCACGGCGACCTGCGCGCGGGCCGGCCGGTCCGCGCGGCGAAGGCGTTTCGCACCGCGCTGGAGCTCTGGCGCGGCCCGGTGCTCGCCGCGCCATCCGGGGCTTCGCCCCGGGCCGGGGGCTCCGCCACCCGGAACCCCCGCAAGCATGTGGCGTCGCCGCACCGTTGCGCGCGGGGGAGTCGGCGCGTTTCGAAGAGCTGCGCCTGGCGGTCCTGGAGGGCCGGATCGACGCGGAAGTGGCGTCGGGCGACCACCTGCGGGCGGTCCCCGACGCCACCGCGCTCGTCGTCGAGCACCCGCTGCGCGAACGCGCCAGTGCCCTGCTCATGGCCGGGCTCTGCGCGAGCGGCCGCCAGGCGGACGCGATCGAGGTCTACCACCGCGGCCGCCGGCTGCTGGCCGAGCGCCTCGGCATCGAGCCGGGCCCGGCGCTGCGGGCGGCCTACCAGCGGGTGCTCGACGTTCAGGCGGGGTAGGGCGCCGACCGGAAGTCCAGGTCGAGCTGCCGCGGCGAGCGCGGCAGCCAGTAGCGCGCCAGTGCGCGGACCTGGTCACGGGGCAGCCCGGGGTTGACGTGCCGGTGGTCGGGTTTCGCGATCGACTGCAGCGCCCAGGCGAACCCGAGCAGCGGATCGAGCGCGGCCCACCGCCGCCGGTCGATGTCGAGGACCATCTGCGCCCGCTGCACGGCGTGCCAGAAGTGGTACCCGTTCGGCGGATCGCCGTCCATGGTGTGCACCTCCGACTCGACGGGCGTCCGCCGCGGGTCGAAGAGCACCCCCTGCCCGAAGGCGGCGAAGGCGCGGGTGAGGCCCTCACCGTCGCCGCGGTAGAAGCGGTCGAAGTTGCCGAGCTGGAGTTTCGAGAGCGTCCGCAGCGGCTGTTCGACGGGCTTGACTGATTCGGCGTAGTTGCCGGGGTAGCCGGGTTCCAAGCTCAGCGTCCGCCACTTTTCGTACAGGCCTTCGGGCGCGTTCTGCTGGATGAACGGGAAGAGGACGGCGTAGGCGTCCTGGACGTCCTGTGCCGGGTGGTACAGCGCGATTTCGTCGAGCTGGTACCAGAGTTCGTTGGCCCGCCGGTCCCCGAGCATGCCCGGCACCGGCGGAAGCCCGGTGTCCGCGGCCGCGGTTCCGTGCAGCAGCGTGGCCCCGGCAACGGTGGCAACGCCGATCTTGAGCAGCCTTCGTCGGTCCATGTGGTGCACCCCCTGCCCGGCGGCCCCCTGTCGCCGTTCACCGGCCAAGCTACGGAAGGTTTCCATACTTTCTCTGTAAGATCGTTCCCGTGGACGACTACCGGGCGCTTGCGAACTTGATCTTTTCGTACGCGGCCCTGGTCGACGCAGGCGATTTCACCGCGGTGGGCGAGCTGTTCTCCTCAGGGGAGTTCACGGGCAGCGGCGGCGCGTTGCGAGGCGCGGCGGCGGTGGAGCGCATGCTGCGCGAGACGGTGATCGTGTACGACGACGGGACGCCGCGGACCAAGCACGTGACCACGAACGTGGCTTTGGAAGTGACCGGCTCGACAGCTTCGTCGAGCGCGTACTTCACGGTGCTGCAGGCGGTTCCGGGGTTACCGCTGCAGACGATCGCGGCCGGGCGTTATACGGACCGGTTCACGAGGAGCGACACCGGCTGGCGATTCACCGAGCGCCGCGCGGCGGTGGACCTGGTCGGCGACATCAGCCACCACCTGCGGCCGATTCTTTGATCGCGGATTCGTCAATCCGCCGTTCGTGGCGGGATTCGACCGGGCGCGGGTAACGGATCGTCGACCGGGCGCGAGCCGCCGGATAAGTCCCGCACCGCCGGGTAGGGTGGTCGCTCACGGCGTCGACGGCCGGGTGAGGGGTGGTCGCGGAATGGTGCTGACGCCAGCGAGTTTCGGCGGCGTGGTCCTCGGCGCCTTCCCCGACGTCTCGCTCAACCTGATCGCCGCGGCGATCGGTGGCACGGCGGTGTGGCTGGCCACGAAAGCGGGCCGGCGGCTCAGGTTGCTGCGGGCCCGCCGGTTCTGGAAAGCGATGGGCAGCCGGAAGCCGCTCCTCGTCCTCGGCGCGCCCGATTTCGAGCCGATCACCCGCTACGAGCCGACCGGAATGGTGGGCAAGGGGGACATCCTCGCCCTCGTCGAAATCGAATCCCAGCTGCGCGAACTGGGTTTCAAGGGGCGGATCGTCGAATCCAAGGAGCTGAATTCCCAGGACATGCGCTCCGACCTCGTCCTGATCGGCGGGCCTGACGGGAATTCCGTGACCGCCACGATGATGGGGAACCTCGGCGGAGCGATCTCCTACGAGTTCAAGTGGGAACCGGGGATCGGCCCGGCTGTGCACGACCGGCTGTCCGGGACCGCCGCAGCGGTCCCACGGTACGACAAGGCCGGCGATCCGGCCAGCGACTTCGGCCTGATCATCCGGACGGTGAACCCGCTCGCGCCGGAGACGGCGGAAATCGTCATCCTCGCCGGGTGCTGGGGTTACGGCACGGCGGCCGCGGCGGAGAAGCTGCGCGATCGGAAGTTCCTCCGCAAGCAGCGCAAGTCGAGGCACTTCGAGGCGCTGGTGGAGACGACCGTGGTGCGCCGTGCGCACTACAACGCCAAGGTCCGCGACACCCGGGAAATCACCCCGGCGGACTGAGGCCCGGACCCCCTGAAAGGGAACCCGGGCCTCGCACCCGTCAGCTCGGTCAGCTCTGCAGGTCGTACACCGCCTGGCCGTCGACCGTGGTGGCGGTGAAGTTCGCCGTCACCCAGTTCGTGATCTCCGACGAACCCCCACCGGGTCCGCCGCCCCGACCACCCTCGATGTAGTACTTGATCTCGCCCGCCGCCACGTACGCCTTGAACTCGGCTAGCGTCGGGGCCGGGTCCGAGCCGCTCCAGCCGCCGATGCCGATCACCGCCTTGCCGCTGGCCAGTTCCAACGACGCCGCGCTCTGCGAACCGGTCGTCGCCGCCGCCCACTTGGTCATCGTCTGGGAGAGCAGAGAACCGATCGTGCTCGACGAAGAGTCCTCGCCGCCGCCGAAGCCGCTCGACGTCGGGCCGGACGTCGGGATCGAACCGGTGTGGGCCACCGACGCCGTTTCGACGCCGTACGCCGCCGACGACACCCCGATGGTCAGGACCAGCGCCGCGGCCACGACGGTGACCAGCCGGCGCGACGCGGGCGCGCCCATCACCAGCACCGTGCCGACCACCACGCCCAGCACCGCGACGACCCACTTCAGCGCCGGGAACCAGTCCGGCGTCCGGTCGAGCAGGATGAACGACCACACCGCCGTCGCGACGACCATGCCGGCGAGCGTCGCCCGCGGGCCCAGGTTGGCCCGGCCCTGCCACAGCGCGCGGCCCGAGATCGCGACCAGTCCGGCGATCGCCGGCGCGAGCGCCACCGAGTAGTACGGGTGGACCGTGCCGCTCATGAAGCTGAACACCAGCGCCGTCACGACCAGCCAGCCGCCCCACAAGACCAGCGCCAGCCGCGTCCGGTCGGTGCGCGGCGCGCGCCGGGTGAACCACAGCCCCGCAACCAGGCCGATCAGCGCCGCGGGCAGCAGCCACGAGATTTCCGTGCCGAAGCTGGCGCCGAACATCCGGAACAGGCCCGTCGACCCGCCGAACCCGGTGTTGCCGCCCATCCCGCCGCCGCCCATGCCACCGTTGCCCTCGCCGCCGAAGATGCGGCCCAACCCGTTGTAGCCCAACGCGAGTTCGAGGAGACTGTCCCCTTCGGACCCGCCGATGTACGGCCGTGACGACGCCGGCCACAGCTCGACCAGCGCGACGAACCAGCCCGCCGAGACGACCAGCGCGACGACCGCGCCGCCCAGGTGCAGCAGCCGCTTGCCGAGCGACGTCGGCGCCGCGAGCAGGTACGCCAGCCCGAACGCCGGCAGCACCAGGAACGCCTGCATCATCTTCGTCAGGAAGCCGCACCCGATCGCGGTACCGGCCAGCGCGAGCCACACCGGGCTCGCCTTTTCCGTGGCGCGCACGACGAAGTAGGCGCCCGCGACCATGAGCAGGACGAGCAGCGCGTCCGGGTTGTTGAACCGGAACATCAGCGCCGCCACCGGCGTCACCGCGAGCACCGCGCCCGCCAGCAGCCCGGCGACCGGGCCCGCGGTCCGCTTCACCGCGAGGTACAGGATCCCGACGGACGCGACGCCCATCAGGGCCTGCGGCGCCAGCACGGTGAAGCTCGAGAACCCGAAGATCCGCGCGAACGCCGTGCCGACCCACAACGCGGCCGGCGGCTTGTCGACGGTCAGCACGTTGCCCGAGTCGAGCGACCCGAACAGCCACGCCTTCCAGCTCTGCGTCCCGGACTGCACGGCCGCCGCGTAGAAGGAGTTGCCGTAGCCGGACGCGGTCAGGTTCCAGAAGTACAGCACCGCGGTCGCGGCCAGCAGCCCGAACACCGCCGGGCGGACCCAGCGCGGTGGCGCCTGCGCCGCGGAGTCCTTGCGGTGGCGCGGTTCCCGCGTCACGGGGTCGGACAGGACGGCGGTCATCAGAACTCCTTCTGGGCGGCGGCCTGGCGGCGCGGGTTGAAGACCCAGCCGCGCAGGAGCAGGAAGCGGAGCACCGTGGCGGCGAGGTTCGCCAGCACGAGCACGGTGATCTCCAGGACGAGGCCGGGTGTGGTGGAGCCGTTGAGCAGGGCCAGCGCCCCGCTCGTCAGCGCCAGGCCCAAGCCGAACACGATCAGCCCTTCGAACTGGTGGCGCCCGGCGCCGGTGCGGCCGCGGATGCCGAACGTGAGGCGCCGGTTCAGCGCGGTGTTGCCGATCGCCGTCACCAGCAGCGAGGCGAAGTTCGCGGCCTGCGCGCCGACGACGGTCCGCAGCACCAGGAACAGCACGAGGTAGGCGAGCGTGCTGCTGACGCCGATCGCGGCGAACCGCACGAGCTGCGTCACCAGCCGTGGCGGCACGCCGGGCGCGTCGACGCCGATCGGCTGGCGGCCGAGTTGCTCGCGCAGCTTGCTGATCGGGATCTCGCCGGTGAAGGTGGCCTTCGTGACGCGGGCGATGCCCTTGAGGTCCTCGGTGGCGGTCTTGACGATGTTGACCGACGAGTCCGGGTCGTCGACCCAGTCGACCGGCACCTCGTGGATCCGCAGCCCGGCGCGCTGCGCCAGGACGAGCAGCTCGGTGTCGAAGAACCAGCCGGTGTCGACGACGTGCGGCAGCAGCTCGTGGGCGACGTCGGCGCGGATCGCCTTGAACCCGCACTGCGCGTCGCTGAACTTCGCGGCCAGCGTCGAGCGGAGGATCAGGTTGTAGCAGCGGGAAATGAACTCGCGCTTCGGCCCGCGCACCACTCGCGCCCCCCGGGCGAGCCTGCTGCCGATGGCGAGGTCCGAGTGCCCGGAGAGCAGGGGCGCGACGAGCGGCCCGAGCGCGGCGAGATCGGTGGAGAGGTCGACGTCCATGTAGGCGAGGACAGCGGCGTCGGAAGCCCGCCAGACGGCGTTGAGCGCGCGGCCGCGGCCCTTCTCGTCGAGGTGGTGGACGGCCACCTCGGGGAACTCGCGGGCCAGTCGTTCGGCCACCTGCAGCGTCGCGTCGGTGCTCGCGTTGTCGGCGACGGTGATCCGGTACGGGTAGGAGACGTGTTCGGCCAGGTGCGCGTGCAACCGTCGGATGCACGGTTCGAGGTCGGCCTCTTCGTTGTAGACCGGGATGACGACGTCGAGAACGGGCTGCGGACCGGCCAGATCGACCGGCACGGTCCCGGGCCGCGGTGCGGGGGCGGTGGCTGTCATGCCCCTACGGTCGCGGCCGCCGCTTTGGTGACCGTGTGATCTCTCTGTGCGGTTGCTGTGCGCCGCGCCCGGTGTCCGAAGGGCGGACACCGGGCCGTGAGGGTCAGCTGTGGACGCGCAGCGGCACCACGTTGCTCGGCAGGGACGCCCGGCCGGGCTCGTGCTTCGGTGCCGTGAAGCTGATCGTCAGCGTCACCAGGCTCGCGTAGCGCGGGTGGCGGTCGACGTACACCTCCGGCACCGCGCACGCCGCCGCCAGTACCGAACGGTGGCGGTGCAGGTGGTCGAAGGCTTCGCGCCCGTACAGCGACACGACGACGTCACCGCCGCGCGGGCGGCTCCACAGGATCGTCGGCCGGCCGCCGGGGAGGCGCAGCTGCGGGAACGCCGCCCGCAAGCGGTGTTGCAGCGCGACCGCGCGGATCCGGGCGCGGACCTGGTGACGGCGCAGCACCGCCCAGCCGAGCGCGGCGGCGAGGATGACCGAGGCCCACAGCGGGCCCGCCCACAGCGCGAACGTCACGACGGCGTAGGGGAGCAGCGTCAGGCCCAGGATCTCCCACCGCCAGTGGTAGATCCGCAGCGGGAAGGACGGCTGCCTGGTGGTCATGTCCGTGCTCCTTTCGGTCGGGTGGCGGCGGAAGAAGCCGCCGAGGTGGCGCAGCAGGCGTCCGGCTCCGGTGGCGGCCACGATGGCCGCGACGATCGCCGGCGCGGAGGTCATGTCGGGATCCGGGTCTTGGGGGCGGGCTGGAGGTCCTTGTCCTTGCCGAGCCGCCAGGTCCACCGCCACCCGGCCCAGACCGCGGCGACGGATCCCAGCAGGACGAGCACGACGGCCTGCCCCACGAGGCCCTCGAGCGGCGCGAGCCGGAGCAGCACCAGCAGCGCCCACAGCTGGGACGCGGTGAAGGGGATGACGAGCCCGGCGGCGTAGACGCCACGACGCCAGCGGCTGCCGCGCGGTGCGGCGGTGGTGTAGGGGTCCATGAGTTGCCCTCCTCCTCGGTGGATCCAGAAAACCTCCGGAACGCCGCGCCTTGTGTGTCAGGTGACTCAGAAGGCGGGATTCAGCTCGCGATTCGTCGAAGTTCGGCCAGGCGGGTGGTGCGACGTTGGCCGGATGTAGGAGGGGGGCGACTCGGCTTTTGATACCCCCGTGGCCGCGTCCGGCTGCGGACGGGCAGTCCGATCAGGCGCCTCGGCGGCGTCTCCGGGCACTCTCCGTGAAGGCCTGGGAGCGGCCGGTCGTCGAGGTGTACGGCGAAAAGGTGGCGTTTGAGCTGCGCGCACAACCCTTTCGGCGGAGTCCGATCGAGTCGGCGGCGTCATTGGCCCGTGGATGGGATAAGGTGCGCTCTGTGTCCACGAACTGTCACCTCCCTACGTTCGCCTACCTGGGTAGGTAAGCCCAGTGGCCGGTGCCTACCTACATTCTATGTCGGCGGCGGGGCCGCCGATAGGTACTGATGTGGTAACGCTGACCGTCGAAGCGGTGGGCACGGAGTTGCGCCGCTTGCGCAAGGCAGCCGGCCTGACCCAGGCCGACGTCGCCAGGATCATCGGCGTGAGCCGGGCGAACCTGACGCAGTGGGAAACCGGCCGCTACCTCCCTTCGGTGGAGAACGCCAGGTTGCTCGACGATCACTTCCGGGCGGCGAACGCACTGGTCCAGATGGTCGAAGCGGCTCGGTCGCCCGCTCCTGCGGCCGCCGCGCTCCTGTCGACGCGCGGCTCGCTGCTCGAGGTCTTCAGGCGGGCGGGACAGAGCCTTGTCGGGCACTTGATCCGCGACGAGAACGGCCGTGCGGTCGGCTGGCGGCACAACCTCCAGCAGGACAACGAGCAGACCACGCTCGCCACCGCGTACGGGATCAGTGCGTTGGCCGTGTTGAGCTCCGCCTACATCGACCTACGTCCGGTCGTCGAGCGTCTCTACGCCAAGCGGTCCGACTTCGGCTGGCAAGGTCGGTCCGCCGGACGGCGCCCCGAGGTCACCGCCGCGGTGGTGGACGCGCTGTGCCGGGCCAGCACCGTCCTGTCCGCCGAAGAGGGTCTGCAGCACCTCGAGAACTCGCTCGACGACTACAGCCGCACCCGGCCCTTCCTGCTCGCCACCGCGTTGCGCACGTCGGCCCGGATCGGCCCCGGCGCTCCGCTGACCCGCCGGCTGACGGACGACCTCCTCACCGCCCGGCTGGACTTCGACGGCGTCCTCCTGTGGGGCGAGAAGAAAGAACCCGGGCTGGTGGCCCCGGAACCGTCCACAGCGCACACCGCGCGCGCCGTCGTGGCGTTGCGTGACCTGCTGCGCACGGGGGAAGACCGCGCCGACGTCCGGGACGCGGTCGAAGTGGCGACGCAGTGGCTCGTCGACCGGACGCACCCGGACGACGGCATCATGGAAGACCTGGCGTTGCCGCAACCCGGCCGGGAAGCCGTCCGGGTCAACATCAAGCACTTCACGTCCGCGTGGGTCGTGCAAGCGCTGGCCGAGGCGCCCCGGGTCCCGGCCGTCCGGCTGAACCAAGCGCTCGATTCGCTCTGGGAACGCTACGAACCCGGTATCGGCCTCTGGGCCTGGGGCAGCGGCGATCTCCCGATCTGGATGACCCTCGACGCCGTCACCGCCCTGCGGGCGGCCGCGCTGGCGTTCACCGCACCACCTTTTCTTCCACCCGCAGCCGTAGAATAGAGAACCCCCGCACCATGAGCACGACTCCTTTCGTCGTTGCCGCCGACCCCTTGGCCGGCCACGCTTTCCCGCGCCGCATCGCGGACGCGCTGGGCAACGACGATCCCCCCACCGGCCTGGCCCAGCTCGAAACAGCGGCCAAGCAGATCCGCGCCGACCGGCTCGGTTTCGCCGCCTGGCTACGGGATCTGGTCGCCGACGAAGCGGCGGTCGCCGATGTGGCGAAGCGTTCGTACTGGCACCCCAACGGTTTCGCGAAGATCGTCCTCCACACGGGACTCGAACCGGAGTTCCGCGTGCGCCTGCACGTCTGGCCCCGCGGCGAGACGCCGTCGCGCGGCGAATCCAACCCGCACAGCCACCGGTGGGAGTTCGCCTCTTACGTGCTCACCGGAACCGGCATGCACATGGTGGACTTCGCGGAGACCACCGAGGGCGGGAAGCTCTACCGGCGGTACCGCTACGGAACCGATCCGGCGAACCCGGCGGCGCTCGTCGCCGACGGCGAGGTCCGGCTGAAACGCCGCGGGGCACTGCACGTCCACGGCGGTGACGTCTACACGTGCGACACCTCGGTGGTGCACACGGTGCGCCCGATCGACGCCGGGCTCACGGCGACCGTCGTGGTCCAGGGGCCGCGCCGGACGCCGACGACGGTCGTCTACTGCGAACCCGGCGAAAGCGACGACCAGCCCAATGCCGAACTTTCAGGTGAGGACTTCGTCCGGCTCGTGAGCGAAGTCCTTTCGACCCTCGAGAACGAGGTCGCACCATGACACTCGTGGAGTGGAAAGCCCAGGTCAAAAAGCGCCGGATGCCGGTGCGGCGCCGGCGCGGGGTGCTGACCGACCGGGCCATCCGGCGGGCCCAGGCGGCGGGCGAACTGCGGGTCGAGCCGTTCGACGCCGCCCTCGTGCGCCCGGCTGCGCTCAGCCTGCGGCTCGGGCGGGAGGCGTTCACGCTGGTGACGACCGGTCCGGTCGACGTCGCGGACCGCTCGACCCACCCGCAACTGGTCCCCAAGGAGCTCGACGACCGCGGACGGCTGGCCGTGGACCCCGGCGAAGTGGTGCTCGCGCCGACCTTGGAGAAGATCGGCCTCCCGGAACACCTGGTCGGCCTCGTCGACGGGACCAGCGACTACGCGCGGCTGGGGATCGGTGTCGTGCTGTGCGGTCAGGTCAGCCCCGGCTTCGGCCGGGGGACGGGCGCCGTGCTGACGCTGGAGATCGTCAACCACCTGCGGCACCCGGTCCTGTTGTATCCAGGGGCGCGGATCTGCAACTTGATGCTGTTCGCTTCGACCGGGAGCGAGCTGCCCTACGGCGAAATGCCGCACAACTACTCGAGCGACCACGCGGTCGTCGCGTCCCGATTGGCGGACCATGTCCGGCAGCTCTGAGCTCCTCCTCGGCGATCTGGGCGAGCGGGGCATCCAGGAACACGTGTTGCGGCCGCGCTACGGCCGCACGGAAGGCTTCGGCGACGACAGCGCTCTGCTCGGCGAGGTGGCCGCGCGGAGCGAGCTCGTCGCGACGACCGACAGCTGCCCGACGCCGGTGGTGAACATCCTGGCCGAGCCGGACCTGTTCCACGCGGGCTGGCTGCTGGCCACGATCAACCTGTCGGACCTGGCCGCGGCCGGCGCCACGCCGTTGGGGCTCGTCGTGAACTACACGCTCCCCAAGACGACCACGGTCGCGCAGTTCGAGCGGCTACTCGACGGCGTAGACGCCTGTTGTCGCGAGCACCGCACGAAGGTCGCCGGCGGCGACATCCAAGACGGCGCGACGATGCAGCTGACGGCTACCGCGATCGGCCGGTGCGTGCCGGGCAGCAGGCTCCGGCGCTCCGGCGCGAAGGAAGGCGACCGCCTGCTGCTGGTCGGCTCGCCGGGGTACCTCTGGGCAGCGGCTCTGGTGAAGACGGGCCGGGCTTCGGTGCCGCGGCGGGTGGAAAACGAACTCTGGGACCGCGCCTGCCGCCCGAAGGCCCAGCTCAAGGCCGGCCAGGTCCTGGCGGCCCGCAGCTTCGCCAGAGCGGCGATGGACGTCTCCGACGGCCTGTTCGCGACCGTCCGCACGCTGTGCGAGGCGAACGCCCTCGGCGCGGAGATCAGCGAGGAGTTCGACTTGGCCGACGGCGTGGCCCAGGTCGCGGCTCAGTGCGACCTCCGGCCCTTCGAGCTCGCCCAGACGTGGGGCGACTGGGGACTCGTCGTCGTCACCAGGGCGGAAGACGTCGAGCTGGCCATCAAGACACTGGATGAAGAGGGCGTGCCGGCACAGGAAATCGGGACGTTGACGGCGGGGCCGGAGCTGACGCTGGGAGCCGCGCGGTGGGAGGGCATTGCACAGGAGCGGTTCTCACCGAGCTCCTGGCACGGCGGTGAGCCCGCGACGCTCGTGGAGGCCGTGCTGGGCAGGCGATAAGCCGTTGAACGGTGTCGCGGTGGGTACAATCGAGCTTCTTGCTCGCGCCACTGCGGACCACTGGAGGACGGCGGAGTGATGCCACCACGAACGCCTCGGCCCGCGCTCGCCCGGGCTTTCGGCAGGGGCCCGTCGATCGAGCGGCTCGAGGCATGACGCCGGCCAGGGATTTCTGGACCTTCGAGCAGGACCAGGACATCACCATCGTGTGCCCACCGCTGCCGGAGGAATACCGGCGGTATCTCGCCTACGCCGATCCGGAGAGCGCCGACTTCGTTTCGTTGTACACCTATGCCGACCCTGATGCGCTGATCGAGCTGTTCGGCCACATCCGGGCCCGCAATCCCGAAGCCTTGGTCACTTTCCACACGGCCGACGAGTTGAGCTCCCACCACTACACCGCCCACCTCATCGTGCTAGGCGGCGTCGATTGGAACTCGGTGACCCGGGACGTGCTCGAACGGGTCGATCTCCCCGTAGAGCAAGTCAGCAGAGACGACGACGCCGAACAAGGCGGCTTCCGGGTGCGGCAGAACGGCCGGTCGATCCTGGTGGAACCGCAGTTCGACGGTGGCCGCCTGGTGGAGGACGTTGCCCAGTTCTACCGCGGGATCAGCCCCTTCAACCGGAAACGGACCGTGACCGTGTGCAACGGCATGTACGGCCGCGGCACGCTCGGAGCGGTTCGCGCGCTGACGGACGTGCGGTTCCGCGACCGGAACGAGGCGTACGTGCGCGAGCGCTTCGGCGAAGCGGAGTCGTTCAGCATCATCAGCCGGGTGCCGGTCGTCGGCGGGCAGGGTCTGACGCCCGACTGGACGATCGAGGAGAACCGGCTGCACGAGTGGCCCGAGGCCGCCGGATGACCGCCCGGCAATACCGGTCTCACCGGGGTCTGCTGGCCGCTTTCGACACCTTCGACGCGCCCCGTGCGGAGTTCGACGCGATCATCGTGCCCACCGGCCGCCCGGCCCCCTACCTGCGTCAGGCGATCGCCGCGGCCAGGGAACACGACGTCTTCCTGCTCCTGTTGTGCAGCAGGCGGTCCACCATCGCCAGCGCTGCGCTGGAGGCGAAGGGGGCGGGCGTCCGCGCGCTCGCCATCGACATCGACGAGGTGGACCCCGGGCTCGTGCCGCCGTTCGCCACGGATCAGCTCCTGCGGGAGACCCGGTTCCAGAGGCCGACCGACACCAGCTTCAAGCGGAACCTCGGCCTGCTCATCGCGGCGCTGGCCGGCTGGCAGCGGATCCTCTTCCTCGACGACGACATCGACCTGCCGGACACCGCGGATCTCGGCGTCGCGGCCGGCCTGCTCGGCGAGTTCCCGGTCGTCGGGCTCGCCAACGCGGGAATGCCGGACAACTCCGTCGTGTGCCACGCGATCCGCGACGTCGGGCAAGCGCAAGACACCTTCATCGGTGGGGGCGCGCTCGCGGTCGGGGAAGCCGCGTTCGGCTCGTTCTTCCCCAACATCTACAACGAAGACTGGTTCTTCCTGCTCGACGGCAGGGATCTGCGGCCGTCGGCGGTCACGGGGCTGGCGGTCCAGAAGCGCTACGATCCCTACCGGGACGCCCGTCGCGCCCGTGGTGAAGAGCTGGGGGACACCCTGGCCGAGGGCGTGTTCGGGCTGTTCGACAGCCACCTCGGCCTCATGCACGCCGACGAGCGGTACTGGCGGGAGTTCTTCGCCGACCGCCGCCGGATCATCCGCGAAACGATCGCACTGGTCCAGCGGTCGAAGATCGAAGCGGGCCTGCGCGCGCGGATGGTCGACTCGCTCAGAGCGGCGATCGGGCGCAGCGAGTTGATCACGCCGGAACTGTGCACGCGGTACCTCCGTGCCTGGCAAGCCGACTGCGTGCGCTGGCGGCGGCGGATCACCGAGCTTCGTCGGTACCACGGGGGTTCGGGCGTCGAGCAGGCCGTCGGGGTGCTCGACCTTCCTTCGTTCGCCCAGGCCGGTGTCGATGTCCGGGTCAGTACCGGGCGGCGCCGATCGGCGGCACCGGTGGCGCGGGTGTGACCGGCACGAGGTCCTTGACCAGCACGTGACACCGTTCCGGCTCGTCCCGGAAACTGCCGTCCGGCAACACCGTGAGCGCGTAACAGGTCACTTCGTCGTGGCCCCAATCCCGGTAATCCAAGCGGCGGTAGAGGTGGGCCGCGGCCGTGTTGTCGGTGCGGACCGCCAGGGCCACCCGGTGGTGGCCGCTGCCGAAGAGGTACTCCTCCGCCGCGGCGACCAGGGCCCGGCCGATGCCGCGGTTGCGCAGCTCCGGCCGGACCTCGAGGTGGGTGAGCAGGGCGACCTCGGAGAGGTGCTGGCGGATCGGCGGTTCTTCGGCGGTTTCCAGCCACACGTACACGTGGCCTGCCGGGTGGCTGTCCAGCCACGCGAGGAGAAGCACACCGCGCCTTTGCCGCTGGCGCCTCAGCCGATCGGCGAAGTACCAGCCGGTGCCGAAGGCCGCGACGAACGATTCCAAGTTCGCGGAACGCGCCGGTCGGACCTGGGGTTCGGTCATGGCTCCTCCCGTCCGCCCGGGCGCAAACCCGCTACCCGGGAACTCTACGCGGTCGCGGTCAGGTCGTAGACCGTTACACCGTCCACAGTGGACGCCTCATAGTGGTCGGCCACCCACTCCGCGATCTGCTGGGCCGCGTCCGAACCCGTGCTGCCCTGCATCGTCATGCCCTCACCCAGGAAGTAGTGGATCCGGCCGGCAGCCACGTACTGCTGGAACTGCGCCAGCGTCGGATAAGGGTCGGTCCCGTTGAACCCACCCACCGCCATCACCGGCGCTCCGCTCGCCAGCTGGTAACCCGCCGCCGCGTTCGACAACACCGTTGCCGCTGTCCACGTGTACTGGGAGGCGTCCTTCTGCAGCAACGCCGTCAGGGAAGCGCCCGGCATCGTCGTGCTCAGCAGTGAGCCCGGGCCGCCGCCGCGGAAGCCGCCCGGGCCGCGGCCGCCGAAGCCCGATGAGGGGCCTGCCGACGGGATTGCGCCGCTGTGTGTCACCGATGCCGTGGCCAGGGTGTACGCGCCCGTTCCGGTCAATGTCGCGACGAGGGCCAGGACGGCGACCGCGGACGCCGCCCAGCGGGTCAGGTGGGCTGCGAAGAACAGGGCCACCGCCGCCAGCAGGCCGCCCACCAGGATCGTCGGGGCCAGCCATGGCTGCCACGTCGAGCTCGACAGAACCAGGTACGCCGTGAGCGCTGTCAGGGCCATGCCGCCGCTGAGCAGGCCCGATGCCGTCGGGCGGGAACGCAGGCGCCACAGCTGGACCGCCGCCGTGCCGACCAGCGCCGCGATCGGCGGGGCCAGTGCGACCGTGTAGTACGGGTGGATGATGCCGCCCATGTAGCTGAACACCAGCGCCGTCACCAGGAGCCAGCCGCCCCAGAGGACCAGGGCCGTGCGGGAGCGGTCCGTGCGCGGGGCGTGGCGGGTGAACCACAGGCCCGCGCCCAGCGCCAGCACGGCCGCCGGCAGCAGCCACGCGATGCCGCCCGCCATTTCGCTGCCGAACAGCCTGGTCAGGCCGGTCGAGCCCCAGCCGCGGCCGGCGCCGCCGCCGACGCTGCCCACCTCGTCGCCCGTGATGCGGCCGAAGCCGTTGTAGCCGAAGACCAGTTCCCACAGGGAGTTCGTCTGGGAGCCGCCGATGAACGGGCGCTCGGCGGCCGGCCAGAGCGCGACCACCACCAGGTACCAGCCGGCCGCCGCGACCGTGGCAAGCAACGCGCCCAGCAGGTGCAGCAGCCGCTTGCCCAGCGACACCGGCGCCGCGATCAGGTAGGCGAGCGCGAACGCCGGGAGCACCAGGAACGCCTGCAGCATCTTCGCCAGGAAGCCGAACCCCACCGCGACGCCGGCCAGCGCGAGCCAGCGCGGGCTCGCCTTCTCGGCGGCGCGGACCACACAGTACGCGGCGGCGACCAGGAGCAGCACCAGCAGCGCGTCGGGGTTGTCGAAGCGGAACATCAGCGCGGCGGCCGGGGTCAGCGCCAGCACGAGCCCGGCGAGCAGGCCCGCGGCCGGGCCGGACGTGCGGCGGACCGCCGCGTGCAGCAGCCAGACCGAGCCCACGCCCATCAGCGCCTGCGGTACCAGGATGCTCCACGCGTTGACGCCGAACACCCGCGCCGAGAGCCCCATGACCCACAGCGCCGCCGGGGTCTTGTCGACCGTGATCGCGTTCGCCGCGTCGCTGGAGCCGAAGAACAGCGCCTTCCAGCTCTCCGAACCCGCCTGGGCGGCCGCCGAGTAGAAGGCGTTCGCCCAGCCGGACGCGCCGAGGCCCCAGAGGTACAGCACCGCTGTGCCGAGCAGGAGGACGGCCAGCGCGGGCCGGTGCCAGGTCGAGCGGGCGGGCACAAGAGGGGCCACTGCGGTTTCGCGTGACGCTACACCGGCTTTTCGGGGGTTCCGGGTGGCGGAGCCCCCGGCCCGGGGCGAAGCCCCGGATGTCACAGCGGTCATGAGGTCAGCTTCCGGTGCCGAGCTGGGGCCGGGTTGTGCCGATGCTGTGCACTCGCTGTGCGGGCACGGCCACGGGGAGGCGCACCGCGAACTCCGTCCGCCCGGGACGGCTGTGCACCTCGATGCTGCCGTGGTGGGCGAGCACGACCGCGGACGCGATCGCCATGCCGAGCCCCGTGCTGCCGGCGTTGCGGGAGCGCGACGAATCGCCGCGTGCGAACCGTTCGAAGACTTCGGGGAGCAGGTCCGGGTCGATGCCGGGGCCGTTGTCGGTCACCGTGAGCACCGCGCTGCCGTCGACCGAGCGGGCCAGGGCCGTCACCACCGTGGTGCCGGGCGGCGTGTGCGTGCGGGCGTTGGCCAGCAGGTTCGCCAGGACCTGGTGCAGGCGCTGGACGTCGCCGTGCACGAGGACCGGGTCCGGGGGCAGCTCCAGGAGCCAGCGGTGGCCGCGGCCGGCGACCTGGGCGTCGCCGACCGCGTCGGCGACCAGCCGGGTGAGGTCGACTTCGCGGACGTCGAGCGGGCGGCCCGCGTCGAGCCGTGCGAGCAGGAGGAGGTCCTCGACGAGCGCCGACATCCGGACGGCCTCGGACTGGATCCGGCCCATCGAGTGCGCGACATCGGGCGGCACCAGCGCGCTGCCGCGGGCGGCCAGCTCGGCGTACCCGCGGATGGCGGCCAGCGGCGTCCGCAGCTCGTGGCTGGCGTCGGCGACGAACTGGCGGACGCGGATCTCGCTGTCCTGGCGGGCTTCGAGGGCCTGGGCGACGTGGCCCAGCATCAGGTTGAGCGCCGAGCCGACCTGCCCGACCTCGGTGCGCGGGTCGGTGTCGGCCTCCGGGACGCGGATGGACAGCGCGACCTGGCCGCGGTCGAGCGGCAGCTCGGTCACGCGCCCCGCGGTGGCCGCGACGCGGTCGAGGGGGCGCAGCGTGCGGCGGACCGCGAACGCGCCGAGGAAGGCCGCGCCGAGGACGCCCGCGGCGGCGACGCCGAAGAGGATCAGCCCGACGGTGACGAGCGTGGCGGTGACCGGCGCCATCGGCAGGCCGGTGACCACGACTTCGCCGGTCCCGGTGACCGGCAGCGCCATCAGCCGGTACTCGCCGAGGTCGTCGAACGACACCGTGTGCGGCCTGCCGTCGGCGGGCACCGAGAGCATGACGGCCTGCTGGGCCGCCGAAAGCCGCAGGCGGTCGCCGTGCTCGGAGATGCTGTCGTCGTGGACGAGCCGCCGCTGCGCGTCGAAGGTGCCGCTGACCGTGCCCACGTTCTGCCCGAGCGGGTGCTGGCCCTGGTCCTCGGGTGGCCCGGCGTCCTGCGGGCGGGCGTTGCTCGCGAAGACGAGGGAGCGGGTCGCGGCGGCGGACAGCTGCTGGTCGACTTGGCGGGTGAGGAAGACGTCGAGCGCGAATTCGCTGACGACGCCGACGATCAGGCACACCACGGTGAGCAGCACGACCATCGACCCGGTCAGCTTCGCGCGCAGCGAAAGCCGCCCCCGGCGGGGGCGTGACGAGACGGTTCGCGCGGCCATGGGTCCAGCGTCCGGCCGGGCCGTGTGTGCGGCTTGTGTGCTGCCTGTGAGGCGGCTGTGCGGTGGCGGCCGCGGCGATTCCGCCGGTCACAGGAACGGCTGACGGCGGGCACAGTCCGCGCACAGCGTGGGGCCGCACCGTGGATCGCACCGAAGGATCTCGTTAGGAGCACCACGATGACCACACCGCAGGCACCGTCCACACCGGACCGGACGTGGGGCGCCGCGCCCGCACCGGGCACGCCGCCGCGGGCGGGCTGGTCCCCGGGCAAGAAGATCGCGGCGGGCGCCGTCGCGGCCGTGATCGTGGCCGGCGGGGGAGCGGCGGTCTGGGCCGCTTCGTCGTCCTCGGCGGCCACCGGCACGGCCGCGGGGCCGGGCGGCATGAACGGCGGTCCGGGCGGCAGCGGCGGCCTGGGTTCGGCCCTGCACGGCGAGTACGTGTCCTCGGACGGGAACGGCGGCTACGTCACGAAGCTCATGCAGACGGGCGAGGTGACGGAGCTGAGCGCGACGTCGCTGACGGCGAAGAGCGACGACGGCTTCTCGAAGACGTACACGATCACGTCGGCGCAGGCGACGGGACTGGCGACGGGCGACACGATCACGGTGGTGGCCACGGAGTCGGGCACCACGGCGACGGCGACGTCGGTGACCGAAGGCCAGACGGGCGCCCAGCCCGGCGGTGGTCAGGGAACCCCGCCCACCCGGACCGGCTGACGGCGTGGCGGCGCCGGGGGGTCAGCGGCGGTCGTAGTCGACCGCGACCTCCGGGGTCGTCGCCCTCGACCGGCACGTCAGGATCCGGTTCGCCGCCGCGTCGTCCTCCGTCAGGGCGTAGCGGACGTCCATCTCGACCTGGCCGTGCAGCAGCGTCGCCTGGCACGTCCCGCACGCGCCGCCCGTGCACGAGTACGGGACCTCGAAGCCCGCGCGCAGGGCCGCGTCCAGGACCGTTTCCCCGGCGGCCGCCGGAATGGACGTCGTCCGGCCGCCCAGGGTCACCGCCACCGCGGCCGGGGCGCCCGCCGGGTCGCGCAGCGGGGCCGCGCCGCGGAACAGTTCGAAGTGGACGTTCTCCTCCGGGACGTCCGCGTCCGCCAGCGTGCGGCGGGCCAGATCCGTGAGGCCCCGCGGGCCGCACAGGAACCACTCGTCGACCTTCGCCGGGTGCAGGCGGTTCTGCAGGAGCGCGCGCAGCCGCGTGCCGTCGAGGCGGCCGCGCTGGTAGCGCTCGTGGGAAATGGCCAGTGCTTCGCCGACGACGTCGAACTGGCGGGGCCGGTGCGCGTGCAGGTCCGGGTCGCGCTCGTCGGTGCGGTAGTGCACGACGTGCAGGCGGCCGCCGAAGCCCTCGGCCAGTGCGCTCAGCTCCCGCGCGAACATCGTGGTCGCGCCGGAGGTGTTGACGTACAGCAGCGTCGCCTTGCTGTGCGGCTCCGCCGACAGCGTGCTGACCAGGATGGACAGCACCGGCGTGATGCCGCTGCCCGCGGCCAGCGCCACGTAGTGCGCGGTCCGCGCAGGGTCCGGGGTGTGCGTGAACCCGCCCGACGGCGGCAGGACGTCGAGGAAGTCGCCCTCGGCCAGCGCCGTGGTCGCGTGGCTCGAGAACGCGCCGCCGGGACGCCGCTTCACCGCGATCCGCAGCTCACCGGACGTCGCGGGCGCGCAGATCGAGTACGTCCGCCGCACCGGCAGCCCGTCGAGCACCGCGCGGACCGCCACGTGCTGGCCGGGTGTGAACCGGAACTCGTCCTTGAGCTGCGGCGGGACGTAGAACGTGAGCGCGACGGCGTCCGCGGTCAGCTGCCGGACTTCGCGCACCCGCAGCCGGTGGAAGCGGCTCGGGCCGAGCGGCGGCGAGGCCGGAGCGGGCACCACGACCTCGGGTTCGGTTTCGAGCCCGGCCGCCGCCAGGTACTCCGCCGCGGTCAGCTCGCGGCCCCACGCGGTGCTCAGCGGGACGTCCCTGGTCAAGTAGGCCTCGCGGTTCTCCAGCCAGACCCGCCGGTACCGGTGGAACGGGACGGCGGGGTGCAGGTGGTGCACCAGGTGCAGGTTCTGGGCGAGCAGCACCGGGGTCAGCAGCCGGTCGAGCCCGACGCGCACCCGGGTGGTGCCGAAGCGGCCCTCCGGTCCCGCGGCGGGCAGGCCGTGGTGCGGCAGCCAGCCGAACGACCACGCGAGCAGGCCCAGCCCGAGCCGCTGCGGCAGCAGGTACACCAGCACCAGTTCGACGCCGTGGCCGCTCGTGACCAGTGCCGCCGCGGCCGTCAGCGCCGTGGCCAGCACCACCAGCGTCTCGGCCAGCTCGTGCGGTGGCCGCGACCGCAGCCGGGCGAAGTAGCAGCGCGCGTAGGAGATGTCGAGGGTCAGCCAGCGCAGCGGCAGCTGCCAGCGCGGGCCCCGCGAGGTCCACGCGTCCGGGTCGGCGTGCGCCGAAGCGTTGGTGTGGCGGTGGTGCAGCCCGTGGACGAACCGCAGCGAGGGGAAGGAGGCGTAGGCCGCGACGAACGGGACCGCCAGCCGCCCGAGCACCTCGTTGACCCAGGTCAGCTTCCCCGCCGAGTGGTGGGCCGATTCGTGGACCACGGTGTACATCGCGAAGGTGACCACGGTGTTCAGCAGCACGGTCACCACCGCCGGCACGAGTCCCGCCAGCAGCAGCCACGTCGCGGTGGCCCACACCGCCGCGCCGCCGGCGAACAGCAGCAGCGCCGGCACCGAGACGGCGGGCAGGCAGACGCGGGGCGCGGGCACGACGGCGCGGGCCGTCCACTCCCCGGTCGGCGCCACGGCGACCCGGCCGTGCTGCTGGGTGAGGGCGACGGGCATCGAGTGGTCTCCTCGGTCGAGAAGCTCCTGGCGAGGCGGGAGTCACCGTAGACAACCCTGACCGGTTTGTAAACGTTCTGGCAGGCTCCGAAAAAAGGGGCCCGCCAGCGGAACGTTAGCGGTGGGTAAGCTCGCCCTGTGAAGGCCGTCACCCCCGTCGCCCCGGCGCGCACCCGCGAGCGGCTGCTGGCCGCGGCCGCGGCCGTCATCGCCGCGGACGGCTGGGCCGCCGTGACGATGGGGAAACTGGCCGCGCGGGTCGGGGTGAGCAGGCAGACCGTCTACAACGAACTAGGCTCGAAGGCCGAGCTCGCCGAGGCGCTGATGCTCGACGAGACCGACCGCTTCGTCGAGCGCGTGCACGCCGACGTCGCCGCGCACCCGGACGACCCGATCGACGGCGTCACCGAGGCCTTCCGGCACACCCTCGAAGCCGCCCGCGCCAACCCGCTGATCGAGATCGCGCTCGGCGGCGCGCAGGGCGGCCGCGACGACTTCCTCCCGCTGCTCACGTCCCAGCCCGAGGCGGTGCTGGGCCGGGCCGTCGACGCCGTCGCCGCGGTGTTCGCGGGCGCCTACCCCCAGGTGCGGCTGACCCCGTCGGAGTGGGCGGTCGCGGTCGAAGCCTTCGTCCGGCTGCTGCTCTCCCACCTGGTGCAGCCCAGCGGCTCGGCCGAGCACGCGAGCGGCCAGATGCGCTGGGTGATCGGCCGGATGCTCGGGTCGTGACGCCGCAGGTGGCCCCCGCCCCGGCGGCGCGGGCCACTGGCCTAGACTCGGACCTCCCGGTCTGCAGGTGACCGGGGCCATTTCCGCAGGATTGTCCTACACAATCGTTACCGCTCGAGGAGAAGACCTTGAAGAGCACCGTCGAGCAGCTGAGCCCGACGCGAGTCAAGATCAATGTCGAGGTGCCGTTCGACGAGCTGAAGCCGAACTTCGACCGCGCCTACCGCAAGATCGCCCAGCAGGTGCGCATCCCGGGCTTCCGGCCCGGCAAGGCGCCCGCTCGCGTCCTGGAAAGCCGGATCGGGCGCGGCCCGGTGCTCGACGAGGTCGTCAACGAGGCCATCCCGGCCAAGTACATCGAGGCCGTTCGCGAGAACGAGGTCCGCACGCTCGGGAACCCCGAGTTCGACGTGACCAAGCTCGAAGACCGCGACGTCCTCGAGTTCACCGCCGAGGTCGACGTGCGCCCGGAGATCGAGCTCCCCGACCTCGAAGGCTTCGCGGTCACCGTCGACGACGTCGAGCTGACCGACGCCGAGGTCGACGAGCAGCTCGACGAGCTGCGCGCCCGCTTCGGCACGCTGACCGGCGTCGAGCGCCCGGCCGAGACCGGCGACTTCGTTTCGATCGATCTGGCCGCGACCGTCGACGGCGAGGCCGTCGAGGAGGCGAGCACCACCGGGCTGTCCTACGAAATCGGCTCCGGCCAGCTCGTCGACGGCATCGACGAGGCCATCGTGGGCGCGAACGCCGGCGAGACCAAGACGTTCACCACCCAGCTCGTCGCCGGTGAGCACGCCGGCAAGGACGCCGAGGTGACCGTGACGGTCCAGTCGGTCAAGCAGCGCGAGCTGCCCGAGGCCGACGACGAGTTCGCCCAGATGGCGAGCGAGTTCGACACCATCGAGGAGCTCAAGGGCGACCTCCGCGAGCGCCTCGGCCGCGTCAAGAAGATGCAGCAGGGTGTCCAGGCCCGCGACAAGGTGCTCGACGAGCTCCTGGAGCGCACCGAGGTGCCGATCCCGGAGAAGGTCCTCGACGCCGAGATCGAGAACCGCAAGCACGACGCGATCCACCCGTTCGATCACGACGAGGCCCAGTTCGCCCAGGCCCTCGAGGCCGAAGGCCGCACCCTCGAAGAGTTCGACGCGGAGACCCGCACCGAGTCGGAGAAGGCCGTCCGCACGCAGCTGCTGCTGGACACCATCGCCGACAAGGAAGAGGTCTCGGTCAACGACGGCGAGCTCACCGAGCGGATCATCTACCAGGCCCAGCGCTTCGGGATCAGCCCGGACGAGTACGTCCAGCGCGCCCAGCAGTCGGGCCAGCTGACCGCGATCTACGCCGACGTCCGGCGCGGCAAGGCCCTCGCCTCGGTGGTCCGCAAGGCCGCCGTGACCGACGGCTCCGGCGCCGAGGTCGACCTCACCGAGCTGTTCGGCTCGGACGAGCCGGCCGCCGACGAGGCAACCCAGGAGACGCAGGTCACCGACGAAACGGCGAAGACTCCGGCGGAGTGAAGCTGTGAGCGAACTTGGGCGGTGTCAGGCATTCTGCACCGCCCAAGTTCGTTAGGGTCGGATACAAGATCTCAAGCATCTGAAACGACAGCGGTGGCCGTCAGCACCGGGCCGCCGCCGGCGAAAAGGCAGGCAGACGTGACGCAGCACACGCCCGAGGCGCGGTCCGGCACCGCAGGGCTCACCCTCACCGACTCGGTGTTCGAGCGGTTGCTCCAGGAGCGCATCGTCGTCCTCGGTTCCGAGGTGAACGACGAAGTCGCCAACCGGATCACCGCGCAGCTGTTGCTGCTCGACGCCGACGACGCCGAATCCGACATCCGCTTCTACATCAACTCGCCGGGTGGCTCGGTCACGGCAGGGTTCGCCATCTACGACACCATGCAGCTGATCCGCCCGGACGTCGCGACGTACGCGATGGGCATGGCGGCCTCGATGGGGCAGTTCCTGCTGTCCTCGGGCACACCCGGCAAGCGCTACTCGCTGCCGCACGCGCGGATCCTGATGCACCAGCCCTCGGCCGGTGTCGGCGGTACCGCCTCGGACATCGCGATCCAGGCGGACCTGTTCAACAAGTGGAAGCGCGAGCTGGCCCAGATCACCGCGGACCAGACCGGGCAGACGGTCGAGCAGATCATCGCGGACGGCGACCGCGACCGCTGGTTCACCGCGCAGGAGGCGAAGGACTACGGGTTCGTCGATCACGTCCTCACCCGCGACATCGCCCGTCCGGCCTCGAACTGAGCGCGAAGTACACACAGGAGAGTCGATCATGAGCAACTTCAGGCTCCCGGGTGACTTCCGGGCACCGGCCGTCCCCCAGTCGCGGTACATCCTCCCGTCGTACGTCGAGCGCACCAGCTACGGCGTCAAGGAGTCGAACCCGTACAACAAGCTGTACGAAGAGCGCGTCATCTTCCTCGGCGTGCAGGTGGACGACGCGTCGGCCAACGACGTGATGGCCCAGCTGCTGCACCTCGAGCACGAGGACCCGGACCGCGACATCCTGATCTACATCAACTCGCCGGGTGGCTCGTTCACCTCGCTGATGGCGATCTACGACACCATGCAGTTCGTCCGCCCGGACATCCAGACGTACTGCCTCGGCCAGGCCGCCTCCGCGGCCGCCGTGCTGCTGGCGGCCGGCACCCCGGGCAAGCGCTACGCGCTGCCCAACTCGCGGGTGCTGATCCACCAGCCGGCCACCGAGGGCACCTACGGCCAGGTCTCCGACCTGGAGATCCAGGCGAACGAGATCCAGCGGGTGCGGCGCCAGATGGAGGTCATCCTGGCCAAGCACACCGGCAAGGACGCGGACCAGATCCGCAAGGACATCGAGCGCGACAAGATCCTGACGGCCGACGAGGCCAAGTCCTACGGCATCATCGACGAGGTCTTGCCGTACCGGAAGGCGTCGGCGCTGTAGATCCGCCAGGCCGGTGTGTGTCGAGAAGACGACACACACCGGCATCCTGGTTTAGGGTCGTCCTCTGACGTGCTCCCGGAGCTCGTGGGTGTTCCCGCTCGCGGCATCGGACGGGTACCGTCAGTGGCAATGCGTGCGGCTCCGCTCGTTCACGGGTGGCCGGGGCCGCACCGTCGCAACACAGTCAGGCGCGGAAACCCGCGCCGGAGGGGACGAGGTCACAGGCCATGGCACGGATCGGTGACGGCGGAGACCTGCTGAAGTGTTCTTTCTGCGGGAAGAGCCAGAAGCAGGTGAAGAAGCTCATTGCCGGCCCCGGGGTCTACATCTGCGATGAGTGCATCGACCTCTGCAATGAGATCATCGAGGAGGAGCTGGCCGAGGCCGGCGACGTCAAGCTCGACGAGCTGCCCAAGCCCGCCGACATCCACGAGTTCCTCGAGCAGTACATCATCGGTCAGGAAGACGCCAAGCGGACGCTCGCGGTAGCGGTCTACAACCACTACAAGCGGATCCAGGCGGACGACAAGGCCGGCCCGAAGGACTCCAAGGAGGAGTCGGTCGAGCTCGCGAAGTCGAACATCCTGATGCTCGGCCCCACCGGGTGCGGCAAGACCTACCTCGCGCAGACACTGGCGAAGCTGCTGAACGTCCCGTTCGCGATCGCGGACGCCACGGCGCTGACCGAGGCCGGGTACGTCGGCGAAGACGTCGAAAACATCCTGCTCAAGCTCATCCAGGCGGCGGACTACGACGTCAAGCGGGCCGAGACCGGGATCATCTACATCGACGAGGTCGACAAGATCGCCCGCAAGAGCGAGAACCCGTCGATCACCCGTGACGTGTCCGGCGAGGGTGTCCAGCAGGCGCTGCTGAAGATCCTCGAGGGCACCACCGCGTCGGTCCCGCCGCAGGGCGGCCGCAAGCACCCGCACCAGGAGTTCATCCAGATCGACACGACGAACGTGCTGTTCATCGTGGCCGGCGCGTTCGCCGGGCTGGAAAAGATCATCAACGAGCGGGTCGGCAAGCGTGGCCTCGGCTTCGGCGCGGAGATCCGCACGAAGTCCGAGATCGAGGAGAGCGACGTCTTCTCCGACACCATGCCCGAGGACCTGATCAAGTTCGGGCTGATCCCGGAGTTCATCGGCCGGCTCCCGGTCGTGGCGACGGTGAACCACCTGGACAAGGACTCGCTGGTCAACATCCTGACCCAGCCGCGCAACGCCCTGGTGAAGCAGTACAAGAAGCTCTTCGAGATGGACAACGTCGAGCTCGAGTTCACCAAGACCGCGCTCGAGGCCATCGCCGACCAGGCGGTCCTCCGGGGTACGGGTGCCCGAGGGCTGCGCGCCATCATGGAAGAGGTGCTGCAGCCGGTCATGTACGACATCCCGAGCCGCGACGACGTGGCGAAGGTCGTCATCACCGAGCAGACCGTCCGGGAGAACGTGAACCCGACGATCGTCGCCCGGCAGCCGACTCGGCGCGCGCGCAGCGAGCGCGGCGAAAAGTCGGCCTGACGCCGGCCGTCTCCGGGCCCGCACGGGCCCGGAGACCGACAGGAAAAGCTGAATGACTGCTGATTCTTTCCCGGGTACCGGGGGCACTGCCCCGGGCGGTGGCGTGCAAGCGCCGCCGCCACCGGCCCCGGCCACCGAACCGGTGGCCGCCGGGCCGGTCCTCGGGTTCCGCGAGCTGAGCGAGCGCGTGATCGCGTCCGTGTTCGAGCGGTACCCGTGGCTCAACCGCGTGCTGATGGGCGTGCTGGCCGTGTGCACCGGCACCTGCGTCGTGGCCGTGGTGTCCCGGCTGTCGCCGTTGCCGCTCCTCCCGGTGCCGTTGTTCCTCGTGGGCGGTTACGGGCTGTGGCAGGCCCGCGGCGCGACCGAACGACGTCAGCTGGTCAACTGGGTGGTTCTGTTCGCGCTCGCGACCATGGTCGGCTTCTGGCTGATTTCGGTCGTCGGCCGCTGGGTGGAGTGAAAACCCGCCGACCGGATCGTTTGACGCCGTGAGCGCGTGGGTATGCAGCCCCCGTGGTAGATGCCCTCAGACCGTTCCGGCATCCGGCACTTCTCTACCGTGGTGACGCTGAGTACCTCGATGGTGTCATTCCGTTCCTGCTCGAAGGTATCGACCGCGGCGAGCCCGTGGTCGTCGCGGTTCCCTCGCGCAACCTCCTGCTGGTCGAGAAGGCTTTGGATCGCCGGGCGGGCGAAGTCCGGCTGATCGACTTGAGCCGCGCGGGCCGCAACCCCGGCGCCATCCTGCCTTCCATGCTGCGCGCCCTCGCCGCCGAGCACGAGGGCCCGGTGCGGATCGTCGGCGAGCCGGTCTGGGCCGGCCGCACGGACGCCGAATACCCGGCGTGCGTGGAGCACGAGGCCCTGATGAACCACGCTTTCGCCGGCCGTGACACGGCGGTGCTGTGCCCGTACGACGTCGAGGCGCTGACCCCGTCGATGCTGGCCGACGCCGAGCGCACCCACTCCGAGCTGTGGGGCCTGGCCGGCCCGTTCGTGAGCCCGCGCTTCGACCCCGACGCCGTCCGGGCGGAGCTGAGCCGCCCGCTGGAGCCGCCACCCGGCGCGGCGGAGCGCACGTTCGACATCGCCCAGCTGGCCGCACTGCGGGGCTACGCGGAGCTCTGGGCGGCCCGCCACGGCCTGCGCCGCCCGCGCCGCGACGACTTCACGCTGGCGATCGCGGAGCTGACGACGAACAGCGTCCTCTACGGCGGTGGCACCGGCGTCCTGCGGCTCTGGGCGGCGGGGGACGAGGTGGTCGGCGAGGTGACCGACGCGGGCACGATCACCGACCCGCTGGCCGGCCGCATCCCACCCCCGGCGTCGACCCTGGGCGGCCGCGGGCTGCTGCTGGTGAACCGGCTGGCCGACCTGGTCCGCACGTACTGGATCCCGGGCCGCACGACGACCCGGGTCCACTTCCGTTGCGGCTGACACCGGACCCTGCCGGGGCGGCCTGTGTCAGTCCGCGCGGGGGACGTGCTTGCCGAGGAAGCTGATCAGGCTCGGGACCACCGTCCGGTTGAACGGGTCGCCGTGCTTGCCGTGCGCGGTGTGGGCGACCGCCGGGCGGGCCGCGTCGATGTAGCGGCGGACGCCGGTGATGAACGAGTCCTCCGTGCCGCACCAGATGCCGTTGGCGACGCCCTTGGTCTCGTCGATGTGGCGCAGCGGGTCCAGCGCCGTCCAGTCCTGTACGTCGGGGAAGATGTGGCGCTTGGCCATCTCCGGCCACGACGTGATCAGCGCCGGGGCCAGCGTCGCCACCGCGGCCGGCGGCTGGCGCCGTTCGACGCGGCGACGGGTGTAGACCAGGGCGCCGAAGCCGCCCATCGAGACGCCCGTGCACGCGAACGGCAGGCCGGCCGGGCCGGCGAAGCCGCGGGCCCGCAGCCACTGCGGGACCTCCTCCAGCAGCATCGCCATCGGGTCGTCGCCCGGGTGGACCTGGTGCCAGTAGTTGTCGCCGCCGTCGACGGCCACGAAGCCGAACGACGGGACCGCCTTGCGGGCGACGTCGCTGGCGAGCTGCTTGAGCGTGCCGGTCGGGGCCGCGCTGCGGGCGTTGCCGTGCAGGCCGTGCAGCACGAGCGACATCGGCAGCCCCTTCGGCGGGGTCTTCGACGGCAGGATGAACACCAGGTCGACCATCCGGCCGCGCGCGGCGGAGTAGACGCGCTCCACGCGGGTGCTGCCCAGTTGGGTCGTCGGGTTCGACGACGTCACGCCCAGCGTGCGCTGCAGGGCCTGGCTGAACGGCAGCTTGCCGGTCGCCGTGCCCACGGCCAGCCCGGTCACGGCCAGCCCCGACGCACCCGCGATCAGCACCGAGCGGCGGCTCAGCCAGCGCCGCGCGCCCTGGACCGCCGCCTCCGCGACCGCCTTCGCGGGCTGCGGCTGGTCCCCACCTGCCGCGCGCTCCGCGTCCCCGTTTTCCTCGTTCACCTGTCTCCGTCCCCCGCCTGCTGCTCATAGGACGCCGCGCACCCGCTCCGCGTTCCCCTCGCGTCCCGCTCGCCGGGTTAGTCGTTCCCACCCTGCCCGGCGTTTCCGGTCCGCGCACGCCAAGCCGCCTTCGCGGCATCGGTCGAGTGCTCGGCCCGGTCCACAGTGTCCCCGAGACCCACCGCGAGGGTGATGCCGAGGGGTATCAAAATGTGGTCTATGCCCTGTTCGCCGGGCCCGAAGTGCCCGGACGCCTCCAGGGTGACGAAGCCGTGCAGCGCGCTCCACAGCTGGGCGGCCGCCTGGTACTTGTCCGCGGGCCGGAAGCGGCCGGCCTCGATGGCCCGTTCGGTGGCCCGGACGATGTGCTCGAAGGCCTCCAGGCCCTCCGGAGCGGCTTCCCGGCCTTCTTCGGTGGTGAGGTCGGACAGCGTCGCCCGCTTGCCGCCCGGGGCGGACTGGCCGAACGTGACCGCGAACAGCTGGGGCTGCTCGGCGACCGCCTGCCGGTAGGTGCGGGCGAGGCTGAAGATGTCCGCCACCGGGTCGTCGGTCTCGCCGACCCCGGCCAGCCACTCCGAAAGCCGCAGGAAGCCGGCGCGCGCGACCTCGTCGACCAGCGCGGCCATGCCGCCGAAGTGCGTGTACACCGCCATCGTCGAGACGCCGACCTCCGCCGCCAGCTTGCGGGCCTGCAGGGTCTCCGGGCCGCCGTCGTCGAGCAGCCGGATGGCGGCCTCGACGAGCTTGGCCTTGACGTCGGACGCACGCGGTTTGGGGCTCATGCTTGCCAGTATCCCATAACCCTGTTATACCTGTATCCATAACCGAGTTATGGAAGTCGCGGAGGGGTCACGCAATGGGCAACAAGTTCCTCGAGGGAAACTTCGCCCCGGTCAGCCGGGAGCACACGATCACCGAGCTCGCCGTCACCGGGCACATCCCCGAGTTCCTCGACGGCCGCTACCTGCGCAACGGCCCCAACCCGCTGTCCGAAGTGGACCCGGCGGCCTACCACTGGTTCATGGGCGACGGCATGGTCCACGGCGTGCGCCTGCGCGACGGCAAGGCCGAGTGGTACCGCAACCGCTGGGTCCGCAACGAGTCGGTCAAGGCGACGCTGAACGGCGAGGACGCGAGCCGGTTCTGCGGCCTGGACGCGCTCGGGGCCAACACCAACGTGATCGGCCACGCCGGCAAGACGCTCGCGCTGGTCGAGGCGGGCGCGCCGATCTACGAGCTGACCGACGAGCTCGACACCGTCGGCCGCTGCGACTTCGACGGCACGCTCCCCGGCGGCTACACCGCCCACCCCAAGCGCGACCCGGGCACCGGCGAGCTGCACGCCGTCTCGTACTTCTTCGGCATGGGCAACAAGGTCCAGTACTCGGTGATCGACGCGGCCGGGCGCACCCGCCGCACGGTCGACGTCGAGGTGACCGGGTCACCGATGATGCACGACTTCTCGCTGACCGAGAAGTACGTCGTCTTCTACGACCTGCCGGTGACGTTCAACGCCGGGATGGCGGTGGCGACCGGCGTGCCCGGTGCCCTGCGCACCCCGGCGAAGCTGGTGCTTTCGGCGATGGTCGGCAAGGTCCGCGTGCCGGACCCGGTGTCGGCGATGATGGCGAACAAGATCGGGGCGAACGGCGGCCTGCCCTACCGCTGGAACGAGAAGTACCCCGCGCGGATCGGCGTCATGCCGCGAGACGGCCAGAGCCGCGACGTCCGCTGGTTCGACGTCGAGCCGTGCTACGTCTTCCACCCGCTCAACGCCTACGACGACGGCGACAGCGTCGTGCTGGACGTCGTGCGCCACCCGAAGATGTTCGACCAGGAGCTGCACGGCCCGGGCGAAGGCGGCCCGACGCTCGACCGCTGGACCGTCGACCTCAACGCGGGCAAGGTCCTGGAGGAGCGGCTCGACGA
This sequence comes from Amycolatopsis sp. FBCC-B4732, assembly GCF_023008405.1. Taxonomy (NCBI): domain Bacteria; kingdom Bacillati; phylum Actinomycetota; class Actinomycetes; order Pseudonocardiales; family Pseudonocardiaceae; genus Amycolatopsis; species Amycolatopsis sp. FBCC-B4732. Next base: position 883,779 of record NZ_CP095376.1, read on the forward strand.
CCGGGGCCAGGAGTTCCCGCGCGTCGACGAGCGGCTCGTCGGCAGGCACCACCGCTACGGCTACGCGATCTCGACCGACGGCGAGGCGAACCCGGGCAATTCCCTGTTCAAGCACGACTTCCGCACGGGCTCCCGCCAGGAGCGCGCGTTCGGCGGCGGACGGCAGCCCGGCGAGTTCGTGTTCGTCCCGTGCCACGAGGACGCGGCCGAGGACGACGGCGTGCTGATGGGGTTCGTGTACGACCCGGCGTCCCAGCGCAGCGACCTGACGGTGCTCGACGCGGGAACCCTGGAGACGGTGGCGGCGATCCACCTGCCCGACCGCGTGCCCCACGGTTTCCACGGCAACTGGGTCGCCTCCTAGATGTGATGTCCAGGGACCGCTTCGCCCACCGAAGACCGCCGCGAAGTGGGCCGACCGTTACCGCGCCGAAGGCTGCGCGGGCCGCACCGGCCGGGCCCGGCCTGGACCGCCGGCCGGCTCGGCGGCAAGCCGCCGGTCACCCGGCTGACCGACCGCGTGCCCCACGGTTTCCACGGCAACTGGGTCGCGTCCTAGACCAGCACCCGGTGGTCGCCGGTGTAGAGGTTCATCGAGTCGCCGCGCAGGAAGCCGATGAGCGTCATGCCGTTCTCCTCGGCCAGCTCGACCGCCAGTGACGACGGCGCGGACACCGCGGCCAGCAGTCCGATGCCCGCCATCGCGGCCTTCTGCACCAGCTCGAACGACGCGCGCCCGGACACCAGGAGGCCGTGGCCCGGCGCGGGGATGCGGTCCTCGAGGACGGCCCAGCCGAGCACCTTGTCGACCGCGTTGTGCCGGCCGACGTCTTCGCGGACGACCGCGAGCTCGCCGTCCGGGGTGAACAGCGCCGCCGCGTGCAGGCCGCCGGTGCTGGCGAACACCTTCTGCCGGGCGCGCAGCGCGTCCGGCAGGGCGGCCAGCGTCCCGGTCTTCACGGCGAAGGCCGCTTCGGCGGGGGAGAAGCGGGTCTTGAGCTTGACCGCGTCGAGCGCGGCCTTGCCGCAGACGCCACACGAAGAGGTGGTGTAGAAGTTGCGCTCGACGCCGGTGTCCGGCGGGGCCACCCCGGCGGCCAGCGCGATGTCGAGGACGTTGTAGGTGTTGCGGCCCTGGTCGTCGACGCCGTCGCAGTAGCGCGCCACCGCGATGTCTTCACGGCCACCGATCACGCCTTCCGACAGCAGGAAGCCGTGGGCCAGCTCGACGTCGTTGCCCGGGGTGCGCATGGTGACGGCCAGCGCCTTGCCGCCGACCCGCAGCTCGAGGGGCTCTTCGGCGGCGAGCGAGTCGGGACGGCGCCGGTCCCCGGTCGCGGAAATCCGCCGCACCGGCCTGCGCACGGTCACCCTGCCCATCCGTTCACCCTTCTCCGCCCGGAAGTTTGACACTCCACTGGTGCAACGCCGGGTATTTAGTAATACATTCCCTCCATCATCCCCCAGAGTACGGAGGGAACAGGATGGCTCTCGGCTTCCTGGACCGTTCCCGGATCGTGGCACCCCCGGGCTGGACCCGCTGGCTGGTGCCGCCGGCGGCCCTTTCGGTGCACCTGTCGATCGGGCAGGCCTACGCGTGGAGCGTGTTCAAGACCCCGCTCGAGAAGACGATGCACCTCAACGGTACGCAGAGCTCGCTGCCGTTCCAGCTCGGCATCGTCATGCTCGGCCTGTCGGCGGCCTTCGGCGGCACGCTCGTCGAGAAGAACGGCCCGCGCTGGGCGATGTTCGTGTCCATGTGCTGCTTCGCCAGCGGATTTCTCATCTCTGCGCTGGGCGTGGCCACCGGCCAGTTCTGGCTGGTCGTCCTCGGCTACGGCGGGATCGGCGGCGTCGGGCTCGGCATCGGCTACATCTCGCCGGTGTCGACGCTGATCAAGTGGTTCCCGGACCGCCCGGGCATGGCCACCGGCATCGCGATCATGGGCTTCGGCGGCGGCGCGCTGATCGCCTCACCGTGGTCGTCGTCGATGCTCGGCAGCACGCCGACCACCGGCACCATCGCGACGGCGTTCCTGGTGCACGGCATCGTCTACGCGCTGTTCATGTCGATGGGCTGGCTGCTCGTGCGGGTGCCCGCCGACGACTGGAAGCCGGCCGGCTGGGAGCCGAAGACCGACCACGGCAAGGCGATGATCAGCACGGCGAACGTCTCGGCCGCCAACGCGATCAAGACGCCGCAGTTCTGGTGCCTGTGGGTCGTGCTGTGCTTCAACGTCACCGCGGGCATCGGGATCCTGGAGAAGGCGTCGCCGATGATCGTCGACTTCTTCAAGAACACCTCGACCCCGGTCGGCACGGCCGCGGCGGCGGGCTTCGTCGCGCTGCTGTCACTGTTCAACATGCTCGGCCGGTTCGTCTGGTCGTCCACTTCGGACCTGGTCGGGCGCAAGAACATCTACCGCACCTACCTCGGCGTCGGCGCGGTGCTGTACCTGGTGATCGCGCTCACGGAGAACTCGTCGAAGCTCGTGTTCATCCTGTGCGCGATGGTGATCCTGTCCTTCTACGGCGGCGGGTTCGCGACGGTCCCGGCGTACCTGAAGGACCTCTTCGGCACCTACCAGGTCGGCGCGATCCACGGCAGGCTGCTCACCGCGTGGTCGGTGGCCGGCGTGCTCGGCCCGCTGATCGTCAACCGGATCGCCGACAGCCAGAAGGCGGCGGGCAAGTCCGGCCCGGCGCTGTACGAGCTGTCCTTCTACATCATGATCGGCCTGCTGGTGGTCGGCTTCGTGGCCAACGAGCTGGTCCGGCCGGTCAAGGAGAAGTACCACGAGCCGGTCGCCGCGGCCGCGAGGAGTGAGGCGTGATGAGCGAGCCTTCGACGTCGAAGCCCAACCGGACCCCGCTGATCGTGCTGACCTGGGCGTGGGTCGTGCTGCCGTTCGGGTACGGCGTGTACCAGCTGTTCCTGAAGCTGGTACAGCTCTTCGGATGAGCAACGGAGTTCTCGTCACCGGCGCTTCCCGCGGCATCGGGCGCGCGGTGGCCACGGCGTTCGCGGCGCGGGGTGACCGGGTGGCCGTCCACTACGGACACCGCGCCGCGGATGCCGAAGAAACGCTTTCGCACCTGCCCGGCTCGGGGCACCTGCTGATCAGCGGCGACCTCGCCGACCCGGAGGCGGCGCGGCGGATCGCCGACGCCGCCGAGGCCGGGCTCGGCGGGGTCGACGTGCTGGTCAACAACGCCGCCGTCGCGACGTCGGCGGAAACCGCGCACCCGGTCGGCGAAGTGTCCTACGTGGACTGGCAGCGGATCTGGCGGCGCACCCTCGACGTCAACCTCGTGGGCGCCGCCAACCTGAGCTACTGCGTCGCCCGGCACCTCATCGGGCGCGGCGCGCCCGGCCGGATCGTCAACATCGGGTCGCGCGGGGCGTTCAAGGGCGAGCCCGACCACCCGGCGTACGGCGCGAGCAAGGCCGCGCTGCACTCGCTGGGCCAGTCGCTCGCCGTCTCCCTCGCGCCGCACGGCATCTCCGTGACCTCGGTCGCGCCCGGCTTCACCGCCACCGAGCGGGTGGCGGACCGGATCGACGACGCCCTGCGCGCGCAGAGCCCGTTCGGCCGGGTCGGCACGCCCGAGGAGATCGCCGCGGCCGTCGTCTACCTGGCCTCCGCCGAGGCGACCTGGGCGTCCGGCGCGATCCTCGACCTCAACGGCGCCTCCCACCTGCGCATGTGACCTGCCTCACGCGTGCAGCAGCCGGCGCGCGGGACACGTCGGTAGGGGCGTGCACCCACTGGGCAAGATCGTCGTCTCCGGGCTGGCGCTGGTCGTCTTCTGCGGCACCGCGTACGGCTACGTGAACCTCCAGGCCCTCGACGAGGTCACGCGCGACAGCGTGATCGACGCCGACGGCGGGACCGCCCCCGGGGAGCAGCCCGCCGACGGCTCGCTCGACGTCCTGCTCGTCGGCCGGGACGCCCGCACCGACCCGCAGGGCAAGCCGCTCTCGCCGGACGTGCTGCGGGAACTGCGGGTCGGCCCCAACGGCGACGACCTCACCGACACCCTGATCGTGCTGCGGATCCCGAACGGGACGAAGCAGGTGAAAGCGTTTTCCATCCCGCGCGACAGCTTCGTGTCGATGCCCGGCGGCAAGGGCAAGATCAACGCCGCCTTCGGGCGCGCGAAGGCCGCCGAGGCGCGGCGGCTGCGTACGGCGGGCGAGACCGACAAGGCGAAGATCGACCAGGGCGCCCTCACGGCCGCGCGCCGCGCGACGCGGCAGGCCGTCGAGGACCTCACCGGCGTCAAGATCGACCACTTCGCCGAAGTCAACCTGCTCAGCTTCTCCGAGATCAGCAAGGCGATCGGCGGTGTCGACGTCTGCCTCAACGCGGCCACCCAGGACCGGAACTCGGGCGCGGACTTCCCGGCCGGGCGGCAGCGGATCTCGGGCGCGGACGCGCTCGCCTTCGTCCGGCAGCGCGACAACCTGCGCGGCGGGGACTTCGACCGCGTCCGGCGCCAGCAGGTCTTCCTCGCCGGGCTGGCGCGGCAGGTGCTCTCGGCGGGCACGCTGGGCGACCCGGGGAAGCTCTCGGGCCTCATCGACGCGGTGAAGCGTTCGGTGGTGCTCGACTCGTCGTGGAACCTGCTCGACTTCGTGTCCCAGATGCGCGGGGTCAGCGGCGGCGGCATCCAGTTCGAGACGATCCCCGTCGTCAACCCGGACTACCGCTACGACCCGGCCGACCGCCGGCTGACGGCGGTGCAGGTCGACCCGGCCGCGGTCAAGGCGTTCGCGGCGAGCCTGATCGGGCCGGTCGCGCCGCCGCCGTCCCGGGGCCAGGGGCCGGGCCCCACCGTCGACGTCACCAACGCGGGCCCGCGGGAAGGGCTCGCGGCGCGCGTGTCCGGTGTGCTGCGCGACAACGGGTTCACCCCCGGCGCGACCGGCAACACGGCCACGCGGCGGACGTCGCTGGTGCGGTTCGGCGCCGACCTGAAGGACCGCGGCGACGAGGTGGCGAAGGTGCTGGGTGGGCTGACGACGCAGGTGTCGACGGACGTGCCCGCCGGGCACATCGAGGTGGTGCTCGGCACGGTGTACGCGGGTCCGGGCGCGGCGGGCGGCGGGGGTGCCCCGGCGGCCGGCGACGACCCGATCACGTCGAGCGGGGTCGTCTGCGTGAATTGACGGCACCCGGCGCCGGATTTCGTGAAATTGCGTGAAGATTTTCCGTAACGCCCGAAAGGTTGTTTCCCGCCGACCGGACCACGGCGGACCACGGGGGTGACTGGTCTTGACGCACCCTGCCTGGTGAGGCAGGGTGCGGTGACCATCAGCGGCAACGCCGCGAGACGGACCGGAAAAGATCACCGGACCGGTGGTGAACCGGAAAGTCGATTTCGAGAAATACGGAAAGTCCGGAACTTATGCGCTTCAGCGTTGCCCGCGGAGGGTGGCTCCTTCCGGTTATCGCTTCTGCCGTTTTGTGTGCCGGGTGCCAGTCGGCGTCCGCCGCGGCGCACTACCCCGAGTCGATCGACGCCTGCAAGCTGCCCGGCGCGGACACCCGCGACCGGCTGGCCCCGGGCACCGTCGAAGTCCCGCCGGACTCGGTCAAGACGGCCGACGCCAAGGTCGTGCCGCAGGACCGCTCGACCGAGGGCAACGAACTCACCGGCTGCAAGCGCCTGTTCGCCCGCGACCTCGGCGGCGGGAAGCCCAACATGCAGGACTACCGGGTCGTCACGATCGCCGTCGTGCGGTTCACCGACGCCGACACGGCCAACGCCGCGTCCCAGGCCACCCAGCTGATGACCGACGCGCTGGGCGACCACTCGGGCGTCCGGCTCGCGACCGGCGTCGGCGACGAGGCCGGCTTCTCCGAGCAGTGGGCCGCCGTCCGCTCCGGCAACGTCGTACTGGGCATCGCCATCGCCGACGGCGGCACGGAGGCGGCGCTGATCCGCCCGGCGGCCCTCGACGACGTCCAGGCCGTGGTCACCGAGATGACCGGCACCCTGCAGCGCGACTACCGCGGCTGAGGCGTTGCGCCCGCGGCGAAACCCGCTGACGGCGGCGCGCGCCTCCGGCATCCTCCCGAAGGACCGGGAGGGGAGCGAGTGGCCGGAACGCGGGGCGGGTTGTGGCGGCACCGGGACTTCCGGCTGCTGTGGGCGGGCGAGACGACCAGCAAGCTGGGCAGCAACGTCACGACCGTGGCCCTGCCGCTGGTGGCGGTGCTCGTGCTGCACGCCGGCCCGTTCACGGTGGGCCTGCTCGCGGCCGCGGCCTGGGTGCCGTGGCTGGTGCTCGGCCTGCCGGCCGGCGCGTGGATCGACCGGCTCCCGCACCGGCCGGTGATGCTGTGCTGCGACGTCGTTTCGGCCGCGGCGTCGGCCAGCGTCCCGGTCGCGGCCTGGCTCGGCGTGCTGAGCGTGGGGCAGCTCGGGGTCGTCGCGCTGCTGACCGGGTCGTGCGGCGTCCTGTTCGGCACCGCTTACCGGGTCTACCTGCCGGTCCTCGTCGCCCCGGCGGACCTGCCGGAGGGCAACGCGAAGCTGCAGGGCAGCGAGTCCGTCGCACAGATCGCGGGGCGCGGCCTGGCGGGGGTGCTCGCCCAGTGGGCGGGCGCGGTGGCCGGCCTGCTCGTCGACGCCGTGACGTTCCTGGTCTCCGCGGGGTGCCTGGCGGCGATCTCGGTGCGGGAACCACCCCGGCCGGCGGGGCGGCCGCGGACCACCCTGCGCCGGGAGATCGCCGACGGGCTGCGGTGGGTGGCCCGTGACCGGTACCTGCGTTCGCTGGCCGTGTTCAGCGCGGTCGCCAACACCGCGCTGACCGGGTACCAGGCGATCAACGTCGTGTTCTTCGTGCAGGTGGCCGGGGTCCCGCCGGGCGCCGTGGGCATCCTGGTGGCGGCACCGGGAGCGGGCGGCGTGCTGGGCGCGGCCGTCGCGGTCCGCCTCGCGCGGCGCTGGGGGAGTGCGCGGAGCCTGCTCGCGGTGGTGGTCGTGTTGACGCCGTTCGGCCTGCTCATCCCGCTGGCCGGCCCGGGACCCGGCCTGGCCCTGCCGGTGGTGGGCGGCGTTGCGATCGGCGCGGCGGTGGTGGCGGCGAACGTCCTCGCGGCGGGCTTCCGGCAGACGTACCCGCCGCCGTCGGTCCGCGGCCGGGTCATCGCTTCCGGCAGCCTGCTGGCCAACGGCGCGAGCGCGGTGGGCGCGCTACTGGCCGGCGGTCTCGGTGCGCTGGCCGGACCGCGGACGGCGGTGTGGGCGATGCTGGGCGTGCTCGCGGTGGCGGTGGTGCTCGTCGTCGCCGGTCCATTCCGGACCCGCCGCGACTTCCCCGCCGCTCCACCGCGAGTGCGTCAGGGCTGAGGTTCGAGGCGCACCACGATCGCCTTCGAGACCGGGGTGTTCGACTTGTCCGCCACCGAGTCCAGCGGGACCAGCGCGTTCGCCTCGGGGAAGTACGCCGCCGCGCAGCCGCGGGCCGTCGGGTACGCCACGGTGCGGAACGCCGGGGCGCGGCGGTCGCCGTCGCGCCACTCGGAGACCAGGTCGACCATGGCGCCGTCGGCCAGGCCCAGCTCGGCCAGGTCGTCGGGGTTGACCAGCACCACCCGGCGGGCGTTCTCGATGCCGCGGTAGCGGTCCGAGAGGCCGTAGATCGTGGTGTTGTACTGGTCGTGGCTGCGCATCGTCTGCAGCAGCAGCCGGCCCTCGGGCACCTGCGGGTACTCCAGCTCCGACACCGTGAAGTTGCCCTTGCCGTTGGCCGTGCCGGTGAACTCGCGGGAGTCGCGCGGCGCGTGCGGGAGGACGAACCCGTCCGGCTCGCGGACGCGGCGGTTGTAGTCGTGGCAGCCGGGCACGACCCGCGAGATGCGGTCGCGGATCAGGTCGTAGTCGGTCTCGAAGGTCCGCCACGGCACCGCGTGGCCGGCGCCGAACAGCCGCTCGGCCAGGCGGGCGACGATGGCGACCTCGGACAGGAGGTGCTCGCTCGCCGGCTTGAGGCGCCCGCGCGAGGTGTGCACCTGCGACATCGAGTCCTCGACCGTGACGAACTGCTCGCCGCTCGCCTGGACGTCGCGCTCGGTGCGTCCGAGCGTCGGCAGGACCAGCGCCGTGCGGCCGTGGACGACGTGCGACCGGTTCAGCTTCGTCGAGACGTGCACGGTCAGCGAGCACGACTCGAGCGCCTTCTCGGTGGCGTCCGTGTCCGGCGTCGCCGACGCGAAGTTGCCGCCGACGGCGAAGAAGACCTTGCCGCGGCCGTCGCGCATCGCGCGGATCGCGTCGACGGTGTCCAGGCCGTGCTCGCGCGGGACGTCGATGCCGAACTCCGCGGCGAGGGCGTCCATGAAGGACTGCGGCATCTTCTCCCAGATGCCCATGGTCCGGTCGCCCTGGACGTTCGAGTGCCCGCGCACCGGGCACAGGCCCGCGCCGGGCTTGCCGATCATCCCGCGCATCAGCGCCAGGTTCGCGATCTCGGAGATCGTCGGCACGGCGTGCTTGTGCTGCGTCAGGCCCATCGCCCAGCAGTAGATCGTGCGCTCGGAGGAGGCGATCATCCGCGCGACGCGCTCGATCTGCTCGCGCGGCAGCCCGGTGGCGCGCTCGACCTCCGGCCAGTCGATCTCCCGCAGGTGCTTCGCGTAGTCGTCGAACCCTTCGGTGACGCGCGCGACGAACTCGCGGTCGACGATCGCGCCGGGCGCTTCCTCGTCCCACTTGAGCAGCAGGTGCCCGACGGCCTGGAACAGCGCCAGGTCGCCGCCGAGGCGGATCTGGGCGAACTCGTCGGCCAGCGGCGTGCCCTTGCCGACGACGCCGCGGACGTTCTGCGGGTTCTTGAACCGCATCAGCCCGGCTTCGGGCAGCGGGTTCACGGCGATGATCCGCGCGCCGTTGCCCTTGGCCTCTTCGAGCGCCGAGAGCATCCGCGGGTGGTTGGTGCCCGGGTTCTGCCCGACGACGACGATCAGGTCCGCCTTGTGGATGTCGGCCAGGCTCACCGAGCCCTTGCCGACGCCGGTGGTGGCCGACAGCGCCGCGCCCGAGGACTCGTGGCACATGTTGGAGCAGTCCGGCAGGTTGTTGGTGCCGAAGGAGCGCACCATCAGCTGGTAGAGGAACGCGGCCTCGTTGCTGGTGCGGCCCGAGGTGTAGAAGAACGCCTCGTTCGGGTCGGTCAGCGCTTTCAGCTCACCGGCGACGAGCTCGAACGCGTCGTCCCAGGAGATCGGTTCGTAGTGCGTGGCGCCTTCGCGCAGCACGAACGGCTCGGTGATCCGGCCCTGCTGGCCGAGCCAGTAGTCGGTCTTGCCCCGCAGGTCTTCGATCGGGTGCGCCGCGAAGAAGTCGCGGTCCACCCGCCGTTTCGTGGCTTCCTCGGCGACGGCCTTGGCGCCGTTTTCGCAGAACTCGGCGAGCTTGCGCTTCTCACCGTCGACCTCACGCGGTTCCGGCCACGCGCAGCCGGGGCAGTCGAAGCCCTCGCGCTGGTTCAGCAGCCGCAGCGCCTTGATCGTCCGGCCGGTGCCCATCTGCTCGACGCTGCGCGCGAGCGAAACGGCGACCCCGGGTATCCCGGCCGCCCAGCCCTTCGGCTTGCCCACCTCGAGGCGGGTCTCGTCCACGTCCTGCGCCGGCGCTTCACGGGTCATGTGTTCATCGTGCGCTTCGATGACCGTGCGCGCTAACGGGGGTCGCGCTGGAGTCCCTTGTCGGCGACGGTGACGGCGAGCAGCAGCACGCTGATCACGACGAGGGCGATCGCGAGCCGGTGCAGTCCGGCCGAGTCCGCGTGCGGGCCGTAGCAGAGCGCGATGAGCGTCGAAGCGACGATCGCGCCCAGGTACTGGGCCGTGCGGAACAGGCCGCTCGCGGTGCCCATCTGCTCGGCGGGGGCCTCGCGGTAGAGCGTCGTCTGGTTCGCGACGCTGGTCAGGCCCTGCGCCAGGCCGAACAACGCGGCCAGCGCGAGCAGCGCACCGATCCACGTGCCGTCGTGGACGAACAGCAGCAGCGCCGAGCCGCCGGCCAGGGCGACCGCGACGGTGACCAGCCGTGTCTTGAGCCCGGACGCGCGCCCCGAGAACGCCGCCGCGCACACCGCCGTGCCCGACATCGGCAGCAGCATCAGCCCGGCGGCCTCCTCGGACAGGTGCCGCGCGGTCTCGAGCCATTGGACGTAGCCGAACATGATCGCGTAGATCGCCATGAAGCTCAGTGCCTGCCGCAGGTAGGTGCGCAGGATCGCGGTGTTCGCGGCGAGCATCCGGAGGTCGAGGAAGGGCGTGTCGCGCCGCAGTTCGACGAGGGTGAACGCGATCCCGAACGCGGCGACGACGGCGAGCAGCCAGGCGTCGGCACCCGGGTCCATCAGGAAGAACAGCAGCGCCAGCAGCGTCGCGGAGAACAGCGCGATGCCGAGGACGTCGATGCGGGTGGCGGTGCGCGCGCCGCGGTCGTCCTTCGGCACCCACGCCCATGCCAGCACCAGCGACAGCCCGGCGAGCGGGATGTTGACGGCGAAGATCGCGGGCCAGCCGAAGAGGCCGATCAGCACGCCGCCGAGCGTCGGGCCGATCACCATCACCGTCTGCGCGGACATCGAGAGCACCGAAAGGACGCGGGCGGGCACCCCCTGGCCGCTCGCTTCGGCGTGGTGGCGCAGCACGGCCATCGCGGCCGGGAACCCGGCGCACGTGCCCAGGCCGAGCACGACCCGCACGCCCGTCAGCCAGCCCACCGACAGCGGGACCATGCCCGCGATCCCGGCGATGATCACCAGCGTCGCGCCGCCCAGCAGGACGCGGCGGGCGCCGTAGCGGTCCACCAGCAGCCCGACCACCGGCTGCCCGACCGCGGTGGCGAGGTAGAGCGCCGAGATCAGCCAGGCGGTCTGGCCGGGACCGGCGCCGAAGCTCTGCCCGATCGGCACGAGCGCGACGGCGATGAGGGTGGAGTTGATCGGGTTGAGCACCGCGCCGGCCACCAGCGGGGTGACCAGGCGGGCGCCGAACTTGGCGGGTGCGGTGACGGTGGTCGTGAGGAACTCCTTGGTTTTCGCAGGCCGACCGGATTCAGTGCTGGGCGACGCGCTGGAGCAGCGGCAGCGCGCGCGTGACGGCGTCGAGCTCGGCGGGGGACAGCTCGTCCAGCAGCGCCTGGGCCAGCCACTCTTCGCGGTGCTGGAGGATGCCGCGCACGGTGTCGCTGCCGGCCGCGGAGAGGCTGATCACCACGCGCCGCCGGTCGGCGGGATCGGGCGTGCGGGCGAGGTAGCCGAGCTCGTCGAGCACGCCGAGGGTGGCGGCCATGGACTGCTGCCGCACGTGCTCGGCCGCGGCCAGCTCACCCTGCGTCGCAGGTCCTTCGCGGTGCAGCCGGTTGAGCACGGCGGACTGCGACGGCGTGAGGATCCCGGCGTTGTCGACCTGGCGCAGCCGCCGGTGCAACTGCCCGACGACCCCGCGGATCCAGCCGGCGCTCTCGGCCACGTGCGGAGGTACTTCGCCCATGCACACAGTTTAACTGTTCAGTCCAGACTGTGTATCCGGGTGTGACGCACCCCGCTTCCGGGGTGGCGCAGCAGCGCGCCACGAACATCACGCGCCTCACCGGGGGCTGGGTCGAACTACACGGATCTGCGCACCGAGCCGCCTGACCAGGCGATCGGCCGCTCCCGCGGCGGCCAGGCAGGGGACGCACCGATGTTCCCGCATCTCATGCGGTATCTGCGCGTCGCTCGGTTTGGACGCGGGCGAGCCCGCACCCAGCCCGACCCTGTTCGCGGCGACAAGGCCTATTCACCGCGGGCGATCCGCGGGCATCTGCGTGACCGCGGCATCACCGTGGTGATCCCTGAACCTGCCGATCAGGCCGGGTACCGCAAACGCCGGGGTTCCCGGCGGCGGACACCCGCCCGCCTTCGACCCGGTCGACCACCGCGGCCGCAACGTGGTCGAACGACGCTTCAACCTGCTCAAACAGTGGCGTGGCTTGGCAACTCGCTACGACAAGTTGGCCATCGTTTACGGATCGGCGGTCGTCCTGCCTGCCGTGAGCACCTGGGCCAGGGCTTTGTCGGACACGAGCTAGGCGCTGACGCCGAAGAAGACGAACGGGTCTTCGTTGACGCCGATGCCCTGGATCTGGTGCACGATGATCGCCGCGGCGACCAGGCCGACCACGATGAGCAGGGCCAGCACGCCCGGCCAGCGGCTCTCACCCGGCCGCTGGTGCCCGCCCGCGCGCTGCTCGCGCTTGCGGCGTTTCCTGAGGTCCTTCTTGGCGCCCAGCCAGGCGTCGCGCTCGGCGAACTTCTGCCAATCCGGGTTCATCAGGTCCGGGTGCGTCTCGAGGCGCCGGTCGTCCGGATCCTGCGGCTGGTGAGGCTGTGCCATCCCGAGTGCCTTCCCCCTGGGTGACCCGCCGTGACGGGTTCGTAGACTTGTCCATTGTGACCGAGAACGCTCCGCAGCAGACCACCGACCTTCCGGGTGCCTGGGACCCGGCCGCCGAGGAAGCACCGATGTACGACCGCTGGGTAGCGGCCGGGTACTTCACGGCCGACGCCTCGTCGGAGAAGCCGCCGTTCTCGATCGTACTGCCGCCGCCGAACGTGACCGGTTCGCTGCACATGGGCCACGCGCTCAACCACACCCTGATGGACGCGATGAGCCGTCGCCGTCGCATGCAGGGCTACGAGGTGCTGTGGCTGCCGGGTATGGACCACGCGGGCATCGCGACGCAGAACGTCGTCGAGCGCCAGCTGGCCGGCGAGGGCCTTTCCCGCCACGACCTGGGCCGCGAGAAGTTCGTCGAGCGCGTCTGGGAGTGGAAGGCCGAGTACGGCGGCAAGATCCTGGGCCAGATGAAGCGCCTCGGCGACGGCGTCGACTGGTCGCGTGAGCGCTTCACCATGGACGAGAACCTCTCCAAGGCCGTCCAGACGGTGTTCAAGAACTTCTTCGACGAGGGCCTGATCTACCGCGCCGAGCGGATCATCAACTGGTGCCCGCGCTGCCAGACGGCGCTGTCGGACATCGAGGTCGACCACAACGACGACGACGGCGAACTCGTGTCGATCCGCTACGGCGACGGTGACGACGCCATCGTCGTGGCCACGACCCGCGCGGAGACGATGCTGGGCGACACCGCGGTCGCCGTCCACCCGGACGACGAGCGGTACGCGCACCTGGTCGGCACCGAGGTCGAGCTCCCGCTGACCGGGCGCCGCATCCCGATCGTGGCCGACAAGCACGTCGACCCGGAGTTCGGCACGGGCGCGGTCAAGGTGACCCCGGCGCACGACCCGAACGACTTCGAGATCGGCCGCCGCCACGACCTGCCGATGCTCACGGTGATGAACGAGCGCGCCGAGATCACGGTTGCCGGCCCGTTCCAGGGCCTCGACCGGTTCGAGGCGCGGCCCGCGGTGGTCGCGGCGCTGCGCGAGCTCGGCCGGATCGTCGCCGAGAAGCGCCCGTACGTGCACGCGGTCGGCCACTGCTCCCGCTGCGACACGGTCGTCGAGCCGCGGCTGTCGCTCCAGTGGTGGGTCAAGGTCGAGGAGCTGGCCAAGCTGGCCGGCGACGCGGTCCGTGACGGCCGCACGAAGATCCACCCGCCGGAGCTGGGCAAGCGGTACTTCGACTGGGTCGACAACATGCACGACTGGACGATTTCGCGCCAGCTGTGGTGGGGCCACCGCATCCCGGTGTACTACGGCCCGGACGGCGAAGTCGTGTGCGTCGGCCCGGACGAGCAGCCCCCGACGGGTGACGGCTGGACGCAGGACCCGGACGTGCTGGACACGTGGTTCTCGTCGGGCCTGTGGCCGATGTCGACGCTGGGCTGGCCGTCTTCTGCCGAGGACTTGGCGAAGTTCTACCCGACCAGTGTGTTGTCGACGGGCTACGACATCCTGTTCTTCTGGGTCGTCCGGATGATGATGTTCGGCGTGCACCAGATGCAGGGCTCGCAGCCCTTCGACCACGTCTACCTGCACGGGCTCATCCGTGACGCGCAGGGCAAGAAGATGTCGAAGTCGCGCGGCAACGTGATCGACCCGCTGGAGTGGATGGACGCGTACGGCGCGGACGCCACGAGGTTCACCTTGGCCCGCGGCGCGAACCCGGGCGCGGACATGGCACTGGCCGACGAGTGGGCGGCGGGCTCCCGCAACTTCTGCACGAAGCTGTGGAACGCCACGAAGTTCGCGATGATGAACGGCGCTTCGGTCGCTTCGCCGTTGCCTGCGGCGTCTTCGCTGACCGAAGCCGACCGCTGGATCCTGGGCCGGCTCGGTGCTTTGGTGTCCGAAGTGGACGGCCTGTTCGAGGACTTCCAGTTCGCGAAGGTGGCGGGCGCGCTCTACCAGTTCACGTGGAACGAGCTGTGCGACTGGTACCTGGAGCTGGCGAAGGTCCAGCTGTACCAAGGGGATCCCTCGCGGGTGTCCGCGACGCGGTCGGTGCTGGGCCACGTGCTGGACACGGTGCTGCGGCTGCTGCACCCGTTCATCCCGTTCATCACGGAGAAGCTCTGGACGGCCCTGACCGGCGGCGAGTCGCTGGTGGTCGCCGCCTGGCCTTCCGCGCCCGCGGGTTACACGGACTCCGTGGCCGACGCCCGGATCGCGGACGTCCAGAAGCTGGTGACGGAGATCCGCCGCTTCCGAGCGGACCAGGGCCTGAAGCCCGGCCAGAAGGTGGCGTCGCGTTTGGCGGGTTACACGGGCGGCCACGAGGAGGCGGTCCGATCGCTGGTCCGCCTGACGGCGCCGACGGAGGAGTTCGCGGCCAGCGCGTCCCTGGAGGTCGCCCTGTCCGACGGCGTGGTGACGGTGGAGCTGGATTTGTCGGGCACGGTCGACGTCGCGGCTGAGCGCAAGCGCTTGGAGAAGGACCTGGCGGCGGCCCGGAAGGAGCTGACGCAGACGGAAGCGAAGCTGGGCAACGAGGCTTTCATCGCGAAGGCCCCGGAGCAGGTGGTGGACAAGATCAAGCTCCGCAAGCAGACGGCGGTGGCGGACATCGACCGCATCACCGCCCGCCTGGCGGCTCTGCCCGCTTCCTGATTCCCGAGGTCTGAGGCGGCACTTTCCCTATGAAAGTGCCGCCTCAGACCTCACTTTCATAGGGAAAGTGCCGCCTCGGCCGTCACTCGGTCGTCCGCGCTGCCTCGATCAACGCCACCACCTCCGGTGTCACCCGGCGGTCCGACGGGGTCGCCAGGTACGTCGGCATCCGCGGCGAAGGGTCGCGCAGCGGCCGGAACACCACCCCCGGCACCGGCAGCAAGTTGGCGTGCGCCCGGTAGAACACCGTCCACTGCGGACGCCCGAAACCCAACGCTCCCAGCGTGTCCTGGGCCGTCGTGAAATCGGCACCCAGCACCGGCTCGAACCCGGCCTCCCGGCAGCACGAAACGACCAGATCGTGCAACGGCGGGTTCCGGGCACGGGAACTCAACCGCACCGGAAGCGAAGCCAGCGAAGCGAAAGCGACTTCGGATTCAGCCGCCAGCGGGTGCGAAGCAGGCAGCGCCACCAAGACCTCATCCGTCCACAAGGGAGTGAAGTCGAGCCCGGAAGAAGGCCACGAGCCGCGGACGATGGTCGCGGACAGGGACCCGTCCCGGACACGCTGAAGCCGCTGGGCGGTCGGGGCGTGGACCAGCTCCAGGGAAACCGCGGGAGCGAGCCGCGCGAAGGCGCCCAACAGCGCGTCCAGCCGATCCCCGAGGCCTTCGCTCGTGCCCAGGCGCAGCAGCGCGGACGACGTCCGGAACTCCGTCACCGAGTCCGCCGCCCGGTCGGCCGCCGCCAGGACCGCTCGTGCGTGCGGCAGGAACCGCTGGCCCGCTTCCGTCAACGCCACCGCCCGTGTCGTTCGTGAGAACAACGACACCCCCAAACCGCGCTCCAGCCGCCGGATCTGCTGGCTCACCGCCGGCTGGACGATGTGCAGGCGCTCCGCCGCGCGGCCGAAGTGCAGTTCCTCCGCGACCGTCACGAAGTACCTCAGCTGGCGAAGCTCCACGTCAGACCCCATTCATCAGCTTTCGTGATGAGTGTAAGAGCGGACTGCCCATCGAAAAGCGCCGGCCGGGCAACCAGGCTCGAGCCATGCCTCACATCACCGTCGACCACACCCGGCTCCACTACGAAGACGCCGGCAGCGGCCCGGCCCTGCTGTTCCTGCACGGCTGGGGGACCAGCGGCCGCGTCTGGCAGTCGTGCCTGCCCGATCTCGTGCGCGACCACCGCGTCTTCACCCTCGACTGGCGCGGGTGCGGCCGCTCGGACCACCCCGCCGAGGGCAACACCATCGACGGGATCGCCGCGGACCTCGCCGCCGTGATCGAGACGCTCGGGATCAAGCCCACCGTCGTCGGGTCCAGCATCGGCGGGGTCTTCGCCACCGAACTCGCGCTGGGCCGCCCCGAGCTCGTCGAGCAGGTCGTCGCCGTCGACAGCCCGGGCTACTGGCCCAGCACCGGCATGCTCGACAAGGTGCACGACCTGCGGAAACGTCTCGTCGACGACCGGGTCGGCACCCTTGAGGACTGGGTGCCCAACTGGGTCGCGTTCCCGGCGCCGGGGCTCGTCGCGTGGACGATCCGCCAGCTGCTCGACTCCGGCGTCTACATCGACGCGCTGTTCACCGAGGTCACCACCTACGACCCGCGGCCGCGCCTGAAGGACCTGAAGGTCCCGATCACCTACCTGCACGGCGAGCTGGACGCCGAGATCCCCCTGGAGGTCCCGCGCGCTTGCGCCGCCGAAACCGGCGCCAGGGTGCACGTCCTCGCCGGCTGCGGCCACCTCCCGCACCAGGAGAACCCGCGCGCGTTCACCGCCGCCCTCCGCGAAATCATCTGAAGGAGCACGACCAATGCCGAAAGTGATGCTCGGGACCACCGTTGTCCACTACGACCGGACGGGTGAGGGCCCCGCGCTGCTCCTGCTGCACGGCACCGCCGCCTCCCGCGAGCAGTGGGGACCGCTGACGGCGCGGGCGACCGGCTTCACCGTCCTCGCCCCCGACTTCCCCGGCTCGGGGCTGACCACCGACGACGGCGGAGCGATCACCGTCGAAGCTCTCGCCGCCCAGGCCGAAGCCGTGCTGGACCACGCGGGTGCCGAGCGGGCCCACGTCGTCGGGCACTCCCTCGGCGCGGTCGTGGCGGCCCACCTGGCCGGCACCCGCCCGGAGCGCGTCCGGACAGCGGTGCTGCACGCCGCCTGGCCCGCGACGGACACCTGGCAGGACGCCGAGTTCCGGCTCTGGCTGGACCTGCTCGAAACCGGGTCCTTCGCCCGCCTGCTGCCGCTGATGGCCTTCGGCCCGCGCTACTGGGACCAGGCCACCACCGAGAGCAACGAACAGCTCGTCAAGACGCTCGACACGGTGATCCAGCCCGGCGCGGACCGGCAGATCGAGACCGACCGCACCGTCGACCTCCGCCCGGTGCTCGGGAAGATCACCGCGCCGGTGCTGGTGCTCGGCAGCGCGCACGACCGGCTGATCACGGCGGACCAGCAGCGGGAGCTGGTCGCCGCGATCCCGGACGCGCGCGCCGCCGAGATCGACGCGGGGCACGGTGCCCCGGCCGAGCTGCCGGACGAGTTCGCCCGGGTCGTGCTGGAGTACGTGACATCCGGGGGTTCGCCCCGGGGCCGGGGACTCCGCGACCCGGAGCCCCCGAAAGAGTTCGTCAGCGCAGCGTCTTGAGCACCACCGCGGCCACGCCCGCCATCCCGGCCTTGAGCGGGTGGTAGGCGGCGGCCTCGAAGATGTTCTGGTCCTTGCCGTTGATCCACGCCGAACCGCCGCGCGCGCAGGCGTCGTGGCCGCGCGACGGGCCGAAGGTGTCGACGAACTCCGCTCCCTCCGAGTCCGCGGCCTCGGCCAGGGTCCGGTTCAGCGCCTCCTCGACGCTGCTCAGCCACGCGTAGTCGCCGTCCGCGAACGGCAGCACGTCCGGGCAGTAGCCCTTCTCCGGCGCGATCCGCGGGTAGCCGACCACCAGGATCCGCGCGCGCGGCGACCGCTCGTGGATCGCCGCGAGCACCGCCGCCACCCGCGGCCCGGTGTTGTCGATCGCCGAGGTCACGGAGCCGTCGAAGTGCTTCTCGCAGGGGTTGCCGGTCGGGTCGCTCGCCCGCAGGCCGGGGCACGTTCCGATCAGGCTGCCGAACACGCCTTGGTCGTTGCCGCCGATGCCGAGCGTGACCAGGTCGGTGTCGATCCGCAGCGCGCCCAGCTGCGGCGGGTTGGTGCCGTTGAACGGCACGCCCTGCGGCCGGGTCATGTTCGTGGTGTCCGCGCCGGCGCAGCTGACGTCGGTGAACCGCCCGGCGTGCAGGGCCGCGGCCAGCACCGACGGGTAGTTCGCGGTGGACCGCCCGCAGCCGAGCGGGTCGAACCGCTGGACCGGGATGAACGGCCCGGACGTGTAGGAGTCGCCGAGGGCGACGTAGCTGCCGACGGTCGCCGCGGACGCGGCGGTGGCCGACGCCGTCAGCAGGACGGCTGCCGAAAGGACGGCTGTGAGCAGCCGGGGGATGCGCATGAAGACCTCGTTCTCGCTGGCGGAAACGCTCCTTCCACATCTAGCGAGCGCCGGGCGGCCGAGGTGGGGACTTCACCCGCCAGTCGGGTCACCGTCGCCGTGCTCACGGTAAGTGATCAAGGTGCGCCAGAAGAACAGCGACCGGACGGTGCTGCCCGGCAGCAGCCGGGCCGCTTCGCGACGGACCTCGGCCATCGTCGGGAAGTCGTCGGCGACGGGGGCCCGCGGGCCGTCCTCGGGGCCGCCGTTCAGCCGCTCACCGGCGTAGACGACCAGCCGGGCGAGGGCGTTGACCGGCACCGCCGCGACCGCGCGTGCCCAGTCCACCGGCGTGCTGGGCCGCGCCAGGCCGAGCACCACGAGCACCCCGCCGGGCACCAGCGCGCGGCGCAGCTTGGCCAGCGTCTCGAACGGCATGTGGTGCAGCGACGCCAGGCAGGAGATGAAGTCGTAGTGGGCCTCGGGCAGGGCGTCGGTCGTGACGTCGGCCTGCCGGTAGACGATCTCGCCCGGCCCCGGCGAACCCAGCCCGGCCGCCGCTTCGACCATCGCCGCCGACACGTCGACCGCCTCCACCGCCATGCCGGTCGCGGCCAGCCGCCGCGCGAACCGCCCGGTGCCGCACCCGACGTCCAGCGCGATCCCCGGGCCCGGTGGCAGCTGGTCGAGCAGCAGCGGGTGGTAGTGGTCGTTGTGGTTGAACGGCATGCGTCGAGAGTGCCACCGATCGCGCACGTAGACTCGGAAGGCAAGTGCGAAAACCCCAGGCCGGAGGAGATTCAGTGCCGCAGGATGAGACAGGTCGCAAGCCGGACCTGTCGGATCTCGACAGCTTCGCGGGCGTCGACGAGCTGGGTGCCGAAGGGTACGAGGACTCCGACGACCACGACCCGGAGCTGGACGCGCGCGACACCGCGTTCGACGTCGGCGGCGGCTCGCGCGGCGGCATCGGCGGCGTCGGCCAGCTGGGCGACAACCTCGCCACCGGCCCGGTGCCCGACCTCACCGTGCCCGAGGACACCGAGCTGCACGAGCTCGACGACCAGGGCGAGCCCGAGGTCCACGGCAGCCCGGACGGCCCCGAGGCCCGCCGCGAGCTGATGGCCGTCGAGGCCGAGCTGAACCAGCGCTGGCCGGAGACGAAGATCGAGCCGTCGCTGACCCGGATCTCCGCGCTGACGCAGCTGCTGGGCGAGCCGAACCGCGGCTACCCGGTGCTGCACATCGCCGGCACGAACGGCAAGGGCTCCACGGCCCGGATGATCGACGCGCTGCTGACCCGGATGGGCCTGCGCGTCGGCCGCTACACGAGCCCGCACCTGCAGCTGGTCACCGAGCGGATCGCGCTCGACGGCCACCCGATCTCCGCCGCCCGCTACGCCGAGCTGTGGCACGACATCGCGCCCTACGTGTCCATGGTGGACGGCGCGAGCGCGGACGGCGTCGCGATGAGCAAGTTCGAGATCCTCACCGGGATGGCGTTCGCCGCGTTCGCCGACGCGCCGGTCGAGGCCGCCGTGCTCGAAGCGGGCATGGGCGGGGCCTGGGACGCCACGAACGTCGCCGACGCCGAAGTCGCCGTGATCACCCCGATCGGCCTCGACCACGTCGAGTACCTGGGGCCCGACGCGGTGAGCGCGGCGCGCGAAAAGGCGGGCATCATCAAGGCCGGCTCGGTCGCGGTCATCGCCGAGCAGGACCCCGAGGTGCAGAAGGTGCTGCTCGACCGCGCCGTCGAGGTCGACGCCGCGGTCGCGCGCGCCGGCAGTGAGTTCGGCGTGCTGGAGCGCGAGGTCGCCGTCGGCGGGCAGCTGCTGAAGCTGCAGGGCCTCGGCGGGGTCTACGACGACGTCTTCCTGCCGCTGCACGGCGCCCACCAGGCCGCGAACGCCGCACTGGCGCTGGCCGCGGTCGAGGCGTTCTTCGGCGCGGGCAAGGACCGGCAGCTGGTCGTCGAGGCCGTGCGCGAGGCGTTCGCCGAGGTCGAGACGCCGGGACGGCTGGAGCGGGTCCGCGCGGCCCCCGCCGTGATGATCGACGCCGCCCACAACCCGCACGGCGCCCGCGCGCTCGCGACGACCGTGGCCGAGGAGTTCGCCTTCCGCCGCCTGGTCGCGGTGGTCGGCGTGATGGCCGAAAAGGACGCCCGCGGCATCCTCGACGCGCTCGAGCCGGTGGTGTCGGACGTCGTCGTCACGCGCAACTCGTCGCCGCGCTCGATGCCGCTGGAGGAGCTCAACGAGCTCGCGATCTCGGTGTTCGGCGAGGACCGGGTGGTCGCCGAGACCGACCTGGAAACGGCGATCGAGACGGCGATCGCGCTGGTGGAGACCAGCGACGACCCCGAGGAGCCGCTCGCGGGCGGCGGCGTGCTGGTCACCGGCTCGGTGGTCACCGCCGGCGAAACGCGCACCCTGTTCGGGAAGGAGCCGGCGTGAGCGAGCCGACCGAAGCCCCCAAGCCGAAGGACCCGATGAAGGGCTTCCGCGGCGTGATGTCGGGGACCCTGATCATGGAGGGCATCAC
The DNA here is from genome assembly GCF_023008405.1 of Amycolatopsis sp. FBCC-B4732. Lineage (NCBI taxonomy): Bacteria > Bacillati > Actinomycetota > Actinomycetes > Pseudonocardiales > Pseudonocardiaceae > Amycolatopsis > Amycolatopsis sp. FBCC-B4732. Next base: position 904,890 of record NZ_CP095376.1, read on the forward strand.
GGTCGCCCTCGCGCTCCCGGTGGTGAACAAGCTCGGCGGCGGGATCAGCACCGGCGTCGGCTGGACGGTCATCGCGGTGGCCGTGCTGCTGGTCGTGACCTGCGGGTTCGTCAAGCGCCCGTGGGCGGTGCCGCTGATCCTCGCGCTGCAGGTGGTGCTGATCGCGCTGGTGTTCTGGCTGCCCGCGATCACCGTGCTCGGCGTGATCTTCCTGGCGATCTGGCTGTGGCTGCTGTGGCTGCGCAAGGACGTCGCCCGCCGGATGGCGGCCGGCACCCTGGCGAGCCAGCAGCAGCCCCAGGCCTGATCGCCTACAGGTAGTCGCCGTTCGCGACGTCGTCGAGCAGCGACGCGTGGCGGGGTGACCAGCCGAGCAGCTCCCGCGTGAGCGTGCTGGAGACGGGCGCGTCGAGCCCGTAGGCCCGGGCGATGAACGGGCTGACGAAGTGCCCGGCGGCCTCGTCCGGGCTCAGCGAGACCACGGGCACGTCCAGCCCGCGCCCGACCGTCTCCGCGATGCTCCGGAACGGCACGTTCTCGGCGGTCGCGTGCAGCACGCTGCCCGCCGGAGCGCCTTCCAGGGCCAGCCGGAAGACGACCGCCGCGTCGAGCCGGTGCACCGCGGGCCACCGGTTGGTGCCGTCGCCGACGTAGGCCGACTGCCCGCTCTTGCGCGCGGTGTCCACGAGCCAGGCGATGAACCCGTGGTCACCGGGACCGTGGACGGTCGGCGCGAGCCGGACCACGCTCGCCCGCACGCCCTGCGCGGCGAAGTCCAGGCAGGCCCGCTCGCCCGCGATCCGGAAGGCGGCGAGCCCGGCCGCGTCGGGCTCGTCCCGCTCGGTGCTCTCCCGCCCGGCGGGCATGACCAGCGTGCCGGACGTGCTCACGAACGGCTTGCCCGAACCCACCAGGACCGCACCGAGCGCCTCGATCGCGGTCCGGTCGCGGCGGGTCATGTCGGCCAGATCGCTGAAGTCGCCGCCGAAGGCCATGTGCAGCACGGCGTCGGCGGCTTCGGCGCCGGCGCGCAGGCTGTCGAGGTCCTCCAGCGAGCCCTGGTGCGGGGTGGCGCCCAGCGACTCGAGCCGGGCGGCGGCAGCGTCCGAGCGCGCGAGGCCGGTGACGGTGTGGCCGGCGGCGATCAGCTCGGTGACGACGGCGGGTCCGGTGAGGCCGGAACCGCCGGTGACGAAGACGTGCATGGGGACAACTCCCGGGGTAGCGACAGTGACTGACACTACGAACTGTACCGCGTAGTGTCAGTCGCTGTCGCTACCGGTAGGCTGACGTCGTGCCACGCAGCGGAGAAGAAGCGCGCCGCCGCCTTCAGCAGGCGGCGCTGGAGCTGTACCGGGAACGCGGGTTCGACCAGACCACGACGGCCGAGATCGCGGCCCGGGCCGGCGTCACCGAGCGCACGTTCTTCCGGCACTTCCCGGACAAGCGCGAAGTGCTCTTCGACGGCGAAGCCACGCTGCGGGCCGAACTCGTCGCGTCGGTCGCCGAGGCGCCCGACGGGCTGCCGCCCCTCGAAGTCCTGATCCGCGCCTTCCGGAAGTCCGGGCGGATCCTGGAGAGCAACCGGCCGTTCGCCGAACCGCGGCTCGCGGTCATCGCGGCGACCCCGGCGTTGCGGGAGCGCGACCTGGCCAAGGCCGCGGCGATGAGCGACGCACTGGCGGCGGCGCTGCGGGCCCGGGGAGTCGCCGACCGGCCGGCCGCGCTCGCCGCGTACATCGGCTGGATCACCTTCCACCACGCGGCCGCAGCGTGGATCGGGGAATCCGCGCGCGGTCTCGACGAGCACCTCGACGAGGCCTTCGCCGATCTGCGCGCGTTGGCGGCGGAGGCGGACGGCTGAGCGCCCGCCTCCGCCGGCAGCTCAGCGCAGCACGACGATCCGCAGCGCGGGGGAGCGCAGGATGTCGGCTTCGCAGAAGCGTCCCTTCACCCACTCGCCGCGGCTGTAGAGCTTCGTCTGGTCGCTGAAGTACGGCGACTTCGGGTTCGCCGACTGCGAGTACGTCAGCAGCGTCGACGAGTCCGGGCACGCGTGCCCGCCGAACCCGACCACCTGGATGTAGCTCGAGCCGTGCGCCACCTCGACGTTGCCGCGCGCCGGGTCCCACACCGGCGTCATCACGTTCAGCACGCCGAGGAAGCCTTGCCCGCCGTGGATCGGGATGCGCTCGCCGTTGCGGGTGACGGCCTGGCCGTCCCGCAGCTTCGCGTCCGGCGGGAGACCGGCCTTGCGCAGGTCCACCAGCGCGTCGCCGAACGCCTTCTGCACAGCGGCGTTCGCCGTGTTGAGTGTGTTCGGCGTGGTCAGCGGTGCCTTCGGGTCGAACGGCACCGAGAACCGGTCCACGCCGCCGAGCCGGGCGGCGAACCGCTGGAACAGCAGCGAGCCGCGGGTGTCCAGGGTGAACGTGTGGTCCCAGTTCGCCAGCGCGGTGCACGCCGGACCGACCGGCACCGGACCGGACGACGACGGCGCCTGCCCGCCCGGGAAGGACGCGCACAGCTTCACCAGGTCCGCCGCCGTCAGGTCGGCGAACAGGCTGTGGTCGGCGAAGAGCATCTTCTTCGTCGAGTCGGTCGTGAAGCCGCCCTTTTCGGCCGTGAGCAACGCTTCCCGCGTGCGCGGCGAGCGCTCGGTGCCGATGTCTCCGACGATGTGCGGGTACCCCGTGATCGGCGCTTTCGCGTTCGCGAGCCAGGCGCTGTCGTTGGCGTTCAGCTCGTAGTCACGGCTCTGCTGCCGCGGCAGCCGCGACGGCGCGAAGATGCCCGGTTCGAGCGCGCCGGGGTCGGAACCCCATTGGCACGACGACTTCGAACCGTCCAAAATGGCCAGTCCGACCTGCTCGAACGTCCCCTGCCCCAACGGGGTGCCGCACGCCTTCGCCTGCTCGTCGGTGACGTGCGGGACCACCTGGATGTCGGCGTAGAGCGCGTTGCCGGCCCGGTCGGTGGCGATGGTGTTGACCCACGGGACGCCCTGGGTGCGGCTCAGCGCGCGGACGACGTCGGCCGTGCTGCGGGACTGGTCGAGCTCGAACCACGTGTTCAGCCCGCGCAGGTTCGTCGCGTTGGCGTCGCGCACCGCGTACGCCGACTTCGCCGTCCACGGCAGCGGGATGCCCTGGAAGTCGGCCATCACCGGCCCGTAGCGCGTCGACCAGAACGTCTGCCGGACCGGCTTCACCGAGCCGTCGGCCTGGCGCACCTGGACCGTGACGTCGGCCGACGTCATCTTCTCCGGCTTGCCGTCGACGAGGTACGTCGTCGGGTCGCCCGCCTGCAGCGGCACCTCGAAGAGACCGAACGTCACCGGCGTCGACACCGTGTGCGTCCAGGCCGCGTCCGCGGTGTGCCCGATCTGGACGAACGGCATGCCGAGCAGGCTCGCGCCGGCGACGTCGAACCGGCCCGGGATGGTCAGCTGGCTCTGCCAGAACCGCCGCCCGGCCTGCCACGGGTAGTGCGGGTTGCCGAGCAGCACGCTGCCCCGGCCCGACGCGGTCGAGTCCGCGCCGATCGCGAGGCCGTTGCTGCCCAGCCCGCTCCCGCCGAGCGCCTTCCGCACCTGGTCGGAGAGCTGCCCGGCGGTGCCAGGGGCCGGCGCCGGTGTGGTGCCGGACGGCGGTGCGGTGAACAGGCTTTCGGTGACCACGCCCTGCCCGCCGGTGATCGCGATGGCGTAGAAGTGCCGGTAGAAGTCCTGCTCGGTGATGGGCCGGACCCAGTCCGCGCCGCGGCACGCCGGGTCCGAGATCCCGGATTTGCCGGTGCGCGCCAGGAAGGCGTTGAAGCCCTTCACATAGCCGGAAACGATCTGCCGGACCTCGGGCCGCGGCCCCTGCGGCGCGGGCTGCGCGGCCAGCCTGTCGACGATCCCCGAGTCGTTGATCCGCTGGAAGAACAGGTCGCTGTGCAGGTTGTTCGCCGCCTCGGACAACGACGGGTAGCCGTCGCCGCCCGGGCCCAGGTACTTCGACCGCTGCGCGCTCACCGTCAGGTAGATGTTCGCGAGCTCGCAGACGTTGTCGGTCGCCGCCGCGAAGCCGTACCCGTAGCCCAGGCCGGCGAAGTCCTTCGCGACGATGTGCGGGATGCCGTGTTCGGTGTAGCGGAGGACGGCCTTGCCGCCGCTTTCCTGGCCCGCTTCCGCGATGCCGGTCCCCAGTGTGGTGATGGTGAGTGCCGCTGTCAGAACCGCCAGGGTTTTCCTGAATGGTCTCATCTGACCCCCTTGTCGTGATCGCCACGCTACCGACGGCGAGCACCGCCGGGGATGGGGGAAACCCCTGATATCCGTTCACCCGCGCGCAAACCCGCGTTGGCCGGGGCGGGATAGAAACCGCGCATGACCGAACCGACCCACCACTCCCGCCGCACCCTGCTCAAGGCCGGTCTCACCGGCGCCGCCGCCACGCTCGTGCTGCCGTCGACGGCCTTCGCCGCGGTCCCGCTCGTCCGCCGCGACCGGCCCGTGCTGACCCACGGCGTCTCCTCCGGCGACGTCACCCCCGGCTCGGCGATCGTCTGGTCGCGCGCGGACCGCCCGTCGCGGCTCGCCGTCGAGATCGCGCGCGACCCGTCCTTCCGGCACGCCCGGCGGGTGCCCGGCCCCCTCGCCGGCCCGGCCACCGGGGGCACCGGGCAGGTCCGCGTCGCCGCCCTGCGGCCCGGCACGGAGTACCACTACCGCGTGACGGCGGAGTCCCTCGACGGGCGCGCCACGAGCGAGCCGCTGACCGGCCGGTTCGCCACGGCGCCGGTGGGCCGCCGCGACACCCGCATCGTCTGGTCCGGCGACGTCGTCGGCCAGAACTGGGGCATCAACCCGGACCTGGGCGGGATGACGATCTTCTCGGCGATGGCCGCGCGGAACCCGGACCTCTTCCTGCACAGCGGCGACACGGTGTACGCGGACGGCCCGCTGACCGAAACCGTGGCCCTGCCCGGCGGCCGGACGTGGCGCAACGTCGTCACGGCGGAGAAGTCGAAGGTCGCCGAGACGCTCGACGAGTTCCGCGGCCAGCACGCGTACAACCGGCTCGACGAGAACTTCCGCCGCTTCGCCGCGCAGGTGCCCGCCTACGTCCAGTGGGACGACCGCCAAGTATGTCAACCAACAACAGTCTAACAGGGGCTCTACCTGCGCGAACTCTTTTGAGTGCCGCGAACCTAACTCGCTTCGAGGCCGTATCTACCATCTCGACATGAGCCTTTGGACCCCGGACGGAGCAGACCTCGGCGATGGTGCGCCCCCCAAACCTGATCCGCGAATGATCAACTTCGCAGGTTTGAACGGGCCCGCGCACGCTGGGTTCCACGAGCTGCGTCGACAGGCCTCCGCGTGGCCTACCACTGACTCAACCCCCCAAGGTGCTGCCGAACTGCTCGCAGCAAGCCGTGACCTCTTCGTCCAGGGCTACTACGCGTATGCCTTATTTGCCGTCGGCGGCACGTGGTCTATCTTCGCAGTAGAAGTAGCCTTACGCGCGAAGCTCGGTGCAGACGAGAAGAAGTCCTTTGCTGAACTCGTGAAGACAGCAGAAAAGCAGAACCTTCTCCCAAACGCGGGATGGGAGAACGAGCGTCTCGACGCAGGTCGAAAGCTGCGAAACAACACAGTCCACGGGACCGGCCAAGAGCTATGGACGCCCGCCATGTCACGCACGGTGATTGGAGCCTCGCACGAGGCCGTTGCCGCGCTGTTTTCCGAGAAATAGATCACTGCGCAGCGCGTTTCATGTTCCGCCAGTGAGTGTGTTCAGAGTTTCTTTTCCCTGTGTAAGGCTGCCCTGCGGGTCCGCGCCGCTATCGGCTGGCACGCGCGGGGCCCGCCTTTGGCAACCGTAGGTCATTGGGCAAGCTATCCGTCATGGGTTTCCTTTCACTTGAGAGTGCCCGGTTGTCTGCACTGAGCACCAGGCGCATTGGTTAGAGTACCCAACGAAAGTTTGACTAGAATCTCCTCGGCTGTCGTTTGCGCGAAAAGTTCGACGAACTGAGGGGCATTATTGTCAAATGACTCGTATCGGGCATCTCTGGCCAGTTCAACGGCGGGTGGTGTGCAAAGTTGATGTGAAGAGTGCCCTCGCAATCAAGATCGCAGCATCCATCTCCGTATATCGATGGCAGTTGGTTTCCTAGATTGGAGCTAATCTCTGAATTAGTTATGAAGTAGGCCATTGGGAAAAACTTGATAAGGTCACCGAGGACAGCTCCGTCCCTTTCGGTCTCTACCGAAGCAACTCCGCTGATTATGACCATATCTTCGCTCGGATATGGCCAATAGTATAGTCTTAACGATTCGGGAAGTGGTCGACTCTCGTCGAGAAAGTAATTTCGAAGATCATCGTACCAGCCGCCGTGCTGTGGCACGGGCTTGCTGCGATCGCGCGAGTCGTCTGACGCAAGCAAGTGGCCGATGAGGCTTCGCATCAGGAAATGAGTTCGGACGGTGATCCGCAGTTTGCCCGGCACGTGTAGACCGAGACCGAAGTGAGCCCTCGCAAGCTGGTTCACTTGTCGTGAGACTCTGTTCAATTCAAGGTCGTAGCGCGCTCCTAGGCGCTCATTGTTGCAATCTGCACATATCGTTTGGAACTTAACTCCATTTGGAGATCTTCGGGGGTATTTTGGATGCGAATTCTCCTTGGAGCCAAAAAAATCAACTGAGCTGCCTCTTGATTTAAGATAATCCATCTGTTGGGCGAAATTTCTAATCTCAACGGCGGTGATGCGAGTGCTGCCTTTGGGTGGTACATGGTCCCATGTAAGGGGCCCATGCTCGTTGCAAATATTACAATAGCCAACTCTTTGGCTATTGTGACCGTGTCGCTTAGCTTTGTTGCCCATACCTACACCTTCATAATCGAAGCGCGCTTCGTGTGCCGTGTTGCACTTTAGGTGCATCACGTGAGCGACGCAATGTCAATTTTAAGGATCTCGGAGGGTATCGCGCACATCAACAAACACAAGATAACACGCTCTACCTGCGAGAACGTCGGGGCATCTGTCCAGGCGTCACCGGGCGGGCAGGCGCATACACGAGAGCCGCCCGGCAACCGTCAAAGCAGTGGCCGGGCGGCTCGACTGTACAAGGGTTCCGCTTGGTCGCCGCAGGTGCAGCGGCGTCGCGCGGGTGTACTCGACTGTTGGCTAGCGGAGCGGCAATTGGTCAATGGCAGCGGCAATCATCAGCATGGAATCGGAATCGCTGGCCGCTTTTGCTCGTATCGCTTCTGTTGTCGCCAGGTAACGCCGGGCATTCTGTGTCTCCGCGTCGTAAACGACCCCATGAAGGTTCTGGTGAACAATCGTCGTCACGCCTGTCCTGGCCGACTCGTAAACCGAGAACGGCGGTACGACGTTGGCAGAGGCGTCGCCGCGAACAACGCGTACCTTTATATGATGGAGTTTGTCGACTTTTTGTAGGTAATGCAATTGGTCGAGCATTACATGTGGCGAACTGGCAGCACTTCGCAAGGCGGATTCGCTCAGGAAGAAGGTAAAAACTCCCGGGACATTACCGTCGACAATGTTCGGCCGCGCCGCACAGGCGAGGGAGTGACGACTCACCTCATCTTCGCCAAGGATGCCGTTTTCCAAGATTGCCTGAGTGTAACCGGCAGTTTGGAGCCGATTCGCGATGAGGGTGGGTGACCATTCGAAATTCTCGTCGCGGTCATCTCATAGTGCCAAAGCAACGGACTGGCAATGTCCGAGACGGGTTCGATGAGTGTTGGTCCGTCAGTCTGGCGAAAAATCGCAATTATCTCGTCGTATTCCGCCTTCTTGACCTGAAGGCAGCCGAGCAGGCGTGCGACGTCTTCAAGCTTAGGGGCGCGCACCCCGAGTTCCTATGCGGACAGTACGCCAGGGTGAATCCCTGCTCTGTAGGCGAGGACTCGCAATGAAATTCTCCTCGCCATCCGTGTGCGGCGAAGCGCGATGCCAAGTGCGAATACGCCTGGCCAGCCAGGCTTTGTGAAGTTCTGTCCTGAATTCAATCCAGTCAAAGTTGCTCCCATTACTGCCACCGCTCAGGCAGTGGCCGTGAAGGTCGAAATCGTGGCCAAAAGGCGTTCACTATGAGCTGGGCGGCCGCAAAGTCCACTTCCGTCATCGGTTCGCCGGGCTTGCGTTCTTGTGAAATTCTCAGGAATGCGTCATCGAGTGGCGACTTTCGTTCGGTCTCTTCCACCTCACTCGCCGCCCGAGCTGGCTGGGAGCGCAAGGCGTGTTTCGCTTGGCAGCTCGGGTGTAGGGTTGGGCGTCCGCCGTAAGCACGACTCGCAGGGCAAGCCCTTCGGGTGGTCGATCAATTCCAATTGGCCGGGACTGAAAGACGCCGTGCACAGTGCGACCAGGTGATCAGGAGGAAGGCCCTGCTCCGGCAGTTCGAATACGTGGACTAGGCGCCGAGTCTCGCCCACGACACCCGACAGTGGACGCGCTAGGAAAAATCGTATCATCGCTCGGCTCCGTGATCATCGCGTCCGGCGGGGACGGCTGCGGTCGAGGGGCAGACCGTCCCCGCCGGACTTTCAGATCCGCCGTCACGTGGAGGGCACGCGGCGGCGGATGACCATCGGTGGTGCCGGAAAAGCCTTTTGCGAAGCCCTTTCCTGTGGTGGATCGGTTTTCTGGGCTCCTCAGTCACATTTCTGGGGATCGTGCGTGCAGTGAGATAGGCGCGGCAACGCGGGCAGGCTGGAGCTGGTGGTATGAGGCTTGAAGCGATCAACAATTCATGTCCGCATAGGGCGACAAACCATCCCTCTTGGCGCTGTACTCCGCGCGCAAACTCCTCATCTGTGATCGCGTGATCGTGACTGTCGACAAGGCATCGACTCCACGTCACGTATAGGCGCTGGCCGAGGTCGTTAGTATGAGTCATAGGGGCGCCACTCGATGCAGGTTGGTCGCTTTCGGGTGTTCAGCCACTCAATCAATGCGGCGCGCGCATTCGGGATCGGAATCGCCGCCGTGCGCGGGAACACCGCGCCCGTTGTGCCGTTGAATATCAGATTGACTTCGGGAAGGGGACGTTTCGGGTTGAAAGAGTTCGCAATCGGCATTTCTCGATCATGGTTATCCATGTAATTCATCGCGGCAAAACCGGACGACGGCCGGACGCTGATCCGAAGCTGATGATCGGGAAAGGGGCCCTCTTTGCTGCGATGAAATTCGACGTCCCCAACTATGAGCGTGGTCTCCCAGTCGACATGATCCGTTCTTAAAATCTCGTCGACAAGTCGAGTCGATTCCAGCATTCCGCTCGTGACGCGGGCCACGCCAGTGGTAAGCGAAGCTGTTAGGAGCATGTGTTCACGTCGCCGTTCGGTCGGGAGTGGTTCGGGCCGGGCGCGCGGGTGCGCGCTCAGACTTGGCCCAACCGTCACGCTGTGCGACAGGCCCGTCTATATCGCTCTCGGCATGTGACATGCCGAGAGCGGCATAACGCCAGGTGGAGGTGCGATTACGCTGAGGTCCGGCTCACTCGCTGGTGAGACCATGTCGCCCTATGTACGCTGGTCAGAGGGAGGCAGGCACCAGCAAGGCGAGGGGATCCGATGAGTGCACCCGGTGGTCCGCAGCATCGCGCGGCCGGCACTTCCGGCGGCCGTCGCTGCCAGGGGTGCGGGTCGGCACTTGCCGCAGACAACACGGCACGCCTGTGCAGCAAGTGCCACCGGGAACAGCGTGACCAGCTCCGGACGCCTCCCGCCCAATTGAGGAACGAGTTCTTCGAGACGGACGAGTTCCGTGCGGCCTTCGAAAGCCAGCACATCGGCAAGGTGTTCAAGGCGTATCGGAACCACCCGCGTCACCTTCAGCTCTTCGGCAAGGCGTTGAATCAGGAGCTGTTGGGGCGGTGGCTCGGGCTCACTCAAGCTCAGGTCAGCAAGCTGGAGAACGGCAAGCCTGAGCAGAACCTTGAGACGCTTCGGAATTACGCCAAAATTCTTCACCTGCCTCAGCATCTACTCTGGTTCGACTTCCCCGGTCAAAGCCGTTTGAGGTTTCAGCACCTCTCTGTGGGGCAACGCCTGAACTCCGGCGACTCGCGGGCAAGCGGCTTGATCACTCCTGAGGCGCGCGATGAACTCCTAGTCGTGAATACGGGCATGGACACGCTCGAACTACTTCGGCGGGTTCGTGCGTCGGCAATCGATTCGTCCACAATCGACGCCCTGAACATCACCGTTGAGCAACTGTGCTGCGACTACCCGCACGCGGATGCCCGTCAGCTCATGACGACGGGTAAGGAGTGGCTCGGCAAGATGACCGAACTGCTCGAAAACCGCCTGACCCTTGGTCAGCACCGCGAGGTGCTCACCAAGGCCGGGATGTTGGCCCTGCTGGTGGGATGCCTTGAGTACGACGTGGGCGACGCGCGCGCAGCCGAGGCCACCCGACGAATGGCAATGGAACTCGGGAAGGAAGCCGGAGATCCCGGCATTGTCGGCTGGGCGCATGAAATGCTGGCATGGTTCCACCTGACGGCCGGAAACTACCGCGCCGTGATCCCAGCAGCCGAGTCCGGAGCTCTGGCTGCGCCCTCGCGTTCCGTTGCGGTCCAGCTTTACGGTCAGCAAGCCAAAGCCTACGCCCGCATGGGAAAGGTCGAGGAAGTTCACAAGGCCCTCGACGCTGGCAGCGAGCTGCTGGGACGTCTGCCGTTCCCGGACAAGCCGGACAATCACTTTGTGGTCGACCCGGACAAGTGGGACTTCTACGCGATGGACACCTACCGACTGGTCGGCGAAGACCAACTTGCCCAGCGCAACGCTGAGGAAGTCATGCGCCGGAGCGTCAACCCCGAAGGCGTTCCGATGGCACCCATGCGCATAGCGGAAGCTCAGCTCACGCTCGCCGTGATCGCCGCCAGGCGCGGTGACGTCGACGAGGCCGCCGCGTTGGGCATCCAGGCGCTTCAGAACGGCCGCCAGAGCCGTCCGACCCTGCTCATGGTGTCTGCCGAGCTAGAGCACGAGCTGGACACCTACGGCGCCAACGCAGGCGCGGACTTCCGAGAGATGTTCGCCGACGTCAAACGCGCCCAGTAACACAATATTCTCATAGGGAATATTCTCGACGCTCAATATTCTTTTCTGGAATATTGCGAGATCTGAACATGGCGCTGACCTGCGCATATTCCATCATAGAATCCTTTATTCAGGTGCTGGCATAGTCGCTATCTCGCGTTGACGGCTTACTTGATGGCACGGCCCCGCAACCGCAGGGCTGAAGCCAATAGTAAGGGTCAAAAACTGATGAAAACCATAAAACATGACGCCGCTTCTTCGGCGTTTCTTTCCATCCGTCAGGCCGCATGGAGTCTCGGTGTCACCGAGTCCTGCGTGAGCTCCGCAATCCGTAGTGGCGTGCTACGTGCGGTGCGTCGGCGCTCCCATCTGGTAGTTCCGGCGACGGAGCTGCGGCGCGTGCTGAGTGGCGGTGCGCGATGACCGATAACGACTACGAGGAGATGGCCGCCCAGCTCGACCGGTATGCCGACGTGCCGGACGACGTGCTGAACGAAGTGGTGACCAGGGACGGTCTGTGCTTCTGGGCGTTCGACCGGGCCGACATGCCCAAGCTGTCTGGCAACAGCTCGCCGGACCGGGACTTGGCTGCCGGGATGTGCGCCGGGTGTCCGGTGATCGACGAATGTCGGGAGCTGGACTTGCGGACGGCCGGGCCGGACACGGTTGGGGTGTGGGGTGCGCTGCCGGACACCGACCGGCGGGCCCTGTATCCGGTGTGGCTGCGTCGCCGGGGTGGTGAGGCGCGATGACGGTCAATCTCACGCCAACACAGATCCTCGCCGGAGTCGGGGTGCTGCTGGCGCTGTTCATGGTCTGGCGGTGGAGCGCCCGTAAGGCTCGCCGGGCCGCCGACGCGGCGCGGGCAAGTTCCCGAGTGGCGTCACTGGCCGGACGCGTGCTGTTCACGGGCGCGGCGTTCACGGACGTTCAGTGGCTGGTGATCACTCACGTGCACAACCCGACCCTGGTGCTAGTGGTCCTCGGGGTGCCGGACCTGATCGCGGCCCATGTCCTGACGCGCGCCCTGACGGTCACGTCCATGGACACCACGATGCACCGCCGGGGTGGTGGTCGCCGATGACCACCAACCAGAGCGAGACGGCGGTTCAGGGACGGGCGCGGCGGCTGGCCGAGGATGCCGCCGAAGCGGCCGACGTCCGGCGCTGGCAGACCCACCCCGATGTGGTGGCGCTACGGGTCGAGCGGGTGCGGGCTCAGGTCGACCGGCTGTGCTGGTCCGGGATCGTGCTCGGGTTGGCCTTCACTGCCGCCAATGTGCAGTGGTTCGCGGCCGCAGGTTCCGCCGTGGGGTCGCTGCCGTGGCTGACGGCGTGGCTGCTCGATCCGACCGTGTGCCTGGTCTTGCTGGCGATCTTGCGGGCCGAGCAGGTGACCGCGCGGTACCAGGTCCACACGGGAGCTTGGGTGCGGACGGCGAAGTGGCTCACGCTGGCCGCCACCTACATCATGAACACCTGGTCGTCGTGGGCGGCCGGGTCGCCGGCCGGGGTGGTCCTGCATTCGGTTCCGCCGCTGGTCGTGTTCGTGGCGGCTGAGGCGGTGACGGATCTGCGGGACAAACTCACCGACGCGGTGGCCGTGGCGTTCATGAACGCCACCGTTCACGGGGACGCTCGTGAACCGGTCCGATTCGAGGAACCGGCTGCGCTGGTCCACGAACCGAACACGCCTGTTCACGAACCAACCAACCCGGCCGGTGAGCGGACCGTGTCAGCTTCTGAACCGGTGACACCGGAACCCGTGACACCGGAACCGCCTCGGGAGAGCCCCGCTCGGCGGAAGCTGTTCGCCGACTACCTCGCCGATGCCCGGGAAGCCTGGACGTCTGGTGTGGAGATCACCCCGGCGTGGGTCCGGGAGGCCACGGGGTGTTCACGTGGGCTGTCTTCCCGGCTCGCTGCCGCGCTCCGCGTGGAGATCGGCAAGGGGGTGCGCGGTGGCGACTGAACCGAACCGGGAGGACCACGAACACGCCGCGCTGGCTCGCAGCGGCGGCCGGGACGTCGAACACGTCGGCCCGGTACTCGACGGCGAATTGATCGACGACACGTTGCCCCAGCCCCGTCCCCGGAAGCCCCAGCGACCGGGGAGCCCCTGGCAGCGATGCACTGCGTGGGCGGGGCGGATGTGGCGGTCCGGGCCGGTGGTGCGGGCGCGGTCGGTGGTCGCCTACCGAGCGCGGAAAGCTCCGCTGGATCTGCTGAGGCTGGTGTGGTTCGTTCTGCGCGGGAACTGGCGGTGGCTGGTCAAGTTCTGGAACTGGGCCACCTACGCCGATCTTCGCGCCGACGCGCGCCGGGCGCGGCTGTCCGGGGACGCCGAAGCGCGCCGCGCTGCGCAGGAGCTGATCCGGTCCGATGCCACCGCGCGATGGGCACGGCTCGGCATCGTGCTGCGCCGGGTGGTGATCACGTTGCGGTTCGCGGGACCCGTCGCCGGGGTGCTGTGGCTGGTGAATTCGGTGATGGACCGGGCGGATATGTGGCCGTGGCTGGCGGACGTCTACGCGGGAGTGGACGGCGTGTGGTCGGCGCTCACGGTCGCGGTGCCGCTGCTGCTGATCGTGGCTCCGGTGGTGTGGGCGGTGGCAGCGGCGTTCGAAGGACGCGACCGCGCGCCCGGTGCCGGGTGGCTGGTCCGTCCGGACCGTGAGGATGCCGACTCCTGGATTGATGAACGGATGATTTCCAAGGCGCTGGCGCATCTGGGCATCGCGCCGCTTGACCGGTTCTACCGTGACGGCGGGGAACTGGTCTACACGGTGGCCGCGCGCAAGGACGGTGACGGCACGTTCGCTCAGCTCCGGTTGCCACTCGGGGTGACCGCCGACATGGTCGCCGCACGCCGATCGAAGCTGGCCGCGAACCTTGGTCGTGCCTCACTGGAAACCTGGCCTACCAAGGGAGATGAGGATGGCGTACTTGACCTGTGGATCGCCGACAAGGGCGTCTTGCGGGGTGGGGCCGGCCAATGGCCGATGGTCCATGATGGACAAGTCGACGTGTTCGACGGTGTCCCGTTCGGACTCTCCCAACGCGGGGTGGTCATCAACGCGCCGTTGATCGGGGTCAACTGGCTGATCGGCGGTCGTCCGGGGCAAGGTAAGTCGGCGGCGTTGCGGACGCTGATGCTCGGCGCGGCCCTCGACCCCACAGCGGAACTGTGGATGTTTGTCATGGGCGAGTCTCCCGACTTCGAGCCGTTCCGGCCTCGCCTGTCCCGTTACGGGATGGGGATGGATGACAGCGTGGCTGAGGCGGCAACTCAGGCGCTGGCGGACTTGCTGACCGAAATGGAGCGACGCGGCAAGATCCTCGGAGAGCAGCCGGGCCGCCCGCCGAAGGTCTCGCGCAAGCTCGCCGATAAGGCTGGGCTCGGCCTGCACCCTTTGGTGTGCGGTATCGACGAGTGCCACGAGCTGTTCCAGCACCCCAAGTACGGGAAGAAGGCCGCCGAACTGGCTGTGCGGCTGATCAAGCGGGGGCGCAAGTACGGGATTGTGTTGCTGCTAGCCACCCAGTCTCCGATGAAAGACAGTATTCCCCGGGAGGTCACTCGCAACGTCTCGTGCGGTGTCGCGTTCTCGGTGGCCGATCAGGTCGCCAATGACGGCCTGTTGGGCTCTGGCAAGTACGCGGCCGGTATCCGCGCGACCGAACTGCGGATCAATACCGACCGGGGGACCTGCGTTGCGGTCGGCATCACGGACGAGACGTTCGAATTGGTCCGCACGTTCTAAGTCCCGTTCGAAGACGGAGCCGACGACGTTACCCCGGTCGTTAGCCGTGCCGTGGCTCTGATCGCCGAGATGGGCCGGGCTGTCGAGTCCAGCGCACGGACGCAACTCGAGCCGGGTGGACCGGTTGAGGTGGACGAGCTGTCCGACCTTGCCGATGTGATCGGTGGGGATGACCGGGTGCGGACTCAGCAGGTGCTGACGCGGCTGGTGGAGCTCAACCAAAAGCACTACGGCGGGTGGAGCTTTGCCGCACTGTCCGCGCTGCTGGCTGAGCACGGCATAGCCGCCCGCAAGTCCCACGGCGTGATGACTGTGCGCGCCACCGACGTCACGGCTGCTCTCGCTCGCCGGGAAGCGGGGATGGTCGCAGGGGAGGAGCCGGGGACGTGGGGAGTTCTCCCCGCCGACTCCCAAAGGCAGGTTCCCCACGCTGACCAGCGCAAACATGGCACGGGGGGCCCGGGGAGCCGCCGCCGGCCAAACCCAGGGGCGGGTCGAAACCCGGGTGATCCTGGGACCGGACCGGCTCTCTCCCCAGCTCCCCGCCTGCCGGACGAGGGGAGGTGACAGGTGCATTTGCCCGACCAGATCACCCACGCACCGCAAACGACCGCACAGCAGCAACTGAAGGGCAGCGACTATGACCACCACCGCAACGCGAAAGCCAGCCGTCCGACCTACGGCGAAGCGAGCACAGCAGACGGCGATCGCGCCGACGGGCCGGACGATGGAGATCGGGCCGACAACGATCGGCACCGGCGTGCGGGTAAGGGTTCCGCCGTAGGAAGGCGTGAACGGATCGCAGATGGCCTGGAGCCGGCCGCCACGACCAGACCAGGCGTGGCGGGATCCGGCTTGTCGGTCGCATTAATAGCGGGTCCGAACGGCGCGCTGTGGGTCACCGTCGACGGCATGGATATCCAGGAGGTGGCAGACCGGATCACTGCGGCGTGCGACGTGCTGTATCGATGGCAGTGAGCCGGTAGTGTCCCGTTCCTGTGAGTGCCCCTCCGCCCATGGCCCATGCGGCGGAGGGGCACCCTGTCGTTGAGGACATCACGAGAACGCTAGTGCAAGCGTCTGCACACCGTCGCTCGCTACAACGCCAACGCATCGAACATATGGGCGGATGCGCGTTCACTCTGGCGCGTGACGACTGTTTGCTAGCGCCGGATTTATCTGCAACTTTGCATATCATCTCTTGGCGGCGCGCATCGGAGTAGAGATTGAGGTGACAGTGCACAGAGTCCAGACGTTGCGATGTGCGGGTCACCCCGCCTTAGGGCGGCGGTTGCTTGAGAGCGCTCGGATGGCCGATATTTTCCACCTAGTTGCACATGAAAGGATAAAATGTCTTTACCTACGTCGTATCTGACCAGCGTCAAAAACCTGCCTGCAATCATCGATTCCTTGCAGAAGGCCCAGGCGCCGGAACGATTCACGCAAAAGTTCCTGGAGGACCTAGGGTTCCCCAGTAGTGCGGATCGCTTAGTAATTACTATGCTTAAAGCGTTGGGATTGTTGACTGATACGGGTCAGCCAACACAGCGGTATCATGAATTCTTGGATCGGTCCGAAGCGAAGAAAGTGCTTGCGCAGGCGATTCGAAGTGCATATGCGGATCTGTTTCAATTAAACAAAAATGCGCATCAGATGCAGAAGGCTGATGTGCAGGGCAAGATGAAAACAATATCTCAAGGACAACACAGTGATGAAGTGCTGGGAAAGATGGCCGCCACCTTCAGGGCCTTCTCTGCGTTAGCGGATTTTTCCGATGAGGTTGACGTGAGTCGTCAGCTGGAGGAGGGAAAAAAGCTTTCGCCTGCAAATTCGGATGCGCGTCCCGTTGATGATGTTAGCGGCAGTGGCCCTTTGAGGATGAGTGGCTTAGTTTACAATATAAATATTCATCTACCGGAGTCGAGGGATCCGGCCGTATATGACGCCCTCTTTCGTAGTCTGCGGGAGCATCTTCGATGAATCCTGAGATATACGAGTTTATATATCGAGGGCAACTTGCGGAGCAGGCTCTTGATGCTGCTGGAAGAAAGAATTCTTTGGTGCATGGCGATGATGAACTTCTGCGTATTGCTCTTAACTTCGATTTGCTTGATAGCTCTGACCTTGCGGCAGGACTTCGCATGGCGAATGTCTATGCTGCGATAACGGCCTTCGAGCGGGCAGCGCGAACCTTTGTTGCCAAGGTTTTGCAGGGTGAGTACGGCGAGAATTGGTGGCGGACGCAGGTTTCCGAGAAAATCCGCTCATTTGCTGAAAGTAGGCGCGATGACGAGGATCGAGTGAAATGGCATGGCACTAGGGGTGACGATCCTCTAACTTATACCGAAATGGATCACCTTGCCAAGATTATGCAACAAAATTGGTCGGATTTCGAACCGTTCGTTCGTAGGATAGACTGGATGAACGCAATCTTCTCGAATATTGAACGCTCCAGAAATGTAATCATGCATAGTGGCTTCTTGGATAAGTCGGATGTGGAGCGCGTTGGAATGAATATTCGAGACTGGATTCGTCAGGTCGGCGGTTGACCTCGGGCGAGGGTAATCTAGTGTCTAGGGTAAGAGGTGAGGGCGTGGATCGCAAAAGACTATTTATTCAAGCGCTTGAAGAGTTGGATAGACTAGTCTCAAAGGGGCAGTCACGCGTTACTGACTATGAGCTTCTCAGGGTATCTGCGCTACTGCGACAGCTGATTCTCGATGCTCAGCCATTGTACGTGCAAATAAATCGGGAGTATCGAGTTTCGGTCACATTTCGTTCATCGTACCCTGCAAGTATGACCGAACAGGATCTTCCGGAGCCGCCCTTTGAGGGGGTTGATACTCCCTTTCCGGTTGGGACAAAAACATCATCGAGAGAAGAATTTCTTCGACGATTCGCTGGCTATACTCGACCAAACTCCTTCACGGTCAAAGATCTAATACTGTACGGGGCGAATGTGGCTGGCGGGGTGCACGCTGGTAGTCCCAAAAGTCCTGAAGAGATCACAATGCATGAGAACGCTGACGTCTTACAGATACTCGGAAAAGAGCCAGCTTTGCTGGAACTTCTGGGCATCGGTCAAGTTGTAGTGCGAAGTCTTGCTCCGCTCTATCGCCTCGTCAAAGCTGATATTGTCTAAGGTCCTTCTTGAGCTGGCTCCCTCGACGTGGCCGGGGCTAACCTGTGGCGCTGTCATCTGCCTGCTCGCGGCTTCGGGTATTGTCTTGCGTGACGCTCGCGGCGGCGAACGTTTTGAATGAAAGTAGAATCGAGATGGCTAGTGGTTGAAGTGACGACGATAGCGGCGGTAGCGGCAACGGTAAGTGCACTTGCTGGGACGGCATCCGCAGTCGCTTCATGGAAGTCGGCGCTCGCGAGTGGTAAAGCCGCCCGGGAGAGTCGTGAAGCCTTGGCATACGCAACGCGCCCTTATCTGGCGCTTCATGCAGTCCGGGATAATACTCCTGACTCGACTACGACCGAGATAGTCGAGATTCGGAATACTGCGGGATTCGCTGCGGACGACGTCCGAGTGGTTGTGCACGACTCGGACGGGCGTCGGGTAGGTTCTGGAGAATTGCCGTCCATGGCGGGCCAGGTGCCAAACTCGTGGGCGGGCGAAGCTCCTCTTCGTATTGAGCTTACGGCGCTGTCTCCTTTGCAGAACGTGGGTGATACTCGGTCAATAACGGCAACAATTCGGTCATCTGACCGTCAGCATATTTTGCAATGGGAACAGAAAGCCACTTTGGTTCGTAAGGTTGTTCCGCCGGGTGATGGCGACCATCGCGCGCTGATTAAATTGGAGTTGTACGAGGTTGGTGAGCCGCGCGCTATGGGGAAGTTGGCGTAGATTAACGACGGAAGTCCATTGATCAAACGTAGGTTGAGTTCATCTTCCTTCCAGATTTTCGGATCGCCTTCTGTAATCTCGTCACGAAGATTCCAAGTTTCCTGGTTTGAGGAGATCTGTGATCTCTAGCGTTCCGCTTGTGATGGCGGACCGGTTGTACCGGTCGGCGACTTCTGGCATGGCTTCTCGCCATCCGTCCGGCAGGCGCCACCCGGCCCGCCACGTGCCGTCTGACCGTTTCTGCACTGCGAACGAAAAGCCTAGTTCCAGCCACCTGAGACGGCGGTCTTCTGGTGACATCCCTGCTAGCTCTTGCTGCCAGGTCCGGTCAGTGGGAACCCATTGCACGCCTCCGGGGTCGGCTGGAAGCGCCCGTAGTGTGTCGATGTCGGAGAGAACCTTCTCCCCGTCTTCCATGATTCGGCTTCGATCCTCTGCTGAATTGGCACGCGCGACTCCGGACATCAGCTTGCCGTACTCCCGCTCCAGCTTCGCTATCTGGTTGGCGTGGTTGGTCGGTGGCAGAACGATGCGCTCGCGAACGGGAACCATTGCGAAGATCTTGTAGAATGCTTGAGTGGCCAACGGCTCTACTTCTTCCGCGTTCATGGCCGGGCCGTGCTTGCGTGATGGGCATTGCCAGAACCTGTACTGGTACTCGACCGCTGGTTTTCCGTTCTTGCCGCCTCGCTTCACAACGGTCAGTCGATGCCACAGATTTTCCGAGCACTCTGGGCATACGAGGATGCCGGAGAATTCATATGGCCGGTTGCTTCCTCGCGTCTTTCGCTTGG
Source organism: Amycolatopsis sp. FBCC-B4732 (assembly GCF_023008405.1). Classification (NCBI taxonomy): domain Bacteria; kingdom Bacillati; phylum Actinomycetota; class Actinomycetes; order Pseudonocardiales; family Pseudonocardiaceae; genus Amycolatopsis; species Amycolatopsis sp. FBCC-B4732. The sequence continues at coordinate 924,375 of NZ_CP095376.1, forward strand.
ACTTTTCTTCCAGTCGGGCAACTATCTCGGCTTGCTCAGCGGGTTCGAAGATCCCGAACTCCACCAATGCTGGATCTGTGAGCAGGCGACCCAACGTATTGCCCTGCCATTCGTACCTTCGCAGTTCGAGTGTGACGGGATCTTCGCCCCGTCGCTCCGCTCCCAGTTGCAATTGCCTGTCTCGCGGTGTTACGACTTCATTCTCGTTCAGCCAGCGGGCCATGTCGATAAGGCGCGTTCCTGATCGCGCCATCTTTGATAGTTTGTGAAGGATTTTGACCGCAAGGGGATCGAGTCCGAGAATCCAGCCACCGCCGGGTAGTTCGACGGGCATGGTTCCATAAATATGTCCTTCGCCGCCCCAGCGACCGGCTTCCTTGAGTCGGGCCTTGGCTGCACGGAAGCGCTCCCTCATGCGCTCTCGTTCCATGCGGGCGAACGCTGCAATCAGAGTAATCATGAACTCGGACATGGAGTTGCTGGAATCGATGCCCTCGGCAATGCAGATCAACCGCTTTCCGCGCGCCCGGAGCCATTCCAGCAAGGTCAGCGCGTCCATCACATTGCGCACCAAGCGATCCAACTTGGACACGACCAGTGTCTTCCACGGCTTCGGTGGCGCATCAGAAAGCCAGAGCCTCAACCCGTCTCGCTTCTCGGGTTCCAAGTCGCCGGAGACGTGAAGGTCCTGGACGGTTTCAGCAATCGGAATGCCGTAGGCATTCGTCCACCGGTGCGTGTCGCCTACCTGTGACTCGCTGGACGTGCTCTCGTCGGAGAAGTGCGACTGACGGACGTAGCACAACGCTGCGTCGCCCTGGGGGTCGAACGGGACGACCGCCGGCCGCTCGCTGAGTTGCTTCTTGAACCGCCGCCGCTTCCGGGGTGCTGGTGCGCTCATAGTCGGTATCCTCGCTGGTAGACGCGTTGCCAGTGTAGTTGGTTGACGCGCTTGGTGGACCACGAAGTCTCCAACAACTGGTACCCGGGCGAAGTCCTCGACAACCCGGCCTACACCGAGAAGCGCACCGACGTCCTCGCGCCGCGGGCGTACCAGGCGTTTCACGAGTGGCACCCGATCGACGCCCGCCAGGCGGTCGACGGCCGCGTCTACCGCAGCTTCCGCTACGGCTCGCGCGTGGAGATCTTCGTGCTGGACATGCGGACCTACCGCAATGCCAACACCGCGGACCAGACCAAGCCCGGTTACATCCTCGGCGACCGCCAGGCCCGCTGGCTGGCCGACGCGCTCGGGCGCAGCACGGCGACGTGGAAGATCGTCCAGGCGGACATGCCGCTCGGCCTGGTCGTCCCCGACGGCAAGGACATCGAAGCGGTGGCGAACAACCTGCCGGGCGCGCCGGGCGGCCGCGAGACCGAGCTGGCCTGGGTGCTGCGGGAGATCCAGCGCCGCCGGGTCCGCAACGTCGTCTGGCTGACCGCCGACGTCCACTACACCGCGGCGCACCACTATTCGCCCGACCGCGCGGCCTTCCCGGACTTCGACCCCTTCTGGGAGTTCGTGTCCGGACCGCTGAACGCGGGCGCGTTCGGCCCGAACCAGCTCGACCCGACGTTCGGCCCGGAAGCGGTCTTCGTGCACGCCCCGCCGGTCGCGAACACCGCCCCGATCGACGGCTTCCAGCACTTCGGCGAGCTGAACGTCGACGGCGCGAGCGGCGACCTCACCGTGGACCTCCGCGACGCCACGGGGGCTTCGCTGTGGTCGAAGACGCTGCACCCGCAGGGCCGCTGACCGGGCGTCGCGGCTCGGCCGGTCCGGCGGCCCGCAACGTCATGAACGAGTCGTTCACCTCGCTGGACGCGATGAAAGGGTCGTTCATGACCTCCGGGGCGCGGCGTCATTCGCGACCTCCACCGAGACCGCGCACCGGGTCCGGCTACGCTCACGCGCACCGATACGCAACCGCAACAAGGAGAAACACCGTCGTGACTGAACGCACGCTGGTCCTGGTCAAGCCCGATGGCGTCGCGCGCGGCCTCGTCGGCGAGGTCATCTCGCGGATCGAGCGCAAGGGCCTCAACCTCGTCGCCGTCGAACTGCGGACCGTGCCGCAGGCGCTGGCCGAGGAGCACTACGCTGAGCACAAGGAGCGTTCGTTCTTCGGCGAGCTGCTGGAGTTCATCACGTCGGGCCCGCTGGTCGCGCTCGCCGTCGAGGGCCCGCGCGCGATCGCCGCGTTCCGCCAGCTGGCCGGCGGCACCGACCCGGTCGAGAAGGCCACCCCGGGCACCATCCGCGGCGACTTCGCGCTGGAGACCCAGTACAACCTGGTGCACGGCTCGGACTCGCCGGAGTCGGCCGAGCGCGAGCTGAAGCTCTGGTTCCCCGACCTGTGATCGACACCGGGGCCGCGCGCGAGCGTGGCCCCGGTTCCCTCCCGGAGCGCCGATGACCACGATGCCCTTCCCCGCCCGCGACTACCTGCCCGTGCTGCGGGAGCTGACGGGCGCGTTCGCCGACGCCCTGCGCACCGGCGACCCGGCCGCGAAGGTGCCCGATTGCGGCGACTGGACCCTCGCCGACCTCGGCGCGCACCTCGGGAGTGTGCACCGCTGGGTCGCCGAGGTCCTCCGGACGGGTGAGCCGCAGCCCGACGACTTCGAAGCCGGGCCCGATCTCGTGTCGTGGTACGCCGAAAGCGCGCGGCTCCTGCTCGACGAACTTTCCGCCGCCGAGCCGGGCGATCGCTGCTGGCACTTCGGCGGCACCGAAAAGACGAAGGCGTTCTGGTTTCGCCGCCAGGTGCACGAAACCGCCGTCCACCTGGTCGACGCCGGGAGTGCGTACGTCCTCGACCCGGCCGTGGCCGCGGACGGCGTCGACGAAGTCCTCGGCGCGATGCTACCCCGCGTGACGCGCTGGCACGCCGTGCCCGAGCTGCCGGGCCCGGTTTCCCTGCGCGCCACCGACACCGGTGACGTCTGGACCGTGCACCCCGGCGAGCCGCCCGCGCTGGGCCCGGCCACCGACGGCGCGTCCGTCGAAGCGCCCGCCCGCGATCTCCTGCTGCGGCTGTGGAAGCGCACCGGCCCGGACCCGCGCGTCGAAGGCGACGCCGCGGCCGCGCTGCTCGCCGCGCCGCTCACGCCCTGATGGTGTTCTAGACCATTCAGGCGGCGTTCACCGGGAAGCCTTCCCCCGGCCGTGCCACTGCGCTGTGCTGGTTCGGCTCACGCTCACTCGATACTGGGGTTCCTGGTGAAGAAGACACGCCTTCCTTTGGGGGGTCCGGGTGGCGAAGCCCCCGGCTCGAGGCGCAGCCTCGGATATCACAGCACTTTGCTGTCGTTCGTCGCCCTGGTCGCGACGGCGTTCGCCGCTCCCGCCCACGCCGACCCGCTCCGGGCGCCGCTCGGCACGCCACCGGTCGAGGCCGCGCCCGCCGCGTCGTCGGACCGCCAGGGCCCGGCCGCCTTCGCCGCCGCGAATCCCGACGACGGGCTCGTCACCGGCAGCGCGACCACCGAGGTCGCGCCCGGGCTGAACCTCACCCAGTTCGACCGGTTCGACCCGGCGGGCTGGATCCGCGGCGACACCCTCGCCGTCGACCTGGGCACCAAGGTCGTGCGGCCCACGTACCTCAGCCCCGGCACGGTTTCCGCGCGCACGCCGCTCTCCCAGCAGGTCGCGCGCGCGGGCGCGGTCGCCGGCGTCAACGGGGACTTCTTCGACATCAACGCCACCGGCGCGCCGATCGGCGTCGGCATCGACCGCGGGCAGCTGCAGACCGCGCCCGCCACCGGTCACAACCTCACCGCGTCGATCACCGGCGAAGGCAAGGCGCGGCTGGCTTCGGTCTTCCTCGAAGCCACCGTGACGCTGCCGGGTGGCGCGGCGAAGGCCACGAACTTCAACAGCCCGGTCCTCGGCACCGACGCGATCGGCGTCTACACGCCGCTGTGGGGCGCTTCCGGGCGTGCGACCTCGGTGGCCGGGGCCTCGCGCGTGCGCGAGGTCGAGCTGCGCGACGGCGTCGTCACCGCCGTGCGCGAACAACCCGCGAGCGGCCCGATCGCGGCGGGCACGACGCTGCTGCTGGCCCGCGAAGCCGGGGCGGACGCGCTCGCCGCGCTCAAGCCGGGTGACCCGGTCGGCGTCACGTATGCACCCAGGTCGGACGCCGGGAAGATCGCGGTCGCCGTGGGCGGCAACGAAGTCCTGCTCCGCGACGGCGTCGTGCAGCCGGTCGACGACGTGGCCATGCACCCGCGGACCGCGGTCGGGTTCTCCGCCGACGGCAGGCGGCTGTGGCTGGCCACTGTGGACGGACGGCAGGCCGACAGCCGCGGCCTCACCGAGCTGGAACTGGCCCGGCACATGAAGAGCCTCGGCGCCGACGACGCGATCAACCTCGACGGCGGCGGCTCGTCGACGCTCCTGGCGCGCAACGAGGGCGAAGCCGCGCCGACTGTCCGGAACTCGCCGTCCGACGGCGGCGAACGCCTGGTGCCCAACGGGATCGGCTTCACGACCGTGCCGGGCAGCGGCCGGCTCACCGGCTTCGCGCCCGCTCCCGCCGTGACGGCGGACGGCGCGGACCGCGTGCTGTCCGGCCTGAGCCGGCACCTGGTCGCCGACGGCCACGACGAGACCGGCGCCGCGGTGGCCGCCGAGCCACGCTGGAGCACGTCGGACTTGCGGCGGGCGACCGTGACGCACGGGGTCGTCACCGGCCACGGCCCGGGCGCGGTCGACATCGTCGCGAAGTCCGGCCGCGCGTCCGGGAAGACGACGCTTTCCGTGCTGGGCAAGGCGGTCCGGCTGGGCACGAGCACCGAGCAGGTCGCGCTGACGGGCGCCGGCGCCCGGAGCACGTTCAAGGTCTACGGCTACGACGCCGACGGCTACAGCACCTGGCTGGAACCCGACGACCTCAAGCTCGACTACGACCACTCGGTCGTGCGGGTCGAGCCCTCGGGCGACGGGTACGCGGTGACCGCGCTGACCGCGTCCGGGGCGACCTCGATCACCGCGTCGGCCGCGGGTTTCACCACGCACCTGGCCGCTTCGGTGGGCACCGTGCCCCGGATCGCCGCCCCGCTGGACGGCCCGGCGGGCTGGACGGCGACGGTGTTCCCGGCGGTCGTCGGCGCGGCGCTGTCGGCGGCGCCCGGGCGTGACGGCGGCGCCGGTCTCGCCCTGGACTACCGGCTGACCGGCACGAACGCCACGCGCGCGGCCTACGTGACGCCGTCCGCAGCTTTGGCCGTCCCGGCGGGCACCCAGAAGATCGGGCTGTGGGTGAACGGCGACGGCAAGGGCGCGTGGCTGCGGGCCGAGCTGCGCGACGCGGCGAACGTGGCGTCCGTCGTCGACCTTTCGCTGAGCGTGGACTGGACGGGCTGGCGGTACGTCACCGCCGCGGTCCCGGCCGGGCTGCCCGCCGGCCAGCGCCTCGCGCGCTTCTACGCCGTCGAAAACGTGCCGGACCAGCAGTACGAGGGCCGGCTGGTGTTCGACGACCTGACCTTCGAGGTGGCCCCGACGACGTCGGTGCCCGCCGACCCGGCCCCGCGCGACCCCGCGCTGGTCACCGACGGCGTGCTGACCGGCGGCCTGCGCGTCGCGGTGGTCAGCGACGCCCAGTTCACCGCGGACGACCCGGCGGGCCCGCTCGTCGCCCAGGCCCGGCGCGCGCTGCGCGAAGCCGTCGCCGCGAAGCCGGACCTGGTGCTGATCAACGGCGACTTCGTGGACCGGGGCACACCGCCCGACTTCGCGCTGGCCCGCCAGGTGCTCACCGACGAGCTGGACGGCAAGGTGCCCTGGTACTACGTGCCGGGCAACCACGAAGCCGAGGCGGGCAACGGGCTCGCGAACTTCCAGGCGGTCTTCGGCGAGACCCACCGCGTCGTCGACGTGCACGGCATCCGGCTGGTGCTGCTGGATTCGTCGCGGGGTTCGTTGCGCGCCGGCGGGTTCGACCAGGTCAGGATGCTGCGCTCGGCACTCGATTCGGCGGCCGCGGACCGGTCCGTGCGCGGCGTCGTCGTCGCCATGCACCACCCGGTCGAGGACCCCAGCCCGACCGGGAACTCGCAGCTCGGCGACCGGAAGGAAGCCACGCTGCTGACCCGGTGGCTGACCGGGTTCGAGCAGGCGTCCGGCAAGCCCGCCGCTTCGGTGGCTTCGCACGCCGGCGTGTTCTCGCTGTCCCGGGTGGACGGCGTGCCGTACCTGGTCAACGGCAACTCGGGCAAGGCACCCGCGGCGGCACCGGGCGACGGCGGGTTCGTCGGCTGGACGCTGCTGCGCGTCGACCCGGCCGACCGCGCCCAGCCGGTGCGCTTCGAGACGCGGCCGAACGTCGACTCGCTGACGCTGTCCGGGCCCTCCTCGCTGGCACGCGGTGAGCGAGCGGTCGTGCGCGCTTCGGTTCGGCAGGGCACGCGGGACGTGCCGGTGTCGTACCCGGTGAGCGCGGACTGGGCGGTGAGCTGGGGCGTCGTCGCGTTCGACCCGGCTTCGGGCGTGCTGACGGCGTTGCGGCCGGGCGTCGCGCGGCTGTCGGTGACGGTCAACGGGGTGACCGAATCCCTGGTCGTGACCGTGCGCGGCTAATCCGTTCGGTTTTTGTCGGTGCCCGCTCGTATGGTCGGGGGGTGGACGAATCGGAGGACCGGGAACCGGCACTGGTGCAGGCCAAAGCGCTCGTGAAGCGCTTCGGCGGGTTCGAGGCCGTGCGCGGGATCGACGTCGAGGTGCGGCGCGGGGAGGCGTTCGGCTTCCTCGGGCCCAACGGCGCCGGGAAGTCGTCGACCATGCGGATGATCGCGTGCGTGTCCCCGCGCACCGACGGCGATCTGCGGGTGCTGGGCGCCGACCCGGAGGTGGCCGGTCCGCGGATCCGCGCGCGCCTGGGCGTGGTGCCGCAGCAGGACAACCTGGACGTGGAGCTGACGGTCCGGGAGAACCTGCTGATCTACGGCCGCTACTTCGGCCTGTCCCGGGCGGCGGCCCGGCGCAAGGCCGACGAACTGCTGGAGTTCGCGCAACTGACGGACCGCGCCGACGACAAGGTCGACCCCCTCTCCGGCGGCATGAAGCGGCGGCTCACGATCGCGCGCTCGCTGGTCAACGACCCGGAGCTGCTGCTGCTCGACGAGCCGACGACGGGCCTCGACCCGCAGGCCAGGCACCTGCTGTGGGACAGGCTGTTCCGCCTCAAGGCGCAAGGCACGACGCTGATCGTGACGACCCACTACATGGACGAAGCCGAGCAGCTCTGTGACAGGCTGGTGGTGATGGACCACGGCCGGATCGCGGCGGAGGGCTCACCGGCGGACCTGATCAAGCGCTACTCGACGCGCGAGGTCGTCGAGCTGCGGTTCGCGTCGGGGGAGCAGGCGTCGGCGGCCCAGCAGGTCGACGGGCTGGCGGAGCGCGTGGAGATCCTGCCGGACCGGGTGCTGCTGTACAGCGACGACGGCGAGGCGGCGCTGGAACACGCGCACGCCCGCGGGGTGCGCCCGCTGTCGAGCCTGGTGCGCCGGAGTTCGCTGGAGGACGTGTTCCTGAGGCTGACCGGCCGGACGCTGGTGGACTGATGGGAACCCCTTCGCCGACTCACCCGGCCGCGAGCCGTGCTGGTGTGCGCCGCTCGGAGCGGCTGGCGCCTGTCCCGGTCGCTCCTGGTTCGCCGGCCCGCTCGGCCCAAGCCGTGAGCCGTGCCGGTGTGCGACGCTCGGCCGCCGGCCTCGTCTTCTCCGGTGCGCCGACCCGTGCCGCGAGCCGCACCGGTGTGCGACGCTCGGCGGTTCACCCGGCTCCCCGCCCCGCAGCTCCTGGGTGGCGCCCGTGACCACCATCGAATCCACCGGCCGCGTCGTCGGCAAGTGGCACGGCGCCTGGCTGCAGGTCGAAGGGCGCTGGACCTGGTACCGCCGCCACTGGGTGTCCACTTTGTACTCCACCGGACTGCAACCGGTGCTGTTCCTCGCCGCCATGGGCCTCGGCTTCGGCTCGCAGGTGCGGCCGGGCACGGTCACCGGCGGCCTGTCCTACCTCCAGTACACCGCGCCGGCCCTGCTCGCCGCGGGTGCCGCTCAGCAGGCCGTCGGCGAATCGAGCTACCCCGTGCTGTCGGGGTTCAAGTGGCAGAAGGAATACCTGGCCGTCACGGCCACCCCGGTGTCCCCGGGCCAGGTGTTCGGCGGCCACCTGATCTGGTCGGCCCTGCGGCTGACGCTGGCGGGCGCGATCTACGCGTTCGTCGCGCTGTTCTTCGGCGCCTGGACCGGCCCGGGGGTGCTGCTGGTGGTCCTGGCGGGCACCGTCACCGGGCTCGCCTGCACCACGCCGATGGCCGCGCTGGCGGCCCGGACGTTCGACGAGGGCCAGCGGTTCGGCCTGATCTTCCGCTTCGTCGTGATGCCGATGACCCTGTTCAGCGGCACGTTCTTCCCGATCACCCAGCTGCCGGCCGCGATCCGCTGGCTGGCTTGGCTTTCCCCGCTGTGGCACGGCACGCAGCTGGCCCGCGGCCTGAGCATCGGCGGGGTCGGCGGCTGGGCGATGCTCGGCCACTTCGCCGTGCTGGCGGCCTTGTTCGCGGCCGGGTGGGCGCTCGCGCACCGGGCCTTCTACCGGAGGCTGGTGGTCTGATGGTGAGCGTCCAGGCCCCACCGCGCCGCGCCGGGCTGCTGCTGCGGGTGCTGCCACCCGGGCTGTACGCCGGCCGCGCGCGCATGCTCGTCGAGCGCTCGGTCATGGTGTACCGCGGCAGCTGGTTGATCTTCTTGTCCGGCGCGGCCGAGCCGTTCCTGTACCTGCTGGCGTTCCAGCTCGGCTTCGGCAGGCTGGTCACCGAGGTGCCCGGCCCGGACGGGCACCCGATGAGCTACGTCGCGTTCGTCGCCCCGGCGCTGCTGGCGACGTCGGCGATGAACGGCGCCGTCTTCGAATCGACGTACAACCTGTTCTTCAAGCTGCGCTACGCGAAGCTGTACGACGCGTTGCTGGCCACCCCGATCGGCCCCCTGGACGTGGCACTGGGCGAAATCGGCTGGGCGATCACCCGCGGCGGCCTCTACGCGGTGGCCTTCCTGGCGATCGCGGCGGCGATGGGCCTGCTCGCGTCGTGGTGGGCCCTGCTGATGATCCCGGCGGCCCTGCTGGTCGGCCTGGCGTTCTCGGCGATCGGCATGGCACTGGTGACGTTCCTGCGCTCGACGGCCCAGTTCGACTACATCCAGCTCGGCCTGACCCCGATGTTCCTGTTCGCGACGACGTTCTTCCCGCTCTCGGTGTACCCGGAGCCGCTGCAGTGGGTGGTCCGCTGCCTCCCGCTCTACCACGCGATCGAGCTGATGCGCGGCCTGGCGACGGGCCTGCTGTCGGGCTCGATGCTGATCAACCTGGCGTACCTGCTGGTCCTGGGGGGAGTAGGCCTCTGGGCGTCGACGCGCCGCATCGCGAAGCTGCTCCTGACCTGAGGGCCGCAAGCCGGCGGCGCTCAGCGAGCCGGGTCCGGCCGTCCCCGCGGTGCGGCGGCCGCCAGCGCGTCCACCATCCCGTGCCCGTAGAACCCGTTGAACCCCTCGTACCCGGCGCAGTACGCGTCTTGCGTGCCATCTCCGGTCAGGTCGTAGTCGGCCGGGCACGCCATCGGCGTCGCCTGCGCGTCGAGCGTCCGCCGCAGCTGCCGCGGCCGGGCACCGGGGTCGCGCGACGCCAGCAGCGCCAGCACCCCGGTGACGTGCGGCGCGGCCATCGACGTCCCGCACAGCGGCGCATACCCGCCCGGCACGGTCGAAAGGACGCACTCGCCCGTCTCGCCACCCGGCGCCGTGACATCGATCACGCCGAGCCCGTACGAGCTGTAGCCCGCCTTCACCCGGTCCGAACCCACGGCCGACACCGCGACGACGTCCCGGAGCCCGGCCGGCAGGGCCTCGCAGCCGCTGCCCGCGCCGGGCGAGCCGGACCGGGCCGACGGCGTGAGGTCGACGGCTTCGTTCGTCGCCGCAGCGACGTTCAACGTGCCCGCCGAAGTGCTGTACTCCACCGCGCGCGCCAGGGCCTCGTGCACCACGCCGCGGTCGTTGCCGCGGATGCACGAGAGCGTCCACGGGTTCACGAAGAAGCTGCTGTTGGTCAGGCGCATGTGGCGTGAGGCTGCCCACATCAGCCCGCACACGGCGGCTTCGGGATCGGCGTACCCGCGGTCGTCGATCACCTTCACCGATGCCACTCGCACCCCGGGCGCCACACCCGTCACACCTCTGCCGTCATCGGCCGCGGCGATGATGCCCGCCACGTGCGTCCCGTGCACCGACGTCGTCGGCGCCCACGCCGCGGGCGAGCGGTCGGGGGCGCCGGTCAGGCAGCCGGCCGAGTCGGCCGGGTCGAGCGCGTCGGCGAGGTCCGGGTGGTCCGGGTCGACGCCCGAGTCGAGCACGCCGACGACGACGTCGCGGCTGCCGTCGGAGAAGCCGCGCGCCCGGCCCGCGTTGATCATCCGCATGTCCCACTGCCGGTCGCTCAGGTCCGCCGTGGGCACCTTCGCGGGGTCGGTCCGGGGGAGCGCCGCCCGCGCCGGCTGGGGTTTCACCGGGTCCGTGGCGCGCTGCGCGGCCAGCCGCTCGGCCTGGGCGCTGAACGCCCGGTCGAGCCCGATCCGCTCGCCGAAGCCCGGGTCGCCGGAGGTGGCGATCGCCACCGCGATCTGCGGGTAGTAGACGGTGGTGGCGCCGCACGCGCCGGTGATCTGCCCGCGGGCCGAGGACTCCGCGGTGCCGCGGTCGAAGGCGACGACGTAGCGCAGGGACCGTCCGTGGGCGCAGCCGGGCTCGTCGGCCACCGCCGGACCGGCGGTGACGCATCCCGAAAGCACCAGGACGGTGCACACGGCCGCCCGCAGCGGCCGCGCCAGCAGGGACACCGGACCTCCCACCGGATGCAGGTACCGCGGGTGCCGGTGCGCGATCGATCCGGCCACCCCGAGCCGCACGGTAGCCACCCCGTGCCCGGCGGACAAGCGCTGCGGCCAAGTTCGCCCGCCCGGTGGCCCCCGCGGCGCGCCCGGACGCCTGCGGGAGGTACCGAGTACACCGGAGTGGTCACCCGGTGTGGGATACTCGGGGAGGCCGCTGGGCCGCGGGGCGCACGTGAGAGGTGCTGCCTGCGGTGTTGTGGCCCGGTGATGCGCATGAACTCCCGCGACGCGTCGCCGCCCGTGAACCGGGCGGCTGGACGACGTAGCGGGGCGGCCCGGGGGCCGCGAGTGCGTCACGCACGTCGCCGAGCAGACCTTTGACCGGGTTGCGCCCCACCGGAAGCGGTGGTGCGGCACCCGGTCGTCGGGCCAGGATTCCCGCCGCTGGTGACCACCACGGCGGAACGAACAGAAAGGGGCCCCTGCGCGGCCGCGTCCCTGCCGGTGCGAATCGGCAGACGCGCCCGGGGGCGGAGGAGACACATGTCGAACGCGGAAACACCCGCCGAGCACACCGGCGGGAATCCCGCCACACCCACGACCGGGCCACTGGCCGACCTGCCGCCCCGCATCCGGGTGCACGCGCTGGCCAAGCTGCTCGAGTCGCACAGCCGGGACATCCTCGTCAAGCTCACCGAGCTGGGCGAAAGCGTGCGCAGCGCGCAGTCGAGCGTGACGAGGGAAGTCGCGCTCAAGGTGGCCGGAGCCTTCACCTCGGCCGAAGGTGAGCAGGCAGCCGCCGCGCCCGTGGAAGCCGCGGCCGCCGAAGAGCAACCCGCCCGGGACAACGCCGACCAGGCCCCGCCCGCCGACCAGGGCTCCGCCCGCGACGGCGCCGACCGGGGCCAGGGCGACGCCGACCAGGCCCAGCCCGCCACCCAGGGCACCGCCGCCCGAGGCCGCCGCGTGAGCCGTGGCCGCGGCGAGGCCGCCCAGGCCGCGACCAGCCAGGCTCAGCCCGCCGACCAGGCCACCGGCAGCACCCGCGAGGCCGCCCCCGCGGTCCCGCCGGCCCCCGAGGTCCCGGCGGCCGAGGCCGAGAAGCCGCGCCCGCGCCAGAAGACCCGCGCCCACCTGCCGGTCTTCGCCGCGCCGTCGCCGGTGTTCCTGCCGCCGGAGCCGGCCGAGCGCGCGGTCAAGCCCGCGCGCAAGCCGGCCGACCCGTTCGCGGAGCCCGAGCCCCGCCCGGAGCCGCGTCGCGAGGCTCGCCACGAGGCCGAGGCCGTCGAGGAAGAGGCCGAAGACACCACCCCCGCCACCGACGCGAACGCCGATGACGACGAGGACGCCGGCAGCCGCCGTCGCCGTCGCCGCGGCCGTCGTGGCCGGGGCCGCGGCAAGGGCGCCGACGGCAGCGACGAGGGCGCCGAAAACGACGACGACCAGGCCGACGAGCAGCCGCGCCGCCGGAACCGCAACGCGGACGAAAAGCCCGAAGCGGACGCCGAAGAGGCCGAGGAAGCCGCCGGTCCGGCCGCGGAGTCCGACAGCGACGACGATGGCGAGGGCGGCAGCAAGCGCCGTCGCCGCCGCCGTCGCCGCAAGGGCTCGGACGGCGACGACGCCGAGACCACCGACGACCCGCCCAACACGGTCACCCACGTCCGCCAGGCCAAGGCCGAGCAGGCCGAGCGCGAGCGCCCGGCGCGCGACGAGGTGCGCAGCGTCCGCGGGTCGACCCGCCTGGAGGCCAAGCGCCAGCGCCGCCGCGACGGCCGCGAGGCGGGCCGCCGCCGCGCCCCGATCCTGTCCGAGGCCGAGTTCCTCGCCCGCCGCGAGGCCGTCGAGCGCACGATGGTCGTCGCCGAGAAGGGCGACTCGACGCAGATCGGCGTGCTCGAAGACGGCGTGCTGGTCGAGCACTTCGTGACGCAGTCGGGCTCCGGCTCGATCGTCGGCAACGTCTACCTCGGCCGCGTCCAGAACGTGCTGCCGAGCATGGAAGCCGCGTTCATCGACATCGGCCGCGGCCGCAACGCCGTGCTCTACGCCGGCGAGGTCGACTGGGACGCCGCCGGCCTGGAGGGCAAGGCCCGCAAGATCGAGCAGGCGCTGTCCACCGGCGACTCCGTGCTGGTCCAGGTCACCAAGGACCCGGTCGGGCACAAGGGCGCCCGGCTGACCACGCAGATCTCGCTGCCCGGCCGCTTCCTCGTCTACGTGCCCGCGGGCGGCGCCACCGGCATCTCCCGCAAGCTGCCGGAGAACGAGCGCCGCCGGCTCAAGGACATCCTCAAGCGGATCGTCCCGGAGGACGCGGGCGTCATCATCCGCACCGCCTCCGAGGGCATCGGCGAGGAGGAGCTGGGCCGCGACGTCGACCGCCTGAAGGCGCAGTGGGACGTCATCAAGGAGAAGGCCGCCGCCGGTTCCGGCAAGAAGGGCGGCGCGCCGACCATGCTCTACGAAGAGCCCGACCTGCTGGTCAAGGTCGTGCGTGACCTCTTCACGGAGGACTTCGCCAAGCTGGAGATCCAGGGCAACCGGTCGTGGGAGACCATCAACGACTACGTCCGGCACGTCGCGCCGGAGCTGACCGAGCGGGTCAAGCGCTACACCGGCACCGGTGACGTGTTCGCCGACCACCGGATCGACGAGCAGATCACCAAGGCGCTCGACCGCAAGGTCTGGCTGCCGAGTGGCGGTTACCTGGTCATCGACCGCACCGAGGCGATGACGGTCATCGACGTCAACACCGGCAAGTTCACCGGATCGGGTGGAAACCTCGAGGAGACGGTGACCCGCAACAACCTGGAGTCGGCGGAGGAGATCGTCCGCCAGCTCCGGCTCCGGGACATCGGCGGCATCATCGTCATCGACTTCATCGACATGGTGCTCGAGTCGAACCGCGAGCTGGTGCTGCGCCGCCTCACCGAGTGCCTCGGCCGCGACCGCACGCGCCACCAGGTCGCCGAGGTCACTTCGCTCGGCCTGGTCCAGATGACCCGCAAGAAGATCGGCACCGGCCTGCTGGAGGCGTTCTCCACGCCGTGCGAGCACTGCAAGGGCCGGGGTGTGCTCGTCTCGACCGAGGTGCAGCGCACCGGCGGCGGGGCCGGCCACTCCCACGGTGGCAACGGCAACGGCGGGAACGGTGGCAACGGCGGCGGTGGCGGCGGGGAGAAGAGCTCCCGCCGGTCGCGTGGCCGCGGCAAGGGCGAGGAGGCCGCCAAGGAGCAGGCCGAAGCCGCCAAGGCCGAGGTCCACGCCGTCCCGTCGCCGGAGCAGCGCGAGTCGATCGCGTCCGCGGTGGCGGCGATGGCGAACGCCTCGAAGGTCGTCAAGGAGCACGACCACGGCGCCGAGAACGGGCACGTCCCGGAGCCCGCCAAGGAGGTCGCGGACGTCCCGGCCACCACGGAGGCGGACGAGGCGCCGGTGGCGGCCGAGCGGCCGGTCGAGCCCGCCCAGGAGGTCGCCGGCACCCCGGTGACCACCGAGGCGGACGAGGTCCCGGTGCCGCAGGACGAGGAGCCGGTGGTCGAGCGCTCTTCGGCCCCGGAACCGGCCGAAGAGCCGGTCAACGAGTCTTCGGAGGCCGCCGAGCCGGTCGCCGAACCCGAGGTCAGCGTGCCCGAGCCGGCCGTGCGCTCCACCCGGCGCCGTCCGCGCCGGGCGGCGTCGCGGCCCGCGGGCCCGCCGGTGCACGCCTCGGACCAGAGCAGTTGAACAACTAGGGGACCCCGGTGGTAACGCACCGGGGCACCCCACGTAACCTGTAGTACGGCCTGCCACCAGAGCAGGTCGCTGCGCGAGTGCCGGACCGCCTTCAGTTTCGGGTGGGCCGATCGCGCGGGCCCCCACCCATTGTCGAGTAATGCAGGAGACTTCCGTGTCGGCGTACGCGATCGTCAAGACCGGCGGCAAGCAGTACAAGGTGGCCGTCGGCGACGTCGTCGAGGTCGAGAAGCTCGAGGGCGAGCCGGGCACCGAGCACATCCTCCCCGCCGTTTTGTACGTCGACGGTGGCGATGTCACCACGGACGCCGACGCGCTGGCGAAGGTCTCGGTCACCGGCAAGGTCGTCGAGCAGACCAAGGGTCCGAAGATCCGGATCCACAAGTTCAAGAACAAGACGGGCTACCACAAGCGCCAGGGTCACCGGCAGAAGCTGACCCGCGTCGAGGTCACCGCCATCTCCCTGTAAGAACTTTCCGGATCTGCTTTTTTCAGAAAGAGGGCTGAGCCATGGCTCACAAGAAGGGTGCGTCCAGCTCCCGCAACGGTCGTGACTCGAACGCGCAGCGCCTCGGCGTCAAGCGCTTCGGCGGCCAGGAAGTCAACGCGGGCGAGATCCTCATCCGTCAGCGCGGCACCAAGTTCCACCCCGGCGTGAACGTCGGCCGTGGCGGCGACGACACGCTGTTCGCCCTGGCCGCCGGTGCGGTCCAGTTCGGCGAGAAGCGTGGCCGCAAGACGGTCAACATCGTGGTGCCGGCCGAGGCCTGAGCCTTCGGTCGTCGTTGGACCTCTGACGAGGGGTGGGACCGGAATATCCGGTGCCACCCCTCGTTTGTTTTGTATATCCCCTTCTCGCGAGTGAAAGAGGCAAGTCATGGCGTCCCGGTTCGTGGACCGCGCGGTGATCCACCTGACCGCCGGCGACGGTGGGAACGGCTGCGCCTCGGTGCACCGCGAGAAGTTCAAGCCCCTCGGCGGCCCGGACGGCGGCAACGGCGGCAACGGCGGCGACGTCCTGCTGGTCGTCGACCCGAACGTGCACACGCTGCTCGACTTCCACTTCCGCCCGCACGCCAAGGCGGGCAGCGGCAAGATGGGCCAGGGCGGCAACCGCGCGGGCGCGGCGGGGGAGTCGCTGGTGATGAAGGTGCCGTCGGGCACCGTCGTGTTCACCGACGACGGCGAGCTGGTCGCCGACCTGATCGGTCCGGGCACCACGTTCGTCGCCGCCCAGGGCGGCCGCGGCGGCCTCGGCAACGCGTCGCTGTCGTCGAAGGCCCGCAAGGCACCCGGGTTCGCGCTGCTCGGCGAGCCGGGCGAGAGCCGTGACCTCACGCTGGAGCTGCGCTCGGTCGCCGACGTCGGTCTGCTCGGCTTCCCGTCCGCCGGCAAGTCGTCGCTGATCTCGGTGCTGTCCGCGGCCAAGCCGAAGATCGCCGACTACCCGTTCACCACGCTGGTGCCGAACCTCGGTGTCATCACCGGCGGCGACACGGTCTTCACGATGGCCGACGTGCCCGGCCTGATCCCCGGCGCGTCCGAGGGCAAGGGCCTCGGCCTCGACTTCCTCCGCCACATCGAGCGCTGCGCGGTGCTGGTGCACGTCGTCGACTGCGCCACGCTCGAACCCGGCCGCGACCCGCTGTCCGATGTGGACGCGCTGGAGGCGGAGCTCGCGAAGTACACGCCGAGCCTGGGCGGGAAGCTCGAGGAGCGCCCGCGCGTCGTCGTCCTCAACAAGATCGACGTCCCCGAGGCTGCCGAGCTGGCCGAGTTCGTCCGGCCGGAGCTGGAAGCCCGCGGGCTGCGGGTGTTCGAGGTCTCGACGGCGTCCCGCAAGGGCCTGCGGGAGCTGACCTTCGCGCTCGCGGCGGTCGTCGAGGAGTACCGCGAGGCGCAACCGGTGCTGGAGCCGGAGAAGATCGTCCTGCGGCCGCTCGCCGTCGACGACTCCGGGTTCACCGTCGAGGTCGACCCGGAGGAAGAGGGTGCGTTCATCGTGCGCGGCTCCCGGCCGGAGCGCTGGATCCGCCAGACCGACTTCGCCAACGACGAGGCCGTCGGCTACCTCGCCGACCGGCTGGACCGCCTCGGCGTCGAGGACCAGCTGGCGAAGCTCGGCGCGAAGCCCGGCAGCCCGGTCACGATCGGCGACGTCCAGTTCGAGTGGGAGCCGTCGACGCCGAGCGTCGCGGTCCACCTGTCCGGGCGCGGCACCGACGTCCGGCTGGAGCGCACCGACCGCATCGGCGCTTCCGAGCGCAAGGAAGCCCGCCGCATCCGGCGCGAGGGCACGGGCGAGTTCGACGACCTGGACGCCGACGAGTGAGTGGCACACGGCAGGCCATCGCGGCGGCACGCCGCCTGGTGGTCAAGGTCGGTTCGTCGGCGCTGACCACCGCGGGCAGCGGCCTCGACGTCGTCCGCCTGGACGCGCTGGTCGACGCGATCGCCGAGCGCGTCGCCCGCGACACCCAGATCGTCCTGGTCTCCTCGGGCGCGATCGGCGCCGGCCTGGCCCCGCTCTCGCTCGGCAAGCGCCCCCGCGACCTGGCGACCCAGCAAGCGGCGGCGAGCGTCGGCCAGCTGGCGCTGGCGCACGCGTACGCCGAATCGTTCGGGCGGTATTCGCTGACGGTCGGCCAGGTGCTGCTGACGTCCGACGACGTCGTCCGCCGCTCCCACTACCGCAACGCGCAGCGCACGTTCTCCCGGCTGCTGGCCCTGGGCGCGGTCCCGGTGGTCAACGAGAACGACACGGTGGCCACCGAGGAAATCCGCTTCGGCGACAACGACCGCCTGGCCGCACTGGTGGCCCACCTGATCGGCGCGGACGCGCTCCTCCTCCTGTCCGATGTGGACGGCCTCTACGACGGCGACCCCCGCGACGGCGCGACCCGCAAGCTGACCGAGGTCCTGTCGGAGTCCGATGTGGACGGAATCTCGGTCGGCATGTCCAGCTCCGGCCTCGGAACGGGCGGCATGGTCTCCAAACTCGCCGCGGCCCGCACCGCGGCGGGCGCGGGCATCCCCGTCCTCTTGGCGGCAGCCGCGGAAGCTTCCGCAGCCCTGACAACGGCTTCCCCCGGCACGGCCTTCGCCCCGGCGGACACCCGCTTGTCGGCCCGCCGCTTTTGGCTGGGCTACGCAGCGGACACAACGGGCAAACTCCGCCTCGACGACGGCGCGGTGACAGCGGTGGTCCGCCGCCGCCGCTCCCTGCTGGCAGCAGGCATAACAGGAGTGGAAGGCGACTTCCAGGCCGGCGACGTGGTGGACCTGGTGGACGCAAAGGACCGAGCCATCGCCCGCGGCGTGGTGGCGTTCGACGCAACGGAACTCCCGGACCTGATCGGCCGCTCCACCCCGGAACTGCCGGAGGAACAACGCCGCGAGGTAGTCCACGCGGACGACCTGGTCCCGCTGCGCCGCTAGCCAGCTCGCTCGCGCCGCGGTCGGCGGGTCTCGCCGCTGGGTGCTCCAGCGCCTGCCCCGCCCGCCTGCGCTGCCGACCGAGCTTGCCTCGCCTGCCCGCCCATCGACCCTGCCGCCCGAGCTTGCCTGGCCTGCCCGCCCGTCGGGGCGGGGCCGCCGCCCGATCAAGTCGCCTGGCCGCTGAGCTGCTTCAACGCAGCTGGCCCATGCGGCAGGTCTCGCTGTCATGCCCCAGCGCCGCCCACCGGATCCCCGCCGCGCTGCCGCCCGCCGGGCCGTCGAGCCACCTGCCCACCGAGCCACCTGCCCACCGAGTCGTCGGGCCGCCGGGCCGTCGGGCCGTCGGGCCGCCGGGCCGCCGGGCCAGTTGCCTGGCCGTCGACCGAGCCTGCCGAGCCGGCGAGCCAGCCCCACGCTAGCCGATCAAGGCGCCTCGACCGCCGAAATGCGGTAGCGGGCCACCGAGGCGTCGAGGATCTGGGCCGACTGCTCGTCCGATGGCCCGGACCCGCGGAAGCGCTCAAGGTCCGCGTCGGACTCCCAGCGCTCGTACACGGTGATCCGCCCGGAGTCGAGCAGGTCCGCGCCCAGCGCGTACTCGAGGCAGCCGGGCGCTTCCCGCGCCAGCCGCACCGCTTCGGCGCAGTCCCTCAGGTAGGCGTCCCGCGCTTCGGGCGCGACCGCGAGCCAGCCGGCGATGATGATCATGTCGGGTTGATCCGATCCGCCTTGATGGTCAGCAGCAACCGCGTCTGGTCCCGGCCGCCCCACCACGGGTACGGGCCGCCGAGGTAGCGCTGCGAGAGCTCGTCGATGTGCTCGACGGCGCCTTCCTCGGTCATGTCGACGACCTGCCCGCGGATCGCGTAGTACCGCGACGGCCGGTCGCGGTCGGCCACATTGAGCGCCACCCGCGGGTCGCGCTCGATGTTGCGCTGCTTCTGGTGCCCCAGCACCGTGTTGACCAGGATGTGCGTCCCGTCGGTGTCCACCCAGGTCTGGGTGAGCTGCGGCGAGCCGTCCGGCATCGACGTCGCCAGGAAGCAGAGGCTGGGTTCGCGCAGCAACGCGAGGAGGTCGGCGGGCAGTTCCAAGGTGGTCTCCGCTAAAGCCGGTCGGGCGCTTCGATGCCGAGCAAGGAGAGCCCGAGCGCGAGCGTGTGCGACGTCAGCGTAGTCAACCTCACCCGCGACGCGCGCAGCGACGGTGAAGACGCTTTCAGGACCGGACATTCCTCGAAGAACCGGGAGAACATGACGGCCGTCTCGTACAGGTACGTGCACAGCTTGTGCGGCGCGTAGCCGTTCGTCGCCGCCTTCAGCGCTTCGCCGAACCGAAGCAGCTTCACCGCCAACGCGCGTTCCGCCGGCGCCTCCAGCGTGATTTCCATGCTCTCGGGCTGCTCGCCCGCCTTCCGGAGAATCGACCGCGTCCGCGCGTGCGCGTACTGCAGGTACACCGAGGTGTTGCCCTCCTTGGCGAGCATCCGGTCCCAGGCGAAGACGTAGTCGCGCTCGCGGTCGCCGGACAGGTCGGCGTACTTGACCGCGCCGATGCCCACCGCCCGGGCGACCCCGGCCTGGCCCGCCGCGTCGAGCTCGCTGCGTTCGGCGACGACCGCGGCGGCCTGCGTCACGGCTTCGGTGAGCAGGTCGGCCAGCTTGACGGTATCGCCGGACCGGGTCCGCATCGTCTTGCCGTCCGCGCCGAGCACCGTGCCGAACCCGATGTGCTCGGCGTGCCCGGTCAGCCAGCCCGCCGCGCGGCAGACGGCGAACACCATCGCGAAGTGCTGGGCCTGCGGCGCCCCGACGACGTAGAGCAGATCGGTCGCGCCGCGGTCGGCCGTCCAGTACCGGACGGTGGCCAGGTCCGTGGCGGCGTACCCGTAACCGCCGTCGCGCTTGCGGACGATCAGCGGCAGCCGGTCGCCTTCGCGGTTGCGGAAACCTTCGGGGAACACGCAGACGGCGCCGTCGCTGATCTCGGTCAGCCCGGCCCGTTCGAGGTCGTCGACCACCGCGGCGAGGAACGGGTTGTAGAAGCTCTCGCCGTAGATGTCGTTGTCCGTCAGCGAAATCCCGAGCAGCGCGTAGACCTCGTCGAAATGCCGGGTCGACTCCGCGATCAGCTCCCGCCAGACGGCAAGCGTCGCTTCGTCACCGCTTTGCAGCTGCACGACCCGCTCGCGCGCCCGGGTCGCGAACGCCGCGTCGTCGTCGAACTTCCGGCGCGCTTCACGGTAGAAGGCGTCGAGGTCGGCAATGCCGCTCCGGCCGGCCGAGACGTCGAGCAGGTGCTCGATGAGCATCCCGAACGGCGTTCCCCAGTCGCCGAGGTGGTTGTGCGGCAGCACTTCGTGGCCGGCGAACCGCAGCAAGCGCGCGAGGGCGTCGCCGATCACCGACGTCCGCAGGTGCCCGACGTGCATCTCCTTCGCCACGTTCGGACTGCTGTAGTCGAGCGCGATCCGCCGTGGCGCGGCGGTTTCCGGCACACCCAGCCGGGGATCGCCGAGCACCGCGCCGACACGCGTCTCGAGCCATTCCGTGCGCAACGCGAAGTTGAGGAAACCGGGCCCGGCGATTTCGGGCGCGTCCGCGATGCCGTCGAGCTCCAGCGCCCCGGCGATCAGCCCCGCGACCTCACGTGGCGCGCGGCCGAGCCGCTTGCCCAGGCTCATCGCGAGGTTCGCCTGGTAATCGACGCCTTCGCGTGGCGACGCCTGGATCAGCGCCTGCTCCGGTGTCAGTTCGACGTCCAGCGCCCGGCCGGCGGCGGCCACCACTCGGCGCGCCAGTTCCTCGGTAACGTCGGCGGTCTGCACGGTGTCCCTCCTTCGGCTCGGTCACGGAGGCCCGCAGCGTAGCGAGCGTGACCGGCCGGCGACGAAGGGTTTAGTCCAGCTCGCGGCCCTTCGTCTCCGGGAGCGTGAGGATCACCGCGAACGCGATCGCGGCACCGGCGGCGACGTACCAGAAGTAGAGCGTCTGCGACACCGTGCCGAACAGGGTGATGAGCAGCGGAGCGGTACCCCCGAAGACCGCGACGGTCAGGTTGTACCAGGCGCCGATCCCCAGCGCGCGCAGCTCGGTGGGGAACAGTTCACTCATGATCGCCGGCGCGATCGACGTCATCGCGGTGTACAGCCCGAGCCCGACGCAGAACACCACGAGCAGGCCGCCGACGCCCGGGCCGATCAGCGTGGACAGCGGGACGACGACGATCGCGGTCGCGCCGGACCACACGAGCAGCTGCGGCTTCCGCCCGAACCGGTCCGACAACGCGCCGAGCGGGTACTGCAAAGCGATGAACAACGCCGTGCCGACCGAAAGGGCGAGGAAGACGGCGTCGGCACTCGCGTGCCGGGTCTTCACCGCGAACGACGTCAGCGCGCTGAAGAACGTGTAGTAGCAAAGGGTCGAGAGCATCGTGAAGCCGACGAGCCGGACGACGGCCTTCGGGTGGTGCGTCAACGTCGTCAGCAGCGGCCGTTCGATCTTCCGGGCCTTGGCCTTCGTCTGCTCGAACAGCTCGGTTTCGGCGAGGCTGCGCCGCAGCCACAACCCGACCAGGCCGAAGACACCGCCCAGCAGGAACGGCAGCCGCCAGCCCCACGACGTCAGCTGCGCCTTGTCCAAGGTCCGCGCGAGCACGAACCCGAGGACGGTCGCGACGAGCACGGCCGAGCCGGTCGAGATGTAGAAGAACGCCGAGTACCGGCCACGGCGTTCCGCCGGCGCGATCTCGCCCAGGTACGCCGACGCGTTGGACGCCTCACCGCCCAGCGACAGGCCCTGCGCGATGCGCGCGAGCAGCAGCAGGATCGGCGCGAGCCAGCCCACCTGCGAGAACGTCGGCAGCAGGCCGATCGCCACCGAGCCGCCCGCCATGAGCAGGATGGTGAGGATCATGGCGGGTTTCCGCCCCCGGGTGTCGGCGAAGCGTCCGAGCAGGACGCCGCCGAGCGGCCGGAAGAAGAACGCCAGCGCGTAGGTGGCGAAGGTGTTGATCAGGGCCAGGGTGTCGTTCCCGGAGGGGAAGAACGCGCCGGCGAAGTAGATACTGAACGTCGCGTAGATCGTCCAGTCGAACCACTCCAGTGCGTTCCCGGCGCTCGCCGCGAACAGCTTGCGCACCGGCAGCCGGTGGCGCTGCACCCGCACGGTGGACTCGGTCATGGCGGCCTCCCGTCACCCGAAGGTGGAACGGGACTTTGCCACATTCGTTCGCGGTGCGAAAGATCCTGACTGCCCGGTTTCTCGGTTCTCCTCTCGCTCAGGCCGTGCTCGCCAGCGCGAACGGCAACACGGCGGGTGCTCCGGCTCGCCGCAGCAGCCGCGCGGCCAGCGTCATCGTCCAGCCGGTGTCGATGACGTCGTCCACCAGCAGCACCGGCCCGGCCGGCAGCGTGGCGGCGAGGTCGGCCGGCATGCTCATCCGCCGCCACAGGTCGGCCAGCCGCTGCGCGCTGTTGGCCTGCCTCGGCGGTGGCCCTTCCGCGTCGAGCGCGCCGAGGAAGTCCAGCTTGCCGATCTCGGCCAGCCGCGTCGCGAGGCTGTACACGAGCTGCGGCCGCGTCTCCGACGGCACGGCGACCACCGCCACCGGCCGTTCCGTCCACTGCCACCCGGCGAGCACCTGGACGCAGGCCTTGAACACCGAATCGGGCACTTCGGTGTCCTGCGCTCCGGGGCCGACGAGCTCCCGCAGCCGGTTGCCCCAGCCGACGTCGGTGAGCCGCCCGAGGACCTGGCCCGGCTCGGCCTGGTCGTCGGCCGAGATCCGGCCGGACACCGGGACGTCCAAAGAGGACATCCCGGTGGGCCACTGCTTCCGCGGCGCCACCTCGACGCCCGGTCGCTGCAACCGTTCCCGGGTCGCTTCGGCGACGTCGTCCGCCACCGTCGTGTCCCAGTGGTTCCCAGTGCAGTTGTCGCACCGCCCGCACGGCACCGCCTCGGGGTCGTCGAGCTGGCGCCGCAGGTACTCCATCCGGCAGCCGTCGGTCGCCAGGTAGCCGAGCATCGCGTTCTGCTCGCGGTCACGCGCCTCCGCGACCCGCTTGTAGCGCTCGCGGTCGTACTGCCAGTCCTCGCCCGTGCTCGTCCAGCCGCCCTTGACGCGCCGCACCGCGCCGTCGACGTCCAGCACCTTGAGCACCATTTCCAGCCGCGACCGGGAGAGTTCGACCGAAGGCTCGAGCGCCGCAGTCGAAAGTGGACGGTCGGCGTACGCGAGCGTGTTCAGCACCTGCGTCACCCGCAGCTCGTCGGGGAAGGCGAGCGACCCGAAGTACGCCCAGATCGCCTTGTCCTCCTCGCCGGGCAGCAGCACGACTTCGGCGCGCTCCACGCCACGCCCGGCGCGGCCGACCTGCTGGTAGTAGGCGATCGGCGACGACGGTGCGCCGAGGTGCACGACGAACCCGAGGTCCGGCTTGTCGAACCCCATGCCCAGCGCGGAAGTCGCGACGAGCGCCTTGACGCGGTTGCCGAGCAGGTCGTCCTCGGCCGCCTGCCGGTCGGCCGGGTCCGTCTTGCCGGTGTAGGCCGCCACCGGGTAACCGCGGTCTTTCAGCAGCGACGCGACGTCGTGCGCCGCCGCGACGGTGAGCGTGTAGATGATCCCGGACCCGGGCAGCTCGGCCAGGTGCTCGGCGAGCCACGCCAGCCGTGCCTGCGACGTCGGCAGCCGGCACACCGACAACCGCAGGCTTTCCCGGTCGAGGCTGCCGCGCAGCACCAGCGTGTCCGCGCCGGTGCCGAGGCCCAGCTGCTCTGCGACGTCGGTGACCACGCGGTCGTTCGCGGTCGCCGTCGTCGCCAGCACCGGCACGCCGTCGGGCAGGTCGCCCAGCAGGGTGCGCAGGCGCCGGTAGTCCGGCCGGAAGTCGTGGCCCCAGTCCGAAATGCAGTGTGCCTCGTCGACCACCAGCAGGCCGGTGCTCGCGGTCAGCTTCGGCAGCACGTTGTCGCGGAAGTCCGGGTTGTTCAGCCGTTCGGGGCTGACCAGCAGGACGTCCACCTCGCCCGCCGCGACCGCCGCCTGGACCTGGTCCCACTCCTGGGCGTTCGCGGAGTTCATCGTCGCCGCGTGGATCCCGGCGCGCGCCGCCGCCGAGATCTGGTTGCGCATCAGGGCGAGCAGCGGCGAGACGATGACCGTCGGCCCGCTTCCCTGTTCCCGCAGCAACGCCGTGGCCAGGAAGTAGACCGCCGACTTGCCCCACCCGGTGCGCTGCACGACCAGCGCCCGGCGCCGGTGCGCGACGAGGGCCTCGATGGCCGTCCATTGGTCTTCGCGCAGCTTCGCCGAGTCGCCGGCCAACGCCCGGAGGAGGGTCTCGGCGCGGTCGCGGAGTGCTGAGGTGGTGCCGGTGGTGTCCACGTCCCCACGTCTACCCCATGGCACCGACGAACCGGGAATCGGCGGCGTCGCGAACGGACCGTTCGTGACGAATACGGGTGGTTATGTGACCTGAATCACATCCACTGCCCGGTCGAGGGGGGTGGCGGACAGCACCCGGCGTCCCGCGCGCGCGATGTATAGGCTCCCGAGTCATGTCACCACGGCGGATCGGGGTCATGGGCGGCACCTTCGACCCCGTGCACCACGGCCACCTCGTCGCGGCCAGCGAGGTCCAGTCCCGGTTCGGGCTCGACGAAGTGATCTTCGTCCCCACCGGCCAGCCGTGGCAGAAGACCAGCCGCCGGGTGACCAAGGCCGAGGACCGCTACCTGATGACGGTCATCGCGACCGCGTCGAACCCGGTGTTCTCGGTCAGCCGCGTCGACATCGACCGCAGCGGCCAGACCTACACCGTCGACACCCTCCGCGACCTGCACGCCGAGTACCCCGACGACGAGCTCTTCTTCATCACCGGCGCGGACGCGCTCGAGCAGATCCTGACCTGGCACAAGGCCGACGAGCTGTTCGACTTCGCGCACTTCATCGGCGTCACCCGGCCCGGCTACCGGCTCAACTCGCACCACCTGCCCAGCGGGAAGGTGAGCCTCGTCGAGGTCACCGCGATGGCGATCTCGTCCACCGGCTGCCGCGACCGGGTCGAACGCGGGGAGCCGGTCTGGTACCTCGTGCCCGACGGCGTCGTCCGCTACATCGCCAAGAAGGACCTTTACCGGAAGAGCGACTGAAGGCCCGCTGGTCCCGGCGGGTACCCTTCTCGGGCGAACCCGATCTGTGAAGGAGCACTGTGACAGCCACGTCCGAGGCACGAGAGCTGGCCGTAGCGGCCGCACACGCGGCGGCGGACAAGAAGGCCAGCGACGTAGTCGTGCTGGACGTGTCCGAGCAGCTCGTCATCACCGACGCCTTCGTCATCGCCTCCGCGTCCAACGAGCGGCTGGTCGGCGCGATCGTCGACAACGTCGAAGAGAAGCTGCGGGAGAGCGGCCACAAGCCGGTCCGCCGCGAAGGCGCCCGCGAAGGCCGCTGGGTCCTGCTCGACTACGTCGACGTCGTCGTGCACGTCCAGCACGTCGAAGAGCGCACGTTCTACGGCCTCGAGCGGCTGTGGAAGGACTGCCCGCGCATCGAGGTGGCCGGTCTCGAGGAGCCACCCGCCGACGAGGACCCGGACGTCCCGTGAGCCCGCGGCGGCTCGTGCTCTGGCGCCACGGCGAGACGGACTACAACGCCGCCGGGCGGATGCAGGGTCACCTGGATTCGGCGCTGACCCCGCGCGGCTGGAACCAGGCCCGCTTCGCGGTGCCCGCGCTGGCCCGGTTCTCGCCCGACCTCGTCATCGCGTCCGACCTGCGCCGCGCCACCGACACGGCCACCGTGCTCACCGACGCCATCGGCGTCCCGCTGCGCATCGACAAGCGCCTGCGCGAGACGCACCTCGGCGAGTGGCAGGGGCTCACCGGCGCGGAGGTCGACGCGGCCTACCCCGGTGAACGCGACCGCTGGCGCACCGACGCGACCTGGGCCCCGCCGGGCGGGGAAAACCGCGTCGACGTCGCCGACCGCGCCGGTGAAGTGGTCGCCGACCTGCAGCAGGCCAACTCCGACGTCGGCGACACCGTGCTGCTGGCCGCGCACGGCGGGCTGATCATCGCGCTCACCGCCCGGCTGCTGAACCTGCCGGTCACGATCTGGCCGTCGCTGGGCGGGATCTCGAACTGCCACTGGGTCGAGCTGGGCCTGCGCGACGGCAAGTGGCGGCTGCACGCCTTCAACGCGGGGATGCACGGCTAGCCGATGGGGCCACGCCTGCTGGTGTTCGGCGATTCGCTGAGCTTTCACGGTCCGGAAGGTCCCTGCGCCGCGGACGAACCGCGGCTGTGGCCCAACATCGCGGCCGCCGCGCTCGGCGGCACCGCCGACCTGGTCGCCGGGATCGGCTGGAACGCCCGCGACGCCTGGTGGTCGCTGACCGGCGACCCGCGCGTGTGGGCCGACCTGCACCACGTCGACGCCGTCGTGTTCGCGGTCGGCAGCATGGACACGCTGCCGTCGCCGCTCCCCACTTATCTGCGCACCGGGCTGCGCTACCTGCGTCCCGACCCCGTCCGGCGGGTCGTGCGCAAGGCCTACCTCGCCGCGCAGCCCCGGCTTTCGATCGCGTTCCGCGGCCGGCCTACGGTGCTGCCGGCCAGGCTCACCGTCCAGTACCTCGACACCGCCGTGGGTGCGCTGCGCGCCCTGCGGCCCGAGCTGCCGGTCTTCGGGATGCTGCCGTCGGTGCACCGCGCGGCGGCCTACGGCGGCGTGCACACCGCGCGTCCCGCCGCGGCGGCCGCGATGGCGGCGTGGAGCGCGCGGGCGAACGTCCCGCTGCTCGACCTCGAAGCCGTTGTCGGAGAGCACGTCCTGAGCGGTGAGGGCAACCCGGACGGCATGCACTGGGGCTGGCAGGGACACGCCTCGGTGGGCGATGCGATGTCCGTGTTGATGGCGCCGGTGCTGGCCCCCGGCCACGTAGGCTGACGGCGTGTCGGTCGCCGTAGTCACGGATTCCACCGCCCACCTGCCGGAGGGCTTCGCCGAACGGCACGCGGTCCGGGTGGTGCCGCTGCACGTCCTCGTCGACGGCGTTGTATCGCTCGACGGCGTCGAGACCGGCCCGGCGGCGGTCGCCGAAGCGATGAAGCAGCGCAAGATCGTCACGACTTCCCGCCCGACCCCGACCGAATTCGCCGCGGTGTACCGCGCGGCGTTCGCCGAGGGCGCGGACTCGATCGTCTCGGTCCACCTGTCGCGCGAGCTCTCGGGCACGTGGGAAGCGGCGGTGCTGGCGGCCCAGGAAGTGGGGCCCGACCGGGTCCGCGTGGTCGATTCGCGGACCACGGCGATGGGGCTCGGGTTCGCCGCGCTGCACGCCGCCGGCGCCGCGGCCACGGGCGCCGAGCCCGCCGCCGTCGAGGCCGCCGCAATGACGGCGGCCGCGTGCTCGTCGACGTTGTTCGTCGTGGAAACCCTCGACCACCTGCGCCGCGGCGGCCGGATCGGGCCGGCGGCGGCGCTGCTCGGCACCGCGCTCGCGGTGAAACCGGTGCTGCACATGGCCGACGGCCGGATCCTGCCGCTGGAAAAGGTCCGCACCATGAACCGGGCGATCGCGCGGCTGGTCGAACTCGCCGCCGAAGCCGCGGCCGGCGACGACGTCGAGCTCGCCGTCCACCACCTCGCGTCGCCGGAACGGGCGGTCGAATTGGCGAACCGGCTCGAGGAAGCCGTCCCGCGCTCGGCGGGCTGCGTGGTCTCCGAGCTGGGCGCGGTGATCGGGGCGCACACCGGGCCGGGGGTGCTGGGCGTGGTCGTCCAGCGCACGGTCTCGTCCCGGAGCTAGCCGAACCCGCCAGCATGCCACCCGGGTACGACGGAAACGGCCGTTCCCGGGCCGGGCCGGGGGAATCCGTCCACAACACCCCGGTTGTCCACAGGAAGCACCACCACCCCTGTCGGCCCCCTCCCCGCGCGCCCTAACGTCGATCGTGTGTTCGAGCAGCCCGCCCGGGATCCGGGCCTCCCCGTCAACGACCGGCTCTCCTGGCTGGCCGACCAGCTCTCGCCCGATGCGAGCACGGTCGGGCCGGGTGGCCGGCTGGTCCGGCGCTGGCTGCCGGGTGGATCGGCCGGTCCCGGCCGCCGCCGGTGGGCGCTCGCCGGCGTCTTCGCCGCGGTCGTGGTGATCGTCCTCGGCGCGGTCGCGCTCTTCGGCGGCCGTCCGGCACCCGAGCCCCTGCCCGCGCTGCCCGGTGCGAAACCGGCGGCGGAGGCGCGGGCCGCGCCCCCGACCGGCCTGGTCGTCAGCGTGATCGGCCGCGTCCGGTCGCCGGGGCTGGTCACCGTGCCTGCCGGCGCCCGCGTCGCGGACGTGCTGCGCGCGGTGGGCGGGGCCGATCCCGGCGCGGACGTCTCCGGGCTGAACCTCGCCCGCAAGGTGACCGACGGCGAGCAGCTCGCGGTCGGCGTCCCGGCGCCCGCCGCCGTCCCCGGTGCGCCGGCGGAGGGCGGGAAGGTCGACCTCAACGCGTCGACCGCGGACCAGCTGGACACGCTGCCGGGCATCGGCGAGGTGATGGCGAAGCGGATCGTCCAGTGGCGGACCGACCACGGCGGCTTCACCAAGATCGAGCAACTGCGCGATGTCGACGGGCTCGGCGAAAGCAAATTCGAGAAGCTCCGGGAGAAGGTGACGGTCGGATGAGTACCTTCCCCGCGACCGACACCCGGCAGGACATGCGGCTGGTGCCGGCGGCGCTGGCGTGCTGGCTGGCCGCGCTCGGCGGTCTGCTCCTCGGCTGGTGGACGGCCGTGGCCGCCGGGCTCGCCTCGGCGGTGCTCGCCGGGCTCGTGCTCTGGCGGGCGCGCGACCGTCCTCGCGCGCTCAGTGCGGCGGCGGCGCTGCTGGTGCTGGGGCTCGTCGCCGCCGGGCCGGTCGCCTGGCGGATCCGCGACGCGCAGCAGGACGCCCTGCGCGCCGAAGCGGCCCAAGGACTGCCCGCGGTGCTGCGGGTCGTCGTCGCCGAACGCCCGAAACCCGTGCGCGGCGCGGGTTACGCCGATCGCCAGGCCGGTGCCCGGTCGGTGGTGCTGGCGGCCGACGTGCGCACGGCGTCGGTCGACGGGCGGCCGGTGTCGTCGTCCGGACGCGTCCTGCTGCTGGCTCCGGTCGCCCAGTGGGCTTCGCTGCTCCCGGGCCAGGAAGTGACCGTGCCCGGCTTGCTGATGCCGCCGCGCGGCTCGGACCTGACCGTGGCGGTGCTTTCGGTACGCGGCCCGCCGGGGGAGCCCGGCCCGGCGCCGTGGTGGCAGCGGGTGGCGGCCAGTCTGCGCGCCGGCCTCCACGACCTGTGCCAGGCGCTGCCGGACGAACCCGCCGGCCTGCTGCCGGGGCTGGTCCTGGGCGACACGAGCGCGTTGTCGCCGCGCGTCGAGCAGGAGTTCGTCACCGCCGGCCTCGCCCACCTCACCGCGGTCAGCGGCGGAAACCTCGCCGTCGCCTGTGGTGCGGTCCTGCTGCTGCTTCGGTTGCTGCGGCTCGGGCCGCGGCTGTCGGCGGTGGCGGCGGGAGCCTGCCTGGCGGGGTTCCTCGTCCTGGTCGGGCCGGAGCCGAGCGTGCTGCGGGCCGGAGTCATGGCGGCGGTGGCGTTGCTGGCGCTGGCGCTGGGCCGGCGGGGTTCGGCGTTGCCCGCGCTGGCGTTCGCGGTGTGCCTGCTCGTGGTGGTGGATCCGGCGATGGCCACGGACTTCGGGTTCGCGCTGTCGGTCTGCGCCACCGCCGGGCTGGTGCTGCTCGCGCCGCGCTGGGCCGGCGGGCTGGTCCGCCGCGGGGTTCCGCCGGGCGTCGCCGAAGGACTGGCGATCCCGCTGGCCGCGTTCCTGGTGACGTCGCCGGTGCTCGCGGGCATGGCGGGCTCGGTGAGCCTGGTCTCGGTGCTGACCAACGTCCTCGCCGCGCCGGTGGTGGCCCCGGCGACGGTGCTCGGCGTGCTGGCGACGGTCACCGGCCCGTGGTGGCCAGGTGCCGGGGAGTTCCTAATGCACCTCGCCGATCCCGAAGCCCGGTGGCTGATCACGGTGGCCCGGCACGGCGCGCGTGCGCCGGGCGCGGTCATCGCCTGGCCGGGAGGCTGGTGGGGCGGGCTCCTCGCCGCCGCCGTCCTCGCGGTACTGGTGCTGGCCGCCCGGCGACGGCGGGTGCGGTTGCTCATGGCGGTGCTGGCCGCCGGCGCGTTGCTGGTGCTCGTGCCGGTCCGGGTGCTGGCGCCGGCGTGGCCGCCGCGGAACTGGGCGGTGGTCGAGTGCGACGTCGGCCAGGGCGACGCGGTGGTGCTGGCGACCGCCGAGCCCGGGCGGGCCGTCGTCGTGGACACCGGGCCCGAACCGGGGCCGGTCGACGAATGCCTGCACCGGCTGGCCGTCGACCGGATCCCGCTGCTGGTGCTGAGCCACCTGCACGCCGACCACATCGGCGGGCTGGCGTCGGTCTTCGACGGCCGGGCGGTCGGCGGGATCGCCGTCGGGGCGGGGCGGGCGCCGGAGTGGGCGTGGCGGCAGGTGGCCGCGGAAGCGGCCCGGCAGGCGGTGCCGCTGGTGGAGCTGAACCCTGGGGAGCGGCTGGCCTGGCCGGGGTTGTCGCTCGACGTCCTGGGGCCGCGGTACGTCCCGGCGCGCGCGGCGGGGCAGGACGGAACGACCATCAACAACAGCTCGGTCGTGCTGCGGGCGGAAACGGCGGCGGGCCGGGTGCTGCTGACCGGCGACGTCGAGCTGGCCGCGCAGGCCGACCTGCTCGCCGACATTGGTGATCTGAAAGCGGAGGTGCTGAAAGTCCCCCACCACGGTTCGCGCTACTCGCTGCCGTCTTTCCTCGCGGCGGTGGCGCCGCGGGTGGCCTTGGTCAGCGTGGGCGCCGGCAACACCTACGGCCACCCGAACAAGTCCACAATGGACACCTTGACGGCGCTCGGCGCGCTCGTCACGCGGACCGACGTCGACGGCGACACGGCGGTCGTGACGGACACGGCGGGGCCGGCGGTCGCGCGCCGGGGCGAGCCTCGTGGCCCGCCGCGCCGCTGAAACCCGGGGCACGCCTCGCGGCGCACCCCGGGCCGGCGGGCGTCAGTAGCCGAGTGCCTCGTTCACGGCGGCGGCCGACGGGGGCACGATCGCCTTGGGGCCCACGTGGTTCTCGATCGCGTCGAGGGTCTTGAGGCCGTCGCCGGTGATCAGCAGGACGGTCTCCGCGTCCGGGTCCAGCTTGCCCGTCTCGATCAGCTTCTTCGCCGTGGCGACGGTGACGCCGCCGGCCGTCTCGGTGAAGATGCCTTCGGTGCGGGCCAGCAGGCGGATGCCTTCGACGACCTCTTCGTCGGTGACGTCCTCGATCGCGCCACCGGTGCGGTTGACGACGTCGAGCACGTAGGGGCCGTCGGCCGGGTTGCCGATCGCCAGCGAGCGGGCGATGGTGTCCGGCTTCACCGGCTGGACGACGTCGTGGCCGGCGCGGAACGCGGCCGACACCGGCGAGCAGCCGGTGGCCTGGGCGCCGAACACCTTGTACGGGCTGGCGTCCACGAGGCCGAGCTGGCCCAGCTCACGGAAACCCTTGTCCACCTTGGTCAACTGCGAACCGGAGGCGATCGGCACGACGATCTGCGAGGGGATGCGCCAGCCGAGCTGCTCGGCGACCTCGAAGGCCAGCGTCTTCGAGCCTTCCGAGTAGTACGGCCGGACGTTCACGTTCACGAACGCCCACTTCGGGTGCTCGCCGGCCAGCTCGGTGGCGAGGCGGTTGACGTCGTCGTAGTTGCCGTCGACCGCGACGAGGTCGCCGTCGTACACGGCGGTGGTGAGGATCTTGGCACGCTCGAGGGACTTCGGGATCAGCACGACCGACCGCCAGCCGGCGCGGGCCGCGGCGGCGGCCGTCGCGTTGGCCAGGTTGCCGGTCGACGGACACGCGAGCACCTCGAAGCCGAACTCGCGGGCCGCGGCCAGCGCGACGGCGACGACGCGGTCCTTGAACGAGTGCGTCGGGTTGCCGGTGTCGTCCTTGACCCACAGGCGCTTGAGGCCGAGTTCCTTGGCGAGGCGGTCGGCGCGGACCAGGCGGGTCGCGCCCGGCTCGGTGTTGGGGATCTCTTCGACGTTGGACGGAACCGGAAGGAGTTTCTTGTAGCGCCAGATGTTCTCGGGGCCGGCCTCGATGTCTTCGCGGCGGACGCGGCCGAAGTCGTAGGCGACCTCGAGCGGCGAGAAGTCTTCGGCGGAGACGAATTCGGGGGCGAGCGGCTGCCGGTGGCCCTCTTCCTTCGACACCAGTTCGACGGCGGGACCGAGGTCCGGGGTCTTGGTGGTGGAGGTCGTGCCGAGGGTTGCGGTCATCGCGAGGTTCCTTCCTCATCTGCCCCGCCGAAGCGGGCCGGAATTGGCACCGTGGTCGTCAGCTACCCCGCGATCGCGGGATGACGGGCTGTACGCCGGTTGCCGGGGCTTCGTCGGGCCGTTCCCTCTGCCCCTCTGGATGAGCGGTATTCAGTTGTCGGTACGCGCACGCCGGGTTTCCCCGGGGCGGGCTGCCTCGCCTACACCGTACGACATGGTGCTCGAGCCGTGCCATGGTGTCCGCTCGACATCACCGGAGCGGGCGCACCGCGGCGCGGGTGAGAGGATTCGGGGGTGACCGCGCAAGCCACCGCCCCGGCCCCGCTGCACCTGGTGCTGGGTGACGAAGAACTGCTGATCGAGCGGGCCGTCCGCGAGACGCTGGCCGCCGCCCGCGCGATGGACGCCACGGCCGAGCTGACCCGGGTCCGGGTGTCCGATCTCACAGCCCCCGAGCTGGCCGAACTGGTGAGCCCGTCGCTGTTCAGCGAGGGCCGCGTGATCGTCCTCGAATCGGCGCAGGACATCTCGCAGGAGCTGGCCGACGCCGTCGCGTCCTACCTGAAGGACCCCGCGGAGGGGGTCGTGCTCGTCGTCGTCCACACCGGTGGCGGCCGCAGCAAGGCGGGCAAGACGCTCCCGGCGTCGCTGAAGAAGGCCGGGGCCGAGATCACGGAGTGCCCGAAGCTGACGAAGCCGGCCGAGCGCGAGCAGTTCGTGCGGCACGAGGTGCGCCGGGCGGGCGGCAAGATCGACCCGGCCGGGGTCGCCGCGCTGATCGACGCCGTGGGCTCCGACCTGCGCGAACTGTCCTCGGCGGCCAACCAGCTGGTGGCCGACACGGGCGGGACGATCGACACCGACGCGGTCCACCGGTACCACCGCGGCCGCGCCGACGTGACCGGGTTCGCGGTCGCGGAGAAGGCCGTCAGCGGCGACCGCTCGGCGGCGCTGGAGTCGTTGCGCTGGGCGATGCAGCTGGGGGTCCCGCACGTCCTGGTGGCGGACGCGCTGGCCGACGCGGTCCGCACGATCGCGCGCGTCTCGGGGGCCGGGCGCGGCAACCCGAACCAGCTGGCGGGTGAGCTGGGCATGCCGCCGTGGAAGATCCGCAAGGCGCAGGGCCAGTCCCGCGGGTGGAACCAGGACGGCCTGGCCACGGCCATGCGGGTGGTCGCACGGCTGAACGCCGAGGTCAAGGGCGTGGCGGCGGACCCGGGCTACGCGCTGGAGCGCGCTGTCCTCGAGGTCGCGGCGGCCAAGGGCGACCGCTGACCCCGGACACGGAAAAGGCCCCGGCTCCAGCCGGGGCCTTCCCAGAAATCAACCAGCTCAGAGCGCGTTGACGCGCTTGGCCAGCGCCGACTTCTTGTTGGCGGCCTGGTTGGCGTGGATGACGCCCTTCGAGACGGCCTTGTCCAGCTTCTGGGCGGCGTCGCGCTGCAGCTCCGTGGCCTTGGCCTTGTCGCCGGCGTCGGCCGCTTCGCGGACCTTGCGGATCGCGGTCTTCACCGAGGACCGGATCGCCTGGTTGCGCTGACGCGCCTTCTCGTTCGTGGTGATGCGCTTGATCTGCGACTTGATGTTGGCCATGAGGCAACTCCTGCTTTCACTCGGTGAGATCCGCCGCCGCGCTCGTTCGGCCCCGCTGAAAAGCGGGTTTCCTCCATGACGGAATGCCGCACGGCAACGAGCGTCCACTTTAACAGCCCAGCTCGCGGCGGCTTCCGGCGGCACCTGATCACCGGGGGTACGGTGGACGGCGGTCAGTGCCTAGGGTTCCGTCGCCGGTCCGCACGTCGCACCACACAACCAGGGCCGGGCGGGTCTGGTCCGAGCGGCACCATCGGCGGGTCCGGACGGCCGGTCGTTCATCTGACGGGGCAAAAGCCTGGAGGACCCGGTTTTCGCGCCCGCGAAAACCCGTGAGGGGTCCCGTGAACGCCACCGCCCTGTCCCTCGTCCTCGTCGCCGCCGTGGTGCACGCCGCGTGGAACCTCGCCGCCAAGCGGATCTCCTCCGGGGGCACGCAGTTCGTCTGGCTCTACTACACCGTCGGCGCGGTCGTGCTGCTGCCGATCACGGTGGTGCAGCTCGTCGTCGAAGCGGACCGTCCACAGTGGAGCTGGCTGCTCGCCGGGTTCGTCACCTCGGTGCTGCACATCGCCTACGGGATCGTGCTGCAACGCGGCTACCGCGTCGGTGACCTGTCCGTCGTGTACCCGGTCGCCCGGGGCACCGGACCGCTGCTGTCGGTGCTGGCCGCCGTCCTGGTGCTGGGTGAACGCCCCGGGTGGCTCGGTCTCGTCGGTGCGTTCCTGGTCATCGCCGGGGTACTGGTGATCAGCACCGGCCGTGGCGGCGGTGACCCGCGGGCCCGCCGGGCCGGGATCGGCTACGGGCTGCTGACCGGGGCCGTCATCGCCGGGTACACGCTCTGGGACGCGCACTCGGTGACCGGTCTCGGCGTGCCGCCGGTCGTCTACTTCGGCCTCGGCTCGATCCTGCAGAGCGTGCTGCTCGTGCCCGGTGCGCTGGCCGGCCGCGCCGAAGTGACGCGGATCTGGCGCGAGCAGCGCCGCGAGGTGCTCGTGGTCGGGCTGCTCTCGCCGGTCGCCTACATCCTCGTCCTGTTCGCCCTCACGATGGCGCCGGTCAGCCTGGTCGCACCCGCCCGCGAGCTGAGCATCGTGCTCGGCGGCCTCGCCGCGTGGCTGGTGCTGGGCGAACGCGACGCCGTGCGGCGGCTCGCCGGCTCGGTGCTCGTGCTGTCCGGCATCGCCGCGATTGCGGCCGCCTGAGCCCGTCCGGTAGGGATGGTGCGATGGAAGTCCTGAAGAGCAGGCTGATCATCCGCCCGCGCGACGCCGCCGCGACCACCGCGTTCTACCGCGACACCCTGGGCCTGGCCGTCGAGCGCGAATTCCCCGGCGGCACCGTGTTCTTCCTCGGGCACGGCTCCCTGGAGGTCTCCGGCGAGGGCGAGACGGGCTCGTCGCCCGATCTGGTGCTCTGGCTGCAGGTCCGCGACCTGGCCGGCGCCCTCGCCGACCTCGAGGCCAAGGGCCTGGAACCGGTCCGGGACGCCCAGCGCGAGCCCTGGGGCCTGGACGAGGCCTGGATCGCCGACCCGGACGGCACGCGGATCGTCCTGGTCGAGGTCCCCGAAGGCCACCCGATCCGGACGGACACCCGCTAAGCAGGCTTGACGGCGCGCAGCTGGGCGGCGAGCGCGGCGAAACCGGGCGGCTCCCAGGTCCACGTCTGCAGGTCGGCGAAGCCCGCCGCCGCGGCCTCGTCGGCCAGCACGTGCCTGCTCACGGGCAGCCACTTCTCGTGCGCGGACAGCAGCAGCCGTCCGCCGGGGCGCAGGACCCGGAACAGCTCGGCGAAGCCCGCCGCGCGGTCGTCCCAGAGCATGACGTTGTTCACGGTCAGGACCACGTCCACCGACTCGCCGGGCTCGCCGGTGCGCGCGGCCGAACCCTCTCGCAGCTCGGCGCGGTCGCCGCAGCGGTCGTGGCACAGCGCGAGCATCTCGGGGGAGGGGTCGACGCCGATGGTGCGGCC
Organism: Amycolatopsis sp. FBCC-B4732; assembly: GCF_023008405.1. Classification (NCBI taxonomy): domain Bacteria; kingdom Bacillati; phylum Actinomycetota; class Actinomycetes; order Pseudonocardiales; family Pseudonocardiaceae; genus Amycolatopsis; species Amycolatopsis sp. FBCC-B4732. The sequence goes on from NZ_CP095376.1 coordinate 960,383, forward strand.
GGCCAGGCGCGCGGCGGCGTCCAGGCCGACGCCGGGGCCGGGGCCGATGACCAAGGCGGTTTCGTCCGGTTCGATCTTCGCGAGGTCGACGACGCGGTGTTCGGTCGCGGCGTTGCCCCGCGCCATCACCCAGCCGCCGAGGCGGCCGAGCGGTCCGGAAGGGTGACCGAACGCACGGTCGAGAACGCGGGAAAACCCGCTGGTCTCCGGCTGGGGAGGGGGTGCCGGCTGGTGCGGAGTGCTCATACTTCGAGGGCACCACGGATCGCGAAACCCCGCATCGGGGATGACCCCCACCCGCACCCGGAGGGCCATGGGACCATAGAGGTGGCCATCCCCGACTTTCCGAGGACTCATTCGAGTGACGACGTTCGCCGACACCACCTTCACGCCGCCGGAGCTCATCCGGAACTTCTGCATCATCGCGCACATCGACCACGGCAAGTCCACCCTGGCCGACCGCATGCTGCAGCTCACCGGCGTCGTGGAAGAGCGGGCCATGCGCGCTCAGTACCTCGACCGGATGGACATCGAACGCGAGCGCGGGATCACGATCAAGGCGCAGAACGTCCGGCTGCCCTGGCAGGTCGACGGGCAGGACCACGTCCTGCACATGATCGACACGCCCGGCCACGTCGACTTCACCTACGAGGTCTCCCGGGCCCTGGAGGCGTGCGAAGGCGCCGTCCTGCTGGTCGACGCCGCGCAGGGGATCGAGGCCCAGACGCTGGCCAACCTCTACCTCGCGCTGGAGAACAACCTCCAGATCATCCCGGTGCTCAACAAGATCGACCTGCCCTCGGCCGACCCCGACAAGTACGCGGGTGAGCTGGCCCACATCATCGGCTGCGAGCCCGACGACGTCCTGCGGGTGTCGGCCAAGACCGGCATGGGCGTCGGCGCGCTGCTCGACGAGGTCGTGAAGTCGGTCCCGGCGCCGCAGGGCGACGCGGACGCGCCGGCGCGGGCGATGATCTTCGACTCGGTCTACGACACCTACCGCGGCGTCGTCACCTACATCCGGGTGGTCGACGGCAAGATCACCCCGCGCGAGCGCATCAAGATGATGTCCACCGGCGCCACCCACGAGCTCCTGGAAGTCGGCATCATCTCGCCGGAGCCCAAGGCCAGCAAGGGACTCGGCGTCGGCGAGGTCGGCTACCTGATCACCGGTGTGAAGGACGTCCGGCAGTCGAAGGTCGGCGACACCGTGACGTCCGAGCGCCACGGCGCCAAGGACGCGCTGGCGGGCTACCGCGAGCCGAAGCCGATGGTCTACTCCGGGCTTTACCCGGTGGACGGCTCGGACTACCCGGAGCTGCGCGAGGCGCTGGACAAGCTCCAGCTCAACGACGCCGCGCTCGACTACGAGCCGGAGACGTCGGTGGCGCTGGGCTTCGGCTTCCGCTGCGGGTTCCTCGGCCTGCTGCACCTGGAGATCACGCGCGACCGCCTCGAGCGCGAGTTCGGCCTCGACCTGATCTCGACGGCGCCCAACGTGGTCTACGACGTCGTACTGGACGACGGCAAGGAAATCCACGTCACCAACCCCTCGGACTGGCCGACCGGCAACAAGATCGACAAGGTGCTGGAGCCGGTCAGCAAGGTCAGCATCCTGGCGCCGTCGGAGTTCATCGGCACGATCATGGAGCTGTGCCAGAACAAGCGCGGTCAGCTGCTCGGCATGGACTACCTGTCCGAGGACCGGGTCGAGCTGCGCTACAACCTGCCGCTGGGCGAAATCATCTTCGACTTCTTCGACACGCTGAAGTCGCGGACGCGCGGCTACGCGTCGCTGGACTACGAAGAGGCCGGCACGCAGTCGGCGGACCTCGTCAAGGTGGACATCCTGCTGCAGGGCGAGGGTGTCGACGCTTTCTCCGCGATCGTGCACAAGGACGACGCCTACAACTACGGCAACCGCATGGTGAACCGGCTCCGCGAGCTGATTCCGCGGCAGAACTTCGAAGTGCCCATCCAGGCCGCCATCGGCGCGCGGATCATCGCGCGCGAAACGATCCGCGCGATCCGCAAAGACGTTCTCGCCAAGTGCTACGGCGGTGACATCTCGCGGAAGCGGAAGCTGCTGGAAAAGCAGAAGGAGGGCAAGAAGCGGATGAAGACCGTCGGCCGCGTCGAGGTCCCGCAGGAAGCCTTCGTCGCCGCACTGTCCACTGAGGACTCGGGCAAGAACAAGAAGTGAGTGTCGCCTCGAAGTGACACCGGCGCCGTTGTTCACTCTTACGCGTGAATAACGGCGCCGAACCCGTGTTCGATGCGGTTTCTGTCGGTGCTCTCTGGTGCTCTGGTGCGAAGAGCGAAAGGAGGGCACGATGACTCTCATGATGGACTTCCAGTATCCGACCGGGTCGGGCCCCATGACGGTGCGCGACCTGGAGGGGATGCCGGATGACGGCCGAAGATACGAGCTCATCGACGGGGCGCTGCTCGTGACCCCGGCGCCCGGGCTGCGGCACCAGAAGATCGCCTACCGCCTCTACGGCGTGCTGGAAGCGGTGTGCCCGGCCGAGTTCGACGTGCTCGGCGCGCCGTTCGCGGTGCACCACGGCGACCGGATCGAACTGCAGCCGGACGTCCTGGTCGGCCGCGCGGAGGACTTCACCGAGAAGGACCTCCCGGCGCCGCCCGTGCTCGCCGTCGAAGTGCTGTCGCCGAGCACGGCGATCTACGACTTGAACCTCAAGAAGGCGGTCTACGAGCGGCTCGGCACGGGCAGCTACTGGGTGATCGACCCGGCCGACCCCGCGTTGACGGTGTTCGAGCTGGACGAGGAGGGGCACTACCAGCAGGTGGACAAGGCGGCGGGCGACGAGGTCCTGGAGGTCGAGCTGCCCTTCCGGGTGCGGATCGTGCCGCGGGAGCTGCTGGGCCGCCGCGGCTAGCGGCCGGGCCGGTCAGTGGTGGCGGATGCGGGGTGAGCCGCGCAGCTGAGCGTGCAGCTGCCGGTGCCGCAGTTCCTTGCGGAGGCGCTCGACGACGGCGTCGAACAGGGCCGGGTCGAGGATCGCCGTCTGCTCGAACTGCCGCCGGCCCGGTGGCGCCGGAGCGAGCCGGCCGCGGGGCGCGTAGCGCTGCACCGAGCTCTCGACACCACCGCCGGTGACCAGGTCGACCCACAGGGCGTCGCGGACGAAGCCGTCGCCGAAGCGGGCTGAGCGGCGCGGCGTGATGTCGGCGATCTGCGTCCACGGGATCACGCGGGTGCTGAGGGTGCCCGCGGGCAGGCGGAGGCCTTCGTCGCCGACGGTGAGGTCCTGCAGGCCCGCGAAGCCGCGTTTGAGCTCGCGGGCGCGGGACGCGCGGTAGACCAGCACGGCGAGGAGCACGGTCGCCGCGTAGGCACCGCCGATCAGCCACGGCGACTGGCCGCGCACCAGCCCGAGGGCGAGCACCACGCCGAACCCGGCGTCGGCGACGAAGAGCACGCCGAGCAGAACCTTGACCGGCGTGGTGACGCGAGGCGGTGACTCGGACAACGAACGACTCCCGGAGGCGGAAGGATCAGGGATTGCCGATTATCCGGTCCGCCCGGATGAACACCGCGACCCGCCGCTCTTCGGCCATCACGCGGTCGTACTCGTCCCAGTCGTCATGCGTCCCGGTCGCGGCGATGAAGACGTCGCGCAGCAGCCGAGGCAGCCCGGCGGGATCGAACGCGGGATCGGGATCATCCGGCCCGACGAGGTGGGTGGCCCCGGTGACGGAGAGCCAGTTCCACCCCCGCCGAAAGGTGACGGTGGCATGCCCGGCCCGCCGCAGCAGCGCGAGCTTGTGCGCCTTCCCGACAGCGACATAAGCGATCCCGGGCGTCCCGGTCACCGGATCATCGAAGACCCCGGCGTTGACAACGGAGGAGTGCACAGTCCCATCGGCCCGCGTGGTGGCCACGGTGGCAAGGCCGTGCTCCTGCAGCGACAGCGTCCGAACCTGCTCCAGATCAGCGCTCATGCCCCAACCTAACCCGCGGAGCAGGCCGGGTGTTCCGCTTTCACCGCCCGCAGCGCGCCGCTGACGGTCCGCGCAGGGATAGGCGCGGCTCAGGGGGCGAGCACGCCGTTCGTGACGAGTTGCAGCGGGACCCAGGTCGACCCAGGGGGACGGCTGCCAGGTGTTGTAGAGCTGCCCGTCAGTGCCTCTTGCGAACAAAACCAGTCTGCCGGTCGACGCGACGTCCACCGCGGGTCTGCCCGACAAGGGGGTACCGCCCGCGATGACGGTCCAGGGGCGCCAGGCGCTCCCCGGCGCCGTCTGCCAGGAGCTGACCAGGACACCGTTGGAGTTGATCGCGTAGGCGGACGGCCTCCCGTCCGGTTCATGGTGGATCGCCGGCAGCCCGGTGAGGTTGCCGCCGGGGCGCTTTCAATGGCTCGAGTCCCGACGTACCCGGTGCGAAACCGGGACTTGTGCGACCGGAGTCGCGTGGCGATCCCGCGGACGCACGGAAACCGCGGGACTTCCGCCATTCGGCTCAGCACCATCGGACCCACGGGCGGGGCGACGGAAACGAAGGTTCGGCCGAACGACTGATTTCGCCCTCGGCTGTGTCATCCGGCCGGTGCTGAGGCGATATCAGCCCGGTCGAATCGACCGCAAGGAGTCTGATGAGAGACAAGGAAACCGGCCGGGGCAGCGCACTCCGGCGTCGGCTCGTGGTGGTGCTCGTCGCCGTCACCACGGCACTGGGCTTTCCGGCCATCGCGGCCGCGGGGACGGACGACTACCCCGCTCAGTGGCGCGCCGCCGGACAGGATTCGCTGCTGGATTCCTGGGGCTACTACAACCGGGAATGCACGAGCTTCGTGGCGTGGCGCCTGCACTCGCGGAACGGCTACGAAATGCCACGGGCCATCGGGAACGCCGGTGCCTGGGGTACGTGGTTCGCGCAGCGGGGCTACGCGGTGAACAACTCCCCGGCGGCCGGTGCGATCGCCGAGTCGGCCGGTCACGTCGCCTGGGTGGAAGCGGTGAACGGTGACGGGACCATCACCGTCGAGGAGTACAACCAGAACTTCCAGGGCGCCTACGGCGAGCGGACGGTCTCGGCCTCCGCCTTCCACTACATCCACGCCAAGGACATCACCGCGTCGGCGGGTGGTGGCAGCGTCGGCACCAGCGAGTACCAGGGTCGCGACTCCCTCGCGCCCGATCAGCGGCTGTACCCGAACCAGTACCTCACCTCGACCGACGGCCGCCACGTCCTGATCCTGCAGGGGGACGGCAACCTGGTGTTGTACGGACCGGGTTACCGCGCCCTCTGGTCCAGCGCCACGGCGGGCCGGTCGGTGCACTCGCTGCTCATGCAGGGCGACGGAAACCTGGTGCTGTACGGCACCGGCAGCCAGGGTGCGCTGTGGGCGAGCAACACCGCCGGCCGGGGCAGCTCGACCCTGCGGCTCCAAGACGACGGCAACACCGTCCTCTACGCCGGGAACGGTGCGAGCTGGAGCACGGGAACCGCGAGCGGATCCGCGGGGCTGGTGACGGCGTCCACGGACCGGCTCGCGGCCGACGAGAGGCTGTACCCCGGGCAGTTCCTGCGTTCCTCCGACGGCCGCTACCGCCTCGCGCTGCAGAGCGACGGGAACCTGGTGCTCTACTCGCCGGGCTACCGCGTGTTGTGGGCCTCCGGGACGGCCGGGAGATCCGCGCATTCACTGCTGATGCAGGCCGACGCGAACCTCGTGCTGTACGGCACCGGCGGCCAAGGTGCGCTCTGGTCGTCCAACCGCACCGGGGCCGGCACTTTCGCGTTCACCTTGCAGAGCGACGGCAACGGCGTCGTGTACGGGGCCGCGGGTGCTCTCTGGACCACGGGAACGGGAGGGCTCATCTAGCCCCAGCGTGAGCCGGGCGGGCCGCACCAGCCGGCCCGCCCGGTCTCTCACCTCAGCAGGTGCCGTTGTCCGTCCACACTCCCCACTGGCCCGTCGTTCCCGGCTCCTCGCCCTGCGTCCACCACTTCGCCGTCCACTTGTGGCCGTTGTGGGACACCACGTTCCCGCCCGTGTACACCTGCGAAGCAGCCCAAGCCGGGTCCGCGCACGTGCCCGGGTTCGTCGTGCCGCCGGTGTCCCACGCGACCTGCGAAGACCGGTAGAAGTTGATCCCCTGCGCCACCCAGCGGGGGGCCTGGGCGCCGAGGCGGGTGCGGAACGTCGTCCAGTCGTGGGTGGACCACGGGGACCACCCCAGTTCCGCGTGCGCGGCAAGGCGGGGGAACGCCAGGTAGTCGATGTCCGCCGGCTTGGTCACCGTTTCCGTCCACAAGGGGGACTCCACGCCGCGGACCGCGGACTCCGACACGCCCGAGAGGTACGCGCCCGGGTTCCAGCCGTACGCGTCCTGGACCTCGATGTAGCCCGCCCACGACAGGCCGATGGGGCTCGAGCTGTTGTACTTCATGTCCAGGTACGCCTTGTTCGCCGGTGACAGGATCACCTTGCTGCCGCGCGACGCCGCCGCCGACACGCCCGCGTCCGACGTCGTCGTGCCCCAGAACTGCGGGGTGGCCGAGGCCGGCAGGGACGCCTTCGCGATGTCGTGCCAGCCCACCACCTGCTTGCCCGTCGCCGCGACCAGGGGGAGGACCTTGTTCACGAACGTCAGGTAGTCGGCCGCCGAGGTCGACGAAGCTTCGTCGCCGCCGATGTGGAGGTACGGGCCCGGGGTCAGGGCCGCCAGTTCGCGCAGGACGTCCGCGATGAACGTGTACGTGATGTCCTTCGAAATGCACAGCGAGCTGTAGCCGACCGCCGTGTCCGTGCGCAACGCCGGCGCCACCCCGTTGCAGTTCAGTTCCGCGTACGACGCCAGCGCCGCGTTCACGTGGCCCGGCATGTCGATCTCCGGGATGACCGTGATGTGGCGGGAGGCCGCGTAGTTCACGATCTCCGTGTACTGCGCCTTCGTGTAGTAGCCGCCCGCGCCGCCGCCGACCTGGGTGCTGCCGCCGTACGTGGCCAGCTTCGGCCAGCTGTCGATCTGGATGCGCCAGCCCTGGTCGTCGGCCAGGTGCAGGTGCAGGTTGTTGATCTTGTACTGGGCGAGCTGGTCGAGGTAGCGCTTGACCGTCGACACCGGGTGGAAGTGCCTGGCGACGTCGAGCATCGCGCCGCGGTAGCCGAACCGGGGGTAGTCCAGGACCGTCGCGCCCGGGACGCTCCACGGGCCGGGTTGCGCCGAAGCGCTTTCGACGCTGCCGGGCAGCATCTGCCGCAGCGTCTGGACGCCGGCGAAGAGCCCGTCGGCCGTCTGGGCGCGCACCGTGACCGAGGACGCCGTCGACACGAGCTGGTAGCCCTGCGCGCCGACGGTGGCGGGCGCGCCGCTCAGCAGCAGCGCGATGCTGTCGGACGGCACGGACGCCGGCGCGTCGGACACCGGCAGCGCGAAGCCGGTCGAGGGGCGCAGCACGCCGGCCAGGTAGTCGCCCACCTGCTTGGCCGGGGCGGAGCCCGCCTCGGTGACGATCTTCGTCGTCGAGACCAGCGGGAAGGTGACCCCGGCGGCCGCGGTCACCGAGACCGGCACGGGCACGATCGACTGCAGCGCCGGCGTGGCCGCCGCGGCCGGGCTGAGCTGGGCGGCGGTCGTGCCGGCACCGAGCAGTGCCAGCACGGCGAGTGCGCGGCCGAGGCGCCGCGTTCTGGACGTCTTCACCGGGGGACCTCCTGGCGGGATGGGCGCGACATCGCCGTCGCACCTGCCCGGATCGTCGCACCTTCGGCGGTCGTGGTCTAGACCAGTCTGGGTGGTTAAGCTCGCGCGGTGACGCGGGACTTTGCGCCGGGGTCGCCGTTCGCGCTGCTTTCGGAAGCCGAGACGGCCGCCTGGTACGCCTACATGAAGGTGCACCTCCGCCTGGACTACGAGCTGAACCGGCAGCTGCGGGCCGACAGCGGCCTCTCGCTCGCCGACTACCACGTCCTGGTCGCCCTGACGAGCGCGTCCGGCGGCCGGATGGGGGTCACCGACCTCGCGATCCGCATCGGCTGGGAGCGCAGCAGGCTCTCGCACCACCTGAAGCGGATGCGCGAACGCGGGCTGGTCGGGACCGGGACAGCCGCCGAGGACCGCCGGGTCACGGAGGTGGTGCTGTCCGAGGCCAGCTGGGAGGCGTTGCGCCAGGCCGCGCCGGACCACGTCGGGTTCGTGCGGCAGGCGTTCCTGGACGCTCTCGAACCCGGCGAGCAGGCGCAGCTGACGACGTTGCTCGAGCGGGTCTACGACCGGCTCGTCGAACGGGGCACGCTGCCGCGGCCGGAGGACCACCCCTGACAGTTGCGTGACATGTCACGTAATATGGCCGCGAACCCAGGAGGTGCGATGGCGACGGTGGCCGAGCTGATGCGGGCGAACCTGCTCGACGTCTTCAACGAGCGCGACGACGAGCGGCGGGCGAAGGCGATCGCCGCGACCTACGCGGCCGACGTCGAGTTCGCCGATCCGGAAGGGGTCGCGAGCGGCCACGAGGAGCTGAACGCCAAGGCGAAGGGGCTGCTGGAGCAGTCCCCGGGCTTCGTGTTCACGGCCGCGGGTCCGGTGCTGGTCAACCACGACCTCGGTCACCTGGCCTGGGCGCTCGGCCCGGCGGGCGGACCGCCGGTCGTGCGCGGGATCGACGTCGCCCTCGTGGCGGACGGGGTGATCAAGAAGCTCTACACGATGCTGCTGCCCGCCTGAGTACTACGCTCGGGAGCATGTTCGACGAGCTGGCGTTCCCGGTCATCGCCGCCCCGATGGCGGGCGGGCCCACCACCCCGGAGCTGGTCGCCGCGGTGACCGAGGCCGGCGGTTTCGGCTTCCTCTCGGCCGGCATGCTCACCCCCGCGGCGCTGGCGGCGCAGATCGACCGGACGCGGGAGCTGACCGGCGGCGGGTTCGGCGTCAACCTCTTCGTCCCGCAGCCGGACACGGGCGCCGACATCGGCGCGCACCGCGAACGCCTCGAGGCCTTCGCCCGCGAGTACGACGTCGAGCTCGGCGAACCGAAGTGGGACGACGACAACTACCCGGCGAAGCTCGAGGTCGTGCTCGAAAAGCGGGTGCCGGTCGTGTCGTTCACCTTCGGCCCGCCGTCGCCGTCGGAGATCCAGCGGCTCAAGGACGCCGGCGCGAAGGTCGTCATCACCGTGACCACGCCCGAGGCCGCGCAGCGCGCCGCCGACCTCGGCGCCGACGCGCTCGTCCTGCAGGGCTTCGAAGCGGGCGGGCACCGCAGTCTCTTCACCGACGACGCCCGGCTGCCCGGCGGTGGCGCGGAATACGGCGTGCTCGCGCTGCTGCGGCTCGTCGCCGCGCGGGTCGACCTGCCGCTGATCGCGGGCGGCGGCCTGGTGCACGGCGCGGACGTCGCCGCCGTGCTCGCCGCCGGGGCGGTGGCCGCCCAGCTCGGCACGGTCTTCCTGCGCGCGGACGAGGCCGGGACTTCGGAGGCCCACCGGAAGGCGCTGGCGCTCGCCGAACGCGAGACGGCGTTCACCCGCGCCTTCAGCGGCCGCCCGGCGCGCGGGCTGGTCAACAAGTTCACGGACGCGCTGTCCGACGGCGCCCCCGCGGCCTACCCGCAGCTCAACCACCTGGCGGGGCCGGTGCGCAAGGCGTCGGCCAAGGCGGGTGACCCGGAAGCGATCTCGCTGTGGGCCGGCCAGACCTACCCGCTCGCCTACGACGCCTCGGCCGCCGTCATCCTCGAGCGGCTGAAGGTCGAGGCGCGCGACGCCGCCGCCCGCCTCGACCGCATCCGCTAGTCCGTCTTCCCGGCCTCGGGAGCGCCGCCGGTGCGGTTCAGCACCGAATTCCGCCGGCTGTAGAGGAAGTAGACGATCATCCCGAGCACGAACCAGACGGCGAACCGGATCCAGGTTTCCGGCTGCAGGAACGTGATCAGCCAGAGCGAGAACACGATGCCGATCGCGGGCACCACCGGCATGCCCGGCGTCTTGAACGTCCGGGGCAGGCCGGGCTGCTTGTAGCGCAGCACGATCACCGCGACGCAGACCACGACGAACGCGAGCAGGATGCCGATGTTCGTCAGCTCCGCGGCCTCGCCGATCGGCAGCACCCCGGCGATGACCGCCGACGCACCGCCGAGGATCCACGTCATCCGGCTCGGCACCTGCCGCTTCTCGTTGGTCTTGCCGAGCCACGCCGGCAGCAGGCCGTCGCGGCTCATCGAGTAGCCGACGCGGGTGGCGCCCATCAGGAACGTGAACAGCACGGTCAGGATGCCGATGATGGCGCCGATCGCGATCACCGTGGCCAGCCCGTCGAGACCGACCGACTTGAACGCCGTCGAGAAGCCGCTCTTCGGGTCGATTTCGGTGTACTTCTGCATGCCGGTCAGCACCAGGCAGGCCAGCACGTAGAGCACCATCGAAATGCCCAGCGAGTAGAGGATCGCCTTCGGCATGTGCCGTTGCGCGTCCTTGGACTCCTCCGCGGCGGTGCTCATGGCGTCGTACCCGAAGACGGCGAAGAACACCGTCGCCGCGCCGGTCACCGCGCCGCCGAAGCCGGCCGGGGCGAACGGCGTGTAGTTGCCGGTCTTGACGTAGAAGAAGCCGACGAGCACGACCACCAGCACGATCAGCACCTTGATGCCGACCATCGCCGTCTCGAACCGGGCGGCGCTGCGGATGCCGCGGTTGAGCAGGTACGCGATGAGCAGGCAGAGCAGCGCGGCGAAGAGGTCGACCTTGTGGCCCGGCCCGGTGCCGGGCGCGCCGAGCATCCAGGCGGGCAGGTCGAGGCCGAGCTGGCCCAGCAGGAAGCTGAAGTAGCCGGAGATGCCGATGGCCACCACCGCCACGATCGCGGTGTACTCCAGCAGCAGGTCCCAGCCGATGAACCAGCCGACGATCTCGCCGAGCACGGCGTAGCCGTAGGTGTAGGCCGACCCCGCTTTCGGGATCAGGCCGGCGAATTCGGCGTAGGAGAACGCCGCCGCGGCGCTCGCGACGCCCGCGATGAGGAACGAGATCAGCACGGCGGGGCCGACGCCGGGGATGCCGGCCGAGTCGTCGCCGTGCGCGACACTGCCGGCGAGGGCGAAGATCCCCGCGCCGATGATGCCGCCGATGCCGATGGCGGTCAGTTGCCACAGCCCCAGGGTGCGTTTGAGGCCGCCGGCTTCGCTGGTGTCCTGGATCTGGTCGATCGGCTTGCGCCGGAAGATGCCGGAGCTGGAGCCCAGGCTTGGAGCGGACATCTTCGTCTCCCGAACGTCGGTGTACGAGCCCGGATCACGGACCCAACGGGGGAACCTACCGCCAACTCCGCGTGAAGACAGCGTGAGCGGATCAGCCCGCCGCGGTGTCCTCGCTCACCGCTTCCGACGCCGTCGCGGCCGCGCGCTTGGCCTGGGTGGTGCGGACCGCGCTCGCGGCGAAGTAGGTGAGCAGCTCCGCGATCTCGACCGGGTCGTCCAGCTGCGGGCAGTGCCCCCAGTCCTCGCGCACCAGCAGCCTGCTGTGCGGCACCAGCGTGTGCAGCTGGCGCCCGGACGCGGCGGTGACGAGCTTGTCCTTGCCGCACGCGACGACCAGCAGCGGGACCTGGACCGAGTCGAGGCGGTAGGCGTCGGCGAGCTCCGCGACGAGCTGCCGCGCCTGCTCGAGGCGGCTCTTGGTCGCGCGGTAGTCCGGGAACAGCGCGGTGAAGCGCTGCACCTGCGCCGCGTCCGCCGCCGTCGAGTCGGCGTAGAGCAGCCGCGGGACGAGCTGCTCGGCGACCTTGCGCACCAGGAACCCCGGCACCGGGACCGGCAGGGACGAGTACAGCCGCAGGGGCAGCGGGTAGCGCGCCATCGTCCGGATCAGCCACGAGTCGACGAACCCCGGCGCGGCGATCGAGACGACGCCGGAGAGCGCCAGCCTGCTGTTCTGCGCCGCGCGCAGGCTCATCGTGCCGCCGAGGGAGTTGCCCGCCAGCACGACCGACCCGAGCACGGCCTGTTCGCGGACGACGGCGGTGGTGAAGGCGTCGAGCTGCGGCAGCATCGGGCCGGGCCGCAGCGGCTGCGCGTCGCCGAAACCGGGCAGGTCGACCGCGATCGCCGGGATGCCGGCGGCGGCGAGCTGCTCCAGGGCGGGGCGCCAGGTGTCGGCGCTGTCGCAGTAACCGTGCAGCAGCACCAGGCGCGGCGCGGTGGGCCGCAGGTGCGGGACGGCGGATCTGCGCCGCAGCGAGCGGCGGGGGAGCTCCGGTTCGGGGCCGGTGTCGCCGACCTCGAGGACGCGGGTGCGGACGCCGGCGTAGCGCCGGAAGGAGACCCGGATGGGATCCGGATCACTGCTGGGCCGGCCGCCCGGTCCAGCCGGAGCGGGCCGCTTCGTCGCGGTCATGTTTACAGATTAGCTTGCCGCCCTTGGGTTTTGGTCGAATATGGGTGCTAACGACCAGATCTCGATCCGAGTACGTTGACAATTCACCAAGTGGACGGTACAAGCGGTGACCTGGGCGGGCCGGGAGCCGATCCGCCCAGGTCAGCGCGTCAGCGGGTGAAGACGATCTTGCCGGCGGTGTCGCCGTCGAGCATCGCCTGGAATCCCTTGGCTGCCTCTTCGAACGGCAGTTCCTGCCCGATCTGCGGCCGCACGCCGGTGATGTCGAGGTAGGCGAGCAGGTCCGCGAGCTCGTCGCGGGTGCCCATGGTCGAGCCGGAGACGCGCAGCTGCAGGAAGAAGACGCGCTGCAGTTCGGCGCCCGCGTCCGGGCCGCTGGTCGAGCCGGAGACGACGATGATGCCGCCCGGCTTCAGCGACTTGACCGAGTGCGACCAGGTCGCCTTCCCGACGGTCTCGAACACGGCGTCGACGCGCTCGGGCAGCCGCGCGCCCGACTCGAACGTCTGGTGCGCGCCGAGACTCGTGGCCAGCGCGCGCTTCTCCTCGGTGCGGCCGGTCACCCAGACCCGGAACCCGGCCGCGCGGCCGAGCTGCACCAGCGCCGTCGAGACACCGCCGGAGGCGCCCTGCACGAGCATCGTCTGGCCCGGCCGCAGCCCGGACTTCACGAAGAGCATCCGGTAGGCGGTCAGCCACGCCGTGCCCATCGTGGCGGCCTCGGCGAAGCTCAGCGCGGTGGGCTTCGGCACGACGTTGCGGGCCGGGACGATCACCTGGTCGGCGAACGTGCCCTGGTGCTTCTCGGTGAGCAGGGTGCGCTTCGGGTCGAGGGTGTCGTCGCCCTGCCAGCCCGGCGCGTTGATCACCGAGTGGAGGACGACCTCGGAGCCGTCGTCGAGGGTGCCGGCGCCGTCGCAGCCGAGGATCATCGGGAACTGCTCCGGCTTGATGCCGACCCCGCGCAGTGTCCAGAGGTCGTGCATGTTGAGGCTGGCCGCCTTGACGTGCACGCGGACCCAGCCGTCCGGCACGTCGGGTTCGGGTCGCTCGCCGACGACGAGCGAGTCCAGCGGGCTGTCGGCGTTGGGTTCCTGCGCGTACACGGCGAACATGTCCAGCAACGTACCGCCCCAGGCACGCGGGGGCAGCGGAGCGCGCGTAGGCTCACACTGTGTTCAACGGGCTTGCCGACTGGTGGGACGGGGTCGAGCTGTGGCTCGCCCAGGCGTGGTTCCCGGTCCAGTTCGTGCTGGTCATGGTGGTCGTCGTGCCGCTGTGCCTGGCCGCCGCGTGGGTGCTCGACAAGCTCGTCGGGCTGTTCGCCAGCCGCCTGACTCCGGGGCGTGACGACGACCGCTCCGACGGGTCGGCATAGGCTCGCGCACCATGTTCAACCGAAGGCGGATCACCGCCGCGCTGATCGGGCTCCTCGTGCTGGTGCTGGGGGGCTGGCTGGTCAAGGACGCCGTCGGCGGCGGCTCGTCGTCGCCCGCTTCGAGCAGCGCTCCCAGCTCGTCTTCGAGCACGCCCGCCAAGGGCGGCGCCACCGTTCCCGGGTCCGACTCCGGGCTCCCGCTGAAGGCGCTTTCCGCGTTGCCCGCCCAGGCCGCGGACACGTGGAAGCTGATCGAAAAGGGCGGGCCGTACCCGTACCCGCGCAACGACGACGTCGTGTTCGAAAACCGCGAGAAGCGCTTGCCCGGCAAGAAGTCCGGCTACTACCACGAGTACACCGTGAAGACGCCGGGCAGCTCCGACCGCGGCGCGCGGCGGCTGATCACCGGGCAGGCGCACGAGCTGTACTACACCGGCGACCACTACTCGTCGTTCGTCGTCGTGGACCCGGCCCGATGAGCGCGCCGGAGCAGGCGAAGGCCGCCGCGGAGGCGGCGTTCGCCCGAGGTGCGTACCCGCACGTCGTGAACTCGCGGCCCACTGTGGACAAGGTGAGCACGCTGAGCGCGTTCGCCGATGCACTGTCCTTTCCGGACCACTTCGGGCAGAACCTCGACGCGCTCTACGACTGCCTGACCGACCTGTCGTGGCTGCCGCCGGGGGAGCACGTGCTGATCTGGCCGGGCTCGGACGCGCTGCGCAAGGCCGAACCGAAGACCTACCTGGCGATCCGCAGCGTGCTCTCGGACGCCCAGCGCGCGCTCGGCCCGAGCGGGCGCAGCGCCGGTTCGTGGCGGCTCACGGTCGTCCTGCCGGACGCCTGAGCGGCGTCCCCGCGCGCTTGACCGTGCGGATCACCGGCGCGCTCTCGAGGGTCTGCACCCCGCGGATCCCCGCGACGCGGCCGGTGAGGTAGCGGTAGAGGTCGCCGCCGTCCCGGCAGTTCACCATCGCGGTGAGGTTCGTGGTGCCGGTGGTGGCGACGGCGAACGACGTCTCCGGGTGGCTCGCCAGCGGGCAGGCGGGTCGTCCGTTCGACGAGGAGGAAGCCGCAACTGGTGATCTCACGCTCGTCAGGGACGAGGATGTGCACTTCGGCAGGTTCCGGGAACTCCTGGAGTCCCTGTCTTCGCAGTGCCCAAAGCCCGGTGAGCATCGCGTCGCCGCCACCGCGGATGAGAGCTGCCCGGAGGCGCTGTTCGTCGGTTGGTTCCGCCGGGTGCAGCAAAGATGATCCCCGGTGGCAACCGCCGCCAAGGGCCGCCGGGCAAGCAGCGGCGGTAGACGCTGCTGCGTTGCATACCGATCTCTTCGGGTTCGGCGGTGCGCACGACTTCCGGAGCGTTCTTCTGGCCGGCAACGATCGGGTGCCGCGTCCAGGTTCCTCTCTTCACGCTTCGAAGATCAGCGCATTTCTTGGTGAAAGGCCAGCTCAGGGCGTTGTGAAAGGTCCGCTGGTGTCGCGACCAGCCGAAAATCAGCCGCTCGTGATCCCCCGGCTCATGCGCCCCAATGTGGCGTTGGGTGCGTTGGACGCACCGAACGCCACATTGGGTGCGCTGGACGCAACCAACGCCACATTGGGGTGCTTCAGTCCTGCGGGACCCAGTTCGGCTTGCGCTTCTGGGCGAAGGCCAGGATGCCCTCCTGGCCTTCCTCGCTCGCGAAGAACTTCGCCGACAAGCCGAGCATCTCGGCGAAGCCGTCGGACGGCGTCGCGAAGCGGGGGCGGCTCAGCAGGGCCTTCGTCTCCGCCAGCGCCTTCGGGCCGCCGGCGGCCAGTGCCTTGACGAAGCGGGCGACCTCGGCGTCGAGGTCGTCGGTCGCCGAGTTCAGGAGGCCGATCTCGACCGCGCGGCGGGCGTCGAACGTGTCGCCCGTCAGGAACAGCTCGTGGGCCGCGCGCGGGTTGAGGCGGGGGAGGACCGTCAGGGAGATGATCGCCGGGACCACGCCGATGCGGACCTCGGAGAAGGCGAACGTCGCTTCCGGCACCGCCACCGCGATGTCGCACGCCGCCACCATGCCGATGCCGCCGGCGCGGGCGGGGCCGGCCAGGCGGGCGACGACCGGCTTCGGGCTGGTCCACAGCTGCTCGAGGATCTTCGGGAACTCGTTGACGCCCTGGTCGCCCGCGCTGCCGCCGCGGGCTTCCTTGAGGTCCATCCCCGCGCAGAACACCGGACCGGTGTGGGTCAGCACGACCACGCGCACGGCGTCGTCTTCGGCCGCCTTCGTCAGCGAGTCCGAGAGCTCGCGGCGCAGCTGCGCCGACAGCGCGTTGCGGTTGTGCGGGGAGTCCAGGGTGATCGTGGCGGTGCCGCCCACCACGTCGTAGTGCACCAGTTCGTCAGCCATGCCCGTCACCCTTGCACATTCGCCGCGGGTGGCCGGTGTTACGCGGGGCACAGCCAGCCGGGGTCACCCTCGTGGGCGGCCGCTTCCGGCGAGAAGTGCTGCTTCAGCGTGAAAGCGTCCGGCGTCGGGCCGTGGACGCGCAGGTGCCGGATCTTCGCCTCGGCCTCCGCGGTCGTCGGCCGGTGCCCGGCGGGGACCCACCAGAGCACGGTCATCGCCTCGCGGACGTGGTGGAACCACTCGCGGCGGCGCTTCATGATCGCGACGTGGTCGGCGGAGAACGCGAAGGCCGCGAGCGCCTCGACCGACGTCCACACGGACATGTTGACCAGCACCCCGGACGTGCCGCGGACGTCCCATTCGAAGGCGCGGACGGAGGTGGCGTCGCCGTCCTCGGTCTGCAGGCGCCAGACGAAACCCGGTGCGCGGTCGGCGATCGCGTTCAGCGGCTCGAGCGCGTCGACGAAGTCCCGGAAGGACTCGTCGTCGAGCGGCGCCTTCATGCGGCTGATGTTGACCTGAGCGAGTTCGAAGTTCCCCATGCGGCCACCCTACGGGCGCGACCCGCAGGGTGGCCGGGAATTTCAGCCGATGGTCGTCGTGGTGAAAACGGGGCTGGGGTTGGGGAAGCACGCCGTCGGCGCGGTGACGTCGCCGATGATGCTGCTCGCCACGGCCTTGAACGTCAGGCCCGGGTCGCTGTAGCCGGTCCCGGACAGCTTGGTCTCGATGGTGCCCGACTGGCCGGCCGTCAGGTGCGCGGTGATCGTGGGCAGCTCGAAGGTCGCACCGCCCGCGATCGGGCCGGGGAAGCTCAGCGTCGCGACGCCGTTCGCGACCGCGATGGCCGGAGCGGTGCTGCCCAGGCCGGAGCCGCCGGCGAGGTCTGCGCCGACGTAGGCCGAGTTGGCCGGGATGGGGAACTTGAGCGCGAAGGTGTTGATGTTCTTGACCTTGTTCCCGCTCACATCACCGGGCACGGTGTTCGGCGCCGGATCGATGACGACGTCGAAAGCACCGCCCGGAGCGACCGTGGCGGGCGCGGTGACGTCCGCGTCCTGGTTGAGCGACACCTTCTGCGGACCGACGATCGGGGCATCGGCCTGGCAGTCGAAGGTGACGGCGGTGGCCGCCTGCGCCGGCGCGGCGAGGGCGATCGGAAGGGCGGCGGCCGCGGTCAGAGCGGCGAGCCGGGAAAGGTGAAGAGCTTTCATCTGTATCCACCTACCTGCGGTTTCAAGAGGGGAGGGAGAAAGCTGCGCAGCGCTTAGATAGTTACCGGCAAGTTAAGTAGCACGTCAAGGATTTACCGTTCCCATGTGCGCAGGGTGACAGCAAATGTGAATAAGACTCGCCTTTTGGTGGTGTCGCCCGGGACTAGGCGTACTGGCGGAGCAGTCCGCTCACCGCGGACGCGTACCGGCTGACCACCACGTCCGCGACGCGCGGGTCGTCCGCCAGCGGGTCCGCGATGAACGCCTTCGGGTCCGCCTCGCGAGCCAGTCGCGCGATCCGGTCCGGCAGCAGTCCCGGCGCGAGGAACCACGACCCGACGATCAGGTGCCGCGCGCCCCGCTCCCGCAACCGGGCCGTCGCCGTCGGGATGTCCGGCTGGGTGGCCGATGCGAACGCCTCGCTCACCGGGATGCCCAGCCGCTCCTCCCAGCGCGAAGCCAGCGAAGCGACCACGGCGTTGGCGGACGCGTTGGACGACCCCACCGCGCTCAGCAACACCCCCGTGTCGTGGCGGCGGGGCGCCGAAGCCAGCCGGTCCAGGGCGACGGCCTCCAGGGCCGGGTCCGCGCCCAGCACGTCCGACACCCGGATGCGGAAGCCCGGGCACTCCGCGACGACCGCGGCGATCAACGCGGGCAGGTCCACCCGGGCGTGGAACGCGCTGCCCAGCAACAGCGGCACCACGACCGCCGTGCGGTGACCGGCCGAATACAACCCCCGCAAAACGTCCGAGACGAGCGGCTCCGAAAGGTCCAAAAAGGACTCGTGCACCGGCAGCCCCGGTGCCTGCGCGCGCACGACGTCCACGAGCGCCCGCACGGTCGACGCCGAGCGGGGGTCGCGGCTGCCGTGCGCCACGGCGACCAGGGGTGGCGTCACGAGAAGCGCTCGCCCACCAGGCCGGCGGCCAGGGTGTCGCCGTCCTTCGGGTCGATCACCAGGAACGCGCCCGTGCGGGGGCTGACGCCGTAGTCGTCGACGCCCAGCTCTTCGGCCAGGCGCAGCGTGACCAGGCCGATGTCGTTGAGCTCCAGTGCCGCCGGGGCGTCCACACTGGACAGCGTCTGCTCGTCGAACCGCGCGTGCAGCTCGCCGACCAGTGCCTGGACCGTGCGGGCGCCGTGCTTGACCAGCACCCGCGCGCCCGCCTTCAGGGGCTTCGACGACAGCCAGCACAGGGTGCCGGTGATCTCGTCGGTGACCTGGGGCGGGGCGTCCGCGGCCGCGATCAGGTCGCCGCGGGAGATGTCGATGTCGTCGGCCAGCAGGAGCGTCACCGACATCCCGGAGCCGGCTTCGGCCAGCGGGCCGTCGGCGGTGTCGATGCGCTCGACGCGGCTGCGGATGCCTTGGGGCAGCACGACGATCTCGTCGCCCGGGCGCACGGTGCCCCCGGCGATCTGGCCCGCGTAGCCGCGGTAGTCCGGGTACTCCGCCGTGCGGGGGCGGATCACGTACTGCACCGGGAACCGCAGCGCGGAGTCGTGCGGGTCCGGGGCGACCGGGACGTCCTCCAGGTGCTCCAGCAGGCTCGGGCCGCGGTACCACGGCGTGCGCTCCGAGCGGGTCGCGACGTTGTCGCCTTCGAGCGCCGACACCGGGATCGTGAGCACCGACCCGCGGGCGTAGCCCAGCGTCTCGGCGTGCGAGGCGAACTCCTCGGCGATCACGGTGAAGGTCGCCTCGTCGTAGTCGACCAGGTCGATCTTGTTCACCGCCAGCACCAGCTGCGGCACGCCCAGCAGGGCCAGCACGGCCGCGTGCCGCCGGGTCTGCTCGATGACGCCCTTGCGCGCGTCGACCAGCAGCACCGCCAGCTGCGCGGTGGACGCGCCGGTCACCGTGTTGCGGGTGTACTGCACGTGCCCGGGCGTGTCGGCCAGCACGAACGACCGCTTCGGCGTGGCGAAGTACCGGTAGGCGACGTCGATGGTGATGCCCTGCTCGCGCTCCGAGCGCAGGCCGTCGACGAGCAGAGACAGGTCCGGTGTGGACAGTCCCTTGTCGACGGACGCGCGCGTGACGGCGTCGAGCTGGTCGGCGAGCACCGACTTCGTGTCGTACAGCAGCCGCCCGACCAGGGTGGACTTGCCGTCGTCGACGCTCCCGGCCGTGGCCAGGCGCAACAGCGAGCTCATCAGAAGTACCCCTCACGCTTGCGGTCTTCCATGGCCGCTTCGGACATCCGGTCGTCGGCGCGGGTGGCGCCGCGTTCGGTGAGCCGTGACGCGGACACCTCGGCGATGACGTCTTCGACGGTGGTCGCGGCGGACTCGATCGCGCCGGTGCACGAGCCGTCGCCGACGGTCCGGTACCGCACGGTTAGCTCGCGGACCTCTTCGCCGGGCCGCGGGCCGCCCCACGGGCCTTCGGTCAGCAGCATCCCGTCGCGCAGGTACACCTCGCGCTGGTGCGCGTAGTAGATCGGCGGCAGCTCGACCTTCTCGCGGGCGATGTAGTTCCAGACGTCGGCCTCGGTCCAGTTGGACAGCGGGAAGACGCGCACCTGCTCGCCCGGGCGGTGCCGGCCGTTGTACAGGTTCCACAGCTCGGGGCGCTGCCGCCGCGGCTCCCACTGGCCGAAGGCGTTGCGGAGGCTGAAGATCCGCTCCTTCGCCCGGGCGCGCTCCTCGTCGCGGCGCCCACCGCCGAAGACGGCGTCGAACTTGTTCTCGGAGATCGTGTCGAGCAGCGGCGTGGTCTGCAGCGGGTTGCGCATCCCGTCGGCGCGCTCTTCGAGGCGCCCGTCGTCGATCCAGTCCTGGACCTTCGCCACGACCAGGCGCAGCCCGTGCCGCTCGACGACCCGGTCGCGGAACTCGATGACCTCGTCGAAGTTGTGCCCGGTGTCCACGTGCAGCAGCGGGAACGGCACCGGCGCCGGCCAGAACGCCTTGATCGCCAGGTGCAGCAGCAGCGTCGAATCCTTGCCACCGGAGAAGAGGATCACCGGCCGGTCGAACTCGCCTGCCACCTCCCGGAAGATGTGAATGGCTTCGGATTCCAAAGCCGCCAGGTTGTCCTGTGCCGCGTCGGTGGCGGGCTCCAAGGTCGTCATGCGTCCCTTCCTCAGCCGTGCAATCCGCACTCGGTCTTCGACTGACCCGCCCACCGGCCGCTGCGCGGGTCCTGGCCCGGCTCGACGCGAGCCGTGCAGGGGGCGCAGCCGATCGACAGGTAGCCGATCGAAACCAGCGGGTTTTCGAGGATCCCGTGCTCGCGGATGTAGCCGTTGAACTCGTCGTCGGTCCACGCCGCGATCGGGTTGACCTTCACCAGGCCGTTGCGGTCGTCCCAGGTGACGATCGGGGTGTTCGCGCGGGTCGGCGCGTCGACCCGGCGCACGCCGGTGATCCACGCCGAGTAGTTCGAGAGGGTCTTGCGCAGCGGCACGACCTTCCGCAGGTTGCAGCACAGCGTCGCGTCGCGCTCGTGCAGCTTTTCGCCGTACTCCGCGTCCTGCTCGGCGACGCTCTGCTCGGCCTGGGCGTTGACGATCTTCACGCCCGGGTAGACCGTCTGCACGGCGTCGCGCGTGCCGAGCGTCTCGGGGAAGTGGTACCCGGTCTCGAGGAAGAGCACGTCCACCTCGGGCTTCACCTTCGTCGCGAGGTCGATGAGCACGGCGTCCTGCATGTTGGACGCGACGATGAAGTCGTCGCCGAACGTGTCGACGGTCCAGCGGATCGCTTCGTCGGCGGTGGCGTCCGCGAGCTCCTTGGACGCGCGCTCGGCGAGGGTCTTGTAGTCGGCGGTGGCGGTCATCGGGAAACCTCCGGGAGGGACAGGCCGAGGAACTTCACCGAGAAAACCCGGCGACAGGCCGAACACAGCCAGCCGCCGTTCTCTTCCGGCCGCAGATCCTCGTCACCGCAGTACGGGCAGTAGTACGGAGCCGCTCGCTCGGTCACTGGAGGGCGCTTTCCTCGGCGCGCAACGCCCACTGCGCGAACCGCTCGCCGGGTTCGCGCCCGGCCACGTAGTTGCGGACGACGCGCTCGACGTACCCGGTCAGCTCGCCCGAGGTCACCTTGTGCCCGCGCAGCTTCCGGCCGAACCCGGCGTCGAGGCCGAGGCCGCCGCCCAGGTGCACCTGGAAGCCTTCGACCTGGTTGCCCTCGGCGTCGGTGACGATCTGGCCCTTGAGGCCGATGTCCGCGGTCTGGATCCGCGCGCAGGAATTGGGGCAGCCGTTGAGGTGCACGCTGACCGGCGTGTCGAGGTCCTTCTGGATGTCCGCCAAGGACTTCTCGAGGTCCGCGACCAGCTGCTGCGCCCGCGCCTTCGTCTCGACGATGGCGAGCTTGCAGAACTCCAGCCCGGTGCAGGCCATCACGCCGCGCCGCCACGGCGACGGCTTCGTCTCCAGCCCCAGTTCGCTCAGCTCGGCCTCGAGCGTGGCGACCTGGGCCTCGGGGACGTCGAGCACGACGAGCTTCTGCTGCGGGGTGAGCCGCACGCGGGCCGACCCGGCGCGCTCGGCGGCCTTGGCGACGGCGACGAGCGTGCCGCCCGATGACCGGCCGGCGATCGGCGCGGCGCCGACGTAGAAGTTGCCGTCGACCTGCGGGTGCACCCCGACGTGGTCGAGCGGGGCGGCGGGTTCGGCCGGCGCCGGGCCGTCGATCAGCTCGCGCTTGAGGTACTCGTCCTGCAGCACCTGGCGGAACTTCTCCGCGCCCCAGTCCTTGACCAGGAACTTGATCCGGGCGCGGGAGCGCAGCCGCCGGTAGCCGTAGTCGCGGAAGATCGAGATGACGCCTTCCCAGACGTCGGGGACCTCGTCCAGCGGCACCCACGCGCCGAGGCGCTGCCCGAGCATCGGGTTGGTCGACAGGCCGCCGCCGACCCAGACGTCGAAGCCGGGGCCGTGCTCGGGGTGGTCGACGCCGACGAAGGCGATGTCGTGGATCTCGTGCGCGACGTCGGGCTGGCCGGAGACCGCGGTCTTGAACTTGCGCGGCAGGTTCGCGAACTCGGGCTTGCCGATGTAGCGGCGCTTGATCTCGTCGATCGCCGGCGTGCCGTCGATCACTTCGTCGGCCGCGATGCCGGCGACCGGCGAGCCGAGGATGACGCGCGGGCTGTCGCCGCACGCCTCCATCGTCGTCATGCCGGACTGCTCGAGCTTGTCCCAGATCGCGGGGACGTCCTCGATCCGGATCCAGTGGTACTGGATGTTCTGCCGGTCGGTGATGTCGGCGGTGTCGCGGGCGTACTGCTGCGAGATCTCGCCGAGCACGGTGAGCTGCCGGGTGGTCAGCGCGCCGCCGTCGAGGCGGACCCGCAGCATGAAGTAGCTGTCGTCGAGCTCTTCGGGCTCCAGCGTCGCGGTGCGGCCGCCGTCGATCCCCGGCTTGCGCTGGGTGTAGAGGCCGAACCAGCGGAACCGGCCGCGCAGGTCACCCGGGTCGATCGCGTCGAACCCGCGGTGGGCGTAGATGTTTTCGATCCGCGCCCGCACGTTGAGCGGGTGATCGTCCTTCTTCGACCGCTCGTTCGGGTTCAGCGGCTCCCGGTAACCGAGCGCCCACTGCCCTTCGCCGCGCTTCTGCTTCGCGCGGGTGGGTCGGGCGGGGGTCTGACGCGTGGGCGTGGCCATGGCGGCGTCCTCCGAGGGGGCTGTCCGATTTCGTGGCAGGTGGTGGCGACGGCAGTCAGCGAACGGGTGCGCAGAGGGCGCTGGCGACCCGCAGGAGGTCGACGTGGCGGCGGGCCACGAGGAAGTCACCGGCATGAGTCACGACGTGAGCGTGCCACGCGTCCACAATGTGGTCCAGGCCTGACCGCATGCTGGGAGAAGGGTCACTCACCTGCGAAAATCGTGTCAACCATGCTGCGTGCGGACTCTTGCGCCATTCAAACCACTACAGGTAGAGTACTTCGGACACAGTGGTTTGAAGAGGGGAACTGGATGCAGGTCAAGGGTTTCGGGGCGGGGTACCTGGTCGACGACGTCGCCGCGACCACCCGCTTCTACGCCGACGTGCTCGGGCTGACGGTCACCGTCGAGCTGGACTGGTTCGCCAGCGTCAACGCCGGCGCGCCGGGCTACGAGATCAGCTTCGTGCAGCGCGGGCACGCGTCGGTGCCGGCGGGGTACCGGGCGGCCGAGACGACCGGCGTGATGTTCGGGCTCGTCGTCGAAGACGCGGCGGCCGAGGCGAAGCGGCTGGCGGAGGCGGGGGTGGACCTCGTCGTGCCCCTCGTCGACGAGGTGTACGGGCAGCGGCACTTCTACGTCGCGGACCCGGACGGCGTGCTGCTCGACGTCATCGAAATGATCCCCGTCGACCCCGAGTGGGCGGCGGCGAACCTCCCGGCCTCGTAGGGGACAATCGGGGTGTGCCCGAGCTGCGTCCCGACCCCGCCACCCCGATCGATCCGGCGTTGCCGGAAAGCGCGCTGGACGGCCTCGGCAGCAGAGCGTTCGGGGTCTACGTGCACGTCCCGTTCTGCGCGACGCGCTGCGGTTACTGCGACTTCAACACCTACACCGCGGGTGAGCTGGACTCCGGCTCGTCGCCCCAGTCCTGGCTCGAGGGGCTGCGGCGCGAGCTGGAGCTGGCCGCCCGCGTGCTGGTCGTGCCGCCGGCCGCCGACACCGTGTTCGTCGGCGGCGGCACGCCTTCGCTGCTCGGCGCGGACGGCCTGGCTTCGGTGCTCGACGCCGTCCGCGACGTCTTCGGGCTCGCCCCGGGCGCCGAGGTGACGACGGAGTCGAACCCGGAGTCGACGTCGCCGGAGTTCTTCGCCGGGATCCGCGAGGCCGGCTACACCCGCGTTTCGCTGGGCATGCAGTCGGCCGCGCCGCACGTGCTGAAGATCCTCGACCGCGTGCACACGCCGGGCCGGCCGGGGCAGGCCGCCGCCGAAGCGCGCGCCGCCGGGTTCGACCACGTGAACCTCGACGTGATCTACGGCACGCCGGGAGAACGCCCGGACGACCTCCTCGCCACCCTCGACGCCGTGCTGGCCGCCGGCGTCGACCACGTGTCCGCGTACGCGCTGATCGTCGAGGAGGGCACCGCGCTGGCTCGCCGCGTGCGCCGCGGCGAGCTGCCCGCGCCCGACGACGACGTGCTGGCCGCGGACTACGAGATGATCGACGCGGCGCTCGCGGCGGCCGGGCTGCGCTGGTACGAGGTGTCGAACTGGGCGGCCTCCGACGCGGCCCGCTGCCGCCACAACCTCGGCTACTGGCGCGGCGACGACTGGTGGGGCGCCGGCCCGGGCGCGCACAGCCACGTCGGCGGGGTGCGCTGGTGGAACGTCAAGCACCCGGCGCGCTACGCCGCGCTGCTGGCCGGCGGCGATTCGCCGGCGGGCGGGCGCGAAGTGCTCACCGACGACGACCAGCACCTCGAGCGGATCATGCTCGAGCTCCGCGTCGCCGAAGGGCTGCCGCTCGACGCCCTCGACGAGCCCGGGCTCGCCGAAGCCCGCGCGGCCGCGGCGGAGGGCCTGCTCGACCCGTCCGCTTTGGACACGCGGGGCCGCGCGGTGCTCACCGACCGCGGGCGGCTGCTCGCCGACGGCGTCGTCCGGCGGCTCGCGGGCTGAGCCGGGAATTATTCCGGCCGCCCCGGTCGTTGCTTGTATTGAGCAACGACTTCCGGGAGGCCTCATGGCGCGCGCGATCAAGTTCGACGAGTACGGCGACGTGGAGGTCCTCCGGGTCGAGGACGTCCCCTTGCCGATCGCCGGACCGGGGCAGGTGCTCGTCGAGGTGCGGGCCGCCGGGATCAACCCGGGCGAGGCGGCCATCCGGCGGGGCTTCCTGCACGAGCGCTACCCGGCGACGTTCCCGTCCGGTCAGGGCAGCGACTTCGCCGGCGTCGTGGCCGAGCTCGGCCAAGGCGTCGAGGAGATCGCCGTCGGCGACGAGGTGATCGGGTTCGTCGACACCCGCTCCAGCCACGCCGACTTCGTCGTCGCGGAAGCGGAGAACCTGACGCCGAAGCCCGCCGACCTGCCGTGGGAGGTCGCCGGCTCGCTGTTCGTGGCCGGCACGACCGCGTACGCCGCGGTGGGAGCGGTGTGCCCGCGCGAAGGGGAGACGGTCGTCGTTTCGGGCGCGGCGGGCGGTGTGGGTTCGCTCGCGGTGCAGCTGGCGAAGCTGGCCGGCGCCGAGGTGATCGGCCTCGCCGGCGAAGCGAACCACGAGTGGCTGCGCGAGCTCGGCGTCGTCCCGGTTTCCTACGGGGATGGCGTTCTCGGGCGGATCAGGGAAGCGGCGCCGGACGGCGTCCACGCCTTCGTCGACACCTTCGGTTCCGGGTACGTGGAACTGGCGCTGCACCTGGGGATCCACCCCGGGCGGATCGACACGATCATCGACTTCGAGGCGGCCGCGAAGTACAACGTCAAGACCGACGGCAACGCGGCCGGCGCGTCCGCCGACATCCTGCGCGAGCTGGGCCTGTTGCTGGACAAGGGGTTGCTGACCCTGCCGGTCGCCCGCGTCTACCCGCTGGACGAGGTGCGCGACGCCTACCGCGAGCTGGAGCAGCGGCACACGCGCGGCAAGATCGTGCTGCGGCCCTAGTTTTTCGCGGCCAGCACCTTGAGGCCGGCGAGGTAGGTGTCGAGGGCGAACTCGAGGCGTTCGGTGGCCGTCTCGGCGGAGAAGAACTCGCCGATGCGCAGCATGTTCGGGAACGACTCGGCGGGCAGCGAGCGCATGTAGGCGACCATCTGCTCGCCGCGTTTCGCCGTCTCGGCCTGGTCGATGTCGCCCCAGGTCCAGCCGCTGGCTTCGTACGCGTACGCCTTGGCGTAGAGGGAAAGCGCGTCGCCCGCGAACGTCGCCTGCTTGAGCCCGAGGCCGCCGGCGCGCAGCAGGGCGAGCATCGCCTCGCCCTGCTGCAGCGAACTCGGCGTGACCGGCACGGCGATGTCCCACGCCACGCGCGCGATGCCGGGGTGGGCGACCATCACCCGGATCTGCGCGCGGACGAGGTCCTTGACCTGCGCGTCCCAGCGGGCCGGGTCCGGCTCCGGCAGCGGCACGTCGGCGAGCACGGCGTCGAGCATCAGCTCCGCCAGTTCGTCCTTGTTGGACACGTGCGCGTAGAGCGACGCGGGCCCGGTGTCGAGTTCCTGCGCGACCCGCCGCATGGTGACCGCCTCGAACCCCTCCTTCGCCAGGATTTCCAGCCCCGTCTTCACGACGAGTTCCTGGGACAGGACGGGTTTCGCGGCGCGGCGGCGCGGGGCGCTGCGCCACGGCGGCGGGGGAACGGTCACGCGAACACTGTACTTGACGCGAACGGCGTTCGTCGATAGAACAGTGTTCGTCAAACGAACAGCGTTCGTGAAGGGGATCCTATGACCACGACCACCGCCGAAGCCGACGTCCGCGCCGTGCTCGGCAAGCTCACGCAGGCCTGGAACGACGGGGACGCGACCGCGTACGGGCGGCTCTTCACCGAAGACGCGGACTACGTAACGTTCTTCGGGGCGAACTTCGCCGGCCGCGCCGGGATCGAGAGCTCGCACCGCGCGCTCTTCGAAGGACCGCTCAAGGGGATCAAGCTGACCGGGCGGCCCGACGCGGCGGCGAAGGTGCGGTTCGTCCGCCCGGACGTCGCCGTCGCCGTCGTGGGTGGCGGCTCGTCGGTGACCGGTTCGGACACGACGGACGAAGGCCGTGAATCGACCGTCACCTTCGTGCTCGTCCGCGAAGACGGCGAGTGGCTGATCACGGCATTCCAGAACACGCGCGTTTCGGATCCTCGCTCGTGAAAGCGCTTGCGGAGGCTTCGGGGGTCGTCGCGCGGCCACCCGGGGAGGTGTTCGACCGGTTGCGGGGCCTGCTGAGCGGCGGCCACCCGATGCGGATGGACGTCGACCGCGAACGCGGGTTCGTCGCGGTCCAGGGCGGCTGGTGGTACCGCGGGGAGTACCGCGTCACGCCGGATCCGGCCGGCGCCCGCGTCGAGCACCGGGTGGTCAACGCGGCTTCGCGCGGGCGGTGGGGCGTGCCGGCGGCGAACCGGTTCTTCATCGGGTTCCGGGCGCGGACCGCCGCCGGGTTCGCGCGGCTGCTCGAAGAACTGAGTACACCTGGGTAGGCACGGGCCCGATCCGGCGCGTAGGCTGACTTAGGTAAGCCTTAGTATTGGAGTGGTCGATGGCTGAAGCACCCCGGCGGTCCGGGCGTCCCGCGGTGCGCCTGCGGGTCCTGCGCACCGAGCGGCTGACGCCGCACATGATCCGGATCGTCGCGGGCGGTGACGGCATCGCCGCCTTCTCGCCGAACGAGTTCACCGACGCCTACGTGAAGGTGCTGTTCAAGGTGCCCGGCGTCGAGTACCCGGAGCCGTTCGACGTCCAGGAGTGCCGCGCGACGCTGCCGCGGGAACACTGGCCGCGGCAGCGTTCCTACACCGTCCGGGCGTTCGACCCGCAGGCCGGCGAGCTGGTCATCGACTTCGTCCACCACGGCGACGAGGGCATCGCCGGCCCGTGGGCGGCCGCCGCCCAGCCGGGCGACGAGCTGCTGCTGTCCGGTCCCGGCGGCGCCTACGCGCCGGGCACCGAGGCGGACTGGCACCTGCTGGCCGGGGACGAAAGCGCGTTGCCGGCCATCGCGGCGTCGCTCGAAGCGCTCCCGGCCGGGGCCCCGGCGCACGCGGTGATCCTCGTCGAGAACGCGGCCGAGGAGCAGCCGCTGGTCACCAAGGGGGACGTGCAGATCACCTGGCTGCACCGGGCTTCCGGCGGCGACGTCGCCGCGGCGGTGCGCGAGCTGCCGTGGCGCGACGGCGTCGTGCAGGCGTTCGTGCACGGCGAGGCGGGCTTCGTGCGGGACCTGCGGCGGTACCTGCTCGACGAGCGCGGGGTGCGGCGCGAGCTGCTGTCGATCTCGGGCTACTGGCGCGTGGGCAAGAACGACGAAGCCTGGCGCGAAGAGAAAGCGGCCGAACGGGCGCGCGAGAAGTAGCCTCGCGGCATGGCAGAACTCAAGGTGGAAGTCGACCCGGCCGAAGCCGGGTTCGACGTGGACCGGCTGACCAGGCTCGACGCGCACTTCGACCGGTACGTCGAGGACGGGCGGTTACCGGGCTGGCTCGCGGTGGTGAGCAGGCACGGCCGCATCGTCCACGTCGGCCGCGGCGGGCACCGCGACGTCGAAGCGGACCTCCCGGTGGAGACCGACACGCTCTGGCGCATCTTCTCGATGACCAAGCCGATCACCTCGGTGGCGGCGATGATGCTGGCCGAAGAGGGCTTGCTGGAGCTGGACGACCCGATTTCACGCTGGTTGCCCGAGTTCGCTTCGCCACGCGTGTTCGTCAAGGGGTCGGCGCTGTCGCCGCTCACCGAGCCGGCGACGTCGCCGATCCGGGTGTGGCACCTGCTGACGCACACGGCGGGCCTGACGTACGGCTTCCACCACGGCCACCCGGTGGACGCGATCTACCGGGCGGCGGGCTTCGAGTGGAGCACCCCGCCGGGCCTCGACCTGGCGGCGTGCTGCGAGCAGTGGGCGAAGCTGCCGCTGGTGTTCCAGCCGGGCGCGGAGTGGAACTACTCGATCGCGTCCGACGTGCTCGGGCGCTTGGTCGAAGTGGTGTCGGGCCTGCCACTGGACGAGTTCTTCTCGTCGCGGATCTTCACGCCGCTGGGCATGACGGACACGGCGTTCGTGGCTCCTTCCCTGCCGCGGCTGGCCGCGATGTACGTGCGCGACCCGGCATCGGGCCGCGCGGTCCGCAACGACGCGTTCGGCCGCGCGGGCACGTCCCGCCCGGACTGCCTGTCCGGCGGCGGCGGACTGGTGTCGTCGGCGGGCGACTACTGGCGTTTCACGGAGATGCTGCTGCGCGGCGGCGAACTCGACGGAGTTCGGCTGCTGTCCCCGCGGACGGTGTCGCTGATGGCTTCGAACCACCTGCCGGGGCGAGTGGACTTGGAGGCGTTCGGGCGCCCGCTGTTCGCGGAGATGCCATTCGACGGCCACGGTTTCGGGCTGGGGTTCTCGGTGCTGGAGGACCCGGTGAAGGCCCGGACGTTGTCATCGGCGGGGGAGTTCGCTTGGGGCGGGGCGGCTTCGACGGCGTTCTGGGTGGATCCGGATGAGGATCTGACGGTCGGGTTTTACACGCAGCTGTTGCCTTCGAGCACTTACCGGCTGCGACCGCAGTTGCGGCAGCTGGTCTATCAGGCGCTGGTGGACTGAGCTTCCGGAGGAGTTCCGGCTTGCTGTGGTGCATCTGGCTCTTCGGTCATTCGTGCCCAATCGCCCTTCGTCGCCGATCGAGGCGCCGAAGTCACTTCGGTGAGCCGGAACCCCTTGGGTGGGAACCTGGTGCGCTGCACTGAAGGAGCAACGTCCGTCCGGACCCATGGACTGCCCGCGAACTTCGCGTGACTCTCGCTTTTGACCCGGCGGAAGGTGAACTCCGCGTTGAACCTGGCTTGCTCGAAACCGGCGGTAGCGGCGAAACTGCATCCGCCGAACAGTGCTCGCCCGTTGAATCGCACGCCGTCGAACCGGGCCGTTCGGTTGAAGTGGGCATCGCCGAAATCCGCCGAGGAGGCGAAGTGGGCGCCTTGAGCCAAGACGTCGTCAAGGAAAACAGCCTCCCGGAAGGCCGCCGCTCCCTGGATCTGTGCTTGCCGGAGGTCTGTCGTTCCTCCGAAGCTGGATGAGCCGAAGTCCATGAACCCACGGGACTTGATCTCCCGGAAGTCGGCGTCCGAGGTGATCACTACGCCGCTGAACGACGCTTTCTTCTCGAGGTGGCAATGGGTGAACTTCGCCATCCCGCCGAACTGCGATCCGTCGAAATCGACGGTGTCGCGGAAATTCGCCCGGGAGAAGTCGGCGGCGACCGGGAACCGAGCGTCGCGAAACGATGTAGTGCCTTGGAACTCGGCATCCGAGAAGTCGGCGACGTCGTCTGCCGCGATGGCGGACAGGTCCGAGCTCCCGGTGAGCCGCGCACCGTGGACCGTGATCGAACGAGGGTGGCAGCCACTCAGGTCGAGGTCGACAAGTGTCGCACCGGTGAGATCGACATCGATCTCACGCCAGTACGACTGTGCGGTGCGCCCAGCGGGATCGCGCTCCTTCAAATGCCGCGCGAGGATGCGTTGCGCTTGTAGCCGTATCTGTGCCTCGCCGACCTGGACACCGTCAGGCCGGTCGTCGGCGCGATCACCGGAGGGCGTGGCCGTGGCTTCCGGTGGCATGCGCAAATAGGCGCACACCACGTTCACAATGGTCTGCCGTTGGTGCGCGTTGTCGTCGGCGAGTCGTTCGAGCGCGTACAGCCCGGCCAGTCTCACCGCCGCTTTCTCGGACCCCAACTGCTCGGCTGACTTGGTGTACAACTCCGTGATGCGGCGCGACTCGGCATCACGAGCGGTCTCCAACGTGGTGAACTCCTGGTGCCACTGCCTGCGAACGGCCAGCAGCAAAGCGAAGATCCCGCCGGTTCCCGCGGCCACTCCGAGGCCGGTCTTCACCGCGTCCACCCGTGCCGCAGCGCGATCGTTCGCACGATCGGCTTCGTTGAGGAGAACGCTGGTCGCGATCCACGTGACGGTGGCGACAACGGCGACCGCGCCGGCCAGCATCCACCACGTCAACGGCGGCACATCACGACGGGTGTCGCGATGCCGGTGATCGGTGAGGGCGCGGACGACGGCAAGCGAGATGAGCACTGCGGCGACGGTGAAAGTCGTCAGCGGAACCACATGGCCCGACACCCAGGCCCAGACGGACTTCCACTCGACCCAGCCGGTCAGCGAGGTGGCTCCGACGAGCGCGGCGAAAGCTCCTGCGGACCCCGGCGGGATCGCCGACTTCTTCCTGCCGCTGCTCGAGGAGACCATGACCGACAGTATTGCAGGCGGGGCTTCCCGATCGAGTCGCACGGCCGTGACGTCGCTTCTACTTCTGTTGCTGCCGAGCGAACGGCCCCCGGTCCGGTGCGCAGACCGTGCCCCGCGCGGGTACCGAACCGGTGGCGAAGTAGCGGTCGAGCGACGCGTCCACGCACGCGCTCTTGCCCCTCGACCCGTGTCCGTACGTGTCGAGCGTCAGCAGGCGCGCGTCGGCCAGCAGCTTCTCGGTCCGCTGGGCTCCGGCGTACGGCGTTTCGAGGTCGCCCTGGCGGTTGGCGAGCAGCAGGATCGGCGCCGTCGGGCGGTTCCACGGACCCGCGTAGCGGCCGGTGTCCGAGACGTCCCAGGTGGCGCAGGGCAGCGTCTTGTAGACGTCGTACGGCCCGAAGCCGCGGCCCACCCGGTCGGCCTTCCGCGCGTAGTCCCACCACACGGCCGGATCGCGCGGGTTCGCCGCGTCCGAGCACAGCGTCGCGCCGCCGCCCAGCAGGGAGTCGACGTCCGGCGGGCCGCCCGCTGACGCCGGGGCGCGCGACGCCGGGTCCGCCAGTGCCTGGAGGAACGCCGCCAGTTGCGGTGCGGCTTGGGCGTCGGTCAGGTAGTTGTGGATCGTGGCGATCGCGCTCTGGTAGGTGACGGCGACCTGCCTGCCCGCGGTGTCCGTCACCGTGATCGGGCCCGTCGTCAGCCGGTCCAGGATCGCGTCGTAGTCGGACGTGCAGCGGGAAGCACACGCGTCCAAAAAGGACTTCAGCGCGCGTGGGCCGTCTTCGTAGCCCTGAAGCCGGTAGCTCATCGGGCCGGTGCCGGTCGACCAGCGCACCGGGTCGTCGACCGCGTCGAGCGCCAGGGAACCCACCCGGCCGGGGAACAGGCTGGCGTACGTCTCGCCGAGGTAGGTGCCGTACGACTTCCCGTAGTAGCGCAGTTTCGGCTCGCCGAACGCCGCTCGCAGCCGGTCCAGGTCGCGCGCGATCGTCCCGGTGGAGAGGTGGTTCGCCAGCGGGCCGGCGTTCTGTGCGCAGAGATCGGTGACCGTGCGGGTGTCCGCGATCTGCTGCTGCTCGGCGGCCCGGGTGAGCGGGAAGGTGCCGAGCGCCCGTTGGAGCACTTCGAGCTGCGAAGGATCGGTGAAGCAGTGGATCTTCGAGCTGGCGCCGACGCCGCGCGGGTCGAACCCGACGATGTCGAAGCGCTCGTGCAGGAACGGCGTCAACGCGGGTGCGAAACGGCCGGACGAACCCGGGCCGCCGGGGTTGTAGAAGATCGTGCCCAGCTTGTGGGCCCGGTCGGTGGCGGGCAACCGGCCGACGGCGATCGACACGGTGCCGGCCGACGAGTCCTGATAGGACAGGGGGACGTCGAGGTGGCCGCATTGGTACCCGGTGGCGCACGCGGATTCCCAGACGATTCCGGTGGGGCTCGCCGCGGCCGCGGGCGCACTCAAGGCGACCGCACCCACGACGGCCCCCAGAGCCAGCGCAACACGGAGTTTCGGAGAATTCATGGCCCCGATCGTCCCGGCACCGGGACCGGGGGCGCGCTGGTGCGCACCCCCGGAACCGGGGTAGGGCGGGCCCTACGCGGTGAGCTTCGGGATGATCTGCGAGCCGTACGACGCCAGCGTTGCCTCGCGGTCGTCGTGCATCAGGTACAGCGAGAACTGGTCCACGCCCAGCTCGGCCAGCTCCTGCAGCCGTTCGACGTGGGCCGGCGCGGGGCCCAGCAGGCAGAACCGGTCGACGATCTCGTCCGGGACGAACTCCGTCGACGGGTTGCCCGCCTTGCCGTGGTGGCTGTAGTCGTAGCCCTCCCGCTCGCGGATGTAGTCGGTCAGCTCGCGAGGCACCGCGCTCGAAGACCCGTAGCGGGCCACCAGGTCGGCGACGTGGTTGCCGACCATCCCGCCGAACCAGCGCAGCTGTTCGCGCTGGTGCGCCACGTCGTCCCCGACGTACGCCGGGGCCGCGACGCAGATCGTGATGCCGCCGGGATCGCGGCCGGCCGCCCGCGCGGCGTCGCGCACCGCGCCGATCGTCCAGCGCGCGATCGCCGGGTCCGCGCACTGCAGGATGAAGCCGTCGGCGTGCTCGCCGACCGTCTGCAGCGCCTTCGGCCCGTACCCGGCCATCCACATCTCGAGCCTGCCGTTGCGGATCCACGGGATCTGCACGGTCTTGTCGTTCATCTCCACCGCGCGGCCTTCGGCGAGGTCCTTGACCACGCGCATGCAGTCGCGCACGGTGGCCAAAGTGGACGGTGGCTTGCCGACGACGCGGTGCGCGGAGTCGCCGCGGCCGATGCCGCAGACCGTCCGGTTGCCGTACATGTCGTTGAGCGTGGCGAACGTCGACGCCATCACCGACCAGTCCCGCGTGCCGGGGCTGGTCACCATCGGCCCCACGACCAGCGACGACGTCGCCGCGAGGATCGCCGAGTAGATGACGAACGGCTCCTGCCACAGCACGCAGGAGTCGAACGTCCAGCCGTAGCGGAACCCGGCGTCCTCGGCGTCCTTCATGAGCCGCACGACGTCCCGTGCGGGTGGGTCCGTCTGCAGCACGATCCCGAAGTCCATGCTCACCTCAGTTCAGGTACTGGTTCAGCGAGCGCGACAGGAACTTGCCGTGCGACGTGCTCCCCGAGAAGCCGGAAGGCGACACGACGACGCGCCCGCGGGAGAGCACGGTGTGCACGCGACCGGTGATCTCGAACCCTTCGTACGCCGAGTAGTCCACGTTCATGTGGTGCGTCTCGGCCGACAGGGTCTGCGTCGCCGACGGGTCGTAGATCACGATGTCCGCGTCCGAGCCCGCCGCGATGACGCCCTTGCGCGGGTACAGCCCGAACATCCGCGCCGGCGTCGCCGAGCACGTCTCGACCCAGCGCCCGAGCGTCAGCTCACCCGCGACGACACCCTGGTGCAGCAGGTCCATCCGGTGCTCGACACCCGGCATCCCGTTCGGGATGGCCCGGAAGTCCGCGCGCCCCAGCTCTTTCTGGTCCTTGAAGCAGAACGGGCAGTGGTCGGTGGACACCACGGACAGGTCGTTCGTCCGCAGGCCCCGCCACAGGTCGGCTTGGTGCGACTTCTCCCGCAGCGGCGGCGAAGCGACGTACTTGGCGCCCTCGAAGTCCGGCTTGGCCAAGTCCTCGATGGACAGGTAGAGGTACTGCGGGCACGTCTCGGCGAAGACGTTCTGGCCGTCGTTGCGCGCCTCCGCGACCGCCGCGAGTGCCTGCGACGCCGACAGGTGCACGATGTACAACGGCGAACCGGTGACCTTCGCGAGCTGGATCGCCCGTGACGTCGCCTCGCCTTCCAGCTCCGGCGGACGCGTCAGACCGTGCTGGACGGGGTCGGTGTTCCCGGCCGCCACCGCCTGCGCGGCCAGCTGGTCGATCGCGATGCCGTTCTCCGCGTGCATCATGATCGTGGCGCCGATCTCGCGCGCCTTCTGCATGGCCAGCAGGATCTCGCCGTCCGTGGAGTAGAACACCCCCGGGTAGGCCATGAACATCTTGAAGCTGCCGACGCCGCCGTCGACGCAGGCTTCCATCTCCTTCAGCGACTGGTCGTTGACGTCGCTGACGATCATGTGGAAGCCGTAGTCGATCGCGCAGTTGCCGTCCGCTTTGGCGTGCCACTTGTCCAAAGTGGACAGCAAAGACGTTCCCTTGGCCTGCACGGCGAAGTCGATGATCGTCGTCGTGCCGCCCCAGGCCGCCGCCGTGGTGCCGGTCGAGAAGCTGTCGACGGAGTGCGTCCCGCCGAAGGGCATCTCCATGTGCGTGTGCGCGTCGATGCCGCCGGGCAGCACGTACTTGCCGGTGGCGTCGATCGTCTCGTCGCCGGAGAGCGTGCCGGGCGCCCCGACGGCGGCGATGGTCTCGCCGTCGACCAGGACGTCCGCGAGCAGCGCGCCCGACGGCGAAACGACTTGGCCGCCCTTGATGAGCGTGGTCATCAGGCCTCCGTGAGGGGGCCGTAGGTGTCCGGGCGGCGGTCGCGGTAGAACGCCCACAGATCCCGGACCTCGTCGAGCAGCGTCATGTCCAGGTCGCGGATGACGACCTCGTCGTCGGTGTCGGACGCGGCGTCGCCGATCAGCTGCCCGCGCGGGTCGGCGAAGTACGTCTGGCCGTAGAAGTCGTTGTCGCCCAGGGGTTCCACGCCGACGCGGTTGATCGCGCCGACGAAGTACTCGTTGGCCACCGCGGCCGCCGGCTGCTCCAGCTTCCACAGGTACTGCGAGAGGCCGCGGCTGGTCGCCGACGGGTTGAACACGATCTTCGCCCCGGCCAGGCCCAGCGCACGCCAGCCCTCCGGGAAGTGCCGCTCGTAGCAGATGTAGACGCCGATGCGGCCCACGGCGGTGTCGAACACCGGGTAGCCCATGTTGCCGGGCCGGAAGTAGAACTTCTCCCAGAAACCCTTGACCTGCGGGATGTGGTTCTTGCGGTGCTTGCCGAGGTAGGTGCCGTCGGCGTCGATCACCGCGGCGGTGTTGTAGTAGACGCCGGGCTGCTCGACCTCGTACATCGGCACGATCAGCACGACGCCGTGGCGCTCGGCGACCTCCTGCATGAGCTTGGTCGTCGGCCCGTCCGGGATGCCCTCGGTGTAGGAGTAGAACTCGGTGTCCTGCACCTGGCAGAAGTAGGGCCCGTAGAACAGTTCCTGCAGGCAGACGACCTGGGCGCCCTGCGAGGCGGCGGTGGCGATGTGGTCGACCGCCGCCTTGATCATGGACTCCTTGTCACCCGTCCACCGCTGCTGGATCAATCCGGCTCGGACGACGCTCACTGAACTCCTCCTTCTGCGTTGCGGACACGGACAGGGCGGCGAAGACGACGAACGCGCCGACGAAGCCGACCACCCAGTTGTAGTCGTAAAGGGGCTTGAGGAACGGGATCAGGCCGCCGTCGGGGAAGGGGCCGCCATAGGCTCCGCCGACCGCCAGCACGGCTCCGACCAGCGTCGCGACCAGCGCGCGCCAGTTCCAGCCGCCGCTGAACCAATACACCCCATCGGGTGTGTAGAGGTCCTTCAGCTTGAGCTTGGTGCGGGCGATCACCCAGTAGCCCGCGACGAGCACCCCGGCGACCGCGCCGAGCAGGCCGCCGTAGAAGCCGAGCCACGCGAAGATGTAGATGTTCGGGTCGGAGTAGAGCCGCCACGGCTGGATCAGGACGCCGATGACGCCGGTGATGCCGCCGCCGACCGCGAACGTGATCTTCTTCGGGAAGGCGTTCGAGAAGTCATAGGACGGGCTGACGACGTTGGCCGCCAGGTTCGCCGAGATCGTCGCCAGCACCAGTGCGACCAGCGCGACGACGACCACGACCGGGCTGGTGAACTTGTCGGCCAGCTGCGCCGGGTCCCAGATGTCCTCGCCGTAGAGGACGTGGCCGCCCGACGTCGTCAGGATGGCCACGATCGCGATGAACGTCATCGTGGTGGGCAGGCCGAGGATCTGGCCGCGGACCTGCTTGCGCTGGCTGCCGCCGAACCGCGTGAAGTCCGGCATGTTCAGCGACAGCGTCGACCAGAACGCGATCATCGCCATCAGCGACGGCGCGAACACCTTCCAGAAGTCCGGTCCCCAGCCGAGCTTCCCGCCGTCGGACAGGATCGGGCCGAGCCCGCCCGCCTTGACCAGCACGTACCCGAGCATGATGAGGAAGCCGACGGACACCAGCGGCGCCGTCCAGTTCTCGAACCGGCGGACCGCCTCCATACCGCGCCAGATGATGAGCATCTGGCCGATCCAGAAGACCACGAAGGACAGCCACAGCGTCCAGTGCTGCCCGGCGATCACCGGCGAGTCGCGCCACCACGAGCCGAGCAGGCGCCCGAGGATGACGTAGATGGCCTCGCCGCCGACCCACGTCTGGATGCCGAACCAGCCGCACGCGATGAACGCGCGCAGCAGCGCGGCCAGGTTGGCGCCGCGCAGGCCGTAGAACGCGCGGGCGAACACCGGGAACGGGATGCCGTACTTCGTGCCGGCGTGGCTGTTGAGCAGCATCGGCGCGAGCACGATCAGGTTGCCGATGGTGATCGTGAGCAGCGCCTGCACCCAGTTCATGCCGAGGGCGATCAGCGACGCGGCCAGTGCGTAGCTGGGGATGTTGTGCGCCATCCCCATCCAGAGCGCGAAGTAGTTGTAAGTGGTCCAGGTTCGTTTTTCGACGGGGACGGGGGCCAGCTCCTCGTTGAAGAACCGGCTGCCTTCGAGAGACCCGGCGGCGGCGGTGTCGAGCTCGACCCGGCCGTCGTCGTGCACGCGCTGGTCTGCGGGTGTCGGCGCCATTGCGGCATCCTGCGCGCCTGGTCATCGCCGGGGCAACGGCAGAGTGTTCACTCTTCCACGGCCTGGAGTGCAGTCTGTCGATTGCGCGAACGGGCTCCCGAGTGCATGACCTGCGTCACACATCTCGCCGTCACGAACCGGCAAAGCGGGTGAAACGTCTCCACAGGATCTCCACACTTCACGCG
The DNA here is from genome assembly GCF_023008405.1 of Amycolatopsis sp. FBCC-B4732. Classification (NCBI taxonomy): domain Bacteria; kingdom Bacillati; phylum Actinomycetota; class Actinomycetes; order Pseudonocardiales; family Pseudonocardiaceae; genus Amycolatopsis; species Amycolatopsis sp. FBCC-B4732. The sequence continues at coordinate 998,102 of NZ_CP095376.1, forward strand.
GACCGTCTCCACCGGGGGTGCATAGGGTCGTGGCCATGGAACTGGGTGGGCGGCGGGTGCTGGTGGTCGAGGACGACCTCACGATCGCCGCGTCGATCGCGGCCCGGCTGCGGGCCGAAGGGTTCAGTGTGGACGTCGCCCACGACGGGCCGGCCGCGGTCGAAGCCGACGCCGCGGCGGAGCCGGACCTCGTCGTGCTGGACGTGATGCTGCCGGGGTTCGACGGCCTGGAGGTCTGCCGCCGGATCCAGGGGCGCCGTCCGGTGCCGGTGCTCATGCTGACCGCGCGCGCCGACGAGACGGACATGCTGGTCGGGCTCGGCGTCGGTGCCGACGACTACCTGACGAAGCCGTTCTCGATGCGGGTCTTGACCGCGCGGGTGCACGCGCTGCTGCGACGGGTGGAGCGGTCTTCCGCCGGCCCTTCGGGGACCCGGATCGTGCTGGGCGACCTCGAGATCGACGTCGACCAGCGGCGGGTCGCGCGGGCGGGGGTGGCGGCGCAGCTGACGCCGATCGAGTTCGACCTGCTGGTGCACTTCGCGCGGCGGCCGCGGGTGGTGCAGCCGCGGGAACGGCTGCTGTCGGAGGTGTGGGACTGGGACGTGCACGGCACGTCCGCGGCGACGCGCGCGGTGGACAGCCACATCAAGGCGCTGCGGCGGAAGCTCGGGGCGGACCTGATCCGCACGGTGCACGGCGTCGGGTACGCGCTGGAGGCGGGATCGTGAACCTCGTACCGCGGCCGCTGGACCGGATCCGGTCGATCAAGCTGAAGCTGGCGATCCTGATGGTCGCGTCCGGCGGGGTCGCGTTCGCGTTCTTCAACTGGCAGATCGGCTGGCTGCCGCCGAAGACGACGATCACGGCGATGGTGCTGGCGCTGGTGCTCTCGCAGCTGCTGGCCCACGGCATGACGCGCCCGCTGCGCGAGATGACGGCGGCCGCGCGGGCGATGGCCAAGGGCGACTACACCCGCCGCATCAGGGCGACGACCCGCGACGAGGTGGGCTCGCTGGCTTCGGCGTTCAACCAGATGGCGGGCGACCTCGGCGACGCGGACCGGCAGCGGCGCGAGCTGATCGCGAACGTGTCGCACGAGCTGCGGACGCCGATCACGGCGTTGAACGGGGTGCTGGAGAACCTGGTCGACGGCGTCGAAGAGCCGGACCCGGGGACGCTGAAGACGGCGCTGCAGCAGACCGAGCGCCTGGCGACGCTGGTGGACGAGCTCCTCGACCTGTCGCGGCTGGACGCGGGGGCGATCCCGCTGCACAGGACGTCGTTTTCGCTGTCGGAGCTGCTTTCCGAGGCGGTCTCGGAAGCGGCGCTGGTCCGCGGGGTGCGATTTTCGGTGTCGGCGCCGGACGTGCTGGTGACCGCGGACCGCGGGCGGCTGTTCCAGGTGGTGGCGAACCTGCTGGAGAACGCGGTCCGCCACGGGCCCGCGGGCGGGTCGGTGCAGGTGCTGGCCGAGGTCCGGGGGGACGAGGTGCGCATCGACGTGTGCGACGAAGGGCCGGGGATCGCTCCTGCCGATCGGGTGCGGGTGTTCGAGCGGTTCACGCGGGGGGAGCGGTCGACCGGCGGGGGGACGGGCCTCGGGCTGGCGATCGCGCGGTGGGCGGTGGAGCTGCACGGGGGGACGATCGGGGTGGTGGATCCGGCGCCGGGGACCGGGAGCCGGATCCGGGTGACGTTGCCGGTGGGCTGACTTCGGGGGCCCGCGGATGACTCATTCGCGACCTTGAGGAGTTTCTGGCCCGGGGTATTTGCAAACGTGAACGTGAGGAGTGGGTGGGATGCCGAAGAGCAGCATGGGTGGGCCGGGGAAACCTGGTGACGGGCGAGGTGTGCCGCGGGGCAAGCGGCAGACGATCGCGGACGGCGGAGGGGCGGCGGGTGCGACAGGCGGGCGAGCTGGCGGCACTGACGCGGCGGGGCCCGCGGGCGGCGGTATCGGCGAGGCGGGGCCCGGGGTCGGCGGTGCTCGGACGACGGGTGGGGGCGGCGAGGCGGGGCCAGGGGGCGATGGTGCTCGGGCAGCGGGTGGTGTCGGAGCGGCAGGGCTCGAGGCCAGTGGCGGTGAGGCGGCGGGCAGTGCCGGCGCGGCGGGACCTGTTGGTGGCCGTGTCGGCGCGAGGTCAAAGGGTGTCGGTGCTCGAAAGACGGGTGGTTTCGGCGAGGCGGGGCTTTGGGCCGGTGGTGGTGAGGCAGCGGGTGGTGCCGGCGCGGCAGGGCCCGGGGCCGGTGGTGGTGAGGCAGCGGGTAGTGCGGCTGGCGGCCGAGCCGGTGGCACCGGCTCGGCGAGGCCTGCGACCAGCGGCGCTCGGGCGGCGGGCGGCGCGAGTGCAGCGGGTGGCAGGCATGGCGCGGCTTCTGCGATGCGCGGCGACGCGGGTTGGCGCGCGCCAAGCCCTGGTGCCGGCGGCGTAGCCGTCGCGGCTCCGCCCGTGCTCCTCCGCCAGCTCCCACCGCCGAAGTCCGCAACCGTCCCCCTACCGCCGGCCGTCCTCCCCGCTGCCGCCATCGCCGGAGTCGCCGGAGCGCTCGTGCTCCCCGTGGACCGCCCCGGGATCGGGTGGCTCCTCGCCGGACTAGCCGTAGCCGTCGCCGTGACCGTGGCCAACCGGGATCGCTTCACCGCAGCCAGTGTGGGCTGGGCCGTCCTCGGGCTCGCCCTCCTCGGCGTAGGCACCTTCCGGGCCTCCGGCTGGCTCTTCGCCCTCTGCGTGCCCGCCGCCGTCGTGGCCGGGTCGCTGGCCGTTGTCGGGCCGCGGACCGTCCACAGTGTCCTCTACGACATGGTCGCCCTCCCGCTCGAAGCCCTCCGCGCCGTTCCGTGGGCCGGCCGGGGGCTCGGGCGCTTCGCCGCACGGCGGGACGGTGTCGCCCGGCGGATCGCGCTCGCCGTGCTCGGGGCCGCCGTGCTCGTGGCGGTCTTCGTGCCGCTGCTCGCCAGTGCCGACGCCGCCTTCGCCGCCGTCGTCAGCGCCGTGGTCCCCGATCTCAGTCCCGCTGTCCTCGTGCGGTGGTGCGTGGTCTTCGCCGTCGTCGCGCTGCTCGTCGCCGGAGCGAGTTACTTCTTGGCCGCGCCGGCACCGGAAGCAGAACGAGAAAGTCCGAAGAGGACCAAATACGGTCTGGAATGGACGGTCCCGCTCGTCGTCCTCATCGTGCTGTTCAGCGTCTTCGTCGCCGTCCGGCTGGTCGTGCTCTTCGGCGGCACCGGATACGTCCTGCGCACCAGCGGCCTGACGTCGGCGGAGTACGCCCGGAGCGGTTTCTGGCAGCTCTGCGCCGTCACCGTCCTCACGCTCGCCATCGTCTCCGCCGCCCTGCGCTGGGCGCCGAACACGACGAAGGCCGATCGGCTCCGGCAGCGCGTGCTGCTCGGTGCGCTGAGCGCGTTGAGCCTCGTGCTCGTCGGCTCCGCGCTCAGCCGGATGGGGACCTACCAGGAGGCGTACGGCTTCACCGTGCTGCGGCTGCTGGTCGAGGTCTGCGAACTCTGGTTCGGCGCGGTCTTCGTCCTGGTGCTGATTTCGCTGGTCCGGCTGCGCTCGTCGTGGCTGCCGCGCGCCGCGATCGGGACGGCCGCCGTCGCGCTGCTCGTGCTCGCCGTGCTCGATCCGGAACGGCTCATCGCCGGGGCCAACCTCGATCGGGCCGCCGCCGGGAAGCCGCTGGACCACCGGTACCTGGCCGGGTTCTCCGCCGACGTCGTGCCGGTGGTCGAGGCGCGGCTGCCGGAACCGTTGCGCACCTGCGTGCTGCGGCAGGTGCTGACCGGCGACGCCGCGGACGGCTGGCCCGCCTGGAACCTCGCGCGCGCCTCGGCACGTGACGTACCTCTCGGCCGCTGCGGCTGAACCGGACCGGGCGGTCAGGCGTGTTTGACGACGTGCGCGGGAGCCACCGGGCCGTCGTGGGGGCGGTCCGGCGGCTTCCGCGCGCTGCTCAGAAGGCGAAAACGTCGTCCGAGTCGCGGTCGGCGGCGCAGCGGTTCGGGTACGTCGCGCGGAACGACACCGGCTTGCCGCGCCAGGAGCCGACCACCGTGACGTCGACCGGGGCGTAGATCAGCGTGCACGCCTGGTGGCGCGCGTTGATCCGCGAGAAGTCGCCGTTCACGCCGGAGAGCACCTGGCACGCCTTGTCGCGCTTCGGGTGCGTGCCGCCGGCCGGGTCGCACGTGAGCACCACCGAGCCGATCCGGTTCGCGGTGTCGTGGGTGGTCAGCTGCAGCGTCGACGCCGGCGGCTGCGCGGGCGCGAGGCAGCTCAAGCTCATCAGGCAGGCAGCGAAGGGGAGTAGGGCCATATCGGTGTCATCGGCAGCCCCGGGGCGATCACTGTGCTCCACGTCCGGGTGAGTCTTCCTCGCTCGGACGGGTGAGGTCCGACGCCAGCAAGGCGACGTAGAGCGAGAGCATCGACTCCGGGTCTTCCAGCCGCACGCCGAGGACTTGCTCGATCCGCGCGAGCTGCTGGTAGTACGCCGTCCGGGAGGTGTGCGCGGCGGCCGCCGCCGCCGACTTGTTGCCGCCCTGCTCGCAGTAGTGCCGCAGAGCCTGGACGAGCCGGCTGCCCGAAGCGGCGTCGCGCTGCAGCAGCGGGCCCAGCTCCCGGTGCGCGAACGCCGTCACCCGCTCGTCGCCCGCCAGCAGGTGCAGCAGGCCGCGCAGGCGGACGTCGGACAGCCGGTGCAGGACGCGCTCGTCGCCCGACCCCAGCGCGGCCGCCGCGACGTGCGCGGCCTCCTGCAGCGTCCGGCGCGCTTCGGCGGGGGACGACACCGTCGTGCCGACCGCGAGCACGCCCGGCGCGCTGCCCCGGGCCTCGTGGACGTCGGTGGCGAGCCGCTGCAGCACGGCGTCGGCGTTCGCCTCCCGCGACAGCGCGAGCAGCGCCCGCACCCCGAGGTCGTCGGTGGCGACCAGCGCCGACACCTTCGCGCGGCGCGCCGCCAGCACCGTCGCCTCGGCCAGCTCGCGCAGCACCGGCGGCGTCGACAGCGCGGGGCGGTGGCCGGCCAGCCGCGGCCGGACCGCCAGCCCGACCAGCTGCCGCCCGGTCAGCGGCACGGCGAGCGCCGACGCCCGCGCAAGCAGCTCCGAGGACGGCGCGGGCGAGGCGAGCAGCTCGGTGAGCACCGCGCGGTGGGCCTGCCGCTCGAGACCGTCGGAGTCCTTGGCGACCAGCCGGTGCACGGCCAGCGCGGACGCGGCCCGCTCGCTGACCACCCGGTGGCGGTGCGGCGGCTGGTCGGCGCAGACGAGCACCAGCCGGCCCCAGTCGTGCCCGCGCGCGCCGACGACGGTGACCAGCCAGCCCGAGGCGGGGTGGTAGCCGGTCCGCTCGCCGACCTGGACCACCCGCGAGCGCGACGGCCAGCCGGCGAGCAGCTCGGCCGGGTCCGTGCCGGCCGCGTCGTAGGCGAGCACCTCGTGCGACAGCGTCTCCAGCACCACCGGCTGCTCGGTGAGCCGGGCGACCTCGCCCAGCACGACGCCGGGTTCGGCGCCCGCGACCGTCAGCGCGGTGAACGTCTCGTGCACGCGCTCGGCGGCGCGCAGCTCGGCGACCTGGGCGTCGACGATCTGGCCGTTGACCGCCTCGGTGACGCTCACGAACCGCGTCTCGCGCGAGAGCGTGACCAGCGGCAGCCCGTGTTCCTCGGCCGCCTCGACCAGCGCGGCGGGCAGCTTGTCGCTCCAGTGCCGGACCAGTTCGATCACGACGCCGGCGGCGCCGACCCCGGCCAGGTCGGCGACGTAGCGGGCCAGCGCCGGGCCGTCGTCGGGCAGCGCGACCCCGGTGGTCAGCACCAGCTCGCCGCCGCGCAGCAGGTGCGCGATGTCGGCGACCTCGGCGACGTGCGCCCAGCGCACCGGCGCGTCGAGCCCGGCCGCGCCGGCGACGACGTGCGGGCGGCCCTGGCGCAGCACCGGCAGGGCGAGCGCCTCGGCGACGGTGGGGTACATGGCTCCTCGGGGTTACCAATCCGGCCAAAAGTAGGCCGCCCCCCGAGCAGCACGTAACCGGAGGTACGACGTCATGCAGCCGTGACTGTGGTCGGATTGGTAACCATTAGCCACAGCATCGGCAGGGACAGACTGTACGGCCGAGGGGCAACTGGCGTACACGTTGCCGATGGTGCCCGCGTGGCGCCCGCCCGGAGACTCGGGTGGACGTCCCCCGAGCGAAGGAGCGCACCGCCGTGAGCGACCGCATCAGCCACTGGATCGACGGCAAGCCGTTCACCGCGACCCCCGCGCGCACCGGCGACGTGTTCGACCCCGCCACCGGCCAGGTCCGCGCGCAGGTCGACTTCGCGGGCGACGCCGAGGTCGAGGCCGCCGTCGCCGCGGCCAAAGCGGCGCTGCCGGGCTGGCGCGGGACGTCGCTGGCCGGGCGGACGCGGGTGCTGTTCGCCTTCCGCGAGCTGCTGTCGGCCCGCAAGCACGACCTGGCGAAGATCATCACGAGCGAGCACGGCAAGGTCGAGTCGGACGCGGCGGGGGAGATCGCCCGCGCGATCGAGAACGTCGAGTACGCGTGCGGCGCCGCCCAGCTGCTCAAGGGCGGCTTCAGCGAGAACGCCTCCACCGGCGTCGACGTCTACTCGATCGCCCAGCCGCTCGGCGTGGTCGGTGTGATCTCGCCGTTCAACTTCCCGGCCATGGTGCCGCTGTGGTTCGTCCCGAACGCGCTCGCCTGCGGCAACACCGTCGTGCTCAAGCCGAGTGAGAAGGACCCGTCGGCGGCGGTGTTCATCGCCGAGCTGTTCGCCGAAGCCGGGCTGCCCGCGGGCGCGCTCAACGTGCTGCACGGCGACAAGGCCGCGGTCGACGGCCTGCTGGAGCACGCCGACGTCAAGGCGATCTCCTTCGTCGGGTCGACGCCGATCGCCCGCTACGTCTACGAAACCGGCACCCGGCACGGCAAGCGCGTCCAGGCGCTCGGCGGGGCCAAGAACCACATGGTCGTGCTGCCCGACGCCGACCTCGACCTCGCCGCCGACGCCGCGGTGTCGGCCGGGTTCGGCTCCGCGGGGGAGCGCTGCATGGCGGTGTCGGTGGTCGTCGCGGTCGACCCGATCGGCGACGAACTGGTCGCGAAGATCGCCGAGCGGATGGCGCGGCTGCGCGTCGGCGACGGCCGCGATCCCGAGTCCGAGATGGGGCCGCTGGTCACCAAGGCGCACCACGAGCGCGTGGCGTCCTATGTGGACGCCGGCGTGGCGTCGGGCGCGGCGCTGGTCGTGGACGGCCGGGGCATCGAGGTGCCCGGCGACGGCTTCTGGCTGGGCCCGACGCTGTTCGACCACGTCCGCCCGGAAATGTCGATCTACACCGACGAGATCTTCGGCCCGGTGCTTTCGGTGGCGCGCGCGGCTTCCTACGACGACGCGCTGGACCTGATCAACGCGAACCCCTACGGCAACGGCACGGCGATCTTCACCGGCGACGGCGCGGCCGCGCGGAAGTTCCAGAACGAGGTCGAGGTCGGCATGGTCGGCGTCAACGTGCCGATCCCGGTCCCGGTCGGCTACTACTCCTTCGGCGGCTGGAAGGACTCGCTGTTCGGCGACAGCCACGCGTACGGGCCGGAAGGCTTCCACTTCTTCACCCGGACGAAGGTCGTGACGTCGCGGTGGCCGAACCGCTCGCACGCCGGGGTGAACCTGGGCTTCCCGCGCAACTCCTGAGCTACGCGCGGGCGGCGAGCGCTTCCCGGCTCTCGTCGTCCGCGGGGCGGCCGATCATCAGCCGCTGGCCGGTGTCCCGCAGCGGCGCGAGGACCTCGAAGTCCACGGCGATCACCCCGGCACCGGGGTGGCGCAGCACCTTGCTCCCGCCCCCGGTGCCCCGGACGTCCCGTTGGGCCCATAGCCGCGCGAACTCCGCGTTGCCGCCGGTGCATTCGGCGATGAGCGCGGTCAGCACCGGGTCGTCCGGGTGCGCGGCCCACGCGGCGCGCAGGTGGGCGATCCCTTCCCTCACGACGCGTTCGCGGTCGACGTAGTACTCGCGGATCTCCGGGTGCAGCAGGCACAGCCACATCGCGTTCCGCTGTGCGGGCGGCAGGGTGCCGAAATCCAGCAGCAGCCGCGCCATCCCGCTGTTCCAGGCGAGGATGTCGAAGCGGTGGTTCAGCAGCATCGCGGGCAGCGGCGACAGGTCCTCGACCAGCCGGGCGAGCGACGGCACCGCGGTGGTGGCGGGCTCCCCGGTGGCGCGGGGGCGCTGCTCGGTCAGGTCGAAGAAGTAGGCGCGCTCGGCGGCGGTCAGGCGCAACGCCCCGGACAGCGCTTCCACCACGGCCGCCGACGGCCGCAACCCCCGTGCCTGCTCCAGCCGCACGACGTAGTCGACGCTGACCCCGGCCAGTTCGGCGACCTCTTCGCGGCGCAGGCCCGGCGTCCGCCGCGACCGGCGCACGGGCAGGTCGAAGTCACGCGGGTCCAGGCGTTCCCGCCGCGTCCGCAGGAACGCGGCCAGCTCCACGGTGGCGGTGCTCATGCCGGGTCCAACCGGCAGGGTGGGACCGCTGTTCCCAGGAAGGTCCTTCCCTTACCTCCGGTGCGCCGCGGACAGAGGCTGGTGCTCGGAGACGATCACCGACACAGGAGGATCCCGATGGCGCTCACCCTCGACACCTACCGGCTGCTGGGCCGGTCCGGGCTGCGGGTCTCGCCGCTGGCGCTGGGCACGGCGACCTTCGGCACCGAGTGGGGCTGGGGCGCGGAAGAAGCCGACGCGCGCAAGCTGTTCGACACCTACGTCGAGCGCGGCGGCAACTTCGTCGACACCGCACCGACGTACACCGACGGCAGCGCCGAGCGGCTGCTCGGCGAATTCGCCCGCGACCACCGCGAAAGCCTGGTGCTGGCGACCAAGTACACGACGCTGCGCCGCCCCGGGGACCCGAATTCCGGCGGCCCGCACCGCAAGAGCCTGTACGCGTCGGTGGAGGCCAGCCTGCGGCAGCTGGGCACCGACTACCTCGACCTGCTCCTCCTGCACGTGTGGGACTTCACGACGCCGGTCGAGGAGATCCTGCGCGGCCTCGACGACCTCGTCCGCCAGGGCAAGGTCCGGTACGTGGGCATGTCCAACGTCCCGGCCTGGGAGGTCTCGCGGATGCAGGCGATCGCCGACCTGCGGGGCTGGACTCCGCTGATCGCGCTGCAGGTCGAGTACAGCCTGATCCGGCGCGACGCCGAACGCGACCTGATCCCGATGGCGCGGGAGCTGGGGCTCGGGGTGACGCCGTACTCACCGCTGGGCGGCGGCGTGCTGTCGGGCAAGTACCGCGCCGCCGCCACTGACGAGAGCACCCGCCGAAGCTTCAACGCCGGCCTGGGCATGGTCACCGACCGCACGCTCGCGATCGCCGACGTCGTGTCCGAGGTCGCGGCCGAGGCCGGGCACACGCCCGCGCAGGTCGCGCTGGCCTGGACCCTGCGGAACCCGGGCGTGACCGCGCCCGTCGTCGGCGCCCGCACGCTCGCCCAGCTCGAAGGCAACCTGGGGGCCCTCGACGTCGAGTTCACCCCGGACCAGCTGGCCCGCCTCGACGGGGTGAGCGCGCTCGACCTCGGCTACCCGCACGACCTGCTCGGCAGCGGGCACATCCGCGCGGTCACCCGCGGCGACCTCGAGATCGAGCCCCGGGCTACGCCGGCAGGACGGTGATCAGCAGCCGGGCCCGCGGGGTGAGCAGGACGGTGTTGTTCCGGTCCGGCTGGATCCGCAGGTCCATCGTCCGGTAGAGCTGGAACTCCTTGCCGCCCGCCTTGAGGTAGTGGTGCTCGTTCATGCCCTTGCTGAGCCGGGTGGAGAGCACGATCGGGTACTCGCGGTCCGGCCGCTGCCTGCCGAAGTCGTGGGTCCAGCCGGTGATCGCGACCAGCCGTCCGTCCCGCACGTCGGCCAGCCGGCGCCCGCAGACGAACGCCAGCCAGGCGGCCAGCACGAGGAGGGGGAGCGCCGTGCCGAGGGCCGCGGCCACCGTGGCGCCGGTGAGCCGGGCGCCGAACCGGGTGTCGATCGCCGAGACCGGCACGACGACCGCGACGACGAGCGCCGCGACCGCGACGACCGCGGCCACCCAGAACGAGCCGTCGAGCACCTTCCCCCGCTGCGCGGGGTGGAGCCGGCCCTGCCGGTTGGCCAGCTCCACCTCCGCCTGCCCGGCCGTCGTCACTCGCCTTCACCCTCCGGGTGTTCCTTTTCGTAGGCTTCTCGGCCTTCGCGGTAGCGGTCGATCTGCTCGTTCTCCTGGCGGCGGGCTTCGGCGCCGACACCGACGCCGTCCGCGAGGTTGAAGCCGGGGACCTTGCCGCCGCCTTCGCGCCACTCCTTCTGGCTGAGGAAGCTGCGGCCGTCGTCGGAGAGCTTGTCGCCGAGTCCCTCGACCTTCTCGCGGCCGGGCACGTGCTCCTTGGCGGCGTCACTCCACCCCTTGGCCGTCTCCTCGGCGGACTTCGCCTCCTTGCCCGCCTGCTTCAGCTCGTTGGCCTTCCGCTCGATGCTCGCGGCCGTGTCGACGCTCTTGTCCACGATCTTGTCGACACCCTTGCCGACCTTCTTGAGGGCGTTCGCCGCGCCTTCGAGCGCCGCCTTCGACTTGCCGGCGCCCTTGGCCAGGCTCTCGAGCTTCTCGACGATCTTCGTGATCCGCGTGCTGATCTTCTCGGCGAGGACCCCGCCCTCGACGACGGTGTCGGCGATGAACGCCGCGATCGTGCCGCCGAAGGTGCACCACGACGCCGCCAGCGCGGCCAGCGCCTTGACGATCAGCTCGCCCACGAACGACGAGATCATGTCGCGGATCAGCCCGCGCTCGGTGCCGACCAGCGCCGCGCCGACGTTCATCGCCGTCGACGCGCTGTCGGCGTGCGAAGCCGCTCCGCGCAGGACGCCGACGTAGCTCTCCGCCGTCCTCTGGTAGGCCTCGGCGGAGCCGCAGTCGCTGAAGGACTGCTGGACCTTCTTGGCCTGCTGCTCGTACTGCTCGGCGGTCTCGGTGAGCTGCTTCGAGATGTTCGTCCAGGTCACGGCCTTGGCGGTGACGGCTTCGGGCTTGCCGGCGAGCTTGTCGAGCCCGTCCTTGAGGAAGCTGATGTGCTCGATCAGCCAGCCGACGCCGGCGCTCGCCAGCGTGCCGAGCGGGTCCATCGCCGCGCCGAGCAGGTCGAGGGCGTCGGTGCCGACGTCCAGCGCGAGGTTGCCCCAGTCGCCGTTGCGGGCGTCGGTGAGCGTGGACGCGGCGTCGCTGAAGATGCCCGCGCCGCCGGTCTGGGCGTTGACGTTGTCGAGTTCGCCCTTCGACCCCTCGCCCATGCCGCTCCAGAAGCCGCTGCTCGGTTCGGCCGTCGCGACCAGCGGGTTCTCCTGCGTCTCGGTCATGCCGGCAGCTCCTTGCCGATGCCCTCGATCAGGCACTTCGTCGTCTGTTCGTGCTCGGTGAAGGCGCCGTGGGCGGTCTTCACCCGGTCGGCGACCTCGTGCCCGGCGTCGACGGCCGACCGGAGGAACTCCTCGGCCTGGCTCGTCCAGATCTGGATCGGCGCCGCGAAGACCTGCCCGACCAGCCCGAAGGCATCGAAGTCGAGCGCCTGCGCGCTGCCCGCGGCGTCGAGGGCCTGCTGGACCTTGTCCGCGATCTCGCGGATCTCGTCCTCGTGCCCGCCGAGGACGTCGAAGTCGACCTTCATCGCCATCAGAGCCCCCGGCGCAGGATCGGGCCGCCGAAGTCTTCGTCGTCGTCCGGCCGCGGCGGCCGGGCCGGACGCACGGGCGGCGGCGGTGTCTCGGGTTCGGCCGCGAATTCCCACCGCGGTGCTTTTTCTGCTTCTTCGGGCAATTCGGGCGCGGGGATCTGTTCCTGGAGGAAATGCATCGCGTCGGAGTCGGTGCCGATCACCGGCGCCATGATCGCGGTCAGCTGCTGTGCGGCATCGACCTGCGCACGCTTGGCGGCGGCGAGGACGGCCTGGGCGAGCCGGGCCCGCGGCAGCTCGTCGGCACGCGAGCCGAAGGTGAGTTCCTGCAGCGCACCGCTGGTGTTGACAGTGACCGTGACGGCCCCATCAGGACTCGAGGCGGTCGCCGAGACCCGCTCGAGCCGGGCTTTCGCCTCGGCCGCGCGCCGGGCGATTTCGGGCATTCCACCCGAATCTGGTGCAATGTGGTTCACGGCGACCTCGGAAGTCGGGAAGGGCATGCGGATGAGAGGCAGCAAACCGCTTTTCGGTTCCCCCTTCAAGCCGGGAATTCGATTCGAGAACAGCGCATGGGAATTGATTTGGACGCCCTTTACTCGGCCGGGACGACCGGGCTTGAGCACGATCGGCTCGGCTGGATGTCATGAACGACTCGTTCATGACATCCAGCGCGGTGAACGACTCGTTCATGACGTCCGGCCCCTGAGGCCTCCGCCTGGGGCTCGGTAAAGCCGGGCGGCGCGCTCGGCCGGAGATGCAGACCGCCGCCGTGCCGTGAAAGACCCTTTCACCTCGCCGGACGTCATGAACGACTCGTTCATGACGTTGCGGGACCCCGCGACCCGGCCGCGTCGAACCCCCTCCGCCGAACCCCTCTCGGCGGGCTCAGCGGCGGGCGCGCCCGATCGGCGGGACCTCCGTCCGTGCGCGACTCTGCGTCCACCACCCCGCGGACGACCGGGGTTGAGCACGATCGGCTCAGGCTTCCGTAAACTCGGGGTCGGCAGCGAACGAGGTAGGTGAGGAACCGGTGGCCAACGCGGAGGAGCGCCGCTTCGACGTGCTGCGGGCGATCGTCGCGGACTACGTCTCCAACCAGGAGCCGGTCGGGTCCAAGGCGATCGTCGAGCGGCACAACCTCGGTGTGTCCAGCGCCACTGTGCGCAACGACATGGCGACCCTCGAAGAAGAGGGGTACATCACCCAGCCGCACACCAGTGCCGGGCGCGTGCCGACCGACAAGGGGTACCGGCTCTTCGTCGACCGGCTCTCCGAGATCAAGCCCCTGAGCGCCGCCGAGCGGCGGGCGATCACCACCTTCCTCGACAGCGGCACCGACCTCGACGACGTTCTCAAGCGCTCGGTGCGGCTGCTCGCGCAGCTGACCCGGCAGGTCGCCGTCGTCCAGTACCCGATGCTGACCAACGCCAAGGTGCGCCACCTCGAAGTCGTGCCGCTCACCCCGGCGCGGCTGATGCTGGTGCTGATCGCCGACAACGGGCGCGTCGACCAGCGGACGGTCGACCTCGGCGACGTCGTCACCGAAGAAGACGTCAGCCGGCTCCGGACCGTCCTCAACGCGGCCATGGCCGGACGGCGGCTCAACGAGGCCGCGGCGCGGGTCGCCGAGCTGCCCGACAAGTCGCCCGGCGAGCTGCGCGACGCGCTCATCCGCGTCACGACGATCCTGGTCGAGTCGCTGGCCGAACACCCCGAAGAACGCCTGGTCCTCGGCGGTACGGCCAACCTCACCCGCAACGTCGCCGACTTCCCCGGCTCACTGCGCCAGGTCCTCGAAGCCCTCGAGGAACAGGTCGTCGTGCTGAAGCTGCTGGCCGCCGCGCGCAACCCCGGTGCGATCACGGTGCGCATCGGTGAGGAAAATGAAGACGAGCAGATGCGCAGCACCTCGGTCGTGTCGATCGGCTACGGGCAGGACATGGTGCTCGGCGGCATGGGGGTGGTCGGCCCGACCCGGATGGACTACCCCGGCACGATCGCCGCGGTGCGCGCGGTCGCCAACTACGTGGGGCAGATCCTGCACGGCCGCTGAGCCGGGCAGAGCAGAAGGAGAAGCGAAGACGGTGGCGAGGGACTACTACGGCATCCTCGGGGTGGCGAAGAACGCGAGCGATCAGGAGATCAAGCGCGCGTACCGGAAGCTGGCCAGGGAGCTGCACCCCGACGTCAACCCGTCGGAAGACGCCCAGCACAAGTTCGGCGAGGTCACGACGGCCTACGAGGTGCTGTCGGACCCGCAGAAGCGCAAGATCGTCGACCTCGGCGGCGACCCGATGGACGGCGGCGCGCGCGGTGGGGGCGGCGGCGACCCGTTCGCCGGCTTCGGCGGGCTCGGCGACATCATGGACGCCTTCTTCGGCGCCGCGGGCGGTGGTGGCGGCGGCGGTCGCGGCCGTGGCCCGCGCAGCCGCGTCCAGCCCGGCTCCGACGCCCTCATCCGGCTCGGCCTCTCGCTCGAGGAGTGCGCGACCGGCGTCGACAAGGAAATCGCCGTCGACACCGCGATCGTCTGCGACCTCTGCCGCGGCGCCGGCACCTCCGAGGGCACCTCGGTCAAGACCTGCGACACCTGCGGCGGCGCCGGCGAGGTCCAGTCCGTCCAGCGGTCCTTCCTCGGCCAGGTCGTCACGGCCCGCCCGTGCCCGGTCTGCCGCGGCTTCGGCGAGGTCATCACCGACCCCTGCCGCCAGTGCGGCGGCGACGGCCGCATCCGCGCCCGCCGCAACGTCACCGCCAAGATCCCGCCAGGCGTCGGCGACGGCATGCGCATCCGCCTCTCCGGCCAGGGCGAGGTCGGCCCCGGCGGCGGCCCGGCCGGCGACCTCTACGTCGAGATCGACGAGACCCCGCACGAGGTCTTCGTCCGCCAGGGCCACGACCTGCACTGCAATTTCCGCATCCCGATGACGACCGCCGCGCTCGGCGCCACCGTGCCCATCGCGACCCTCGTCGACGGCGACTACGAACTCGACATCGAACCGGGTACCCAGCCCAACGCCGAGCTCGTCCTCACCGGCAAGGGCATGCCCCGGCTGCGCTCCTCCGGGCGCGTAGACGGCCGCGGCGACCTGCACGTCCACATCGACGTCCAGGTCCCGACCAAGCTCGACGACGCCCAGCGCGAGCTGCTGGTCGAGCTGGCCCAGCAGCGCGGCGAAGAAGCCCCGACGCTGTCGTCGAACGGCAAGCACGGCGGCCTGTTCTCCAAGCTGCGCGCCAAGAACCACCGCTGACCGTGCCCGACACCACCCTGCCGGTCTTCCTCGCGGCCGCGGTGCCCACCAGCGGCACCGCGGTCCTCGACGGCGAGGAAGCCCGGCACGCGGCCACCGTCCGCCGGCTGCGCGCGGGGGAGCGGCTGGTGCTGTCCGACGGCGCCGGCGCCATGGCCCGTTGCGTCGTCGAAGCCGTCCAGCCCGGCCGGGACGCGGCCCTCACCCTGACCGTCGAGGAGAGCTGGACCGAGCAGCCACCGGCCCTGCGCGTCGTCCTCGCCCAGGCCCTCGCCAAAGGCGACCGCGGCGAACTCGCCGTCGAGCTCGCCACCGAAGCCGGCGTCGACGCCATCGTCCCCTGGCGCGCCACCCGCAGCGTCGCCAAGTGGGACGACGGCGGCCGCGGCGACAAAGCCCTCGCCCGCTGGCGCGCCACCGCCCGCTCCGCCGCCAAACAAGCCCGCCGCGCCCACGTCCCCGACGTCACCGAGCCCGCCACCACCCGCGAACTCGCCGGCCTCATCGCCACGACGTCCCTCGCGATCGTGCTCGAATCCGACGTGCCGGACCGCCTCACCGACCTCGCCCTCCCCGACACCGGCGACGTCCTCCTCGTCGTCGGCCCCGAAGGCGGCATCACCGACGACGAACTCACCACCCTGCGCGAAGCCGGCGCCCGAGCCGTCCGCCTCGGCACGACCGTCCTGCGCACCTCCACCGCCGCCGCCGTCGCCCTCGGCGCACTAGGGGCCCTGACCACCCGCTGGCACTGAAAAGATCAACCCCGAAAAAACCCGCGAATCTGCGCCCGGTTATGGCGCGATCACACTCCGACCCGTTACTCTCGTTTACTAACGCGCCACCCACCGTTTCGGCGCGCCACTGGGAAGACACGAACTCCGCCGGGCACCTCCCCCCTCGGTCCGGCGGCAGCCGCGGCAGCGGTAGATCGACCCCCAGGGTCTACCGCGCCGCGGCATCTTCCTTCGCTTCGCTTCGTCAGTTGCCGCTCTGCGTTCGTTGTGTCTTCTGGGGGTCAAACCCCCAGACCCCCAGCCGGGGGCGCGCCCCCGGACCCCCCGCGAGTTTCGCTCCGTGCCGGTTTCGATGGGCGGGTGGCGGACTGCCGCGGGTTTCGTTCGGGACTGGTGTGTGGGGCGGGTGGCGGAGTGCCGCGAGTTTCGTTCGGGACTGGTGTGTGGGGCGGGTGGCGGAGTGCCGCGAGTTTCGTTCGGGACTGGTGTGTGGGGCGGGTGGCGGACTGCCGCGAGTTTCGTTCGGGACCGGTGTGTGGGGTGGGTGGCGGACCGCCGCGAGTTTCGCTCGGTACCGGTGTGTGGGGCGGGTGCCGGACCCCCGCGAGTTGCGCTCCGTGCCGGTTTCGATGGGCGGGGTCGGTAGGGTCTGCTCATGAGTGATTCCGACGAGACGCTCTTCGAGCGGATCATTGCTGGTGAGATCCCTGCTGATGTCGTCTATCAGGATGAGACCACCTTTGCTTTCCGGGATATTCGGCCTCAGGCTCGGGTTCACGTGCTCGTCGTGCCCAAGAAGCGGTATCGGAACCTGGGGGAGTTGGCTGCCGCCGAGCCGCAGTTGCTTGCTGACGTTGCGTTGACCGCTCGTCGCGTTGCCGAGCTCGAAGGTGTGCTCGAGAGTGGGTATCGGGTGGTGTTCAACACCGATGGCGACGCCGGGCAGACCGTCTTTCACGTGCATGCCCATGTGCTCGGCGGGGAGCCGCTGGGGCTCTTCGGGGCCGGGGGGTAAACCGGCCTGCGTCTTGTCGGGGGGTGCCAGTAGCATCGGTGGGGTCCAGTCGTACTCACCGAGAAAGCAGGCCTGAGGCCACGTGGCCGGAACCGTACCGGGTGGAGCCGCCCGTCCGGACGTCCCTGGGGACGTCGCGAAGGCCGAGGATTCCGCTGTTCAGGCTGCGCAGTCCCGGTTCCCCATTCCCGACGCTGCCGCGCTGAGCCTGCTCGGGTCTCGGGATGAGAACCTGCGGGTCGCCGAAGAGCTTCTCGCCGCTGACGTGCACGTCCGGGGTAACGAGGTCACGCTGACCGGGAGCCCGGCCGACGTGGCGTTCGCCGAGCGTGTTTTCGCCGAGCTCGTACAGCTCGCCGGTGGGGGGCAGCAGGTCGGCCCGGACACCGTGCGTCGCACCATCGGGATGTTGTCCTCCGGGGATGCGTCGCCGGTCGAGGTGCTGAGTCTCAACATCGTTTCCCGGCGTGGGAAGACCATCCGGCCCAAGACGCTGAACCAGAAGCGGTACGTCGATGCCATCGACAAGCACACCGTCGTCTTCGGGATCGGGCCCGCCGGTACCGGCAAGACCTACCTGGCGATGGCGAAGGCCGTGCAGGCGCTGCAGGCCAAGCAGGTCACGCGGATCGTGCTGACCCGGCCCGCCGTCGAGGCCGGTGAGCGGCTCGGGTACCTGCCGGGCACCCTCAACGAGAAGATCGACCCCTACCTGCGGCCGCTCTACGACGCGCTGCACGACATGGTCGAACCCGAGTCCATCCCGCGGCTCATGCAGGCCGGCACCATCGAGATCGCGCCGCTCGCGTACATGCGCGGCCGCACCCTCAACGACGCCTTCATCATCCTCGACGAGGCGCAGAACACCACGCCCGAGCAGATGAAGATGTTCCTCACCCGGCTCGGCTTCGGGTCCAAGATCGTCGTCACCGGCGACATCACCCAGGTCGACCTGCCCAGCGGGCAGCGCAGCGGCCTGCGGGTCGTGCGCGACATCCTCACCGGCGTCGATGACCTCCACTTCGCCGAACTGACCAGCCAGGACGTCGTCCGGCACCGGCTCGTCGCGAGCATCGTCGACGCCTACGAGAAGTGGCAGGCCGTGCAGGACGCGCAGGGACAGCAGGGCAACGGCTGGAAGGGCAACCGGCGTTGAGCATCGAGATCGCCAACGAATCCGGCGTCAACGTCGACGAGACGTCCATCGTCTCCGCCGCCCGCTACGCCCTCGACAAGATGGAGGTCAGCCCGCTCGCCGAGCTGTCCATCCTCCTCGTCACCCTCGACGTGATGGAAGACCTCCACGAACGCTGGATGGACCTCCCCGGCCCCACCGACGTCATGGCCTTCCCCATGGACGAGCTCGACTCCAGCCGCCGCCCCGACGCGCCCGACGCGTCCCCGGCGCTGCTCGGGGATATCGTGCTCTGCCCGGCGTTCGCCAAGGACCAGGCCAAGACCGCGGGCCACGCCCTGATCGACGAGCTGCACCTGCTCACCGTGCACGGCTGCCTGCACCTGCTCGGCTACGACCACGCCGAACCCGCCGAGGAGCGCGAGATGTTCGCCCTCCAGAAGCGGATCCTCGGCGAGTACCAGGACGCCGTCGCCGCACTGGACAAGCAGAACGCCCAGCGCAACACCGACGACCGCGTCCTCGGCATCGCCGGCCTCGACGCGACCGAGCCGCCGGCCGGGGAAACGCCGTAGTGCCCGGCACCACGAGGCCGGGCCGCCGTCACCGGACCCCCGGCGCGAGACCCTAGCCGCCGGTCATGGTCCAGCTCCTCTTCGCGATCGCGCTCGTCCTCCTGGCGGGCGTCTTCGCGGCGGCCGACGCCGCCATCAGCACCGTCTCGCAGGCCCGGGCCGACGGCCTCGCCCGGCTCGGGCTGCCCGGCGCCCGCCACCTCTCCGCGGTCGTCGCCGAACGACGGCGGCACATCAACCTGCTGCTCCTGCTCCGCCTCGGCTGCGAGCTCACGGCGACGGTGCTCGTCACGGTGTTCGTGGGCACCCGCCTGGCCCCGCTCGGCCTGGCCGTGCTCGTCGCCGCCGTCGTCATGGTCGTGGTCAGCTACGTCCTCATCGGCGTCGGCCCCCGCACCCTCGGCCGCCAGCACCCCTACCGCATCGGCCGCTACGTCGCCGGGCCCGTCCGCGTGCTCGGCTCCGTCCTCGGCCCGCTGTCCCGGCTGCTGATCCTCATCGGTAACGCCATCACACCCGGCCAGGGCTTCCGCGAAGGCCCGTTCACCTCCGAAGTCGAGCTGCGCGAACTCGTCGACCTCGCCCAGGAACGCGGCGTCGTCGAGGACTCCGAGCGCGAGATGATCCACTCGGTGTTCGAGCTGGGCGACACCGTCGCCCGCGAAGTCATGGTGCCGCGCACCGAAATCGTCTGGATCGAGCGCACCAAGACCGTCCGGCAGGCACTGGCGCTGGCGCTGCGCACCGGCTTCACCCGCCTGCCGGTGATCGACGAGTCGGTCGACGACATCGTCGGCGTCGTCAACATCAAGGACCTGATGGCGGCGTACATGGACCCGGACGGCGCCAGCACCATCGTCAGCACGCTGATGAACGAAGCGTCTTTCGTCCCGGACTCGAAGCGCCTCGACGAGCTGCTCAAGGAAATGCAGCGCTCGCACAACCACATGGCGATCGCCGTCGACGAGTACGGCGGCACCGCCGGCCTGCTCACCATCGAAGACGTCCTCGAGGAGATCGTCGGCGAGATCACCGACGAGTCCGACGCCGACGAGCGCCCCGAGGTCGAGGAGCTCGACGGCGGCGCCGTCCGGGTGTCCTCCCGGATGGGCGTCGACGACCTGGGCGAACTCTTCGGCATCGACCTCGAAGACCACGACGTGGAGACCGTGGGCGGCCTGCTCGCGGAACGACTGGGTAGGGTCCCGCTGCCGGGGGCCGAAGCCGAGGTCGCCGGCCTTCGGCTGTTCGCCGAAGGGGGCAAGGACCGGCGCGGCCGCATGCGGATCACCTCCGTCGTGGTGCACCCGGCCGACGCCGACGCGATGACGGACCCGGGCGACCGGACCACCCGCCGCCGCACGCGCGTACCCCACCCCGACGAACGCGACAGGAGCGTCGAACATGCCTGACCTCGAGGCCGAGGACCAGAAACTCGTCACGCTGGCCCGGTCTTCGCGCGCGCGGATCCAGGCCGCCGAGGGCGCCGCGATCCGCGACACCGACGGCCGCACCTACACCGCCGGCACGGTCGACCAGCCGTCGTTCAAGCTCACCGCGCTCCAGGCCGCGGTCGCCGCCGCGCTGTCCAGCGGCGCCGAGGGCATCGAGGCCGCCGCCGTCGTCACCGGCGAAGGCCTGCTCAAGGAAGCGTCCGTGCACGCGGTCCGCGACATCGCCGCGACCGCGCCGATCATCCTCGCCGACCCCAGCGGCGAAGTGCTCCAGGTGCTCAGCCGATGACCGAACACCGCTCCGGCTTCGCCTGCTTCGTCGGCCGCCCCAACGCGGGCAAGTCGACGCTGACCAACGCCCTCGTCGGCACGAAGGTCGCGATCACCTCCAGCAAGCCCCAGACCACCCGGCACGCCATCCGCGGCATCGTCCACCGAGAGGACGCCCAGCTCGTCCTCATCGACACGCCCGGCCTGCACCGCCCCCGCACCCTGCTCGGCGAGCGGCTCAACGACATCGTGCACGCGACGTGGTCCGAAGTGGACGTCGTCGGCCTCTGCGTGCCGGCGAACGAGAAGATCGGCCCCGGCGACAAGTTCATCGCCGCCGAGCTGCAGAAGATCGCGAAGCGCACCCCGGTCGTCGGCATCGTCACGAAGACCGACCTCGTGCAGCCCCAGCAGGTCGCCGAACAGTTGCTTGCCCTGCAGCAAGTAATGGACTTCGCCGAGCTGGTGCCGGTGTCCGCAGTGGACGGTTTCCAGGTCGACACGCTGGCGAAGCTGCTCGTCGAGCGGCTGCCCGAAGGCCCCCAGCTCTACCCGGGCGGCGAGCTCACCGACGAACCCGAGCAGACCCTGGTCGCCGAGCTGATCCGCGAGGCGGCGCTGGAAGGCGTCCGCGACGAGCTGCCGCACTCGATCGCCGTCACCGTCGAAGAGATGCTGCCGCGCGAAGGCCGTGACGACCTCATCGACGTGCACGCGTTCCTGTACGTGGAACGGCCCAGCCAGAAGGGCATCATCCTCGGGCACAAGGGCGAGCGCCTGCGCGAGGTCGGTGCCACCGCCCGCAAGCACATCGAGCGGCTGCTCGGCTCCAAGGTGTACCTCGACCTGCACATCAAGGTGGCCAAGGACTGGCAGCGCGACCCCCGTCAGCTGCGCCGGCTGGGCTTCTGACCGGCGGGTAAGACGCCCGCGGGAATTCCTGGTCTCGATTCGGTCGCGACGGCACGAATCCCGGGGCGCGCGCCGATCCGGCCCCCTACAGTTCGCACCTCGACCACACCGCGGCCGGTCGGGGCGGCCGCTGAACCAGTGGTCGTCCATGGAGCACGACGAAGGGGACCGACCGAAATGACCGACAGCCAGGGCATGCCCAACTACCCCGGCGACCAGCCCGGCGGGCAGCCGAACTACCCCGGCGGCCAGCCGGGCGGGTACCAGCCGGGCCCGCCCCCGAGCAACAACCTGGTGTGGGCCATCCTCACCACCATCCTCTGCTGCCTCCCGTTCGGCGTCGTGTCGATCGTGCAGGCCGCGAAGGTGAACGGGCTCTGGGCGCAGGGCCAGACCGCCGCCGCGCAGGAAGCCGCCGACTCCGCCAAGAAGTGGGCGATCATCTCCGCGGTCGTCGGTGTCGTGTGGCTCGTGCTGTGGATCATCCTGATGATCGCGGGCGTCTTCACGTTCGGCGCGGGCACGACGTCATACTGACGTAGCCGAACAGCAGGAGGATCCCGGTGACCGACCAGTACCCGCCGCCGTACCCGCCCCCGGGCGGGCCGCCGCCCGGCTATGGCTACGGCTACCCGCCGCCGAACTACGGGCCACCGCCGGACAACAACATGGTCTGGGCGATCCTGAGCACGGTGCTTTGCTGCCTGCCGCTCGGCATCGTCTCGATCGTGAAGTCCAGCCAGGTCAGTTCGCTGTGGTTCCAGGGCATGCACGCCGAGGCGCGGAAGGCGGCCGACGACGCCCGCAAGTGGGCGATGTGGTCGGCGATCACGACCGGGATCCTCCTGCTGCTCTACATCGCGTTCATCGTGGTGATGATCGTGGTCGTCGGCGCCAACGCGGACCGGTACACGCCGTGATCGCGACGACCGTCTACACGGGAATCCCGGCGCGGGGCACGAAGGCCAAGCTGCGCGCGCTCGCGCCGCCGCTGGCCCTCGTGGCCGGGCTCGGCGTGTGCTGCGCGGTCGTCTGGGCCGGCGACCCGACCACCCCCGGCGGGTTCCTGCCCGTCTGCCCGACCAAGGCGCTGCTCGGCATCGACTGCCCCGGCTGCGGCGGCATGCGGATGGCGTACAGCCTGATGCACGGGGACATCCCGGCGGCGCTGCACTACAACGCCGTGTCGTTCGTGGTCGTGCTGCTGTTCGTGTGGAGCACGGCCACGTGGACCCTCGGGCGGCTGCGCGGCCGGGCGATGGACAGCTGGCTGCACTGGCGCTGGACACCATTGGTGTTTTCCCTCGTGTTCGTCGTCTGGTTCGTCATCCGCAACCTGCCGTTCGCGCCGTTCACGGCGCTGCGCGTCTGAATCCGGCGCGCCGGGGAACCGGTGCTCCGCCCGCCGCGTCGGACCGGCGCGCGGGTCACCCGGACAGCCGATGCCTGGGAGGCGCGGCCGCGACCGGAGCGAGTACGCTCCCGCGGACCGGACCGATGAGGGCGGATCCGTTTCCGCGCGTCGGGGAAGTGACCAGCGAGGGGAAGACCCAATGACCGATCCCTACGGCCAGCAGTCCTTCGGGCAGCAGCCCGGGGGCCAGCAGCCGTTCGGACAGCCGGGACCGACGCCGTACGGCCAGCCGTCGCCGTTCGGTCAGCCCGCGCCGTACGGCCAGCCGGGTACCCCCTTCGGCGCCCCGCGGAACTACGCGGACTGGGGCCAGCGCGCGATCGGCTGGCTCATCGACTTCGGGCCCATCTACGTGCTGTACCTGATCGTCATCCCGCTGTCCTTCGCCGGCGGGGACGCCGGCTCGCTCCTGGCCGTGATCGGGTCGCTCGCCTGGCTCGGCTGGACCATCTACAACCGGTGGATCCAGCAGGGCAACACCGGCCAGTCGGTGGGCAAGCGGATCGCCAAGGTCAAGCTGGTCCGCGAGGACAACGGGCAGCCGGTCGGTCCGGCCATGGCGTTCGTGCGCGACCTCGCCCACTTCGTCGACAACATCATCTGCTACGTCGGCTGGCTTTGGCCGCTGTGGGACGACAAGTCCCAGACGCTCGCCGACAAGATCGTCGGCACCGTCGTCGTCCGGGCCGACGACGCCGCCGCTCCCTCGCCCTTCGGACCGGGCGCCCAGCCGTTCGCGGGTGGTTACCCGCCGGCCGGCCAGTTCGGCCAGCAGGCGCCCGGTGGTTTCCCGCAGCAGCCGCAGTCCGCGCCCGGTGGTTTCGGCCAGCCGCAGCCGCCCTCCGGTGGTTTCGAGCAGCCGCCGTCGGCGCCGGGTGGGTTCGGCCAGCCGCAGCCGGGTGGGTTCGGCCAGCAGGCGCCCGGTGGTTTCCCGCAGCAGCCCGCCCCGGGCGGGTTCGACCAGCCGGCGCCGGGCGGTTTCGGCCAGCCGCAGCCGCCCTCCGGTGGTTTCCCGCAGCCGGGTCAGCCGCTCGCGCCGCCGCCCGGCGGGTCCCCGTTCGACGAGCAGGCCGAGCGCACCCAGATGCTGCGCCCGGACACCGGCGGCGCGTCCGCCTTCGACGAGCAGGCTGAGCGCACCCAGATGCTGCGTCCCGAGAACCAGGACGAGGCCGAGCAGACCCGCAAGATCGACCCGGGGCAGTTCGGCCGGCACTAGCTTTTCCCGCACCACCGCCGGGGTGACCCGGCGGAAAATCACGAGTAGTTGGGGTACAAGTTCATGACCGATCCCTACGGCCAGCAGCAGCCCTACGGCCAGCAGCCGCAGCAGCCGGGTTACGGCCCGCCGTCCGGCGCTACGCCCGCGCCCTACGGCCAGCCCGCCCCGTACGGGCAGCCCGCGCCCTATGGCCAGCCCGCGCCGTACGGCCAGCCGCCCACCGGTGGGTTCGGCGCCCCCGGCTACGGCATGCCCGGCGGTGGCGGCGACATCAACCAGATCAAGGACTACAAGGGCTGGGCCATCGGCTGCATCTTCCTGTTCTGGATCCTCGCGATCTTCGCGATCATGAAGTCGAACGAGGTCCAGACGTACAAGATGCAGGGCAACTACGCGATGGCGGAGCAGGCCTCGCGGACGACCAAGACGCTCTGCCTGATCGCCACCATCGTCGGCGGCCTCGGCTGTGTGATCGCGATCATCGTCTGGATCGTCGCGCTCACGACCGCCGCCACGTACTGCACGGGCTACTACTGCTGATTCCCGCGGGGCGCACCACCCCGCCATCGCCCGGAAGTGGGACGATGTCGGGGTGGTGAACCTCTACCGCGACACCGGGGTGGTGTTGCGCACGCACAAGCTGGGTGAAGCCGACCGGATCGTCACCCTGCTGACCCGGCGGCACGGCAAGGTCCGGGCCGTCGCGAAGGGCGTGCGGCGGACGTCGTCCCGCTTCGGGGCCCGGCTGGAGCCGTTCGGCCACGTCGACGTGCAGTTCTACACCGGGCGCACGCTCGACGTCATCACCCAGGTCGAGACCGTCGACGCGTTCCAGCTGCCGCTGGTCGCCGACTACCAGCGCTACACCGCGGCCAGCGCGATCGCCGAAACCGCGGACCGGCTCTCGGCCGAAGAGGGCGAGCCGGTGCTCAAGCTCTACCTCCTCGTCTGCGGCGCGCTGCGGTCCCTCGCCGCGGGCGAGCGCGACGCGTCCCTCGTGCTCGACGCGTTCTTCCTCCGCGCGATGTCCTACGCCGGCTGGGCGCCCGCGCTCACCGAGTGCGCCCGCTGCGGCCTGCCGGGCCCGCACGTCGCGTTCAGCGTCCCCGCGGGAGGGTCGATGTGCCAGGACTGCCGCGTCCCGGGGTCCGTGCACCCCGCGCCCGAGGTCCTGGACCTGCTCACGGCCTTGCTGCACGGCGAGTGGACGATGGCCGAGTCGACCCTGCCCGGCACCCGCCGGGACGCGAGCGGCCTGGTCGCGGCGCACCTGCAGTGGCACCTGGAGCGCCAGCTCCGGTCCCTTCCCCTCGTCGAGCGACGTGCCCGGGAGACCCCGATGACGTCCGGGGCTTCGCCCCGAGCCGGGGGCTTCGCCACCCGGACCCCCGAGGGATAGGTGGTGCCCGGGCAGTAAGGTCGGGCTGATCGGTTTCACCCATCCAGGGAGGCTCGCAGTGCTGCGCAGGGGACGCGAGAACAAGGCGTCGCGGTATGAGCTGCGGGCCCCCGATCCGCACCCGACCGGCGCCAAGCCGCCGGAAATCCCCCGCGAGCTGGTACCGAAACACGTCGCGCTGGTCATGGACGGCAACGGCCGCTGGGCCAACCAGCGCGGGCTGCCGCGGATCGAAGGCCACAAGCGCGGTGAGGCGGTGATGATCGACGTCGCCGCCGGCGCGGTCGAAATCGGCGTCAAGTGGCTTTCGGTGTACGCGTTCTCGACGGAGAACTGGAAGCGCAGCCCCGAAGAGGTGCGGTTCCTGATGGGCTTCAACCGCGACACCATCCGCCGCCAGGTCGACTACCTCGGCTCGATCGGCGTGCGCATCCGGTGGGCGGGCCGCCGTCCCAAGCTGTGGGCTTCGGTGATCAAGGAGCTGCAGGCGGCCGAGGAGAAGACCAAGCACAACACGGCGCTGAACATGACGATGTGCGTCAACTACGGCGGCCGGGCCGAGCTGGGCGACGCGATGCAGCGGATCGCGCGCGACGTCGCCGACGGCAAGCTCGACCCCGGCAAGGTCACCGAGAAGACCATCGGCAAGTACCTGTACCAGCCGGACATGCCCGACGTGGACCTGTTCCTGCGGCCGTCGGGGGAGCAGCGGACGTCGAACTTCCTGCTGTGGCAATCCGCGTACGCCGAGATGGTCTACCAGGACACGCTGTTCCCGGACTTCGACCGGACGCACCTGTGGCGCGCCTGCCTGGAGTTCGCGAAGCGGGACAGGCGTTTCGGCGGTGCCGTGGACCAGGCGGCTTCCTCGTGAGCGCGACCGAAGCGGCGGAGACCGCGGAACTGCTGACGCAGGCGAAGGAAGCGCTCGAGCGCTACCTCGAGGTGCGCGTCGACGACGACGGCGCGCTGACGTTCTCCCACGGCGACGTCCCGTGCGTCATCCAGGCGACCCGGCTCGGCGAGGGGCTCACCGTGCTCTCGCTGACCTGCGTGGTCGGCTGGGACCTGGCGGACGGGCCCGGGCTGTCGGTCGCGGTCGCCGAGCGGGCGGGGCAGGGGTTGTTCGGGACGCTCGGCGTCGGGCACACCGACTCCGGGGTCGACGTCACGCTGCGGTACGCGTTCCCGGCCGCGGGCCTGGACGCCGCGGCGCTGGGGACGTTGCTGATGCTGGTCGTGTCGACGGCGTCGCAGCTGCGGACGGAATTGCCGGGTATCGGGTCCGCCGGGTAACCCACAAGGGGTGGAGATTCCGCCGCGAACGGCGGATTCCGGTCGGAAACGGACCGGATCCGACCGTTCGCGACCCGTGCGGGTCATTTCGTGTCGGTGGGCACTGGCATCATCGTCGTCGTGAACATCGTTTCCACTTCCGGCACCGAGCCCGGCCGGCGCACGCGCCGCTTCCGGATCAGCTCGGTCGAGGTGCTGTGCGCGATCCTGCTGGTCGCGATCCTCGGCCAGGGCTGGCTGCAGCAGCTGTTCGACGTGCCCGCGTTGCGCACCGGCTCGACCGTGTTCGTCGCCGTGTGCGTGCAGGCGCTGCCGTTCCTGGTGCTGGGCGTGCTGATCAGCGGGGCCATCGCGGCGTTCGTGCCGGCTCGCGTGCTGGAGAAGGTGCTGCCCCGCCGGTCCGGTGCGGCGGTCGGCGTGGCCGGGCTGGCCGGGGTCGCGCTACCGGGTTGTGAGTGCGCGTCGGTGCCGGTGGCCCGCCGGCTGATGGGACAGGGCGTGGCACCGGCCGCGGCGCTGACGTTCCTGCTGGCGGCGCCGGCGGTGAACCCGGTGGTGCTGGTGGCCACCGCGGTCGCGTTCCCCGGCAAGCCGGAGATGGTGCTGGCCCGCTTCGCCGGCTCGCTGGCGACGGCGATGGTGATGGGCTGGCTGTGGGCCCGCTGGGGCAAGCTCGAGTGGATCACCGCCCGGGCCTTGCGCCGCCTCCCCGAAGTGGCGCCGGGGCAGCGGTGGCGGGTGTTCGCCGAGACGGCCCGCACGGACTTGGTGGAGGCCGGCGGCTTCCTCGTGCTGGGCGCGCTGATCTCGTCGGCGCTGAACGTGCTGGTGCCCGCGAAGTGGTTCGGCGTGCTGGGCGAGCAGCTCGTGCTCGGCGTGCTGGTGATGGCGGTGCTCGCGGTGGTGCTGGCGCTGTGCAGCGAGGCGGACGCGTTCGTGGCGGCGTCCCTGACGGCGTTGCCGCTGCTGCCGAAGCTGGTGTTCCTGGTCGTCGGCCCGGCGGTGGACGTCAAGCTGTTCGCCTTGCAGGCAGGCACGTTCGGCCGCTCGTTCGCGGTCCGCTTCGCCCCGGCGACGTTCGTGGTGGCAACGGCCTGCGCGGTCGTGGCCGGGGTTCTGGTGGGGGTGGCGTGAAGCGCGAGACGCAGAACATCCTGTTGCTCCTGCTGGGGGGAGCGCTGATCAAGATCGCGCTGAACGGCGACTACCTGAGGTACGTGAAGCCGGCCCAGCAACCCTGGATCATCACGGGCGGCGCGGTGATGGTGCTGCTGGGCGCGGTGGCGATCGTGCGCGACCTGCTGTCCGTCCGCACCTCCCGCCCCGACGGCGAGGCGCACCCGGCCGTCGTCGAGCCGGGTTCCCCGGACGACGGTCACGGCCACGCGCACTCGGCCCGCCCGGCGTGGCTGCTGCTGGTCCCGGTACTGGCGGTGTTCCTCGTGGCACCCCCGGCCCTCGGCGCCGATTCGGTGATCCGCACGGAGTCCAGGGTCCCGGCGAGCGCGGCGGCGGCCAACGCGGCGTCGTTCCCGCCCCTTCCGGCCGGCGACCCGGTTCCGTTGGCGGTCAACGAGTTCGTCAGCCGCGCGGGCTGGGACGCGGCAGGCACCCTGAACGGCCGCACCGTCTCCCTGACCGGGTTCGTCGTCCACGCCGACGGCGGAACCCTGCTGGCCCGCCTGGTGATCAGCTGCTGCGCGGCCGACGCGTTCCCGGTGACGGTCCGCCTCCGCGGCGGCGAAGCGGACCACCTGGCGAGCGACGCGTGGATCCGGGTGACCGGCCAGGTGGTCCCCGGCACGGCCACGAAGGCGAACAGCTACACCCCCGACTTGACCCCGTCCTCGCTGACGACGGTCCCGGCCCCCAAGGATCCTTACGAGTACTGACATTCGTCCAAGACGGACGGCCGGCGGCGGCTTGGATTCCGGCACATGGGAGTTCGCGGCAGTACGCACGGGATGCACGTCGTCCACGACGGTCCGAAGCAGGCGCCACCCCTGCTGCCCATCCACGGATCGGGTGCTTCGGGCGCGTCCTGGGGTCCGGTCGCCAGGATCCTCGCCGCCCGCCACCACGTCATCCGGGTCGACCTCCCGGGGTGCGGCCAGTCGCCGCCCGCGGCGTCGTACGCCGTGCCCGGGCAGGCTGCTCGCGTGGCCGCGCTGCTCGACGACCTCGGGCCGGCGCAGGTCACCGTGGCCGGGCACTCCAGCGGCGGCTACGTCGCGACGGCGCTGGCGGAACAACGTCCCGACCTGGTGCGGTCGCTGGCGCTAATCAGCACCGGCCCGAGCCTCGACGCGCTGCTGCCGCAGCCGTGGGTGATCCGCGCCCTGCTGGCCCCGCCGTTCGGCCCGCTGCTGTGGGCACGGCGGTCGGACGCGGTGATCCGCAAGGGAATCCGCGCGACGACCGCCCGCCCGGTGGACGTCCCGGACGACGCCGTCGCCGATCTGAAGAACATCGGCTACCGCACGTTCCGGCGGATCCTGCGCGACTACTCCGCGTACGTCGCCGAACGGAGCGTCCCCGAGCGCCTCGCCGGCGTCGGCCGGCCCGTGCTGGTGGTGTTCGGCGCGGCGGACCCCCGCTGGGACCCGCGGTCGGCACACCAGTACGAGGCGGTGCCGGGCGCGCGCGTCGAACTGCTCCCCGGCGTCGGGCACATCCCGCTGTTCGAAGCCCCGGAGCCGACTAGCGAGCTGCTTCTGCACTTCGCGACGGCCGACGCCGCCCCGGCCTAAGCTGCGTACGTGCTGCCGACCGGCTGGAAGTGGGCGGACGTGGAGGTCGCCGTCCCGCGCCCGGCCACGCGGCTGCCGGGCGTCGTGATGGCGGGATTCCGCCAGCGGATCCGCGCGGACGTCGGGATCGCGATGGTCGCGCACCCGTCCGTCACGCTGTTCCTCGACCTGAGCGAAACGGGCGGGATCGTCCGCGAAGCCGGCGGCACACGCCGGCGCGGCAGCTTCGTCGCCGGTCTCCTCCCGGGCGCCATCCGAACCGGCGGCCAGGAGGGCACTTGCCTCCAGATCCGGCTGTCCCCGGTGATCGCGTCCGCGCTGCTCGGCGTCTCGGCGGAGCTGACGGGCGCCGTGGCCACCCTCGAGGAGGTCTGGGGACGCGACGCCGAGCGAGTCGAGGAGAGGCTGCGCGCCGCTCCGTCCTGGGACGAACGCTTCGCCGTCGCGTCGGACGTCCTCGCCCGACGGCTGGCGACCCGCCCTCGCGTCGAGCCGGAGGTGGTCCAGGCTTGGCGCCGGACCCTCGCCGCCCGGGGGCGCATCAGGGTCGACGGCCTGGCCGAAGAGCTCGGCTGGAGCCGCAAGCGCCTGTGGTCCCGTTTCGGATCCCAGCTGGGACTCACGCCGAAGAGAGCGGCCCAGCTGGTGCGCTTCGACCACGCGGCCCACCTCCTGGCCACCGGCCACACCGCGGCGACGGTCGCCGCGCGAAGTGGTTACGCCGACCAATCCCACCTGCACCGCGAAGCGAGGGCGATCGCAGGACTGACCCCGACCGAGCTGGCCGCGGCTCCCTGGCTGGCCATCGACGACGTAGCTTGGCCGACCGCCCCACGAGCGTGACGCGGCCTCGCAACGCGACCCGGCCGCCCGGCGAACGTGCCACCGCCAGTGCACCGGCGGCGGCCCATCGCGTCGTGCGGGTCCGCGCCCGGGCGACCCGTGACCGGGCTAGTGCTCCGCGCAGGTGCCGGTGATCTCCACCGTGTGCGAGATCTCCGAAAACCCGTGCTCCGCCGCGATCTTCTCCGCCCAGCGCTCGACCGCCGGGCCCTCGACCTCCACCGTCCGGCCGCACAGGCGGCACACCAGGTGATGGTGGTGGTGCGCCGAGCAGCGGCGGTAGATCGCTTCGCCGGAGTCGGTGCGCAGCACGTCGATCTCGCCGGCCTCCGACAGCGACTGCAGGGTGCGGTACACCGTCGTCAGGCCGATGCCGTCGCCGCGTTTGCGCAGCTCGTCATGCAGTTCCTGGGCGGAGCGAAAGTCGTCGACGGTGCTCAGCAGCTCGACCACCGCGGCTCGCTGCCGGGTCGATCGGCGGCCGGGCACCGGGGCTTGGCTGCGCGGCGCGGCGGGGTTCATCACTTTCCTTCCTGCACGTGGGCCACGGCGTCGACCACGATGTGCGCCAGGTGGTCGTCGGCGAGCCGGTAGACCACCTCGCGGCCGCGGCGTTCGCCCTGCACCACCCCGGCCGTCTTCAGCACCCGCAGGTGCTGGCTGATCAGCGGCTGGGCGACGTCGAGGGCGTCCACCAGCTCGTGCACGCACCGGTCGGCGGCCCGCAGCTGCAGGACGATCGCGATCCGCACCGGCGCGGCCAGCGCGCGCAGCAGGTCGCCCGCGTCCGTCAGCACCGATGGCGCCGGGTGGACCGGCTCGGCCGCCGGTGCGCAGTCCGCGAGGCCCGGCTGGGCGCCACTCCCGGTCACCGTCGCCATGCCCGCCTCCACCCTGCCCGTCCGGACCATGAATTCCGTAGTCATTGCCGATAACGGCGCCGCCCATCCTAGTGTTCCCCCGGACGGGAGCCCCGCCCCGGCGCCGAGCTGCGAAGTACGGCTGGTCGTATTACCCCGTTCGGGTGAGTTCGTGGGATATTGGCTCTTCGGCTTCGCATGTAGTGGCCGACGGTGCAAGGTTGTCGCGGAGCGTTTTGCCGCTTCTCGCACAGCCGGCGCCGCGCCCAAGCACACCAGTGGGGAGACATGACCCGTTTCGCAACCAAGGCAGCAGCGCTGACGGCTGTCGTGTTCCCGCTGGTCGGAGTGGGTTTGGCCGGGGCTCAGACGCAGGCTGTCGACGAGAAGTCCGGGCCGGTCTCGTTCGCGAACATCGCGTCGGTCCGGATCGGCGGGGAAGGTCAGCGCGGCGGCGCCCTCATCACGGAGACGCAGCGCTCGCCGTTGCTGCCCGGTCAGTCGAAGCTCGGCACGGACCGCGTCACCGTCCCGAAGGACGACGGCGAGCGCGCGACCTTCGGTGGGCACTACCAGATCGACCTGGGCCGCTACAGCGCGTCACAGAACCCGTACCCGCCGGGTGTCGCGAGCCGCGACCACAACGTCGTCGCCGCGCTGCAGGCCACCACCGTGCCCACGGCCGTCGCGGAGACGAACTACGCGCTGCGCGACGTCTGGCAGGGCGCGGCGAAGGCGGCCGACAACACCGTGCTCGTGCTCGAAGGCGCGAAGTCGGCCGTGGACTGCACCGGCCCCGCCAAGCTCACCGCCACCACGTCCGTCGCACGGCTGTGGGTGCGCCAGGCCGACGGGTCGCTCGGCATCGTCCCGGTGCCCGGCGGCAACGCCGGCCTCCAGCTGGCCAACCTGCGGCTCGGGCCGCCCGGCGACATCGCGAACGCGGACAGGGCCACGACGGTCTCCGACCTCAAGCTGACCCGCGTCGGCGCGTTCGACCAGCTGATCCGGCAGGACGGCTGGCGGGGTGGCGACTTCACCGCCGTCGCCGGCTGGCGCGTCGAGATCACCACCCACGTCAAGGACGCGCAGGGCGCCGCGGTGCAGGACGTCGTGACGAACATCGTGCTCGGCGGCGTCAGCTGCTCGGTCCCCAAGGGGTTCGTCGCGAAGGCGGGCAACCAGGCGGGCGGCACGAGCGCGTCGCAGGCGGCGGTCCCGACGCAGGTCCCGGCCGGCTACCTCGGCGCGGCGGCCCCCGCGACCGACGGCGACGGCTCCCGCGTCCCGCTCGGCATCGGCCTGCTCTTCGGCGGCGTGTTCTTCGCGGCGGTCGCGCTGCTGCTCGGGCGGCGGCGCAAAACCGGGACGGACTAGGTGCTCCGCACCGCGCTGGCCGCCGTCGCGGCCGCGCTGGCCGTGGCCGCTTTCGCGGCCGGGATCGTCCTGCTGACCTGGCTGCCGCCGACGGCAGCCCCGCTGGCGGCCCCGCCGCCCGGCTCGCTGCCGGGGGAGAACGCGGCCCCGGCGGTGCTGCCCGCGGACAGCGAATCGGCGGCCCAGCAGCGCCCGGGCACGGTCCGGCTCCCCGACGGCGCGACCGCGCGGCTGGTCCGCACGGAACTGACCGACACGGGCGTGCTGCCGATTCCCCGCGGCCTCGGGGACGCGGCCTGGTGGGGCGCGAAGCTGGGCGCGGACCGCGGCACGGCGCTGCTGTCGGGCCACGTCAACTGGGAGGGGCAGCGCGGCCCGTTCGACGAGCTGTGGCGCACCCGCGCCGGCGACGAGGTCAGCATCGTCGACGCCCGCGGCGGCCGCTGGGTCTACCGCGTCGACCAGGTGGTGACGCTTGCGAAGGAAGCGCTCCCGCAGCAGGCCCAGAGCTGGTTCAACCAGAGCGGCCCCCACCGCCTGGTCCTGGTCACCTGCGGCGGCGACTACGTAGGCGGCACCGAGGGCTACGACGAGAACCGCCTGGTCACGGCGAACCTGGTGACCCGCCCGCCCGGCTGACCCCGAGCCGGGTCGCTCACCGCATCCCGCCCGCGGCCTGCCCGGGCCCGCCCGAGTCCTACGGGTGGGCCGGGCCGGGCCGGGCCGGGGTGGCGGTGGCGGTGGCGGTGGCGCACGCAGTCCTGCTCGCGGCCGCCGGCCCGCCCGCCGGTGGACCCCGCCCGTCGGTGGCCCCCGTCGGACCCGCGCCCGGGTCCCGGCCGCGCCCAAGCCACGCCGTGTTGTGCCATGACGAGCCCGCTCCGCGAAGGCGAGCCGGGCCCAGTCGAGCCGGGCCCAGTCGAGCCGTGCCCAGTCGAGCCGGGCCAAGCCGGGCCGGGCCAAGCCGGGGCCATGCCGAGCCCGCTCCGCGAAGCCGAGCCGGGCCGAGCCCGAGTCGAGCCGAGTCGAGCCGGGTCGAGCCGGGCCGGGCCAAGCCGGGGCCATGCCGAGCCCGCTCCGCGAAGCCGAGCCGGGCCGAGCCCGAGTCGAGCCGGGTCGAGCCGGGCCGGGCCAAGCCGGGGCCATGCCGAGCCCGCTCCGCGAAGCCGAGCCGGGCCGAGCCCGAGTCGAGCCGGGCCGGGCCAAGCCGGGGCCATGCCGAGCCCGCTCCGCGAAGCCGAGCCGGGCCGAGCCCGAGTCGAGCCGGGTCGAGCCGAGCCGAGCCGGGGCCATGCCGAGCCCGCTCCGCGAAGCCGAGCCGAGCCAAGCCCGGGCCAGGCCGGGCCGGGTCGAGCCGGCCGGGCCAAGCCAAGCCGGGCCGGGCCGGGCCGGGCCGGGCCAAGCCGGGCCGGGCCAAGCCGGGCCGGGCCAAGCCGGGCCGGGCCAAGTCGGGCCGAGCCCGAGTCGAGCCAAGCCGAGCCCAGGCCGGCCCGAACCGTGTCGAGCCGCGATCCCGGTGCAACCTCCCGCACCCGCCACTGCATGTGTTCCTTCGCCGAGTCACCCGAGCGAAGGAGCCAGACCCCATGCAGGAGCAGAACCCGGCGGAGCGGAAGAAGGGCTCCGGCCGCTGGTGGATCGTCGGCGTCGCCGGCGCTTTCGTCGTCGCCGCGCTGGTCGCCACCCTGCTCATCTTCACCGGAAAGGATGAACCCGCGGTTGCGAACGGCACCGGGACGCCCGCCACAACGAACCAGCCCGCCGAACAAAAGGACCCCGGCCGCGCCCCGGTGCACCTGAGCCTGCCCGGCGGCGGCACCGCGAAGCTCGTCCAGGAGGACCTCGACGCGAACGGCGCGCTCAAGATCCCCGAGGGCCTCGACGAAGCTGCCTGGTGGGGCGCCGAACTGGGCGCCGACCACGGCGTCGCCCTGCTCTCCGGGCACGTGAACTGGAAGGGCAAGAAAGGCCCGTTCATGGAACTCTGGCAGGTCGAGCAGGGCCAGGAGGTCAAGCTCACGGACACCGCGGGCGGCGCCTGGGTCTATCGGGTCGACGCCGTCGAGACCGTCCACAAGACCGACCTCGCCGGGCGCTCCGAGCAGCTCTTCGACCCCGATGGCCCGCACAAGCTGCTGCTGGTCACCTGCGGTGGCGAATACGTCGGCGGGACCGAGGGCTACGAGGACAACCGCGTCGTGACGGCGTCGCTGGTGTCGCGGCCGTAGCCTGCGCGATAACCGCTGGGCCCCGGCGGATACCCTGGACGTTCTAGTCCGATAACCGTCCCCGCATGCTTCCGGAGCGTGGAGTGCCCACGAACACCATTGAGACCGTAGTCCGCCTGTGCAAGAACCGTGGTTTCGTCTTCCCCAGCGGGGACATCTACGGCGGTACCCGCTCGGCGTGGGACTACGGCCCGCTCGGGGTCGAGCTGAAGGACAACATCAAGCGCCAGTGGTGGAAGACCGTCGTCCAGGGCCGTGAAGACGTGGTCGGCCTCGACTCCTCGGTGATCCTGCCGCGCCAGGTGTGGGTGGCTTCGGGGCACGTCAACGTCTTCACCGACCCGCTGATCGAGTGCCTGTCCTGCCACAAGCGGTTCCGCGCCGACCAGCTCGCCGAGGAGTACACCGCGCGCAGCGGCAAGGAGACCACCGAGGACGACCTGTCCGACGTGCCCTGCCCCAACTGCGGCACCCGCGGCAAGTACACCGAGCCGCGGGACTTCAACATGATGCTGAAGACCTACCTCGGCCCGGTGGAGTCGGAGGAGGGCCTGCACTACCTCCGCCCGGAGACCGCGCAGGGCATCTTCGTGAACTTCTCCAACGTCCAGACGACGTCGCGGAAGAAGCCGCCGTTCGGCATCGGCCAGATCGGCAAGTCCTTCCGCAACGAGATCACGCCGGGCAACTTCATCTTCCGCACGCGCGAGTTCGAGCAGATGGAGATGGAGTTCTTCGTCGAGCCGGGCGAGGACGAGCGCTGGCACCAGTACTGGATCGACGAGCGCACGAAGTGGTACACCGACCTCGGCATCAAGGCCGAGAACCTGCGCCACTTCGAGCACCCGAAGGAAAAGCTCTCGCACTACGCGAAGCGGACCGTCGACATCGAGTACCGCTTCGCGTTCAACGCGGGTCAGGAGTGGGGCGAGCTCGAGGGCATCGCCAACCGCACCGACTTCGACCTGACCACGCACTCGAACCACTCGGGTCAGGACCTGTCGTTCTTCGACCAGGCGTCGGGGCAGCGCTACCGGCCGTTCGTGATCGAGCCGGCGGCCGGTGTCGGCCGGTCGATGATGGCCTTCATGGTCGACGCCTACCACGAGGAGCAGGTGCCGAACGCCAAGGGCGGCACCGACACCCGTGTGGTGCTCAAGCTCGACCCGCGGCTTTCGCCGTTCAAGGTCGCGGTGCTCCCGCTGTCGCGCAACGCCGACCTGACGCCGAAGGCGAAGGAGGTCGCCGCGGCCCTGCGCAAGCACTGGAACGTCGACTTCGACGACGCGCAGGCGATCGGCCGCCGCTACCGCCGCCAGGACGAGATCGGCACGCCGTACTGCGTCACGGTCGACTTCGACTCGCTCGAGGACCAGGCCGTGACCGTGCGCGAGCGCGACTCGATGTCGCAGGAGCGCGTCGCGATCGACAAGCTCGAGTCCTACCTGGCGGCCCGCCTCATCGGCTGCTGAACCGTGCCCGGGCCCGGGCACCCCTGACACCTGTCACGGCGAGGTCGTGACGCACGGTCTGGGATCCCGGGCCCGCCGGGCGGCAGCCTGGGGGCATGCGAGAAACAGACATCCAGGCGGTGGCGGCGGGGGCCGCGGTCCACCTCACCGGCCTGCGGAAGCACTACGGCGACGTCCACGCGGTCGACGGCCTCGACCTGACGATCGCCCCGGGCGAAGTGGTCGCCCTGCTCGGCCCGAACGGCGCCGGCAAGTCCACCACCGTCGACATGGTCCTCGGCCTGACCAGCCCCGGCGCCGGCGAAGTGCGCGTGTTCGGGCGCAAGCCGATCGACGCCGTCCGCGCCGGGCTGATCGGCGCGATGCTGCAGGGCGGCGCCCTGATGGACGACCTGACCGTCGCCGAGACCGTCGGCATGGTCGCGGCCCTGCACCGCCGCCCGCTGCCGGTGGCCGAAGCTCTGCGCGCCGCCGGCGTCGAAGAGCTGGCCGGCCGCCGCGCGAACAAGCTGTCCGGCGGGCAGAAGCAGCGTGTGCGCTTCGCCGTCGCCCTGGTCAGCAACCCCGATCTGCTGATCCTCGACGAGCCGACGGCCGCGATGGACGTCGGGACGCGGCGCGAGTTCTGGCAGTCGATGTACGCGTTCACCGAGTCCGGCCGCACGGTCGTGTTCGCGACGCACTACCTCGAAGAAGCCGAAGAGTTCGCCGACCGGGTGGTGCTGATGCGCCGCGGCCGGATCGTCGCCGACGGCAGCGTCGCCGAGGTCCGCGCGCTCGCCGGCGGCCGCACCCTGCGCGCCGCCGTCCCGGGCGCCACCGAGGCGCTGATCGCCGCGCTGCCCGGCGTCAAGGAGTTCGAGCTGCGCGGCGACCGCGTCGCCATCTCCAGCGCCGACTCCGACGAGACGCTCTGGGCGCTCAAGGCCGCCGTCCCGGCCGTGCACGACGTCGAGATCGGGGCCGTCGGCCTCGAAGGCGCCTTCCTTTCCCTGACCGCCGACGAGACCGCGGAGCCCGTCCGATGAACGCCACCTACCTGGTCACCGAGATCCGCCGCAACTTCCGGGCGCCGCGGTTCCTGATCTTCGTCGTCGCCTTCCCGGTGCTGATGTTCCTGTTGCAGGCCAACGTCTTCACGAAGGCGGACGCGCCGGACCACGTCGCGATCGCCGCCGTGATCATGATCAACATGATGACGTTCGGGACGTTCGCCGCGGCCACGAACAGCGGCGCCCGGCTCGCGCTCGAACGCGCCGCCG
The DNA here is from genome assembly GCF_023008405.1 of Amycolatopsis sp. FBCC-B4732. Taxonomy (NCBI): domain Bacteria; kingdom Bacillati; phylum Actinomycetota; class Actinomycetes; order Pseudonocardiales; family Pseudonocardiaceae; genus Amycolatopsis; species Amycolatopsis sp. FBCC-B4732. The sequence continues at coordinate 1,035,313 of NZ_CP095376.1, forward strand.
GCTGGCAGCGCCAGTTGCGCCTGACGCCGCTGACCGGCACCGGTTACCTGGCTGGCAAGGGCATCTCCGGGATGCTCGTGGGGCTGCCCGCGCTGGTCCTGGTGCCGCTGCTGGCCGTGACGGTCGAGGGCGTGCACCTCGACGCCGCGGGCTGGGTCCGGATCTTCGCCGGCGTCTGGCTCGGCACGATCCCGCTGGTGCTGCTCGGGCTGCTGCTCGGCCAGTTCGGCACGCCCGATTCGATGCAGCCGGTCAACATGATCGTCACCCTCGGCATGGGTTTCCTCGGCGGCCTGTGGATCCCGATCGAGTCGATGCCGGGCTGGATGCACGACGTCGCCCAGATCATGCCGACGTACTGGGTGCTGCAGGTGGCGCGACCCGCGGTGACCACCGACATGGTGGTGTCCCTGCCGACCGCGGCCGGCGTGCTCGGGGCGTGGGCGGTCGTGCTCGGAGCGCTCGTGATCAGGCGTTACCGTAAGGACAGCGCCCGCGTCTGAGGGCCGGAAGAACGAGGAACGGCGATGGCGAAGCGCAAGTTCGGGCTGGACAACAAGGAATCGTGGTGGGAGGACCCGCTGCCCGACGCCGGGCGCCGCGGCGGTCCGAAGGGCCTGCGGTGGTCGGTCATGTCGGTGGTGTTCCTGCTGCCGTTCCTCCTCCCGGTCACGCGGGGTCTGCTGGCCGAGCCCGGCGTTTCGGCCGAGGCCGTGCTCACCGGCGTGCTGATCTACACGTACGCGTTGTGCTACGCGATCTTCCCGTTCTTCTTCCAGCGGGAGCGCCGGGTGAAGCTGGCCTTCGGGATCACGATGAACGTGCTGGGGGTCGCGACGCTGGCGACGACCAGCGCGAGCGCGTTCGTCCTGCTCTACGGCACGGCGGTGCTGGTGTTCCTGCTCCCGGCCGCCTGGTCGGTGCTCCTGGACGTCGGCGCGCTGGCCGGCGGCGCCCTCGTGCTGCTGGTCGAGGGCCGGTTCCTGGCCGACTACGGCGACCTCATCACGGTCGGTTCGGTGACGCTGGCGATGTTCTTCATGGCCAACCTCGTCCGCGCGGTCCGGCGGCTGGAGCGGGCCAACGAGGAGATCGCCACCCTGGCGGTGGCGAACGAGCGCCAGCGCGTCGCGCGCGACCTGCACGACCTGCTCGGGCACAGCCTCACCACGATCACCGTCAAGGCGGGGCTGGCCCGGCGGGTGCTGGAGAGCTCCGGCGACATCCCGCGCACGGTCGAGGAGATCCGCGAGATCGAGAGCCTCACGCGCAGCGCGCTCTCCGACGTCCGCGCGACCGTTTCGGAATACCGCGAAGTGTCTCTGTCGGCGGAGCTCGTCGGCGCGCGGGCGGCGCTGCGGGCCGCGGAGATCGACGCCGACCTGCCGCACGCCGTCGACAACGTGCGGCCGGAGCTGCAGAACACCTTCGGGTACGTGCTGCGTGAAGCCGTCACGAATGTGCTGCGGCATTCCGGGGCGAAGCAGGTGACGGTCCAGCTGGGCGACACCTGGCTGGAGATCGAGGACGACGGCCGGGCCACCGAGGTCGTCGCGGGCAACGGCCTGCGCGGGCTTTCGGAGCGGCTCGCCGCGGTGGGGGGCGCGTTGCGGACGTCCGTCCGGCCCGGGGGAGGATTGCTGGTGCGGGCGGAGATCCCGCGCCCCGAACCGCACGCGGCCGCCCCGGCCGTGCGCGCCGAACCCGCGGGAGGATTCGCTTGATCCGGGTGCTGCTGGCCGACGACCAGGCCATGGTGCGCGGGGCGCTGGCCACCGTGCTCGGGCTCGAAAGCGACATCGAGGTGGTCGGGCAGGTCGGCTCGGGCGACGAGGTCGCCGCCGCCGCCCGCGAGGCGAAACCCGACGTCGCCCTGCTGGACGTGCAGATGCCGGGCAAGGACGGCCTCGAAGCCGCGGCCGACCTGCGGGCCGCGCTCCCGTCGTGCCGGGTGATCATCTGCACGACGTTCGGCAGGCCCGGCTACCTGGCCCGCGCGATGGCGGCGGGCGCGGCCGGGTTCGTCGTCAAGGACGCCCCGCCCGAGCAGCTCGTCGAAGCCGTCCGGCGAGTCCACAGTGGACTGCGGGTGGTGGACCCGGCGCTGGCCGCGGAATCCCTCGCCACCGGGGCGAGCCCGCTCACCGGACGCGAGCTGGACGTGCTGCGGGAGGCCAAGGACGGCAGCACGGTGGCCGACGTGGCGCGCGCCCTGCACCTGTCGGAGGGCACCGTGCGCAACCACTTGTCCGCCGCGATCGGCAAGACGGGCGCGCGGACCCGGGCCGAGGCCGTCCGCGTCGCCGAGGAGCGCGGCTGGCTCTGAGCGGGCGGCGGCGTTCTGACAAGATGGGGCGGGTGGGTACCGCTGAACGCACCAAACCGTCGCTCGCGAACTGGGCGCGCCGGATCGCCTTCGGCGTCGTGCTCGTGGTGGTCGCGCTCGTCGGCGGTACGGCGTTCCGGGTGTGGCAGGTCGCCCGCGAAAACGACCGGACGCCCGCCGACGTCATCGTGGTGCTCGGTGCGGCCCAGTACAACGGCCGGCCGTCGGACATCTACGCGGCCCGGCTGGTCAAGGCCAAGCAGCTCTACGACGCGGGCGTCGCGAAGACGATCGTCACCGCGGGCGGCAAGAAGGCCGAGGACAACTTCACCGAGGCGCGGGCCGGCCAGCTCTGGCTGACCCGCCACGGCGTGCCGTCGTCGGCGACGCTGGCCGTCGGCGAGGGGAGCGACACGCTGCGGAGCCTGCGCGCGGTCGCCCAGCAGGTCGAGGCCCGCGACTGGCACACGGCGGTGCTCGTCAGCGACCCGTGGCACTCGTTCCGGGCCCGGACGATGGCCGGCGACCTGGGCCTGGACGCGTGGACGGCGCCGACGCACAGCGGGCCGATCGTGCAGGAGCGCGTCACCCAGGTGCGGTACATCGTCCGGGAGACCGGCGCGCTGCTCTACTACCGGCTGACGAAGACGCCGGCCGACGACCTGTTCGCCACGTTCCTGGGGTGAGCTTTTTGTCGGTGCGCCCGCTTAAGCTGGCCGGGTGGGTTACACCGAACACGACACCGCCCGCCTGCTGCCGGAGCCGGCGAAGGGCGCGGTGCTGCCCGGCGCCCGGGCGGACGGACGCAGCGCGTTTTCCCGCGACCGGGCCCGGGTGCTGCACTCGGCCGCGTTGCGGCGGCTCGCCGGCAAGACCCAGGTGGTCGGGCCGGGGGAGGGCGCCGAGGTCACCGGCGTCCCGCGCACCCGGCTGACGCATTCACTGGAGGTCGCGCAGATCGGCCGCGGCATCGCCGAGGAGCTGGGCGCGGATCCGGACCTGGTGGACACGGCGGGCCTGGCGCACGACATCGGCCACCCGCCGTTCGGCCACAACGGCGAGCGCGCACTCGACCAGGTCGCGGCGGCGTGCGGCGGCTTCGAGGGCAACGCGCAGACGATCCGCATCCTGACCCGCCTGGAGCCCAAGCTCCTCGGTCCGGACGGCGGCCCGGGGGGCCTCAACCTGACCCGCGCGTGCCTGGACGCGACGACGAAGTACCCGTGGCCGCGGAAGCCGGGCAAGGCGAAGTACGGCGTGTACCCGGACGACGCGGCGGTGTTCGCGTGGTTCCGCGAGGGCGCGCCGGAGGAGCGCACGTGCCTGGAGGCCCAGATCATGGACTGGGCGGACGACGTGGCGTACTCGGTCCACGACGTCGAGGACGGCGTCCTGGCCGGGCGCATAAAACTGCGCGTACTGGCCCACCCGGACGAGCGAGCGGCGGTGGCGGAGGCGGCGGCCAAGCACTTCTCGGCCCAGTCGGTGTCCACATTGGAGAACGCGGCGACGGAGTTGCTCGCGCTTCCGGCGGTGGCGGCCCTGGCCGAAGCGGAGCCGGACGGATCGCCGGGCGCCCAGGTGGCGCTGAAGAGACTGACGAGCGAACTGGTGGGCCGCTTCACGACGGCGGCGGTCACGGGCACCCGAGCGGCGTTCGGCACGAGCCCGCTGACCGGTTATGACGCCCGCCTGGCGGTCCCGGAGCAGGTGGCGGCCGAGGTGGCGCTGCTGAAGGCGCTGGCGCTGCGGTACGTGATGAGCGACCGCCGGAGGCTGGCGATGCAGGAGGGCCAGCGTGAGTTGCTGGCTGAGTTGGTGCATGCGCTGGCTCGGCGGGCGCCGGAGTCTTTGGACCCGTTGTTCGTACCGGCCTGGAACGCGGCGAAGGACGATGCGGGGTTGCTGAGGGTGGTGATCGACCAGGTCGCTTCGCTGACGGACGCGCAGGCCCACGTGTGGTACTCGTGGCACGTGACCCGCTTGCACCGCTGAGTGGAGTGAGCGCTGGGGCGGTTCGCGGCTCATCCGGCCGAGCCGGATGCTGCGGCGGACCGGGGTGCGGTCGCTTCGGGCGAGTTCCTGGGCGCGCGGGCCGTGCCGGATGGTGCGGTGGGCTGGGGGCGGCCGTTGCGGACGGGCTCTTGGGCGCGCTTGCCGGCCGGATGCTGCAGTGGTCGCTTTCGGCGAGGTGCCGGCGCGCGGGCCGCACCCCTGGGTGCGGGTGCGAGTTGCCTCCCCAGGCGCCAGCGGCTTCCCCGCGTTGAAGTGACCCCTCTGGGTGCGGGCTGTCTTCTGGCTCGAGCCGCTCGCCTGGGTGCGTGTTGCCTCCCTATGCACCAGCGGTCTCCCCGCGCTGAAGTTGCCTCCCCGGATGCGGGCTGCCTTCTGGCGTGACCTGCCTCCCTAGGCGTGGGTTATCTGCAACGCGAGCCGCTTCCTGGGTGGGAGCCGCCTTCTCCGGCGGGCGCTGCCTACTTGAGCGCGAGCCGGCTCGCGCTCATGCCGGTCTTGTCGTCGCGAGTCCGCCACTCGCGGCGAGGACCACTCTCGCGAGCCCTGCGCTTGGCCGGCCGCCGAGGCGGGCGGCGTGGCCCGGGTGGGCCGCCTGCCCTGGCAGCTTGAGTTGAGCTCCGGCGGGCGGGTGGGCGGGCGGTGGTCGCCGGTCAGGCCCGGCGGGTCGGCGCCCGAGATCACGTACGCGGCGGTGGGCGGGCTCGGCGCCGGGGTCACGCGCGGGCCGGTCGGCCTACCTGTCTGCGCCGGGATCACCTGCGCGGGTCCCGAGCGTGTGCCGGTCTTCCGCTCACCGGCGGTTACCCCGGCCCGGCATTCGGGGGAGCGGCACTAGCACCCGGCTCTGCGTCGGCCCGTGGGGGATTTGTCACCGGTGGGCGGAGTTCTGCGTGGGGGCCCGGTGGGGTTACCCGGTCCGGTAGTCTCGCCCGCATGGCCACGGACAGCCACCTCCGGTTCGCCCTCGCCGTTCACCGGGCCCTCGGTGCCGAGGGCGGGAACAGCTGTTTCTCGCCTTATTCGGTGGCCAGTGCGCTCACCCTCGCCGCGATCGCCGCGCGGGGGCGGACCCGGGACGAGCTTGTCGGCTTGCTCGGGGACGTCGGGGCGCAGGCCGGGTTGCTGCGGGAGGCCGCTCAGCTCGGGGAAGAGCGTGGTGAGCAGCCCGAACTGGCCGTCGCCAACACGCTGTGGGCCGATGACCGGCTGCCGCTCGAGGACTCCTTCAAGGCCGAGCTTGCCGGGTGGCCCGGGGCCGCTGTGGCCAGTGCGCCCTTCGAGAAAGAACCCGAAGCCGCGCGGGCGCTCATCAACGACGATGTCGGGCGGACCACGCGGGGGCTGATCCCGCAGCTGCTGCCGCCCGGGTCGATCGATCGGGACGTCGCCGCCGTGCTGGTCAACGCGCTGTACCTGAAGGCCGCCTGGCGGCTGCCGTTCCGTGAGGCCAACACCGCCGACGCGCCCTTCCACGCGCCCTCCGGCACCCGCGACGTGCCGACCATGTGGCTCGGCGAGAGCCTCGGCTACGCGCACGCGGACGGCTGGCAAGCCGTGCAGCTGGTCGCCGGCGGTGGGCTGCAGGCCGTCGTGCTGCTGCCCGACGGCGACCTCGCCGACGCCGAAGCCGCGCTCGACCAAGCGAAGCTCGCGAGCCTGCTCGGCGAGATCCGCTTCAAGCCGGTGGAGCTCGCGCTCCCGAAAGTTTCGCTCGACGTGCCCAGCTCGCTGACCGGTGTGCTGCGCGGGCTCGGCGTGCACACCATGTTCAGCGACGAAGCCGATCTTTCCGGGCTTTCGCCGGACCCGCGGCTCACCGTCTCCGAGGTGCTGCACCAGGCCGTGCTGCGCGTCGACGAACAAGGCTTCGAGGGGGCCGCGGCGACCGCGCTGACGATGCGGCTCACCTCGATGATCATCGACGAACCGGTCGCCGTTGCGGTGGACCGGCCGTTCCTGCTGCTGGTCCGGCACGCCGCCACGGGTGCCCTCTACTTCTTCGCCAGGGTGGTCGAACCGTGAGCTTGAAGTCCGAAGCCGTCCCCGAGCTCATCCCGCCCGCCCCCGAAGCACCCACCGGCCCGAAACGCTGGGCGTGGCAGGACACCGCGATCGGCGCCGGCTTCCTGCTCTTCACGATCCTCCTCTACAACGGGCTGTGGTTCGACCTCGACCGCGGCTACCTCTGGAACGGCGCGTCCGACCAGAGCCAGTGGGAGTGGTACTCCACGGTCGTCGCTAAGTCCGTGCTGCACTTCCAGAACCCGTTCACCACCGACCTGCAGAACTACCCGCTCGGCGTGAACATGGCCGCCAACGCGGCGATGTTCGGCCTGAACATCCCGCTCGCGCCCATCACGCTGACCTTCGGCGCGACGCTCACCTGGGCCATCGTGCTGACTGCGGGCCTCGCCGGCACCGCGTTCGGCTGGTACTGGGTGTTTTCGCGTCACCTGGTGCCGAACCGGACGGCGGCCGCGATCGGCGGTGCCTTCTGCGGCTTCGCCCCGCCGATGATCTCGCACGGCAACGCTCACCCGAACTTCGTCGTGCTGTTCGTGATGCCGTTCATCGCGCTCAAGACCATCCAGATCGCGCACGGCGAACGCCCGGTGCGCAACGGCATCGTGCTCGGCGTCCTCGTCGCGTGGCAGATCCTGCTGGGCGAGGAGCCGCTGGCGATCTTCGCGCTCACCTTCGTCGTCTTCGCGATCTGCTACCTCATCCCGCGCCGCGCGGAAATCCGCGGCATGCTGGCGCCGCTGGGCAAGGGTGTCGGCATCGGTGCCGTGGTCGCGCTGCTCATCGCCGGATTTCCGCTGTACTGGCAGTTCTTCGGCCCGTACAGCTTCCATTCGCTGCTGCACGGTGCGGCGGGCAACGACACCGCGGCGCTCACGCGCTTCGCGACGCAGTCGATCGCCGGCACGCCGGAGGCCGCCGCGGACGTGTCGATGAACCGCACCGAGGAGAACGCGTTCTTCGGCTGGCCGCTGGTCGTGCTCATGGTCGTGCTCACGATCTGGCTCTGGCGCGACGTCGTTTCGCGAGCGCTCGCGATCTCGATGTACGTGATGGCCTTCCTTTCCCTCGGTGTCGAGATCACGGTGGCGCACCAGGACACCGGCGTCCCGGGGCTGTGGAAGTGGCTGGGTCAGCTGCCGCTGCTGGACTCGCTGATCGAGTCCCGGCTCGCGATGGGCTGCATCCCCCTGGTCGGCGGGCTCCTCGCGATCGCGACGCACCGCGTCTGGACGGCGGCGGCCGAGCTGCCGGACCCGCTCGAAGACAAACCTCGCTTCCCGTTGAAGATGCTCTGGGTCGGCGCCGTCATCGCCGTGCTCCTCCCGATCGCGCCGACGGAACTGGTGACGCACCAGCGCCCGCTTTCGCCGCCCTTCTTCGCCGACGGCATCTGGCGCCAGTACATCGCCCCCGGCGGCTCGCTGGTGCCCGTGCCGCTGCCGAGCACCGGCGAGGCCGAACCGCTGCACTGGCAGGTCGACGCCGGCCTCGGGTACCCGATGCCGGAGGGCTACTTCGTCGGCCCGACGTCGGCGGACGACCGCCGCGGCCGGTACGGCGCCGTCCCGCGGCCGACGTCGGACCTGTTCGCGGAGGTCGAGCGCACCGGCCAGGCCGCGAACGTCACCGAAGCGGACCGCACCCAGGCCCTTGACGACCTGCGCTACTGGAAGGCCGACGTGCTCGTGGTCGGCCCGCGGCAGAACCAGGAAGCCCTCAAGTCCACAGTGGAACTGCTGCTGCGCAAGCCCGCCGAGTTCGTCGGCGGCGTGTGGGTCTGGGACGTGCGCCCGCTGACGCCGTGACTCCTCACGAAGCCGCCGCCAGCAGGATCCGGGCCAGCTCTTCGGGTTGCGAGAACATCGGCCAGTGACCGGTGTCGAGCTCCACGAGCTCCCACAGGTCGCTCTCCAGCAGTGAGACGACGTCCGGGCTCGGCGTGTCCCCGTCGAGGAGGCACTTGAGGTACGTCGCCGGGAGTTCGCCGAGCGGACGGGAAAGCACGGCCGGATCGGTCAGCGACGCCGCCGGGTGCGGGGTCGAGCCGCCGACGATCCGGGCGATCGCCTCGCCGGAAAGCCCTTGCTCCGCATAGTCTTCCGCCGTCAAGGCCGGCCAGAACCCCCGCGCGGTGAGTTCGGCGACGCGCTCGGCGGACCAGTGGGAAGTGAAGGACTCGCCGTCGGCGGGCACGTTCGAGTCCACGAACACCACCCGTTTCAGCCGGTCGCCGATCCGTTCGGCCGCTTGGCCGGCCGGGATCCCCGAATAGCTGTGCCCCACCACGACGACCTCCCGCAAGTCGTTGCGCGAGACGACATCGACGATGTCCTGGACGTGCGTTTGCCCGCCGACCGGCGCGTCACGCCGCTCGGCCAGGCCGGACAGGGTCACCGCGTGGGCGCCGTGGCCGGCCTCGCGCAGGCGCGGGACCACCTCGTCCCACGCCCACGAACCGAGCCAGGCGCCCGGAACCAGTACGAATTGAGCCATGACCGGAACCTAGCGGAGGGGTCCGACAATTTCGGTAGAGTCGGCGTCCGTGACCTCTGTGGACGACCAGGGCCGGCCCGAACCGCCCTACGACGGCGACGAAGCCGCGACCCTCCTCGGTTTCCTCGACTTCCACCGCGCGACGCTGGCCTGGAAGTGCGCCGGCCTGGACGCGGCCGGTCTGCGCGCCACGGTGCCGCCGTCCACGATGACCCTCGGCGGACTGCTCAAGCACCTCGCCTACGTGGAGGACAACTGGTTCTCGTTCGTGTGGTCCGACCACGACCGGATGCCGCCGTTCGACGCGGTCGACTGGGCGGCGACCCCGGACTGGGACTGGGATTCCGCCGCGGACGACACCCCGGAGCAGCTTCGCCTGCTGTGGGAGGAAGCGGTCGAGCGGTCGTGGACGGCGGTGCGGGCGGCGAACGGCGACCTGACGCGGCGGGCCCGGCGCTCGCTGCGGGACGGCGGCACCCCGACCCTGCGCTGGATCCTCGTGCACATGATCGAGGAGTACAGCCGCCACAACGGCCACGCCGACCTCATCCGCGAGTCGGTCGACGGCAGCACAGGCGAGTAGCTCACCGGCTCTTGGCGGGGGTGTCGGAGTCGACGCACAGCTCGCCGTCGCGCATCGCGAGCCCGAGGACGTGCGTTTCGGTGGTGGCCGGGCGGCCGTCGCGGTAGTGCAGCCGGATCCGCGCGGTCACCGTGCTGCCCTCGACCGCGGGCGTCCCGACGACTTCGGCGCCGCTGAACCTGCTCCAGAACTTGTCGTAGCTGTCGCGCGTCCGCAGCCGCAGGTTCGGCCCGATCAGCGCCCAGCCGGCGTCGGTGTCCGGCAGCAGTCCGTAGTAGTGGACGACGAACCCGGCGAGATCGCCCGGTGCGGGCCGGCTCGGACCGGCCGTGGTCACCGCGACCGGCACGGTCGTCTCCGCGGCCGGCGTGGTCGTGCGGACCGGCACCGGAACCGGTGCGGCGAGCGGCGCCGACGTCGGGGTCCCGGCCGGGGTCCGTGCGAGCAGGGCGGGCAGCGCGATCACCGCGCCGGCCCCGCCGAGCAGCAGGACCGTGACGATCGTGAGCGCGACCAGCAGCCCGGTCCGGCTCCGCGGCGCGACCTCCGGTCCGACCCTCGTGAAGGCCCGGGTCACCGCGGGCGGGGGAGCGGATTCGCGCGGCGGGCCGAGGGCGGCGCGTGCACCCGCCGCGAGCGCCGCGGTGGTCGGGTACCGGTCGTCCACGCTCTTCGCCATGCCCCGGGCCACGACGCCGTCCAGCGCCGCGGGGATGCCCGCGCGCAGCAGGCTCGGGCGCGGCGGCGCCTGGTTCAGGTGGGCGTGGAGCAGGGACGCGGCCGTCGTCGCGGCGAACGGCTTGGTGGCGGTCAGGCACTGGTGGAGCACGCACGCCAGCGCGTAGACGTCGACGCGCTGGTCGGGCCGGGCGCCGGTGAACCGCTCGGGCGCCATGTAGTCGAGCGTGCCGATCGCCGCGCCCGCGCCGGTCAGCCCGGTCGCCGACTCCTGCGACCGCGCGATCCCGAAGTCCACCAGGTAGGCGAAGCCGGTGCTGGTCAGGAGGATGTTCGACGGCTTGACGTCCCGGTGGACCAGGCCTTCGGCGTGCGCGGCAGTGAGGGCCTGGGCGATCTGGCCGACGACGTCGACGGCCTCGGCCGGGTCCATCGGCCCGCGCGTGCTCAGCCGCGCCGCCAGGTCTTCGCCTTCGACGAGCTGCATGTCCAGGTAGAGGCGGCCGTCGATTTCCCCGAACGAGTGAATCGGCACGATGTGCGGCTCGCGCAGCCGCGCCGCGGCGTGCGCTTCGCGGCGGAAGCGTTCGCGGTACTCCTCGTCGGCGGCGAGGTGGGGCGGCAGCACCTTCAGCGCCACGACCCGGTCCAGCCGGGTGTCGCGGGCGCGCAGGACCTCGCCCATGCCGCCGCGCGCGATCGGCCGTTCGATGAGGTACGGCCCGAATTCCGGGTTCACGGGGCTCCTTCGCAGGCGGACTACGCCACGGAGTCGCCGCGCGACCGGCGCCGCGTTACAAGGTCAGCTGCGGCGCTGGGCGATCTGGAAGACGTTGCCGAAGGGGTCGCGGACCACCATCCGCGGGAGCACTGTCGGGTGAGCCGGGTCCATACCCGCCCACCGAAGCCGCTTCGCGCCGTGATCACGAGCCGGTGGCCGGTCTCAGCCGAGGACCTCGCCCGCGAGGCGGCTCAGGTAGCCCGCGAACCGGTCGCGGTCCTCGGCCGGCCAGTGCCCCACCAGCGCCTCGAACGCCTGGCGCTGGTGGGCCTGAGACGCCGCGAGGAACGCCCTGGCTTCGTCGGTCAGCGTCAGCACCGCCCGGCGCGCGTCGCGGGTCGACGTCGAGCGCGTCACGAAGCCGTCGCGGGCCGCTTCGGTCGTCATCCGGCTGGCCACCGAGCGGTCGATGCCCAGCTGGCGGGCCACGTCCGCGACGGTGACCTCGTCGGCCGCCGCGCCGTCGACCGCTTGGATGACGAAGAGGTTCGGCACCGTCCACGTCGGTGGCGCGTCGGCGGCGAAGCGCTCGACGACGTCCGGCGCCCACTGACGGGCCCAGTGGCGGACCAGGCGGAAGAGGGCGGGGCCGCCGTCGCTTGATGTGTGCACAAGGCACGTTATAACGTGTGCTTTATGCACGCATCTCGGAACCTCGCGTTCGCCGGCCTCTTGCTCGGCATGGCCATGGCCCAGCTCGACGGCCTGATCGTCACCGCGGCCCTGCCTTCGATCGGCGCCGACCTGCACGCGCGCACCGGCCTCGTCGCGGTGACCGCCGCCGGCCTGCTGACGGTCACCGTCGCGACGCCGCTGCACGGCAGGCTCGGCGACCTCCACGGCCGCCGGACGTCCTTCGCCGTGTCGGTCCTCGTGTTCGCCGCCGCGTCCGCGTGGTGCGCCGCCGCCCCCGACGTCGGGTCGCTGATCGCCGCCCGCGCGCTGCAGGGGCTGGGCGGGAGCGGCCTGATCGTCACGGCGATGAGCGCGCTCGGCGAGCTGTTCGAACGCGACGAGCTGCTGCGCCGCCAGGGCCGGCAGACCGCTGTCTTCGCGGCCGCGACCCTGGGCGGGCCGCCGCTGGGCGGGCTGCTCGCGGCCGGTCCCGGCTGGCGGTGGATCTTCCTGGTCAACCTGCCGCTGTGCGTGCCCACCCTCCTGCTCGGGTGGCGTGGGCTGCCCGCGAAACCCCCTGGCACCAGGGAGAAGTTCGACGTACCGGGCAGTGTGCTGCTGGCCGTCGCGGGCTCCGCGGTGGTCGCGCTCGGCACGTTCGAAGGGCTCGCTCGGAGTCCACTGTGGACACCGCTGCTGGTCGTGGCCGCCGTCGGAGCCGGTTACTCGTTCGTCCGCAGGCAGCGTCGCGCGGCCAGCCCGTTGATCTCACCGAAGGTCTTCGCGGACGCCGTCCTCAAGCGCGCGGTGGTGGTCAACGGCCTGGCGGGCGCCGCGCTCTACGGCACCTTCACCTACGTAGCGCTGGTCGCCTCGCTCGGGGCCGGGGCGGCCGGTACCGGGCTGCTGCTCGTCGCGATGACCGCCGGGCAGCTCACGCTCTCCGCGTCCTTCGCCGCACTGGCGCGGCGGCACCCGGAAATGACGGCGTGGGGCCGCTTCGGCTGCCTGCTCGGCGTGCTGGGCCTCGCCGCGATCGCCGTCGCGGCCGCGTTGGATGGTGCACCGTGGCTGCTGGTCCCTGGGCTGTTCGCGACCGGCGCCGCGTTCGCCGTCTGCACGTCCGCTTACACGGTGCTGGGCCAGACGCGGGCGGACCGCGCACTGCTGGGCGTCACACTGGGCTCGCTGACCTTCGCGCGGCAGGCCGGCGGCCTGGCCGGCGCCGCGGTGTTCGGCTGGCTGGCGCTGGCCACGACCGGCGGGCTGGCCGCGCCGGGCCTGACCGCGGTGTTCGCCGGCGCCGCCGCGGTCATGGCCGTGGCCTGGCTCACCTCGCCCGGTGTCACGTCTTCCGAAGCCGTCTCGTCCCCCTCGTGACCGAGACGAAGGAGAACGGACATGCCGCGCATCACCGCGAAAAAGACCACCGAAGCCGGGCCGGTCCTCAAGCTGTTCTACCGGATCGCCGGCCGCCGCTACGGGGCCGTGCCCGAGCCGATGGCCGTCGTCGCGCACCACCCCGGCCTGCTGCGCGCGAACATGGCACACGAACTGCTGGTGGAGCGCGCGTCCAAGAAGCTGCCGGTGAACGTCCGGGAACTCGCCGTCTACCGGGTCGCGACCCGCATCGGCTGCTCGTGGTGCGTCGACTTCGGCACGATGCTGCAGAAGCACGACGGCCTGGACATCGAACGGCTCAAGCAGATCGACGACTACGCGACGTCGCCCGCGTTCAGCCGCCAGGAGCGGCTCGCGATCGCCTACGCCGACGCGATGTCCGCGGCGCAGGTGACGGTGACCGACGAGCAGGTCGCCGAGCTCGAGCGCGAATTCGGCCGCGAAGGCGTCGTCGAACTGACCTACCAGATCGCGCTGGAGAACTCCCGCGCCCGGATGAACAGCGCGCTCGGCATCGTCGACCAGGGTTTCACCTCGGGTGCCGCCTGCCGCATCCCGCTCCCGTAGGACACCGGGAATCGGACCCCGGTCGGACGCGCCGCCGGGGTCCGCCGCGGGACCGTTCCCGCATGCACCTCGTCGCCAGTGAACGGATCAAGCTCTTCAGCATCGCCACGCCCTGGGTGTGCGGCCTCTTCGCGCTCGTCGCCCTGGCGTTCCCGGCCGCGCTCACGGCGCTCACCGCCACCGAGTCGCGGCTGCCACCCACCGTCGCGAGCACCCAGTTCGGGCACCAGCTCGCGCTGGTCTCCGTGCTGGTTCTGGGCGCGCTCGCGGTGACGAGCGAGTACCACTCCGGCACGATCCACGGCACCTTCCAGGCGGTGCCCGGCCGGACGCCGGTGCTGGTGGCCAAGGCCGCGCTCGTCGCCGGGTACGCGTTCGGGATCGGCGAAGCGGCCGCGTTCGCGGCCTGGCTGGTCGCGCGGGTGCTCGCCCCGGACGCCGACCTGGCGCTGGACAGCGTCGCGGACTGGACGATCGTCGCCGGCACCGGCCCGGTGTTCGCGCTGGCCGCGGTCTGCGGGGTCGGCGTCGGCCTGCTCGTGCGCCACACCGCCGGTGCGGTCGCGGTGCTCGTCGCCTACCCGCTGATGGCGGAGAACGTCGTCCAGCTGATCCCGCGGGCCGGGCAGGCGATCCACCGGTGGCTGCCGCTGAACGCCGTCGCGAAGTTCCTGAGCGGTTCCGGCGAGGCGAACGCGGGCCGCGACGGGGGCAACGCCGCGGTGCTGTCCGACTCGCCGCTGCCCCCGGGCTGGGCCTTGGCCTACTTCGGCGCCTTCGCCGTCCTCCTGCTGGCCGCGGGGATCATTCGGGCGCGGCGGCGGGACGCGTGATGCGGGCCAGCTTGTCCGGGTTGACGACGTCGTAGATGGCCACGATCTTCCCGTCGCGGATGCTGACCGACTGCACGTGCTCGTCGAGCGCGAGGAAGCCGTCGCGACCCGGCATCGGCGGCAGGTACATCCCCAGGTCGCCGTTGACCAGCACCGGAGCGCCGCGTTCGGCCATCCCCGGGGCGTACTTGCGGGTGAGGCCGACGAAGAACCGGGCGATCTTGTCCGGGCCGAGGATGAGCTGGCGGGCGGTGCGGCCCTTGCCGTTCGAGTCGCCGATGAGCACGACGTCCGGGGCCAGCAGCTCGGTCATCGCCCGGATGTCGCCGGCCTGCAGGGCGATGACGAACTTCTCGAGGATCTTCGCCTGGTCGTCCAGCGGCACGCGCGGCGCCGGGTCGGCGTCGGCGAGGGCCTTGCGGCCGCGGGACGCGTGCTGGCGCGCGGCCTCGACCGAGACGCCGAGCGCGTCCGCGATCTCGGCGAACGGCACCGAGAAGGCGTCGTGCAGGACGAAGGCGACACGCTGCTCCGGGGTCAGCTTGTCGAGCACGACCAGCGCGGCCATCCGCAGCCCGTCGTCGCGGACCGCGATGTCGAGGGGGTCCTCGCTGACGACCTGCCCGAACGGCGTGACGACCGGTTCCGGGAGCCAGTTGCCGACGTAGCGCTCCCGCTGCGCGGCGGCCGACTTCAGCCGGTCGAGGCAGATCCGGCCGACGACGGTGGTCAGCCAGCCCCGCAGCTCGCGGATGGCGGCGCGGCCGGCGTCGTCGAGCCCGGCCAGCCGCAGCCACGACTCCTGGACCGCGTCCTCGGCGTCGGCGCGCGTGCCGGTCAGCCGGTAGGCGACCCCGATCAAGTGATCGCGGTGCGCGGCGAACTCCGCGGCGAGGGTGTCCTGGGCGGTGGGCGTGGAGGCCATGCCCCGAGTGTGCCGCAACCGGCACGACTAGAGTGGATGACGTGGCAGGACGGATTCGGGAGAGCGACATCGCGGAGGTGCGCGAGCGGAACCGGATCGACGAGGTCGTCGGGGAGTACGTGGCGCTGCGCCGCGCCGGTGGCGGAAGCCTGAAGGGCCTCTGCCCGTTCCACAACGAGAAGACCCCGTCGTTCAACGTCCGCCCGACGCACGGCACCTTCCACTGCTTCGGCTGTGGCGAGGGCGGCGACGTGATCAAGTTCGTCCAGAAGATCGACCTCATCACCTTCGTGGAGGCCGTCGAGCGCCTGGCCGACCGGGTCGGCCTCCGGCTCACCTACGAAGGCGGCGGCGCGACGATCCAGCGCGACCGTGGCAGCCGCAGCCGGCTGATCGAGGCGCACCGGGCCGCGCAGGAGTTCTACGCCGAACAGCTGGTCACCGACGAGGCGCGCGCCGCGCGGGACTTCCTGTCCGAGCGCGGGTTCGACGCCGCCGCGGCGAAGACGTTCGGCTGCGGGTACGCCCCCGGCGGCTGGGACAAGCTCACGAAGCACCTGCTCACGCGCGGGTTCGAGGTCAAGGAGCTGCTGACGGCGGGGCTGTCCAAGGAGGGCCAGCGCGGCCCGATGGACCGCTTCCACCGGCGCCTGGTCTGGCCGATCCGCGACGTCGGCAACGAGGTCGTCGGCTTCGGCGCGCGGCGGCTGTTCGACGACGACCGGATCTCGGCGAAGTACCTCAACACCGCCGAGTCGCCGATCTACAAGAAGTCCCAGGTCATGTTCGGCCTCGACCTGGCCAAGCGCGAGATCGCGAAGCGGCACCAGGTGGTCGTCGTCGAGGGCTACACCGACGTGATGGCGATGCACGCGGCCGGCGTGCCGACCGCGGTCGCGTCATCCGGCACGGCGTTCGGCGAAGACCACATGAAGGTGCTCCGCCGGCTGATGATGGACGACGACGCCTTCCGCGGCGAAGTCATCTTCACCTTCGACGGCGACGAAGCGGGCCAGAAGGCCGCGTTGAAGGCGTTCGAGGGCGACCAGACGTTCGCCGGCCAGACGTACATCGCGGTCGCGCCGGACGGCATGGACCCGTGCGAGCTGCGCCTGGCCAAGGGCGACAGCGCGGTGAAGGACCTGGTCGCGCGGCGCACCCCGCTGTTCGAGTTCGTCATCCGCAGCACGCTCAAGAACTACGACCTCGACTCGGTCGACGGCCAGGTCGCGGCGCTGCAGAAGACGGTGCCGATGGTCGCGTCGATCAAGGACCGCGCGGCCCGCGACGGCTACGCGTCGAAGCTCGCCTGGTGGGTGGGCTGGCAGGACGTCGCCCAGGTGGTCAACCGGGTGCGCGGCAGCGCGGGCGCGACCGACAAGCGCGGTGGTGCGCCCCTGCGCCAGCCCGCGCGCGGCGCTCAGCAGGCCGCCCCGGCCGCGCCGAAGCAGGACCTGGCGCGCCCGGCGCCGAAGGACCCACGGTTCGCCGTCCAGCGCGAGGCGCTGAAGGCGGCACTGCAGCAGCCCGCGATCGCCGGGCCCGAGTACGACGCCCTGCCGCTGGAGGCGTTCACGCACCCGGTGTACGTGGCGGTCCACGAGGCGGTGTTGAAGGCCGGCGGCGCGGGTTCCGGGCTGACCGGCCCGGCGCTGCTGGACGCGGCGGCCCCGCACTGTCCGGAAGGGACGGTCCGGCGGGTGCTCTCGGAGCTGGCCGTGGAACCGTTGCAGGCCAAGGACGAAGTCGACTCGCGGTACATCTCGTCGATCCTCGCGCGGGTGCAGGAGAGCCTCGTCGGGCGGCAGATCGCGGAGATCAAGGGCAAGCTGCAGCGGCTCTCGCCGGTCGAAGCGCCGGACGACTACCGCGCGCTGTTCGGCGACCTCGTCGCGCTGGAGCAGTACAAGAAGTCGCTGGGCGAGCAGGCGGCCGCCGGCGCGTGGGGCTGAGATGAGCTTCCTGCGCCGGTTGCTGGGCGACCGCACACCGCCGGACTTCACCGGTGCCCTGGACCCGGGCGAAGACGTCGTCGACAGCGCTCCGGTGGAGGGCGGCGGCTACCTGGTCGTGACGGCGCTGGGCCTCTGGATCCCGGACGGCGACGGCGCGCGGCGCGTCGGCTGGCACCTGGTCGCCAAGGCGGCCTGGTCCGACGGCGTGTTCACGCTGACCGAGTCGGCCGAGGTGCGCACGGCGGGGGCGGCCGTCGTGCTGGCCGACCGGCCGCCGGTCCGCTTCCGGCTGGCCGAGCCGGGCAAGGTGCCGCGCGAGGCCTACCAGCGCGTCGAAGGTTCGATCCGCTCGCGGCACCGGCAGGAGATCGGGTCCGGGGGAGCGTGGTTCGTCCAGCGCAAAATCCCCGGCCGCGACGGCGCGGTCCTGCAGGTCCGCCCGGACCCCGGCACCGACGCCGCAGTGGTCGAGGCCATCGCCGAGCAGGCCGCAGCGAAGCTGGTCAACCCCGCCGAATAGCAGTACGCTCGTACTCAGTACAAGCGTACTGTTTGCTGGAGGCGACCGTGTGGGATCCCGCGAAGTACCTCGACTACGCCGACCTGCGAGCCCGGCCGTTCTATGACCTCGTCTCGCGCGTCGGCGCTCCTGCGCCGCGCCGGGTGGTCGACCTCGGGTGCGGCCCGGGCAACCTGACCGTCTCGCTACGGGAGCGCTGGCCCGACGCAGCTCTGGAATGCGGTGATAGTTCACCCGAAATGGTGACCGCCGCCCGCGCTCGCGGCCTGGACGCCCGGGTGCTCGACGTCCGCGACTGGACGCCGGCGCCGGACACCGACGTCGTGGTGTCGAACGCCGTCCTGCAGTGGGTGCCGGACCACTCTTCGTTGCTTCGCCGGTGGGCCGAGTCGCTGCCTGCGGGCGCTTACCTGGCGGTTCAGGTGCCGGGCAACTTCACTGCGCCCTCGCACGCGCTGACGCGGGAACTGGCGGCGTCCCCGGCCTGGTCGTCACGCCTGGCCGAGGTCGTCCTGCGCGAAGACGACGCCGTCTCGAGCCCCCTCGAATACGCGAACCTCCTGGCCGACGCGGGCTGCGCCGTCGACGCCTGGGAGACGACGTACGCGCAGCCGCTGCGGGGCGAGAACCCGGTGGTGGAATGGATCACCGGCACGGCGTTGCGCCCCATCCGCGCAGCTCTGGCGGACGACGAATGGGACCGGTTCCGCGCGGAACTGGGTCCGCTCCTGGCGTCGGCCTACCCCACCCGCGCGGACGGGACCACGTGGTTCGAGTTCCGCCGCGTGTTCTTCGTGGCCCAGGTCAGCGCCGCACCTTCTCACTGATCTTGGCGCGCGCCACCCCGGCGGCCCCTTGCACCATGGGGTGATCGACGACCCGGCGGTAGGTGCGCACGAGCTGCTCGTACCGCCCCCGGCCTGCCTTGGCGCCCAGTACGTACCCCAGGCCTGCCCCCAGCAGGAACTTCTTCATCCGCGTCCACGCCTTCCGTCGATAGGTCGTCCGACTGTCCATTGTCCAGGAAAACCGCGCCGCCGGTGGCGGTTGCGCCAAGTGGGGGGTGGTGTGAGACGGGGTCGGGGCATGGGCTAAGGTTTCTCTTGTCGGTCGGAGAGACCGGCACCGGAAGTGAGCAACATTCCCCTGTAGCTCAACTGGCAGAGCATTCGGCTGTTAACCGGAGGGTTCTTGGTTCGAGTCCAAGCGGGGGAGCAAAGCCCAGGTCGACGACCTGGGCTTTTTTGCGTCTGGGGGCGTGGGTGAGCAGGTGGCGACAGGAGCACCCGGTGATGCTGACCCGTTGTTCTGACTGGGCGGCGGAAGTAGAGCGGCTGCTCCCGGCGCGTGGCCGGGTGGCGGTCGAGCTCGATCCCGGGTCGGAGCCTGGGGCCGGGATCTCTTGGAACTGGTTCGTGACCCTGGCGGTCGGGGGAAACGACCTCCGAGCCTTGGTCGCCGAAGACTTGACGGTTGCGGCGTTCGAGGGTCGAGACGGCCGATTCGAGGACGACGTGGAACTCGACGATGTTCCGTCGTACGTCGTCGGCCGCGCCCGTGCCGCCACGTGCGGCGGCGGGTCGGCCATGCGAAGTTGAGGAACAGTTCCGGGACGTTCTCCGTGCTCCGGCGGCAGCTGATCGATCCGGAAGCACGTAGCCGTGCTCGACCGGGAAGCCGACCTGGTCCAGGACCGTCGCGACCCGTTCGACGCACCGGTACTCCTCGGTGGTCCACGACTCGAACGGCTTGCTCACGGGTCCGTACGGGCGGCCCGGTTGTCACGCGGTCTCTGTGCGCCCGACCACCACAGCATTCGTGAGCAGCTCTGCCGAGCGCTCCCTCGGCAGAGCCCGCCTGGGGCAGCAGGCCGCTGTCAGCCTGCTGTGCGGGCCCGGCCGTTGATCGTGATCTCGCCGTAGAACCGGCTGCAGCAGCTGTTCGCGCCGGCCACGTGGAGTACGTACCGGCGCGTCGCCCAGCCGTCTTGCCGGAAGTTCAATCTCCAGCCTCACCGGCGAGGTCGTCGTCCACGCGGGCGCCGGAGAACGGGACGTGCCGCCGGCGGAGTGGACAGATCAGGGACAGTTGCCGTCCATTGTGGTCCGGTGGGCAACTTCCCTCGCTGGCGGTGCGTTGACGCGGTGCGGCGAGGGGAGCTTGCGTGGCGGAACAGGGTCGCTGGATCACGAAGGACGGGCGCCGGATCTTCATCAAGGCCGGTGGGGGGAAGGGGAAAGGGGTGGTGGTCGCGGCCGTGGCCGCGCTGGCTGTTGCGGGTGGGGCCGGGGGTGTCGGGGCGTTCGGTGGGGCGGCCGGGGGAGGTGGCGCCGCCTCGGAGGCGCTGGCCGGGAACGCTGCCGGGGACGTCGTCGACTCGCTGCCGGGGCGCTCGCTCAAGACGCGGCGGGCCGAGGCGCGGGAGTCGGCGAAGCGGGGGAAAGCAAAGGAAGCTTGGAGCCGCCTGAAGTTCAAGGAGCTCAAGCGGGAAGTGCGGCGCCTCGAGCGGGAAGGGGACTGCGTCGCGGCCGCGACGGACAAGGTGCGCGAGTTCCTGACGCGGACGCCGTGCACGTCGCTGGACCGGATGGTGCTGGCCGTCGGCGACGGGCACCGCAACGCCGCGGTCGTTTCGGTGGTGCGGGTGGGTTTCCGCTCGAAGAAGCAGGCGAAGGACTTCGAGGCGGTCGAGGCCGTGCAGGGCAGCGGTGACGTGCGGCCGCTGGACATCGCGGCCGTTCTCGGGATCGCGGGACTGCGGATGACCGGGCTGCACTACGAGTCCCGCGCGGACGGCAACGGGATGGTGGTCGCCGAGGCGGACGTCGCCGCCCGGCACGTCGACCAGGGCACCCTGGACGCCCTCGCCGACGTCGCCGCCTACCTGCCGGTCAAGTAGTCACCGTGTCCAGGCGCGGGGTTTCGCCGGGGCCGGCGGGGAAGTGGGCCACGAACGTGACTCCCTCGCCCTGCGCGTCGAACCGTGCGATCCGCGTCGCTTCGGGCTCGTAGAAGACGTCGCCGCGGGTCAGCAGCATCGGGGGTTCGCCCTCGATCTGGTACACCGCCGAACCCTTCTCGATGCTGCCGAACACCGGTCCATTGTGGACGTGCAGCCCCGTGCCGCCGCCGGGGGCGATCGAGATGCGGCGGATCTCGAAGTGGTCGATCACGCGGGGTTCCGGGAGGTGCTGCTCCAGCACCAGGGCGCGGGTCGCGACGGGGAGCTCGCCGGGTTCCGGGAACGAGCCGAGTTCGGTCTCGGTGCCGTCGGCCGGGAGTTCCTCGATCGCCAGGTGGGTCAGCGGTGTCGTATCGGTGGCGCCGTGCCAGTGCCACTCGCCCGGTGCCACGCGGACCGTGTCGCCCGGGCGGATCAGCTGGGCCGGGGCGCCGCGGCTTTGGACGTGGCCCATCCCTTCCGTCACGACCAGGACCTGGCCGAGCGGGTGGCGGTGCCAGCGGGTGCGGGCGCCCGGGGCGAAGTGCACCCGGTCGACTTGCGTGCGCGAGGCGCCTTCGGGGGTGGCCAGTGACGTGATCCACGCGCTGCCGGTGACCGCGTCGGCGGGGGCGGCGGTGGCGGCGGGGGTGTGGCGGAGCTCCATTCCGAGCACCGTACATACTAGTAGGTACAGAGAGCAAGTGATCCACGTCATGCTCTGTCACAACGGCCGCTTCCGCGGTGTCTTGAGGCCGAACCAGCCGAAGAAGGAGACCGCCATGGACCTGGCGCTGTGGATCGCCGCCGGAACTCTCGCCCTCGTCGCGCTCGCCGGGGGTGTCAGCAAGGCCTTCGTGCCCCAGGCCAAGCTGGCCGCCGCGCGGGGCGGGGAATGGACCGCCGATGCCCAGCCCTGGTTCGTCAAGGGGCTCGGGGTGCTCGAACTGCTCGCCGCCGCCGGGCTGGTGCTGCCCGCGGTGACCGGGGTCGCGCCCGTGCTCGTGCCCGTCACCGCCGTCTGCTGGGTGCTGCTGATGATCGGTGCGATGATCACCCACGTCCGGCACGGCAGCGCGAACCTGGTGGTCCTCAACCTCGCCTACCTCGCCGTGGCCGCGTTCGTCGCCTGGGGGCGGTTCGCGGCCTGACCGCGGCCGGGAAAAGGAGACGCCCATGAACGCCACCGACACCTTCGTCGCCCACCGGAACCTGCTCTTCACCGTCGCCTACGAGATGCTCGGGTCCGCCGCCGACGCCGAGGATGTCCTGCAGGAAACCTGGCTGCGGTGGGCGGACGTCGACCCGGCCGGGGTGCGCGAGGAGCGCGCCTACCTGGTCCGGATCACCACCCGCCTGGCGCTCAACCGGTTGCGCACCCTGAAACGCCGCAAAGAGGCCTACGTCGGCCCGTGGCTCCCGGAACCGCTGCTCACCACACCGGACGTCGCCGAAAACGTAGAGCTCGCCGAGAGCGTGTCCATGGCGCTCATGCTCGTCCTCGAAACGCTGGCGCCGACCGAACGCGCGGTGTTCGTGCTGCGCGAGGTCTTCGACTTCGGGTACGACGAAATCGCGGCCGCCGTCGGCAAGACCCCGGCCGCCGTCCGGCAGATCGCGCACCGCGCGCGGCGCCACGTCGACGCCCGGCGCCCGCGCGAGACCGTCTCCGCGCGGGAGACCCGGGCGGTGCTCGAGTCGTTCCAGCGCGCGCTGGAAAGCCGTGACCTGCAAGGACTTCTCGACGTCCTCGCGCCGGACGTCGTGCTGATGAGCGACGGCGGCGGCGTCAAGCAGGCCGTGCCGCGGCCGATCACCGGGGCCGACCGGCTCGCGCGGCTGGTTCTCGGCGGCCTGGCCAGGAACGCCGCCGCGCTCACCACCGAGGCCACCGTCGTCAACGGGAACCCGGGCCTCACCCTGCGCCTCGACGGCGAGCTCGACGGCGTCATGGCCGTGCGGGTCGAGGGCGGGCGCATCAGCGGCCTCTACTACGTGCGCAACCCGGAAAAGCTGACCCGCGTCGAGTCCGAAACCCCGCTGACCCTGCGCTAGACGTGCGTCGAGCTCACCGCTTGGTGCGGACGGACTTGAGCGTCTGGGCCGTAGCGGGCGACCACGCCGGTCAGCGCGGCGATCGCGGTGCGGGAGCGGCGGGGGCGGACGCGCACGGCGAGCTCGGTGTGCACCGTGCCGGCCATCGCCGACACGTCGGTCTCGGTGAAGAACCGCGCCCAGTCCGGCCCGCCACCACGAACTCCTCGCCGGCCCGGCCGAGCAGGTCGAGTGCGAGCTGCTCGTCGCCCTTTTCGGCGTACGCCCACGCCTGGTTCGCGCTGAGGATGCTCGCCGCCTGCCTGCCGTGCTGGAACTGGGCCGGCGCCTCGTCCGCGGCGCCGTGGTGCAGGTGGATGCGGCCGTGCCGGTCGCGGAGGTTGGCGGCCAGGTCGTCCTGCCGCAGTGCTCGGCCAGGCTCAGCGCCAGGTCGAGGTGGTGGTGCGCGGCACCGACGTGCCCGCTGTGGCTCGGCCACGGACGCGCGGAGCAGCTCGTGCCCGCGGTGGATCCGGGCGAGCACGGCGTCGCGGCACATGCCGCCGCGACTGCGTGAAGTAGTCCCGCGGGTGCGCTGGGTGATCCGGGACAGGTATGGAGTCGGGTACTTGTACGGGTGTGGTGCGCGGCCGGGCGGAGCAGTCTCGGACGTGCCGCAGAAGTCCGCAGGAGGTTCGGAACCCATGGTGCACGGCCGGTCGCGTCCCCTCCTCCGGGTCGTCACCCCCTCGGACGTCCCGGAGGCGCGGCCGGCCCCCTCCTCCCGCGGCCGCGACCGCTACGCCGAGCTCCTCGACCGGCGGCTCGCCGCGATCCTCGCCGCCGAGGACACCGCCGAGGAGCACGGCCTCAACCCGCACATGCGCAGCACCTGCTACGTCCACCGGTGCTGGACCCACCAGTGCGTCGGCGATCCGCTGCACGTCCTGGTCGCCACCGGGCACCGCTGGTGCCGCCGCTGCGAATGCCCGGTCGACGTCGCCGTCGACGAGACCCCGCCGGGCGCGGTGCACCTGTTCTGCCCGCGCTGCGGCCAGGCCGGTTCGGCGGCGAACCGCGACGTCCGCCAGGCCTGCCGGACGAGCCTGGCCGCGATGCACGGCGGGGACGCGCCGACGTTGTACGGGATCCCGGACGCCTGACGCCCGGGCGTTGCAACCTCCGAGGGACGCGCACCCCCTCGCATTGACCGGCCCGTGAGGCCCTCCTACGGTGCACGGGTGGGTACAGGGTGCGAGAGGGGCAACCTCCCCGCGGACACCACGAGTTTCGTGGGACGCAAGACCGACGTGGCCGAGGTCAAGCACCTGCTGACGCGGGCGCGGCTGGTCACGCTGACCGGCGTGGGCGGGGTCGGGAAGACGCGGCTGGCCGTGCAGACCGCCGCCGGGCTGTCCCGCGCGTTCCCCGACGGCGTCTGGCTGGTCGAACTCGCCGGGCTGCAGGACCCCGCGCTCGTGGCGCACACGGTGCTCGAGGCGCTGCGCGTGCACGACGAAACCGGCCGGAGCCCGGCGGCCGTGCTCGCCGAGCACCTGCGGGAGCGCCGGACGCTGGTCGTCCTGGACAACTGCGAGCACCTCCTCGACGCCTGCGCCGCACTGGCGCACGACCTGCTGCGGGCGGCGCCCGGGCTCCGGCTGCTCGCGACGAGCCGGGAACGGCTCGCGCTGGCCGGCGAGCACCTGTGGCCGGTCTCGCCGCTGCCGGTGCCGGAACCGGGCCGCCCGCTGGCCGGTGGGGCGTGGCTGCGCTACCCGGCGCTGACGCTGTTCGCCGAGCGCGCGGCCGCGGTCGACCCGGAGTTCGCCGTCACGGAAGAGAACCAGGAGCGCGTCAGCGCGATCTGCCGCCTGCTGGCCGGGATCCCGCTGGCCATCGAGCTGGCCGCGGTCCGGCTGCGGGTGCTGACGCTGGCGGAGCTGGAAACCGGGCTGGGCGACTGCTTCCGCCTGCCCGGCACGGTGAAGCGCGGCGGCGAGCCGCGGCACCAGACGTTGCGGGCCGCCGTCGAATGGAGCTTCGCGTTGTGCCGCCCGGCCGAACGGCACCTGTGGGCGCGCGCGTCGGTGTTCGTGGGCGGCTTCGACCTGGCGGCGGCCGAGCGCGTCTGCGCCGGCGACGGCCTGCCCGCCGGGGAGCTGCGGAACCGGCTCGCCGGCCTGGTGGAGAAGTCGGTGCTGATCCGCGAGGCCGACGGCGACCGGCAGCGGTTCCGGCTGCTGGAACCGCTGCGGCAGTTCGGCCGCGACAAGCTGACCGAGTCGGGCGAGACGGCGGTGGTGCTGCGGCGGATGCGCGACCACTACCTCGACGTCGCCGAGCGGAGCGAACGGGCGTGGTTCGGGCCGGAGCAGGCGGACATCTTCCGGCGGACCCGCGTGGAGCACGCGAACCTGCGGGCCGCGCTCGACTACAGCCTGACCGAACCCGGCGAGCTCGGCACCGGCCTCCGGCTGGCCTCGACGCTCTGGTTCTACTGGGCCGGCTGCGGGGTGTTCGGCGAAGGCCGCCACTGGCTGGACCGCGCGCTCGCCCTCGCCGCCGAACCGGACGCGGAACGGGCGAAAGCGTTGTGCGTCAACGGGTACGTCGCGACGCTGCAGGGCGACAACGCCGCGGCGATCGCGATGCTGGAGGAGTGCCGCGCCTACGCGAAGCGGACCGGCGACGAGGTCGCGCTGGCGTACGCGACGCACCGGCTCGGCTGCAACCTGCTGGTGGGGGACGACGTCGGCGACGCGAAGACGCTGTTCGAGGAGGCGCAGGCCCGCTACCGGCAGCTCGGCGAGCTCAACAGCAACGTGATGCTGGCGGGCATCGAACTGGCCATCGCGTCCATCTTCCTCGGCGACCTCGACCGCGCGGGCCGCCTGTGCGAGGAGGCGTGCGCGACCGGCGTCGCCCACGGCGAGCAGTGGGCGCACGCGTACGCGATCTACGCCCAGGCCTTGGTCGCGCTGGGCCGCGGTGAGCTGGACCGGGCGGCCGAACGCGGGCGGGACTGCCTGCGCGTGAAGAGCACGTTCCACGACCTGCTCGGGATCGTCCTGGCGATCGAGGCGCTGGCGTGGACCGAAGCCGCGCGGGAACGCTGGGAGCCGGCGGCGGTCATGCTGGGATCGGCGCAGCCGATCTGGCAGGCGGTCGGGTTCCCGATGTTCGGTTCCCGGTATTTCGGCGCCCCGCACGGAGAGTGTGAGAAGCGGACCCGACGCGCGCTGGGCGACGGCTCGTTCGAGGCGGCGTTCCGGCGGGGGCGTGAGTTCGGCTTGCCGGAAGCGATCGCTTACGCGCTGGGGGACCTGGGCCCGGCCCGGCCGGAGGTGGTGGCGGCTTCGCAGCCGACGCCGTTGACCGACCGGGAAGGGGAAGTGGCGACCCTGATCGCGGACGGCCGCTCCAACCAGGAGATCGCGGACCGGCTGGTGATTTCCCGCCGGACGGCGGAAGGCCACGTGAACCGGATCCTGCGGAAATTGGGCTTCGACTCGCGTTCGCAGGTGGCCGCCTGGGCGGCGCGGAATCCGCAGGTGCCTACGCCACAGGCGTGAGGGGGAAGAATCCCGGTTCCCGTAACGGAGTTCCGGGTGTCTCGTGAACGATCCTCCGGTGCCGCGGACCGCGTCGGGAACTGCGACCCTGCCCTACGCGGTTCTCGACTCCGCGTTCGAGTTTCATGCAGCGCGAGGACTGGCCGCGCGGAACGCGGCAGTTCATCGAACACGGCCGCGGGGTCGACGTCGACACCTCGGTCACACCGCCGTGGCCATTGAGTGGACCGGTGCCGTGCCGTCCGATGTGGACGGTACGGCACCGGCGTCGTCAGCCCAGGCGTTCGCCCCAGTTCTCGAACGCCGTCACGACCTCGGCCGGAGCGTCGGTCTCGCGCAGGCGCTTCGCCTCCGCCTCGATGTAGTGGCGGTACAACGGAACCAGTCCCGCGAGCAACTCGGGCCGCGCCTCCGCCGCCTCGAGCGGGTGCCCGGCCCGCACCCGCTCCGCCAGCTTCACCAGCGACGCCGCCGGGGTGTCCGGTTGGGACAGGAACCACTCGATGGCCTCGTCGTTGTTCGCCGCGCGGCCTGTCGGGAGTGTTGCCGAATACAGGAAGCGGACCGGGAACAGCACCGCCTTCGTGAACCACACCTTGTCGGCCAGCAGGCGGCGGGGCTCGCGGAACTCGGCCGCCACCTCGTCGGTCGCCAGGACCGCGATCGCGAAGCGGGCGCTCTCCAGCAACATCTCCGAAGCCGCCGGCCGGGCGACCTCGGCGAGGACGTCCTCACCGGCCAGCAGGACGCCGTGGTCGGCCAGCTGCAAGCGGTCCTGGGCGGGGAAGCGGCCGTCGTCGCGGCCTTCGCGCAGGGCCGGGAGGGAGGCCCAGAACACCGACAGCTTGCGGTGCAGCGGACTCCGCTCCTGCAGCGCCGCCGTCACCGGGGCCACCTGGTCGTCCTCGGGGACGTCGGTGAGGACGAGGGCCAGGTCGATGTCGCTGGCCGCCGCGGAATAGCCGCCGTAGGAAAGGCTTCCCAGGAGGTACGCGCCGATCAGGCGCTCTCCCAACGCTTCCCGGTAGGCGTCGGCGGCTTCGGCGGCGATCGCGCGGGCCGCGTCGGCGGGTTCAGGTGTGGTCATGCCGCCACCGTATCGCGGCGGGCGCACTCGGCGATGCGGTCGGAAACCACGCCGATGACCTGCCACGCCCGGTCGAGGACCGCGAGCACCGACTCCTCCGTCCAGTCCCCGCGCTGCCGCAGGAGTTCGTAGCCCATCTCGAGGTGCTCGACGTCGGCTTCGTCGTGCAGCTCGAAGTATTCGTCCTCGGGGAACGCGCGGATGCCCGCCTGGCTGAACACGAGGCTGCCGGCTTCGAGGGCCAGGTGCGCCAGCACCGCGCGCTGCACGCCGGGCAGGATCGCGAACTGGTCGACGAACCAGGAAGCGCCCATCTCGATGACCGGGTCCCAGACCAGCTGCCGGTCCTCCGCGCGGCTGCGGGCCAGGATCTTGTCGTGGCCGACCTCTTCCTGCTGGTGCTCCAGCGCGAGCGCCCGCAGCTCCGGGTCGCTCTCGAAGCTGACCCGCGCGCTGATCATCCGCTGGAAGGCGTTCGACCACGGCTGCAGGTACGTGAGCACCGCTTTCCTGGTCTCCGGCGACGTGGTCTCGTCGCTCAGCAGGCGGATCAGTTCCGAGGACTCGTATTCCCGTTGCCGCTGCTCGTTGTGGCGGGCGATGCGCTCGACGTCCTGCTGGGTCACGATCGGCTCCTTACCGTGGTGCTGCGGGAGATCATCCTTCCGGGGACCGCTATCCGAGGTCGACGGGCGCGAGCGCCCGGTCGTAGACGGGGAACCGGAAGTACGTGGTCACGTCGCCGCGGCGACCGGCGGTGCGGTAGCTCACCAGCTCCAGCACGCGCGTCTCGGAGAGCGGGCCCGGCGCCAGCGCGGCGGTGAGGAGGCGGAACCGGCCGGGGTCGACGCCTTCGCGGTGCAGCAGTTCCGCCGTGCGCTCGACGGCTTCTTCGTCACCGGACGTGAGATCGGGCAGCCGCAGGTACGTCGTGGCCTCCGCGGCCCGGTCCACCCCGGACCGGAAAGCCAAGCAGCTCAGCGCGGCTTCACCCGCGTCGAGCCGGTCGCCCGCGAGGGTGCGGTACGCGGCCGCCGCGGTTTCGGCGTCGTGGCTCAGCGCCACCGAAGCGACGTCGTTGACCTCGGCGAGGCCGGCCCCGTGGTTGCGGTAGTAGATCTTGACCCGGGCTTCGGCCTCGTCGCCCAGGTCCACCGCGAAGAACTCGATTTCCCGCACCCCATCGACGGTTTCGACCCGGCGGCGGGCGTCGTCCCAGGCCGCGCCCATGCCGAGCCGCTCCATGGCCTCGGTGACGGCGCCCTCGCGGTGGGCGGGCGGCCAGGCGTAAAGGCCGAAGTACGTCTTGTGGACGACCCGCGACGGCGGGCGCCAGGCGATCGAGTGCCACACCGGCGCGGGGGACGGGCGGCCCGCCCGCGGGGTGAACGTCTCGTGGACGCGGTCCAGCCTGCCGGTGACGGGATCGCCGTCCCCGGGCCAGACGACGTCGTGGCCGAGGCTGTCGAACAGCACGCGCAGTTCGGGGTGGCCGCCGGACCAGTTCACCGACATCTCGGCCGGGAAACCGTCGGCCGCCACATAGGACGGGTGGACGGGCGCCGGCCCGATCCGCTCGTGCGCCCAGCGGGGCAGCGCGGCGCGCAGCATCCGCGTGGTCCGCACGGACTGTTCCAGCGGAACCCCGAGCGCTTCACAGGCCGTAGCCCAAAGCCCGCACAGAAAGTCACCGGACAGCCGACCCGATGCGGGGTAGTTTTCCCTTATATATTCAGGAAAGTCCGGCATTCGATCGGTCACGAGCGGATGCTATCAGTTGGATGCTTGCTCAACTAAAAAGCTGCACCCGGGTGGTGCAACCAATTGGGCCATGTGGGTACGCCGGTGTCCGGGGTGGACACGGAGGGACACATCGGACACCGGCGAGTCCTGACCGGACACGAAGCGGACAACGCGCAGGTCTCAGACCCGCGCGGGCACCACCGTCATCGCGTGCTTCACCAACCGGATCAGCGCGAGCTTGCTGGAATCCCTGTCACGCGCATCACACATGACGATCGGCACTCGATCCGGGACCACGAGGGCCTCGCGGATCTCGTCGGCGGTGTAGCGCGGCGCGTTGTCGAAGCAGTTCACCGCGACGACGAACGGGATCTTGCGGCGCTCGAAGAAGTCGATCGCGGCGAAGCTGGTCTCCAGCCGCCGGGTGTCGACCAGCACGACCGTCCCGATCGCCCCGCGCGCGAGGTCGTCCCACATGAACCAGAAGCGCGCCTGCCCGGGCGTCCCGAACAGGTACAGCACGTGCCGCGGCGAGATGGTGATCCGGCCGAAGTCGAGCGCGACCGTCGTGGTCGTCTTCCGCTCCACGCCGGACAGGTCGTCGATGCCGGCGCTCGCCTCGGTGAGCACCTCTTCGGTCGTCAGCGGCGGGATCTCGCTGACCGAACCGACCATCGTGGTCTTCCCGGCGCCGAACCCGCCGGCGACGATGATCTTGACCGGCGTGGGGACCAGGTCGGCCCCGGTCCCGTCAGTACTTGATGAGGCCATCGAGAACCGCCTGGAGAGTTTCGAGGTCCGGCGACTGCGCCGGGTGGTGGGTGGGGGAGCGCGTGATCACGAGGCCGCGTTCGATCAGGTCGCCGACGAGCACGCGCACGACCCCGAGCGGGATCTTCACGTAGACGGCGATCTCGGCGATCGAAACCGGGTGGCGGCACAGCTGCACGATCGCCACGTGCTCCGGGCCCAGCCCGACCGGCTCCTGCTCCGAGCGCAGCGTCATCACCTGCGTGGACAGGTCCAGCCGCGCGGTGTCGGCCGGCGTCCGGCCGCTCGTGATCGTGTATGGCCGGACCAGTGGTCCGGCGGCCTCGTCGTACCAGCCGTCTTCCGCGCTCACGTGGCCTCCCGCAGGACGTGCGCCGCTTCACGCGGCGCGGACGCCATGTAGTCGCCGACGCGCTTCACCAGCCGGCTCATCTCGTAGGCGATCATCTCGACGTCGACGCTGTCCGCGGCCAGCACGGCGAGGCAGGCACCCTGGCCCGCCGCCGAGACGAACAGATAACCGCGTTCCATCTCGATCATGTTCTGCAGCACCGGGCCGCGGTTGAACTGCTTGCTCACCCCCTTGGCGAGGCTCTGCAAGCTGGAGGCGATGGCCGACAGCTGGTCCGAGTCGTCCTTGCTCATGCCTGCCGACTTGCCGATGAGCAGCCCGTCGGCGGACAGCACGATGGCGTTCTGCGCGCCGACCACGCGGCTCACCACGTCGTCGAGCAGCCAGTTGAGATCGGGTTTGGGGTTCCCGTACTCGTTCATTCGACGTCAGACCCTGACTTTCCTGTGTGGACTTTCCGGTGTGTGGTCGGGAACTAGGCTTCGTCCGGCCCGCGGCCGCGGCGGGTGCCCTTGTGGAACGCCGCCAGCGTGCGCGCGGTGCCTTCGCCCGGCGTCACGACGTCGTCGTCGCCGTTGTCCGGTTCGGCTTCGAGCTGGGCGACGAGGTTCTGCTGGGGCTCGCGCCGGGGCAGCCGCGGCCGGTCGTCGGTCGGGCGCTGCGCGGCGGCCGGCTCCGCGGCGGGCCGCGGCTCCGGTTCCGGCGCCGCGGCCGGTACGGAGGGCAGCGCTTCGGGCGGGGTGAGCGCCCGCACCGGGTACGGCCTCGGCTTGGTCTCCCGCTTCATCGGGATCTGGCCGGTGAACGAGCTGGGTGAGTCCATCGAACCGGGTGAGCTTTCTGCGGCCCGCGCGGCGGGCGCGCCCACCGGGGCCAGGACCGCGGTCGTTTCCGCCGGGGAGCTGCCGGGCTCGTCGCCGCCGGCGCTGTCCTGGCCCGCCAGGTGCTGGACCGGGATGAGGACGGTGGCGCGCAGGCCGCCGTAGCGGGACGGGTCGAAGGTGACGGTGATGCCGAGCCGGGCCGCCAGGCGCGCGACCACGAAGAGGCCGAGGCTGGAGTCGGCCCGCAGCGCCATCGCGTCGAACTCGGGGGCCTCGGCCATCATCGAGTTCGCCCACTCGCGGACGCCGTCCTTCATGCCGAGCCCCTGGTCCGACACGTCGACGACGACGCCGCGCGCGACCATGCGGCTGGTCACCTCGACCGGCGAGCCGGGCGGGGAGAACGACGTCGCGTTGTCGACGAGCTCGGCGACGAGGTGGATGGTGTCGGCCACCGCGGCGCCGACGATGGCGACGTCGGCGACCTGCTCCACCTGGACCCGCGCGTACTGCTCGGTTTCCGAGACGGCCGCGCGCAGGACCTCCATCAGCGCGACCGGCTTGCGCCAGCGGCGGCCGGGCTGCTTGCCGCCGAGGATGATCAGGTTCTCGGTCGTGCGCCGCGCCCGGGCGGCGAGGTGGTCGAGCTGGAACAGCGACGCCAGCTGCGTCGAGTCGTCCTCGCGCGCTTCCATCTCGTCGAGGATCTGCAGCTGCTGGTGGACCAGCACCTGGTTGCGGTGCGCGATGCCGAGGAACACGTTGTGCACGCCGCTGCGGGCCTTCGCCTCGCTCGCCGCGGCGTTGACGGCGGTCAGCTGGGCGGTGTTGAACGCCTCCGCCACCTGGCCGATCTCGTCGCGGCCGTGGTCGAGCTGCGGCAGTTCTTCCTTGAGGTCGACCGATTCGCCGTTCTTCAGCCGCTCCACGATGTTCGGCAGCCGGTTGCGAGCCAGGTCGAGCGAGTCGTTGCGCAGCCGCGCGAGGCGCGTCATCAGCGCGCGGTCGACGAGCGAGCGGGACACCCGCACCGCGACGATGATCGCCGCCAGCGACGCGAGCAGGGCCAGGATCGACCCGATGATGACGTTGCGCAGCTGGGCGTCACCGGAGTCGATCGCGGCCGCGGAAACCTTGTCCGCCTGGGTGATCGCGAGGTCGTTGAGGCCCTGGGCGACCTGGGTGGTCGCGTTCAGCCAGTCCGTTTCGGACACCGGCACGGAGTTCTGCTCGCTGGGCGACCACGGGCCGTGCTTGACGATCGCCTGCTCGGCGGTGGCCAGCTGCTGCCACGCGGCGCTCTTGGCCAGCGCCCGGTAGCGGTCGCGGACGCCCGGGTCGAGGAACGGCTCGATCTGCGCCAGCTGCGCGCGGTAGGTCCCGGACAGCTGCGCGAACTGGGCGAAGTCGTCGGGGGCGAAGGTGCCGGCCGAGAAGGCCGTCGACACCAGCGACGTCTCGCGCGACATCGCGTCACCGGCGCGGAACACCGAGGTCGCGGTGATGCCGCCGGTCGCGGCTTCGGCGTCCGGCACGATCCGGGCCTGGGTGTCGAACAGGTTGGACGCCGTGTCCATCACGCCGTTGTAGTAGCTGTTGACCTGCGCGCGGTCGATGCTGCGGAAGCTGACCTGCGAGCGCAGCACGGGCAGCTGGTCGAACTGGGACTTCAGCGCGTTGACCTTGGTCGCGATCTCGTCCGGCGCGGTGGAGATGGTCGCGGCGAACGCGTCCTTCAGCGTGTCGAGCTTCTCGTCGGTGACCTTCTGCTGCGCCTGCAGCCGGGCCGGGCCGAGGGCGGGGTCGTCCAGGTACTGCAGCGCGCTTTGGCGTTCCTTCTGGAATTCGGCCAGCGCGGTGGCCGCGGGGATGGACACCTCACGCACCGAAGCGGCGACCAGCCGGACGTAAACGCCGTTGAAGAGGAAGTACGAAGAGACCGCGATCCACAGCACCAGCAGGGTCACGCTGGGAATGAGAACGGTCCTGGTCAGCCTTTTGCGGATCGACTTGTCGTACGGCTTGTCCGACTCGTCCTTGGCGTCTTTGTTCAGCACGGCGGTTCACGAACTCCTGAGTGACGGTCGGCGAGAAAAGGGGACCCGGACGAGGAGGTGGACACGACGATGGGACACAGCGGCGGCCCTCACCCGTCTTCGCCTCACTCTCCGTGTTGCCGCGGAATCGATCAGGGTCCGTTTTTTACCACGAACCACTGAGGGCCGGTGGTGCTGGCCCGGCTGGCGGACGCTTGTCCGACCAGTGTTGAACGGTGTTTACCGAGTGCATCGGGGTGGTTACCGCCATTTCCTCTGGTAACGGACCCGCGACGGTTTTCGGCGGCTTGCACGCTGGGCCGAACGGGTGAATGTGAATTCGGCCGATGCGGCGGACGGGGTGTTCACGTTGCGGGAAAGAAGGGGCGGCGGTAATGCCCGCGCGTACCCGGCGGAGGCCGTCGCGGCGCACTTGATGATCTTGACCACAGGACGCCGTCACGGCGTGTCGCGGGAACCCGTGTCAGTGCTCGCCGTAGCCGGGTTCTTCCCGGACCTCCGGCAGTGGCCGCCGGGGCTCGCGGACGCCGCTGGGGTCGCCGCCGCCGGCCACCCACACGGTCACCGCGCCCCACCGGTCGAGCCGGGTACCGGCGATCGGGAGCTGGGCGACGACCAAGCCGTTGAGCAAAGGGTGGGGACTGTCCGGATCGGGTCCCTGCAACGTCAAGCCCGCGTCGTGCCCGGACAGCCACGCGTCGAGCGCCTGCCTGCCCCGGAAGTCCGGCACGACCACCGGTCGCGGTTCATCCGCCACTGCTCCTCACCCGCTGTCCAATTTACCGGGGCAGGCGAGACTGGTTTGACAAAAAAGCAGCTCTTGTCAAACCAGTTTTACATCACGTACGGTTTCGTAAATCACTCGAGGAGGCGTGATGAGCGAAGTGACCGGAACCGTCCCCGCCGGGTCGACCGAGCTGTGGCGAGACCGCAAGCGGTACCTGTGGCTGATCGGCCTGGTCGTGCCGTCCCTGGCGTTCCTCGCCATCGGGCTGCACGCGGCGACCGGCTGGAGCGCCTGGTTCTGGATCGGCCCGGTCGTGATCCTGGTGATCGTCCCGCTCGTCGACCTGGCCGCCGGCCTGGACCGGAGCAACCCGCCCGACGACGTCCTCGAGCGGCTGGAGCGGGACCGGTACTACCGCTGGATCACCTTCGCGTTCCTCCCGATCCAGTACGTCGGCTTCGTCGCCGCGTTCTGGCTGGTCGCGCACGGCGGCCTTACCGTCGTCGACAAGATCGGGCTGGCCGTCTCCATCGGCTGCATCGGCGGCATCGGCATCAACACCGCGCACGAGCTGGGCCACAAGAAGGAGAGCCACGAGCGCTGGCTGTCGAAGATCGCGCTGGCGCAAAGCTTCTACGGCCACTTCTACATCGAGCACAACCGCGGCCACCACGTCCGCGTGGCCACCCCGGAGGACCCGGCGAGCAGCCGCCTCGGCGAGAGCTTCTACCGCTTCTGGCCGCGCACGGTCTTCGGTTCGCTGAAGTCGGCGTGGCGGTTGGAGCGCAAGCGCTACGCCCGCCGGGACAAGCACCCCTTCCGGCTCGGCAACGACGTCCTCAACGCGTGGCTGATGTCCGCGGTGCTGTGGGCGGCGATGATCGCGTGGCTCGGCGCAGGGATCCTGCCGTACCTGGTGATCCAGGCCGTCGTCGGGTTTTCGCTGCTGGAGGTCGTCAACTACATGGAGCACTACGGGATGCTGCGCCGGCGGGTCGGCGTGGCGGGGAAGCGCCGCTACGAGCGCGTGGATCCCAGCCACAGCTGGAACTCCAACAACATCGCCACCAACGTCCTGCTCTACCACCTGCAGCGGCACAGCGACCACCACGCCAACCCGACGCGGCGCTACCAGACCCTGCGCGACTTCGCCGAATCGCCGGTGCTGCCCACCGGGTACGCCGGGATGATCGTGCTGGCGCTCGTCCCGCCGGTGTGGCGGCGGGTGATGGACCCGCGGGTGCTCGCGCACTTCGAGGGGGACGTCTCCCGCGCCAACATCCAGCCGTCGAAGCGCGAGAAGATCCTTGCCCGGTACGGAACCCGGGTCACGGCCGCCGAAACCGCGCCGGCGGACACCCACGGCGACGCGAGCGAAGGCGGCATGTGCCCGGGCTGCGGGTACGTCTACGACGAGCAGCTCGGCGACCCGCGCGAAGGGTTCCCGGCCGGCACGCCGTGGTCCGCGATCCCGGACTCCTGGTGCTGCCCCGACTGCGGCGTCCGCGAGAAGGTCGACTTCGTCGCGCCGGGCCGGGTGGGTGCGTGATGCGGATCGAAGCCGACCGAGGCAAGTGCGACGGCCTGGGCATGTGCGAAGCGATGGCGCCCGACTTCTTCGAGGTCGGTGCGGACGGGACCGTCGTCGTGCTCGACGAGCAGCCGGGCGAGGAGCACCGGCAGGACCTCGCCGCCGCCGTGGACGCCTGCCCCGTGCTGGCTTTGAAGCTGACATGACCCTCGTCGTCGTGGGCGCGTCGCTGGCCGGGCTGCGTGCCGTGGAAGCCGCGCGCCGCACCGGGTACCGCGGCCGGATCGTGCTGATCGGCGCCGAGGAGCACCTGCCCTACGACCGGCCGCCGCTGTCCAAGGCGTTCCTCGCGGCGGACGGCCCGCGGGTGGTCGAGCCGTTCCACTCCGAGGCGGTGCTCCGCGAAGAACTCGGGGTCGAGCTGATGCTGGGCGCGCCGGCCGAGGGGCTCGACACCGAGGCGCGCGAAGTGACCGTCGCGGGCGCGGGCGTCCGCTACGACGCCCTGGTCATCGCCACCGGCGCCACTGCCCGCACCCTGCCCGGCGCCCGCACGCTGCGCACCGCCGAAGACGCCGTCGCGGTGCGCGGCGCGCTCGATCGGGACGCGCGGACCGTCGTGGTCGGCGCCGGGTTCATCGGCTCGGAGGTCGCGTCCGCCGCCCGCGCCCGCGGCCTGCCGGTGACGATCGTGGAAGCGGCCGCCGTCCCGCTCGTCCGCGCGGTCGGGGAGACCGCCGGGGCGATGCTGGCGGAGCTGCACCACGAGGCCGGCACCGAGCTGCGGCTCGGCGCCGAGGTCACCGCCGTCACCGCCGACGGCGTGCACCTGGCCGGGGGCGACGTGCTGCCCGCGGACCTCGTGGTCGCCGGCATCGGCGCCGTCCCGGCCACCGGCTGGCTCGAGGGCAGCGGGCTGGTCCTGCACGAGCGCGACCGCGGCGTCGTGTGCGACGCGACCCTGGCCGCCGGGCCACCGGGCGTCTACGCGGCCGGCGACGTCGCGCACGTCGCGAACCCGCTGTTCGACGGCCTCCTGCGGCTGGAGCACTGGACGAACGCGGCCGAGCAGGGCGCGGCCGCCGCCCGGCACGCGCTCGACCCGGCGTCGGCACGGCCCCTCGAAACCGTGCCGTACTTCTGGTCCGACTGGTACGGCCACCGGATCCAGTTCGTCGGCACGCCGCACGCCGACGAGGTCGTGACCGCCGGGGACACCACCCTCTACCGCCGCGGCGACCGGCTCGCCGGCGCCCTGACCGTCGACCGCCCGCACGAGATCATGAAGCACCGCAGGCGGATCGCCACCCGCGCGCCCTGGGCTGAGGCGCTCGCCTTCGCGGGCACGGCCTAGAATGACGATCATGAGCGGGGCACCTCCGGCGCCGCCCGAAGGTGGTCAGCACCGGCGGCCGATCATCAGCGCGGCGATCGAGCTGACCGCGCGGTCCGGCTGGCCGTCGGTCACCATGGCCCGGCTGGCCGAAGTGGTCGGGATCAGCCGCCAGACCGTGTACAACGAAATCGGCTCCAAGGCCGCCCTGGCCGAAGCGATGGTCGCGCACGAGCTCGACCGGTTCCTCACGGTCGTCGACGCCGCTTTCGAACACCACCCGGACGACCTCGTCGAGGCGTTCTACGAGGCCGTCCGCTCGGTGCTCGAACTCGCCGAGGACAACGTCCTGCTGCGGGCGATCGTGTCGGCGTCCCACGGCGCCGCCCCGGAGCTCCTCCCGCTGCTGACCACCGACGCGGGCGCGCTGCTCGCCCGCGCGAAGGTACTGCTCGCCGCGCGCGTGCGGCCGTACCGGCTGCCGCTCACCGACGACCAGGCCGACGTGGTGATCGACCTGGTCGTGCGCGCGGTCCTCAGCCACGTCATGCAGCCGTCGGACACCCCGGCCCGCACGGCGGATTCGCTGGCCTGGGTGGCGACCCGCGTGCTCGGCGTCGAGGCGGCGCGGCCGCTGCGGCACACCTGACGCTCAGCGGAGGCCGTGCCGGTCGAGCCACGCCGAGAGCTCGGTGGCGATCTCCTTGGGCCGGTCCTCCTGGGCGTGGTGCCCGGCCTCGCCGCCCGCGACGACGTCCAGCGCCGCGATGTTCTCGGTGCACCACCGCGCCATCTCCGCGCCGATGAGCAGGGTGGGGGAGCCTTCGAAGGTGAGCAGCAGCTTGGGGACGTCCGCGCTGCCGGCGAGCCACCGGTCGTAGGCCTCGACGCGCTCGACGAGCTCGGCCGGCTCCCCGCCGAGCGGCAGCTGACGGGCCCAGGCGAGGACCGGGCGGCGGCTCTCCGGCGTCGGGAACGGAGCCAGGTAGGCCGCGAGGTCGCCGGCGCTGACCGGCGTGCGGACGCCGCCGGTGAACGCCTGCCGGATGAAGAGGTCCTGCGCCAGCACCAGGTCCTCGCCGACGCCGGGCGTGCGGATCCTGCGGGAGCGCTCGGCCGCCTGCGGGGACAGGTCGGCCCACGCCATCGGCTTCACGATCGTTTCGAAGAACGCGAGCCCGCGGACCCGGCCGGGGTGGCGGGCGGCGTGGTCGAAGGCGAGGGCGCCACCCCAGTCGTGGCCGACGAGGACGACGTCGTCGAGGCCGAGCTCGTCGAACCAGGCGTCGAGGTACCGGGCGTGGTCGGCGAAGGTGTAGGCGAGGTCGGGCTTGGGGGAGCGGCCCATGCCGATGAGGTCGGGCGCGAGCAGCCGCCCGGGACCGGCGTCGGGGAGGACGTGGCGCCAGCCGTGCGCCGAGCCGGGGTTGCCGTGGAGGAAGACGATCGGGGTGCCGCTGCCGGTTTCTTCGTGGTGGAGGACGGGCATTTCAGGTCCCTTCGAGAGGGGTGTCGAGCAGCAGGGTGAGCTCCCGGGTCAGCGCCGCGGTGCGGTCCCCACGACGGCCGCCGAGCGGCGCGAGCATGCGGTCGAGCAGCGCGCCGACGGTGGCGATCGCCGGCTCGACGACCTCGTGCCCGCGCTCGGTGAGGGCCAGCCGGACGGTCCGCGTGTCGGCGGGGTCGCGGGTGCGCTCGATCAGGCCGTCGGCGTCGAGGGTCCGGGCGAGCTTGGAAACGTAGAGGGCTTCGAGGCCGGTGTGGTCGGCCAGTTCCCGCTGGCTCGGTGCCTGTTCGCGCTGCAGGTCGAGCAGTGAGGCCAGGAAGACGTACTGGGCGTGGGTCAAGCCGACCGGGGCGAGCGCGCGGTCGACGGCCACCCGCCACTTCATGGAGAGGCGCCAGACCAGGTGCCCGGGAGTGCTCATGCCGAGTAATGTACATGGCTATAGTAGCCACGGCTACTAATTTGGGCCGGTGGTTCGCACTGTCATGAACGAGTCGTTCACCTCGCCGGACGCGGTGAACGAGTCGTTCACGTCAGCCGGCGAGCTCCCGGATCCGGGCCAGCGCCGCCCGGACTTCGGTGAAGCCGGTCGTGAGCGGGCTGAGCCCCACGCGGATGCCGTCGGGACGGCGGAAGTCGATCAGCACGCCGTTTTCGATCAGCACGCGGGACAGCCGCTCGGCGTCGGGGTGGCGGAGGGTGACGTGACCGCCGCGGCGGTCGTCGTCGCGGGGCGAGGCGACCTCGAACCCGAGCGGGACCAGCCACTCGTCGGCGAGGGCGAGCACCCACCGGCCCAGTGCCACGGCCTTGGCGCGCACGCGGTCGATGCCCGCCTCGGCCAGCAGCGCGACGCCTTCCTGGACGCCCACCATGCCGAGCACCGGCGGCGTGCCGGACAGCGCCCGGCGGATCCCCGGCGCGGGGACGTACTCCGCGGCCATGCCGAACGTGTCGGCCGCGCCCATCCAGCCGGTGATCGGCTGGCCGAACTCCGCTTGGTGGCGCGTGTTGACGTAGAGGAACGCGGGCGCGCCGGGCCCCGCGTTGAGGAACTTGTACGTGCAGCCGACGGCGAAGTCGGCGCCCGCCGCGTCGAGCGCCACCGGGATCGAGCCGACGCTGTGGCAGAGGTCCCAGACGGTGAGGGCGCCGCGTTCGTGCACCAGCCGCGTGATGGCGGCCAGGTCGGCGATCGCGGCCGAGCGGTAGTCCACATGGGACAGCACGACCGCCGCGGTGCGCGGCCCGGTCACCGCCGCGACGTCTTCGGGGCCGACGTCGCCGGCCTCGATCCACCGAACCGTGCGCCCGAGTTCGGCGGCGACGCTCTCGACCAGGAACCGGTCGGTGGGGAAGTTCGCGGTGTCCGTGACGATCTCGTCGCGCCCCGGCCGCAGCGCGACGGCCGCGCGCAGCACCTTGTAGAGGCACACGGACGTCGAGTCGGCGACGATCGTCTGGCCGGGCGCGGCGCCGATCGCGACGCGGCCGAGCTCGTCCCCGATCGCTTCGGGCAGCGCCAGCCAGCGCTCTTCCCACGACCGGATCAGCCGGCCGCCCCACTCTTCGGCGACGAGCTGCTGCAGCCGGTCCGCGGTGGCGCGCAGGGGACGGCCGAGCGAATTGCCGTCCAGGTAGGCGACGACGCCGGGATCGGTGATCGGGACGAACCGCTCGCGGAAGGCCGCCAGCTCGTCGTCCGCGTCGAGGCGCGCCGCCTCCGCCCGGGTGGTCAGCGGTTCTTCTCCTTCACCCGCACGGTTTCCTTGCGCACTTCGGCCTGCGTGGCGCGTTCCCGCACCAGCCAGTCGGGGCTGTCCGCCTTCAGCGCGTCGATCTCGTCGGTGGTGAGCGCTTCGGTGATGCCGCCGCGCGTGAGGCCGCCGATGGAGACGCCCAGCTTCGCCGCGACGACCGGTCGCGGGTGCGGCCCGTTCCGGCGCAGCTCCTGCAGCCATTCGGGCGGGTCGGCCTGCAGCGCGTTCAGTTCGTCGCGGGAGACGACACCCTCCTGGAACTCCGCGGGGGTGGCTTCGAGGTACACGCCCAGTTTCTTCGCCGCCGTCGCGGGCTTCATGGTCTGGGCGGTTTTGTGCGACGTCATGCCGTCCAGGGTAGCCAGCCGGGTGCCCGGTAACCTGACCCGGTGACCTCGTTCCGCCTCGCCTACGTTCCCGGAGCGACCCCCGCCAAGTGGGTGCGGACCTGGGCCGAGCGCGTGCCGGCGGTCCCGTTGACCCTGGTCCCGGTGGCCGCGGCGGACGCGACGGCCCTGCTCCGCGCGCGCGAAGCGGACGCGGCGCTGCTGCGCTCGCCGATCGACCGCGAGGGCCTGCACGCGATCCCGCTCTACACCGAGACGACCGTGGTCGTGGTGGCCAAGGACCACCTGATCGCGGCGGCGGACGAAGTGTCCACCGTGGACTTGGCCGACGACGTGGTGCTGCATCCCCTGGACGACACGTTGGAGTGGTCTTCCTTGCCGGGCCGCCCCGCGGTTTCGCGCCCGGAGACGACGGCGGACGCGATCGAGCTCGTGGCGGCCGGCGTCGGGGTGCTCGTCGTCCCGCAGTCGCTGGCCCGCCTGCACCACCGCCGCGACCTGACCTACCGGCCGCTCGCGGACGCGCCGCAGTCGAGCGTGGCGCTGTCGTGGCTGGAGGACGAGACGACCGACCTGATGGAGCAGTTCATCGGCATCGTCCGCGGCCGCACGGTCAACAGCACGCGCGGCCGTGCTCCGGCTCCTGCTGCGGCTCCGGCGTCGGCTGAGCGCAAACGTCCGGTGCGGAAGCCGTCGCCCCCGAAGCCGGCCCGGCGCACCGGCGGCGGCGCGGGCAAGCGGCGCCGCCGGTCCTGAAGCTCCCCGGACCCGCGCGTGCGGCGTCAGGCGGTCGTGCAGACGCAGTTGCCGTCGGCGCGGTCGGCCAGGTCGGGGTCGTCGAACCAGTGGCCGTCCTCCCCGAGGTAGCGGAAGTGCAGCACCGTGCCGGGGGTGACGTCCACCGACGCCGAGCGGCGGCCGTTGGAGCGCGGGGTGAGGTGGTGGCGGCCGGGCGTCCAGTCGTTGAACGATCCCACGACGCTCACCCGTCCGGGCGGTGCGGCGAGCGGGAGACTGAAGGTGACGCGCTGGGTGCCGGCCCGGCTCTTGCTGATCTTGATCACTCGGTGGCGGCCTTTCGCGGAGGGCGGTCGGGAGGGGCGTGCTCGGCACTGAGCGCCGACATGGTCGCACAGCGGTGACGATTCGGTCACGTGGAGTGCCCGATGGAGTTACCGGGCCGCTCAACGGTTCGCCACCGTCCGGGTGGTCCTCGGGTGAACCATGATCATCTCGGGTTCATCGCGGGCCCCCGGTGGGAAACTGGCTGCCGTGACTGTCGTCGTCGATCGTCAAGTCAAGGATCCGTGTGCCTGGCTCAGCGCCGTCACCCACGAGCTCGCCGTCGCCTCCCCGGCGGACAGACGCGCGGTGCTCCTGACGGTGTGGGACGGGCTGGCCGCCGCCCGGCTGGCCGGGCTGTTCGCGGCCGCGGCTTCGCCCCGGTGGCGAGCCCGGCAGCGCCACGCCGAATCCGTCGAGTTCGACCTCGCCCTGCAGCTGGCGCGCGAATGCACCATCGCCACGGGCTTGGCCATCCCGGCCCGGCTCCCGAGAGCCGCGGTCACCTGGCCGGAAGAGCGAGCCGACGCGGCGATCGCGGCGATCGTGTCGTTCTGCGGCACGGCCGAAGCGGTCCTGCGCCGGGCAGGCGAGCTGACGCCGGTGTGGGAGGACAGCCTGCTCGGGCCGGTGGCCCTGACGAGCTGGCTGGCGGAGTGCTGGACGGGCCGCCACGCGGGTTGCCCGCTGCAGCTCCCGGTGCCTCGACCGGCGTGGTGGCGCTGACGTGTCCGTCAGGTCAAGTCTGGGCCGCCGGCGGTGTGCCGGGGCGGTGGAGAGGAGGCCGGGGTGACCGAAACGGCCCCGCTCAGAAGAATCCCGGACCCCGCCCGTGCGGCGATCCGCGCGCTCCTGCTGGCCGAACTGACCGCCGCCCACCGGCGAGTCGAGGCCGCGGGCTGCCCACCTGAGGTGCTGACGCGCGTGTTCGAGGCACGCCGGAGCTGGCTGACCGAGCTCGGCCGGACGGCCCCGCCCAAGTCGGCTTAGGTGCCCGGGTCCGGTGTCCCGACGCGCGGCCGGCTCGGCCCGATCCGACGTGCGCCGCACAGCCGGCCCGCGCTGGCAGCCGACTTGCGTTGGGCGGGCGACCTGGGCCGGGCAGGCGACTTGCGCTGTGCGGCCGACCTGCGCCGCGCAGGCGGACCCGCGCCGTGCGGCCGATTTGCGCCGGGCGGGGGACCTGGCCGGGGAGGCGACTTGCGTTGTGCATCCGGCGTGCGCCGCGCAGGCGGACCCGCGTCGTGCGGCCGATTTGCGTCGGGCGGGGGACCTGGCCGGGGAGGCGACTTGCGTTGTGCGGCCGACCTGCGCCGCGCAGGCGGACCCGCGTCGTGCGGCCGATTTGCGTCGGGCGGGGGACCTGGCCGGGGAGGCGACTTGCGTTGTGCGGCCGACCTGCGCCGCGCAGGCGGACCCGCGTCGTGCGGCCGATTTGCGTCGGGCGGGGGACTCGCGTCGGGCAGCCGACCTGCGTCGGGCGGGGGACTTGCGCCGGGCGGCCGACCTGGGTCGGCCAGGCGACTTG
Organism: Amycolatopsis sp. FBCC-B4732; assembly: GCF_023008405.1. NCBI lineage: Bacteria > Bacillati > Actinomycetota > Actinomycetes > Pseudonocardiales > Pseudonocardiaceae > Amycolatopsis > Amycolatopsis sp. FBCC-B4732. The sequence goes on from NZ_CP095376.1 coordinate 1,078,210, forward strand.
CACCGCGCAGTCGAGGTGCGTCGAGCAGGCGACTCGCGTCGGGCCGGCGACTTGCACCGCGCAGGCGACCTGTGTCGGGCGGGCGACTCGCGCCGCGCGGCCGCCCCGGACCAGGCAGCCGACCCGGACCGGGTAGTCGACCCGCGCTGCGCAGTCGCCCCGGACCACGCAGCCGACCTGTGCCGCGCAGCCACCCTGCGTTGGGCAGCCGACCTGCGTCGGGTAGGCGACTTGCGCCGCGCGGCCGCCCTGGACCACGCAGCCGGCCTGTGCCGCGCGGCCGCCCCGGACCGCGCAGCCGATCTGCGCAGGACAGCCGCGCCGGACCACGCAGCCGACCCGAGCCGCGCAGTCGACCCGGACGGTGCGGCCGATCGCCCTCAGCGGTCCAGGATGGCCAGCACCGTCGCCACGATCCCGTCGAGCCGCTCCCGGTCCGCGAGTGCGGTCGCCAGCCAGTCGTCGCGGGTGGAGTCGCCCACTCCCGCCGCGCCGAACAGCACGCGGAGCACGGCCGTGACCACCTCCTCCGGGGGGTCGCCGCGGGCCAGGCGGGTCTCGATCGCCGCCAGTGCGCGCTCGGCCAGTTCCACCAGCTGCGCGTCCTCGATCTCGTCCGGGCCGACCAGCTCCAGCGCCGGCAGCTCCGCCGCGTTGTCCGCCGGCATCGGGGCCACCGGGGCGCGCTTGTGGCCCAGTGGCCGCTCGACGTGTTCGGCGTACCACTTCGGGTGGGAGCGCATCGCCGTCAGCACCTTCCGCACTTCGCGGTCGATCGTGTCGCGGTCGGCCACCGCCTCGCCGGTCACCTCGGTGCGCCGCGCGGCCCACGCGTCCAGGGGCCACAGCTCGGCGCCCGCCGTCGTCGGGACGCCGGCCCAGGTCAGGACCTGCACCGCCAGGTCGCACAACCAGGCGTCGCCGGCGAGGGCGTCGCCCAGCCAGGACGGGAGGCGAGGGCGTTGCAGGGCCCCGATTTCGCCGCGCCGGCGCCGGTGGGCGTCGACCGTCGCCGGGTTGAGGCGGGTGGCCAGCCAGCCTTCGAGGTTCTCGATCGGGTCGGTCGCGCGCCGCAGCGCGTGCTCCACCACCGCCTCGACGTCGTCGTGGAAGCGGTCGAGGCAGTCGGGGCGCAGCCACTCGAGGCCGCGCGCGCAGTCCGGGTGCCGCCGGCGACGTTCCAGCGGCTTGGTGATCCGCGTGAACACCAGCGGCCACGCCACGCTGTAGACCGCGCCACACAGCCGGGCGCGGACGCCGGGCGTCGCGCCGGCGGCCGAGCCGGCGAGCAGGCCGTCGCGGGCCAGCCGGCGGACCCCCGCGACGTCGGTGCTGTCGAGCAACCCGTCCTCCCGATGTCGTCGACGGGAAAATGGTCGGACAGGCGGCGAACCGGAAAGGGCCGCGCGCAGGCCGAATCACAGCGGAAATGGCCAGGCACTGGCCAACCCGGAATCACCTGATCGGCGCATCGAGTACGCCCGATCGCCCGGAAGTCCGCGTGCCACAATCGAATTCCCATGGCACACGAGGACGGTTTGCTCCGGGAACTCACCACTTTGCGGCGCGGCTGGGGATTGGAAGCCGATCGGCTGCGGAGCCGGCTCGGGCCGCTCGTCTCGGGCTGGTGCGAAATCCACCGGACGGCGAGCGACCGCGACGCGCGGCGAGTTCTCCGTGAAATGATTTCGGCCGCGATCGCGGATTTCCCGGAAGCCGACCGGCTGGCGGTGAACGTCGCGCTCGGCATCGCCACCGGAACGCAGCACGCCCGGCTCAGTGACCGGGTCACCATCCTCGCCGAGCGCCTCCAGGTCTCCGAACGCACGGCGCGGCGCCGCATCGACCGCGCCTTCGTCCGGCTCGCCGCCGAAATCCAGGCCGGCTCGCAGCCCGGCGAAGGCGCACCCGATCCGGACCGGGGCTGGTTCGTCAAACGGCTCAAGGCGCTCCTGCGGCTGGACACCGCCGAGCCGGAGCTGATCGAGGAACGCGTGATCGTGGCGACCCAGGACGGGCTCCGCCGGATCTCCGCGCAGTTCACCGTGCCCCGCGCGGACGACGGCCTGGACGGCGAGCGGCACGTCGCCGCCGACGCCCAGCACGGCGTCCGGATCAGCGACCGGAGCCGGGAGGGCCAGCGGCACTTCCGCTGGCTGCTCGACCTGCCGCGGCCGCTGTCCCGCGGCGACAGCCACACGTATTCGCTGGTCCTGCGGGTCCAGGACGGCCGCCCGATCCGGTCGTCCTACACGTTCGTGCCGCTGGTGACGTGCGAGTCGTTCACGGTCCGCGTGCGCTTCGACCCGGACCGGCCGCCGCGGTCGGTGTGGCGCCTGGACCGCGTCGCGCCCTCGGTGCTCGCCGACCCGCCGCAGCCGGGCGCGCCGCTGGACCTCGACGGCGCCGGCGAGGTGGCGCAGGACTTCGCCGCGCCCCAGCTCGGGTACGCCTACGGGCTGCGCTGGCTACCCGACCAAGATATTCCTTGACATGAATATTCTGCTTGGTGAATACTCTGCTGCATGGACGGGATCGCAGCAGCACTCGGGGACGCCGCGCGGTGGCGCATCGTCGAACTCCTGGCCGAGCGCCCCCGCTCGGTCGGCGAGCTCGCCGAGCTGACCGGGCTGCGGCAACCGCAGACCACGAAGCACCTGCAGACCCTTGCCCGGGCCGGTCTCGTCACCGTCTTCCCGCTGGGGCAGCGCCGCGTCTACGCCCTCGAGGCGGAGCCGCTCGCCGCCTTCGCGGGCCGGCTGCGAGAACTGGCCGAGGCCACCGCGGGCCACGCGGGTGAGCGGGACGTCGTCGCGCGCTACCGGGCGGCCATCGAGGCGGACTCGGCGGCCGCCGGCCGGGACCGCTGGGCGGACGGGCGCGAGTTCGCGTTCGACCGCCTGCTGCCCGTGTCACGCGAGACCCTCTGGCGGTACTGGACCGACCCGGACCTGCTGGCGTCGTGGTGGGTTCCGGCGCCGTTGACGCTCACCGACTGCGGCATCGAGCCGCGGCCGGGCGGGCGGGCCGTGATCGCCTACCGCGACGCCGACGGCGAATACCGCTCCGAAGGGAAGGTCCACGTCGCCGACGAACCCCGGCACCTGGCGTTCGACCTCGCGGTGCCGGGCCCGGCCTCGTTCACCGGCCACTACGACCTGACGTTCACCGAAGTCCCCGAGGGCACCCGGCTGCGCCTCGGCCTGCGCATCACCGCCACGACCACCGAGGCCCTGTCCGCCATCGCCGGCATCGAAACCGGCTGGGGCCAGGTCCTCGACAACCTCACCGCAGTGCTCATCGAGAAGGGCTGACCACCATGACCGACCGCAAGGTGACCGCGAACCTGAGCATCACCCTCGACGGCCGCTACCACGGCCCCGCCGGGCCCGCCGACATGGGCGCGATCGTCACGTACGCGATGACCGACGTCGCGCGCCGCCACCTCACCCGCATCTGGGAAGGCGCGACGACGGCGGTGCTCGGCCGCCGCAACGCCGAGGGCTTCCTCGGCTTCTGGCCGACGGTGGCCGCGGACGAGAACGCCGACCCGCGCGACCGCAGCTACGCGAAGTGGCTGGTGGACGTGGAGAAGGTGGTCTTTTCGACCACGCTGGCCGAGGCCCCGTGGGAGCGCACCCGGCTGGTGAACGCGCCGGCCGCGGACGTCGTCGCCGAGCTCAAGGCGTCGGGGGCGGGCGAGATCCTGGTCAACAGCAGCGCGAGCGTCATCAAGGCGCTGCTCGAGGCGGACGCGCTGGACCGGCTGTACCTGATGGTCTGCCCCGAAATCGCGGGCGGCGGGCCGAGGCTGTTCGACGACGGCCTGCCCGCGTCGAAGTGGCGGCTGACCCACCACGAGACGGGTGAGCTGGGGGAGACGGCGGTGGTCTACGACCGGGTGCGCTGAGGAGTCCGGAGTGGACGGTTCGGCGCAGTGGGGAAATGGTGGGGCGGGCGGGGCTCGAACCCGCGGCCAAGGGATTATGAGTCCCCTGCTCTAACCAACTGAGCTACCGCCCCCTGACCCCGGCACGCGGATTTGCTTCCGCACAGAAGTCTCAGTTCGCTTCAAGTTATCACAGCGGCCATCCGGGCAGATCCGGTAGGCCAAACAGGTTGAAGTGGCCGCCGACCGGCGCACGCTCGTCTAGGTTGCAAGGGCGTCACCGCTGAACGGAACGGCGGGAGGGACCGATGGCGGCAGCCACCCCGCCCGACCGCCGGGCGTGCCGGCTGGCGCTGCTGGACGCGTTCACGGCGGGGGCGGGCCTGGGCTTCCTCGCACACCAGTACCGGGAGGCGCTCGTGGCGAACCCCGTGGTCGTCGGCCTCGTGCTGGTCTTGCTGTGCGCACTCGGATTCTTGATCCGCGCCGCCGCGCGAGCCCTGTTCCGGGCGGGCTCGCGCGTCGACGCGATACTGGCGGAGGAACTGCGGGACAAGCCTTCTCCGCACCCCCGGTGACGGAAGTCGTTGCGGAGCAAGGCCAAGGCCGCGGATTCCGCTCAGGTGCCGCCGCCGGAGGTGGTGGGGGTCGGCGGTTCGGTGGGGGTCGTGATGGGCGTGGTGGTCGGCGGAGCGGTCGTCGTCGGCGGCTTGGGAGTCGTGGTTGGCGGTGCCGCCGCCGCGCCGTAAGCCGCGTAGGTGAACCAGATCTGGCCGAACGTCTTCGGCGCGGTCTGGGTGAACATCGCCCGCACCTGGAACGTGGTCGCCGTGAACGAGCCCTGCACCGTGTTGAGCATGAACGCGTTGAAGGGCCCGGGCGTGTTCGCCGACACCACGACCGCCTCCGGCACCTTGCCGAGGGTGTGGGTGACCGTGCAGAAGCCGTTGCCGTCGGTCACGCAGGTGGCTTGCGCCGCCTGGACGGTCGGAGCCGGTGCCGGGCCGACGGCGGCGGACGCGCCCGCGAAGGCGACCGCGCCCGCGGTGACCACGAGCGCGCCGCCCAGCGCGGCGAGTGCGGTTCGAACCTGAAGTGCCATGGTGGATCCTCCCCTGGGAACGTCGCCACCGGGATCGCTCCGCCGCCTGCCGCCGTTACGCTCGACTGTCCACAACGGACCCGACCCGGTACCGGAACGTCCCGAAACCCCCGGCCGTGCTCAGCTCCACCGGCTGCAGGCGGATCTGCGTGCCGCCCGGGTGGTCGAAGAGCCGGACCCCGTCGCCGAGGAGGATCGGGGCCACGTGGACCAGGACCTCGTCGAGCAGGCCCGCCTCCAGGCAGCGGCGGGCCGTCGTCGGGCCCAGCACCGCGACACAACCGTTGCCCGCCGCCGAGGACGCCGAAGTGACCGCCGTCCGCAGGTCCGGCTCGAAGGTGAACCCCGGCTCGGCCGAAGCCGGGTCGTCGCGGGTCACCACGAAGACCGGGACCCGGACGCGCCCGCCGTAGACCTCGCCCTCCGCCGTCGTCGCCGGGGCGTACGTGTTGTGTCCCATGACGACCGCGCCGAGCTCGCCCAGCAATCGCTCGACGACCGGGTTCGGGCCGGTGGGCAAACCCCGGAGCCAGGACATGTCGTCGGCGGGGCCGGCGACGAAGCCGTCGAGGGACATCGTGATGTGGAACAGGACCTGGGCCATGCGTGCCGCCTTCCGGTGGGTGACACCGGTACCGACGAGCGGGGCCGGCGGAACTCATCGGTCAGGCGGGCACGAGTTCCCGCTCTTCCGAAGCGGCGTAGCGCCGAGCGAGCGTCGCGCAGACGATCAGCTGGATCTGGTGGAACAGCATCAGCGGCAGCACGATCAGCCCCACCTGCGCGTGCCCGAACAGCACCGTCGCCATCGGCAGGCCGCTCGCCAGGCTCTTCTTCGACCCGCAGAACACGATGGTGATCCGGTCCGCGCGGGCGAAACCCAGCAGCCGGGCGCCCCAGCCGGTCGCGGCCAGCACGACCGCCAGCAGCACGCCGCACACCGCCACCAGCACCAGCAGGTGACCGAGGTCGAGCCGGTGCCAGATGCCTTCGACCATGCCCGCGCTGAACGCCGTGTAGACCACCAGCAGGATCGACCCGCGGTCGACCAGCTTCAGCGGCGCCGCGTGCGCGGAGATCCAGCCGCCGATCCAGCGCCGCGCCAGCTGGCCCGCCACGAACGGCGCCAGCAGCTGCAGCACGATCCCGAGCACGGCCGAACCGTCGACGCCGGCGCCGTCGCCCGCGAGCAGCAGCGCCACCAGCAGCGGCGTGAGCACGATCCCGGCCAAGTTGGACAGCGACGCGCTGCAGATCGCCGCCGCGACGTTGCCGCGGGCGATCGAGGTGAACGCGATCGACGACTGCACGGTCGAGGGCAGCACCGCGAGGAACAGCACCCCGGCGGCCAGCTGGGCGGGCAGCACCGACGACGGCAGCGCGAACAGCGCCAGGCCGAGCAGCGGGAACAGCACGAACGTCGCGCCGAGCACGACCGCGTGCAGCCGCCAGTGCCGCAGCCCGTCGAGGGCTTCCTGCGTGGACAGCCGGGCGCCGTACAGGAAGAACAGCAGCCCGACGGCGATCGTGGTGGCGGTGCCGAAACCGGCGGCCACCGCGCCCGAAGCGGGCAACAGCGTGGCGACGCCGACGGTGGCGAGGATGGCGAGGACGAACGGGTCGAGACGCAACCGGGACATGGATCTCCTTCCACGGCCATTGTCGGCGGCCCCGCGTTCATTGTGAACCCCGATGACCGGACTGACTGTCATCGCGAATCACGATAAAGTGCTGCCGTGCTGGACCCGCGCCTGTGCCGCTCCTTCCTCGCCGTCGCCGAGACGCGCAGCTTCACCGCGGCCGCGCGGCGGCTGGGCGTCGGGCAGCCGACCGTCAGCCAGCACGTCCGGCGGCTCGAGCGCGACTCGGGCGGGCTGCTGTTCGCCCGCGACACCCACACCGTCGAGCTCACCGCGCGCGGGCAGGCGATGCTGGGGTTCGCGCAGACGGTCGTCGACACCGAAGAACGCGCGGAGCGGCACTTCCGCGGCGCCGAACTGCGCGGCCGCGTCCGGTTCGGCGTGTCCGAGGACTTCGCGCTCGGCGAGCTGCCGGAGATCCTGCACCGGCTGCGCCGCAGCCATCCGCTGGTGGACGTCGAGCTGACGGTCGAGCTCTCGGACGTCCTCGCGCAGCGGCTGCGCGCCGGGCAGCTGGACCTGGTGCTGGGCAAGCGCCGCCCGGGCGCGCACCACGGGCGGCTGCTCTGGCGGGAGCCGCTGGTCTGGATCGGCTCGGCGGCCACGGTGCTGGAGCCCGGTGAGCCGGTGCCACTGGTGCAGTACCCGATGCCGTCGATCACGCGGCAGCTGGCGGTGGAGTGCCTCGAACGCGCCGGCCTCGAATGGCGCGCGGCGTGCCAGACGTCGAGCCTGACCGGTCTGCGCGCCGCGGCGGCGGCCGGGCTCGGCGTCACCCTGCACGCGCGCAGCCTCGTCCCGGCCGACCTCATCGAGCTCGACGGCCTGCCCGAACCCGGCGACATCGAGTTCATGCTGCTGGCCAGGGAGTCGATGGCCGGTCCGGCGGCGGCGCTGGCGGAGTTCGTCCTGGAGCGGGTGCGGCGCTGAGTCAGTCCTCGTCGCCCAGGAGTCTTCGGAGGCGCCCGAGCGCGCGGTGCTGGGCGACGCGGACGGCGCCGGGGGTCGAGCCGACCGCCGCGGCCGTCTCCTCCGCCGACAGCCCGACCACGATCCGCAGCACGACGATTTCGCGCTGCTTCGCCGGGAGCACGTCCAGCAGCTTGGCCAGCCGCTCGTTCAGCTCGAACCGCAGCGCCCGCTGCTCGGGGCCGACGGCTTCGCTGACCCCGTCCGGGATCTCGGGGACCGGGTCGGTGCGGTTGCGCGCCGCGGCGCGGTGGGCGTCGGCCACCTTGTGCTGGGCGATGCCGTAGACGAACGCGAGGAACGGCCGGCCCTGGTCGCGGTAGGAGGGCAGCGCGGTGAGCACGGCGAGGCACACCTCCTGCGCGACGTCGTCGGCCGAAGCGAACGAACGCTCGTGGCGCCCGACGCGGGCCCGGCAGTAGCGCACCACCAGCGGGCGGATGGTGGCCAGCAGCCGGGCGGTCGCGGCGTCGTCGCCGGCGATCGCGTCCGCGACCGGCTCGTCGTGCCGTCGCCAGTGCGACGGGAACGCGTCGGCGGGCTGCGCCGCGGCGATCTCCCGGACGAGCACCCTGCTGCGCACCCGCAGCAGGGTGCCTTCCACGTCGAGGCCGGCCCGCAGCGAGTCGTGCAGCGCGGTGTTGGACTCCCGCAGCAGCTCGGTGATCGCCCGGTCCCCGTACTCGGTTGCCGGCATGGTGCTCACCTTTCCCTGTCCCGCTGGTCACCGGGTCGGGCGACCCGGAGGCGCCGGAGGCGCTCCCGCACGTGCCGGAGGGTGGACCGGACGGTCGCCGGTGCGATCCGCAGGGCCTCCGCGATCTGCGCCGGGGAGAACCCGTCGAGGGACCACGCCAGGACCATCCGCTGCCTGCCGGGCAGCGACGCGAGCAGCTCGATGAGCCCGGCGTGCTGGTCGACCAGCCCGGTGAGCTCGTCGTCGTCCCGCGGATCGCCCGCCAGGGTCCAGTCCGCCCGCGCGTCCCCCACGCCGTCGAGCAGCCGCCCCGCGACCCGGCGGACCCACGCGCGCGGGTCGTCGACGGTCGGCCACGCCTCCAGCGCGTGGACCATCGCTTCGGCGGCCGCGTCCCGCGCGGTCTCGACCTCGAACCCGGCCTTGCAGAGGAACGCCACCAGCGGCGCGAAGTCGGCGCGGAAGAACGCGTCGAAATCGTCGTGACCGCCCACGGACCCCTCACCACCCCTCGCCTCCACAAGGACAGGTGCGCCGAGGTGACCGCTACGTGTAACGATTCGATCAAGACTCCCCGGTAGGAGTAATGGCGCGCTTCTCCTTGGTGACACCTCGTGACGAATGACGACGGACAAGTCGGGTACCCGGGCTCGATGACCCACCGAGACGTGATCGAAAACCCGGTGCGGACGTCCGCGCGCCCGGGCGCCGATCGGCACCGGCCGGGTCCGCGAACGGCGGATTCCGGTCGCCGCGCCCCCGCCGGGAGCCGGGGCGCCGCCGACGACGGCACCGCACAGGCCGGCCGGCCGTGTTTCGGCCGCGCCTGGGGTGGAAAGCCGTGTGGAGCAAGGAAGAGACCCGTCGGCCGCAGCTGCTGACCGAGGCGATGGCCGGCACCCACCGGCGCCGGAGCGGCCGGCTCGCGCGGGGCGTGGCCGCGCCGATCGGGTGACGTGATCGACATCGAGATCCCGGGAAGAAGGGCGTACTCTCATGTGTTGCAGTCTTGGTTGCCCGGAGGGTGAGCCGGGGACCGAAGCCAAAACCCCTTGACCGATGCGGATATGCTCGCGCGTCCGCGGCGGTCAAGTCGGTTGACGCGCGATGACAATGGGAAACAGAAGAACCGAAGGAGGTGACTGAAGGAAATGGAAGCCACGATGACGGGCTGGGCGGAACTCGCGGCCTGCAAGGACGAGGACCCGGAACTGTTCTTCCCGATCTCCGCGGTAGGCCCCGGCGCCCGGCAGACAGTGCAGGCCAAGGCCGTGTGCGCACGCTGCCCGGTGCGCGCCGAATGCCTCGGCTACGCGCTCGACAACGGGCTCGACCACGGTGTTTTCGGCGGGACCACCGCCGAGGACCGACGCCGGCTGGCGCGCACCGCGCCGCAGCGGCACCGAGTGGCCTGACCGCCGCCCGGTGACCTCTCCCGGCGGCCTCGAGCAATAACACCGAATCCGGAAGAAAATGGATCCGGGAGTGTGCGTGCCCGGGCGGGTGATTCCTGTGCGAATCACCCGCCCGGGCTTTTTCACGTCCGCGTTCGGGTCGCTATTCGCTGCGCACCGGGATCGCGTTCACCACGACGCGTGCTCACCCGGCCACGTTTCGGGCAGGTCCCAGGCGGCGGCCGGCACCGACTCGAACGCGGCCATCGCCGTGATCAGCCCGTCTTCGACCGTCAGCACGCTGATCCCGAACCACCGGAAGCCGTCCTCGCCCGGCCGCCGCAGGTAGGTGGCCACGGCCGGGCGGCGGTTGGCGCGGACCGGCCGCATCCGGAACCGCCCGATGCAGTGCGGCGACGCCGGGTCCATCGAGAGCGACAGCGCCCGGATGATCGACGCGCGGTTGTCGAACCAAAGCGTGTACGGCGGCATGATCGCCTGGGCGTCTTCGCGCAGCAACTGCGCGACCGCGGCGGGGTCGCCGTTCTCGTACGCGGCGATGAACCGCTTGAGCAGCGCGGCTTCCTCGGCCGTCGGGTCGCCGGCCGTCCACTCGGCACGGCGCGCGGGCAGCCGCTCACGCAACGTCGTCCGCGCGCGCTGGAGCGCGCTGTTCGCCGAAGCCACGCTCGTCTCCAGCGCCGCCGCCGTCTCCTTCGCCGGCCAGCCGAGCACGTCGCGCAGGACGAGCGCCGCCCGCTGCCGGGGCGGCAGGTGCTGGAGCGCGGCCAGGTAGGCGAGCTCGATGGTCTCCCGGTCGACGACGGCGTCGTCCGGCCCGGCCCCGTCGAGCAGCCGGTCCGGGTACGGCTCGAGCCACGGCAGGTCGGCGGCCGCGATCGGCCCGTCCGGCTCCCCGGCCGGCCCGAGCTGATCGGGCAGCACCCGCCGGGGCCGCCGGGCGAGGACGTCGAGGCACGCGTTCGTCGCGATCCGGTACAGCCACGTGCGCGCGCTCGCCCGGCCTTCGAAGCCGTCGCGCGCTTTCCACGCCCGCAGGAACGTCTCCTGCGCCAGGTCCTCGGCGTCGCTCAGCGAGCCGAGCATCCGGTAGCAGTGCACCTGGATCTCCCGGCGGTGCCGCGCGACGAGCGTCTCGAAGTCCGGAGTGCGACCCACCCGGGCACGCTAGCGCACCCGGGCTGCAAGACTGCTGCCGTGAGCGGAACGGTGCTGGTGCTGGGCGGACGCAGTGAAATCGGGCTGGCCCTGGCGAAACGCCTGGTCAGCGGGGACACCCGGCGGTTCGTGCTGGCCGCGCGGCCGGGCGCGGACCTGACCGCGGAGGTCGCCGCGCTGCGCGAGGCCGGCGCCGAAGCCGTCGAGACCGCGGACTTCGACGCCGACGACCTCGCCGCGCATGGCCCCTTCCTGGAGAAGGTGGCGGCCGAGCACGGGCCCCTGGAGACGGTGGTGCTCGCCTTCGGCATCCTCGGCGACCAGTCCCGCGCGGAAACCGACGCCGCCCACGCCGCGGCGGTCGTGCACACCGACTACGTCGCCCAGGTCGGCGTGCTGACCCACGCCGCGAACCTGCTGCGCGCCCAGGGCCACGGCACTCTGGTGGTGTTCTCGTCGGTGGCCGGGATCCGCGTGCGCCGCGCGAACTACGTCTACGGCTCGGCGAAGGCCGGTCTCGACGGCTTCGCGAGCGGCCTCGCCGACGCCCTGCACGGCTCGGGTGTCCGCCTGCTGCTGGTCCGCCCGGGCTTCGTGGTCGGCCGGATGACCGACGGCATGGCGCCGGCACCGTTCTCGAGCACCCCGGACCAGGTGGCGGAGGCGACGGCGGCGGCGTTGCGGCGGGGCCGCGGCGTCGTGTGGGTGCCGGGCGTGCTCCGCCCGGTGTTCTTCGCGATGCGCCTCCTGCCGCGCGCGATCTGGCGCCGCATGCCCCGCTGAGCCGGCCGCTGTGGCCAGCGCCACAGCACTTTCCCGTGCGCGCGCCGGTGCGGTCCGTAGCGAAAACCGACCGATCGGCTCGAACCGGCTCGGCCGATCGGGCAGCGTCACGACCTTCCTACAATTTTCTCAGGTGATTCCCAGCTAACCCGGTGATCCTCGAAGGAGGGGATCCACCCGAGGGAAGCAAGGGGAAGTGTCGTGCTGCTGTCGTCCCGGGGGCGCCGCATCGGCGGGCGCGTGGCCATCGGCGTCGTGTCGACGCTGGTGCTCGCCGCCACCGGGTACGCGTGGACGCAGCTGAGCAAGCTGGACGCGGGCATCGTCACCGCGGACGTCATCCCGCCCTCGGCGCAGATCGACGAGCAGGACGCGATTCCCGGCGAACCGCTCAAAGCGGCCCAGAACATCCTGCTCGTCGGGATCGACGCGCGCACGGACGCGTACGGCAACCCGTTGCCGCAGAACGTGCTCGACGCGTTGCACGCCGGCAGCAGCGACGACGGCGGCGACACCACCGACACGATGATCGTCGTGCACATCCCGGCCGGCGGCGCGGCGGCCACCGCCATCTCCATCCCGCGCGACTCCTATGTGGACATCGCGGGCGGGTACGGCAAGCACAAGATCAACTCGGCGTACAGCCGCGGCAAGAACGCCTCGATGTCCGGTCTGCGCGCCGAAGGCCTGAGCGGCGCGCAGCTGGAGGTCGCGGCGAACGCGGCGGGCGCGAAGACGGCGATCCAGACCGTCGAGAAGTTCACCGGGCTGACCATCAACCACTACGCGGCGATCAACCTCGCCGGGTTCGACGCGCTGTCGCAGGCGGTCGGCGGCGTCGAGGTCTGCCTCAAGGCGCCGGTGCACGACAGCTACTCGGGCGCGGACTTCGCGGCCGGACCGCAGACGCTGTCCGGGGCACAGGCGCTCGCGTTCGTCCGGCAGCGCCACGGCCTGGCCAACGGCGACCTCGACCGGATCGCGCGGCAGCAGGCGTTCCTGTCCGGGATGGCGAAGAAGGTGCTGAACGCGGGCACCTTCACCGACGTCTCGAAGCTGAACTCGCTGGTCGGCGCGGTGCAGGGCGCCGTGGTGCTGGACAAGGGCTGGGACGTCCTGAGCTTCGCGCAGCAGCTGCGGGGGATGACCTCGGGCGCGATCGCGTTCGCCACCATCCCGGTGCAGAGCCTGTCGCTGCAGACGCCGTCCGACGGCGACGCGGTGAAGGTCGACCCGGCGCAGGTCCAGCAGTTCGTGCGCACGGCGATCAGCACGCCCGCGGTCCAGGCCTCGGGCGACGACACGACCGGCGGCGTCAAGCCGGTCGCGGCGACCACCACCCGGACGCCGGACAGCAAGCAGCCGGCGACCAGTACGGCCGCCGGCTGCGTGAACTAGCCCGTCACACGAACGCGGACTGCCCCGTGATCGCCTTCCCGACGATCAGGGTGTTCATCTCGCGCGTGCCCTCGAACGAGTAGATCGCTTCGGCGTCGGCGAAGAACCGCGCGACGTCGTATTCGAGCACGATCCCGTTGCCGCCGAAGATCTCCCGGCTCCAGGCGACGACCTCGCGCATCCGCGAAGTGACGAACGCCTTGGCCAGCGACGACTGCTCGTCCTTGAAGATCCCGGCGTCCTGCAGGCGGGCGAGCTGCACCAGCATGCCCCACGACGCGGTGATGTTGCCGAGGCTCTTCACGAGCAGGTCCTGCACCAGCTGGAACCGCGCGATCGGGCGGCCGAACTGCTTGCGCTCCTGCGAGTAGGCCAGCGCGGCTTCGTAGGCGCCGATCATCACGCCCAGCGCCTGCCAGGCGACCCCGCCGCGGGTGGCGCGCAGGATCTCGGCGACGTCGCGGAAGGAGTCGATGCCCTGCAGGCGGTTCGCCTCCGGCACGCGGACGTCGGTCAGGGTGATCTCGGCGTTCTCGACGATCCGGAACGCCGTCTTGCCCTGGATCTTCTCCGGCACGAAGCCGGGCATGCCCTTCTCGACGACGAACCCCTTGACGTGGTTGTCGTCCAGGTCGCGGGCCCACACGACGACGTAGTCGGCGAAGGTCGCGTTGCCGATCCACTTCTTCGCGCCGTTGAGGATCCAGGTGTCTCCGGTCCGCTTGGCCGTGGTGCGCATGCCACCGGCCACGTCGGACCCGCCGAGCGGCTCGGTCATCGCGAACGCGCCGATCTTGTCCATCGCCGCCATCTCGGGCAGCCAGCGGTCGCGCTGTTCCTGGCTTCCACCGCTGTAAATCGAGTACATCGCGAGTCCGTTGTGGACACCGAAGAACGTCGCCACGGACGCGTCCGTGCGGCTCATCTCCATCGCCATCATGCCGGTGAGCAGGTGGCTGACGGCGGGCTTGTGCTCGCCGTAGCCCTCGTACGGCAGGCCGGCGAGACCGCTTTCGCGGAACATGCCGATGAGTTCCTTCGGGAAGGTGCCGGCTTCCCAGTTCTCGTTCACCAGCGGCTTGACGTCGTTCGTCATGAACTCGCGCGCCTTCACGAGCAGCTTGCGCTCGTCGTCGGCGAGCAGCGCCTCGAAGTCGTAGAAGTCGGCGGTCAGCTTGTCCTTCAGCGGTTCCATGTCAGTTCTCCTCCACTGCGTGCAAAACGGCGAGCTGCTTGCGGTCGCGCGTCTCGGCCAGGTCCGAGTACGTGGAGGAGCCGTAAGCGGTTTCGACGGCTTCGATCAGCCGTTCCTGCTCTTCGGGGCTCTGGCTGGGGGTGCCCAGCCCGGCCCACATCTTCTTCATGGACTTGCCGATGTGCTCGGCCATGTGCCGGTAGCCGCCGGGGCCGCCGCCGAGGTGCGAGCCGAGGAACGGCCCGACCGTGGCCCAGCGGATGCCGAGCGAGTTCGTGATGACCTTGTCGAGCTCTTCCGGCGTCACGACACCCTGCTCGACGAGGTAGATCGCCTCGCGGCTCAGCGCGTTCTGCAGCCGGTTGCCGACGAACCCGGGCATCTCCTTGCGCTCCACGACCGGCGTCCGGCCGAGGAAGGTGTAGAACTCGACGGCCCGCTCGACCGACTCGTCGCTGGTGCGCTCGCCGGGGACGACCTCGACCAGCGGGATCAGGTGCGGCGGGTTGAACGGGTGTCCGATGAGGACCCGGCTGCCGTCGATCTCCTCGGTGAACGCGGTCGAGGGGATGGCGCTCGACGAACTCAGCAGCAGCGCGTGCTGCGGAGCTTCCTCGACGAGCTGCTTGAACAGGTCCTTTTTGAACTCGACGTTCTCGGGCCCGTTCTCCTGCACCACATCCGCTTCTTTCACTGATTCAGTGACGCTTTCGGCGATGCTCACCCGGCTCGCCAGCTCGGCGGCGGTGGTGCCCAGGTGCGGTGCGAACGTCTTCAGCGCTTCGGCGATGGCGTCGGCGAGATCCGGGCGGGGGTCGGTGACGCGGACGGTGAGACCGTGGCTCGCGAACAGCGCCGTCCAGGACAGGCCGATCGTGCCGGCACCGACGACTGCCGCGTTCTTCACGACTGTGTCATTCATGCTGTGCTCCCCTTCAGCTGAGGTAGTCGAAGACCGGCTTGACCGGAGCGAGCGTCAGGTCGGTGAGGATGTGGCTGGCGGAGACGACCTCCAGCACCGGCAGGTCGGCCAGCGGGGCCAGGACGTGCTGGAACAGCTGCAGCCGAGCGGGGCCGGTGTAGGCCTCCTTGACCACGACGTCGGTGATCTCGGTGCGGACCAGTTCCTGCACGCGCGGCGCGCCGTCGTAGCCCGGGATCGTCTTGAGCATGAACGTCGGGACGGTGATCTGGCGTTCGGCCTCGCGGGCGTCCAGCTCGTGGTGCTTGTAGCCCATGGTCGCGGTGGCCACCCGGAGCGTCCCGTAGTCCAGCGTGCCCACGAGAACACCGTTGTCGACATAGAGCTTCGGGCTGCCGACCGTCTTCGGGTACGCGCTGACCTCGCGCCCGGACGCCGTCGCCGGGAAGTTGTCGAGGTACATCGCGTGCAGGTACTCGCCGCGCTCGCCGTCGAAGCTGACCTCGATCGCCTGGCCGGATTCGGTGTAGGGGCCGTAGCCGGAGACGTCGCCCATTTTCATGACTTCGAAGCGCACCAACGGTTCTTCGACCTTCAGCGGCTCCGGCACGACGGCGCGCAGGGCGTCGGCGTCGGTGCGGTAGACGATGTTCAGGTACTCGCGGTTCGTGAACCTCGGGACCACGGGCGCGAACGCCGGGGCGGTCAGGGGAGTGGTCACGTGCCGGCGGACTTCTTCGATCTTCATTCGCCTGTCCACTTCGGAGCGCGGCGCTCGGCGAAGGCGGTCATGCCCTCGCGGACGTCGGCGGACTGCATCAGCTTCTTGATTTCCTCGCGCTGCGCGGCTTTCGGATCCGCGGCACGCACGACCTTCTTGACGGCGGCCAGCGCCAGGGGCGCGTTCTCCGCCAGCTTCTCGGCCAGCTGGAGCGCGACGGCGGCGGCGTCGCCGTTCGGCGTCACGCGGTTGACCAGGCCCAGCTCGCCGGCCCGGCGGCCGGTGACGGGCTCGCCGGTCAGCAGGAACTCCATCGCCAGGTGGTGCGGGATCCGCTTCGGCAGCCGGATGACGCCACCGCCGGCGGCGATCAGGCCCCGCTTGACCTCGGGGAGGCCGAACCGCGCATCTTCACCGGCGACGATCAGGTCGCAGCCCAGCGCCAGCTCGAACCCGCCGCCCATGGCGAACCCTTCGACAGCGGCGATCAGCGGCTTGGCCAGCTCGGCGTCGGTCAGGCCGCCGAAGCCGCGTCCCGGGATCTCCGGGGACTCGCCCTTGAGCGCGGCCTTGAGGTCCATCCCGGCGCTGAAGGTGTTCTCGGCGCCGGTCAGGACGCCCGCCCGGAGCGTGGGATCGGCTTCCAGCTCGTCGAGGGCGGCGGCCAGCTGGGTCGCGACGGCGGCGTTGACCGCGTTGCGGGCCTGCGGGCGGTCGATCGTGATCAGCAGGGTGCCGCCGATCCGCTCGGTGCGTACTTCACTCATGACTTCACACTTCCTTGACGCCACTTTCGTAGGGAAAGTTGCGTTGGTCTAGACCAGTTCGGCGAGGACTTCGGCGGTGTCCTGGCCGGCCAGCGGGGCCAGGCGGCGGATCGAGCCGGGCGTCGCGGAGAACTTCACCGGGATGCCGACCGTGCGGATGGTGCCCTCGCTCGGGTGCTCGACGGTGTCGAGCAGGTGGCCGTCGCGGACGTAGGCGTCCTCGTGCGCGCGGTCCAGTTCGAGCACCGGCGCCATCGGGATGCTGTGCTTCGCGCAGACCTCGGCCCACTCCTCGGTGGTCAGCGCCGGCGCGCACGCGGCGATCTGCTCGGTCAGCCACTCGTTGTCGGCGCGGTCGATGGCGTCGCCGTTCACGCGCGGGTCCGCCGCCAGCTCGGGGCGTCCGGCCGCGGCGAAGAAGTCGCGGAAGTTCTTCGGGTTGTAGGGGATGACGCAGGCGAGGCCGTCCTTGGTGTGGACCGCGGCATGGCCCTTCGTCATCGACAGCCCGAACCCGGTGGGGCCCTCGGCCGGCTCGTAGGTGTGCCCGGCGAGGTGCTCGACCAGGTTGAACGCGAGCAGCGTGTCGGTCATCGGGATCTCGATCTGCTGGCCCTCGCCGGTCTTGTCGCGGTGGACCAGCGCGGCGAGCACGCTGTAGGCGATGGTCAGCGACGACACCTTGTCGCCGATGATCGTCGGCAGGTAGACCGGCTTGCCCAATGCGCGGTTGGCCACGTCGACCAGGCCGGAAGAGGCCTGCACGGTCTCGTCGTAGGCGGCGTTGCCGGCCTGCGGGGAGTCGCCGCGGAAGCCCTGCGCGTGGGCGTAGACCAGGCGGGGGTTGCGCTCGGCGACGTCGGCGTAGTTCAGGCCCAGGCGGCTCAGCGCGCCGGGGCGCATGTTGGTGATCAGCACGTCGGCGGTGTCGATCAGCTTCAGCGCCTGCTCGCGCTCGGCGTCGTCCTTGAGGTTGAGGGCCACGCTGCGCTTGTTGCGGTTGACGTTGAGGTTCAGCGCGGTCATGCCCGGCGTGGTCCGGTAGCTGCCCACCCGGACGGTGTCCGCGGGGGACTCGATCTTGATCACGTCGGCGCCCAGGTCACCGAGGATCTGGGCCGCGTACGGGCCCATGACCACGGTCGAGAGGTCGATCACGCGCACGCCGTCCAGCGGTCCGGTGCTGTTCATCGTTCGTCCTTTCGCGCCTTGCTGTTTCGCTCTACCTACGAAGCTAATAGCGTGGGCGCCAAAAGGGAATGATCATGATGCGAACAATGGTATGACCGCAGTGGTCATACCATTGTCAGCTGGTGAGGGGTTCGGCGAAGATCTCTTTCGCGACACCGACGAGTTCTCGCAGGTCGCCGTCGGTGCGATCACGCCGCCAGAGCAGGCCGGTGTCCAGCTGGGGCCGGAAATCGGTGAAGGGCAGCACGATGACGTTGTCGAGCCGGTAGCCGTGCATCGGCGACTTCTCGTCGAGCATGGAAATGGAGAACGCCTCGCCACTGGAAATGATTTCGGACGTCCCGCCGTACCCGGTGTTGGTCAGCCGGATGCGTTTCTTGACGCCGAGTTCGCTCAATTGGTGGTCCAGCTGGTCGAAATAGGCGGGGACGATTTCCTCCGGCGAGGCGACGTACGGGAAGTCGGCCAGCTCGGCCAGGCTGACGGAGTCCCGCCCGGCGAACAGCTCGGCGGGCACGACGGCCCCGAGCCGTTCGGTCATCACGGGCAGCTGCTCCAGCGCGGGATCGGTGACCGGCAGCCGCGCCAGCGCAAGGGCCAGCTTGCCCTCGTGCACCCCCTGCACGAGATCGGCGGTCGTCCCGGGCCACCGCTTGAGCTCGTAGGTCTCCCGAACGCGCCCGGCGAGGGCGTTGACGCGGTCCCGCAGATCGGGGTGCACCCCGGCGGGCATCCCGAGGAAAACGGTCCGCCGCTGCGGCCGGGTCGCCTCGGCGAGCTTCCACGGAATAGCGCCGACCTGCTCGAGCACGTCCCGCGCGAGGGGCAGCAACGCGGTCCCGGCGTCGGTGAGGGTGACGTGGTGGGTGCTGCGGTCGAACAGCTGCTGCCCGAGCTCGTGCTCGAGGTCCTTGATCCGCTGACTGAGCGGCGAGGCGGCCATGTGCAGCTTCCGCGCGGCAGCGGAGAAGTTCAGCTCCTCGGCGACCGCGACGAAGTAGCGCAGGTGCAGCATCTCCACGTGATCACCCTAGACGGCCGTCACCGCCGTTGCAGGAACTGGACGAACTCCCCGAACTCGACCTTGTTCCGGTAGGACACCCGTTTGCGGTCCCGCAGCAGGAGCGGCAGGGCACCCGGGTCGACGTCGTCGAGCAGGACGGGGATCACACGGCGGGTTTCGTCTCCGGAGAACTGGGCGTTGAGGATCGCCTGGTACTCCGCGCGCATCCAGCCCGAATCCCGCTGGTCGATGCTGAAGCACGGCAGGACGAAGCGGCTGCGTGACAGGCCTTTTTCGATCGCGTCGGTGATCGCGTCCCCGAAGGCGATCTGCTCGGAGTCCAGCCAGCAGGTCAACCCCGCCTCGGACAGCCGGCCGGCCAGCTCGGTGACCGTCGGCTTGTCCGGTGACGAGTGACACAGGAAGACGTCGAAGTCGTATTCGGCGGGCGGGTCCACCTGGCTGGGGGAAGGGATGTCGCTCAGGGTCGCGGAGAAGTCCCGCGCCAGCATCGTCGCGCGGTAGAACTTGACCAGCCCGGTCAGCCCGGGGAACGGCAGGTGCGGCACGGTCGCGGACAGCTCGCAGGTCCGGTCGTCCGCGACGATCTCCCCGCGGACGTGCCCGGAGAAGAACTCCAGCGAGAACCGGTTCGCCCGCCTCGAGAGCACCACCGGCTCGGCCGAGACGGCCACCGGCACGAACAGGCCCTCCTTGAACACGCCGATCCGGGCGAACGTCGAGTCCGCCGAGTCGCCCGACGGTGCGGTGTAGAAGGCGAGGAACGACCAGGCGGTGTCGGCCCGGCAGACCAGGCCGGCCCCGGTCTGGTGCCGGTCGGTCAGGGTGATCGACGCGCTGACCCGGCCGTTCAGCATCCGCTGCTCGGACAGGACCGCGTAGGACGTGCCGAACTCGCCGGTGCCCTTCCCGTGCCCGGTGAGCAGGGTTTTGCCGAAGGTCCAGGCGCCCGGCTCAGAGCCTTGCCAGGTACTCACGCAGTGCCTCCACCCGCCGCCCGATGGTCTCGGCGTCGTCCGGGTAGCGCGCGGCCAGCTCGCCGCCGAGGGTGATGGCGCGGGCCACGAGGTCCACCACCATCCCTTCGTCGGAGCCTCTCACGGAGCAGTCGCGGATCGAACTGCGCTGGTACTCCTGCCGCAGGCCTTTGCGCCAGACCGACACGAACCGGGTCACGTCGGGGTCCGCGAGGAAGGGCTCCAGCAGTTCGGTGAGCTCCATCGACACCTCGGAGACCATCACCCGGTTCGTGAGGTTCCGCAGCTCGTACCGGACGCGCGCGGTGTCCTGCTCGGCTTCGAGTGCGTCCGTCACGTGCCGCATGCCTTCCACCTCGGCGATCAGGAGGCGTTTCATGAGGTTCATGTCGCCCGAGTCGAGCTTGTCGAGCATCTCCTCGTCCGACGTTGTCATCGTGTATTGGCTGACCACACTGACCACCAGCGGCTCGGACGGGGTCGCCGCCGCCTGCTCGACCGGGAGCACCTCGACGGCGGCGGTGGCGCTCGTCACGAGCGTGTCGGCGTCGTAGAGCCGCGCGCCGATCTCCGTCCCCTCGTTGCCGAGCGCCTTCGGGTCGATCGACAGGCGCACGGCGAAGTTGAACATGTCCTCGCCCTTGAGCGGCCGGATCCGGTAGCGGTTGCCGCTCTTCTTGAGCATGTTGAGCTCCTGTTCCACAACGACACCGTCGGGCAGGGTCAGTTCGACCCTCGGCCGGTCGAGTGTCGTGCTCAGGGCACCGCTGAACTCTTCCTCGATGATGTCTTCGAGCCGCGACTCGCTGATGCTCCAGAACCGGCCGCCCGAGCCGGAGGCGATGGCTTCGAGGAGGTCCTCGTTGAAATCGTCCCCGATCCCGATCGTCGACGTCGTGATGCCGAGGTCCCGGGATTGCGCCGCTTCCCTGGCCAGCGTGGTCCGCTTGGTCTCGCCGGCGTTGGCTTGCCCGTCCGACAGCAGGAACAGTCGGTTGTAGTGCCGGTCGGTGGTGTGCGTCTGCAGTTCCAGCAAGCCGAGGTACCAGCCGAGCGAAAGGTTGGTGTTGCCTCGCGAACCGACGGCGCGAATCCGCTCCTGCGCCGTGGCGCGGTCCATCTGCGGATTGGCGACCACTTCAGCCTGGCCGTCGAAAACCACCACGGTGAACAGATCGCGTTCGGCGAGGCGGCCCAGGATGTCGAGGCAGCTGCGTTTCGCGGTCTCCAGTTTCCGGCCGTTCATGCTGGCGCTCCGGTCGATCACCACGCACAGGTTCATCCGCATCGCGTCACCGGATTCGCGGGCGGAACTCCCGGCCCGGCAGCGGATTTCGACGACCACGTCGAGGTCGGTGGCCGTGTCGTTCCGCACCGCGGGCCGCTCGGTCAGCACGACCAGTTCGATCGGGCCGCCAGTTTCGCTCATGGTTTCCGCCTCCACCTTTTCCGACGAGGACGCCTGGGAAGTCGCCGGAACACGGCGGTTGTTACGGCGGAGAAGAAACCGCGGTGGTCAACGGGAAAACGATCGTGAACGCCGCCCCGCCTTCCGGGGCCGGGCCCGCGGTCAGCGTTCCGCCCATCCGGGTGACGAGGCCGTGCACCAGCGCCAGCCCGATGCCCGACCCCACCGGCCGCCGATCCCGGTACCTCTTGTTCAGCACGCCCCGCTCGAACGCCACCGGGTAGTCCTCCGGTGCCAGTCCCGGCCCGCCGTCGCGCACCGAAAGTGCGGCTCCGGCGGCCGACACCGAGAGCGCGAACACCATCGGTGCCCCGGCCGGCGTCACCCGCAGCGCGTTTTCCGCCAGTCCGTCGACAACCTGACGCAGCCGCCGGGCGTCCGCCACCACCACGACCGGGGCCGCGGGTGCCGACACCGACAGCCGGACGTTCTCGCGGGCGCACCGCAGCTGCCAGACCTCCGCGCAGTCACGCACGAGCGCGGCCAGGTCCACCGAAGCCAGGTCCAGCCGGAACTCGTCCGCGCCCAGCCTCGCCAGTTCCAGCAGGTCCGTCACCAGCCGCTCCAGCCGCAACGCCTCGCGCTGGATCGTCCGACCCGCGTGCACGGCGTCGTCACCGGTGGCGACGCCGTCCGCGATCGCCTCCGCGAAGCCCGTCACGGCGGTCAGGGGCGTCCGCAGCTCGTGCGACACCGACAGCAGGAACTCCCGCTGCCGCGCCTCGCTCACCGCCAGCGCGTCGGCCAGCGAGTTCAACGACCCCGCGACCTCCGCCACCTCGCGCGGCCCCTGGACCGGGACCCGCACGTCCCGCCGTCCCGCCCGGAGCGAGCCCGCCGCAAGCGCCGCCCGCCGCAGCGGACGGCCCAGTAACCGGCCCGACACGAAGCCCGCCAGTGCCGCGACCACCAGACCGATCCCCAGGGCCAGCGCGATGTTCCGCACCAGCGCGCGCTGCGTCGCGTCGGCGTTGCGCGCGGGCAGGACCAGCGCGAACGCCGCCCCGCGTGCGCCGACCACCCGCGTCTCGACCAGGTACTGGGAGCCGCCGACCGTGACGCGGCCCGAATGGTCCGCCGCCAGCCCCAGCTTGCCCGCGGCCTGCACCGCGACCGCCTCGCCGAGTGCCTGGCCGCCGCCCGCGCGGCGCACCACCACCGAAATGCCCTGCCCGCGCACGACGTCGGCCACCTTGCCGACCCCGAGCCGGTTGCCGATGCCGGTTTCGTCGAGCTGCGTCGCGACGACGTCGGCCTGCGCGGACAGCGAAGACTGCAGCACGTTGTCCGCCGTCGTCCGCACCAGCCGGGCGCCGACCAGCCCGGCGACGATCACCGCGACCCCGGCGACGCCCAGGCACACCAGCGTGATCCGGCCGGCCAGCGTGCCCCTCACGCCGGGTCCGCCGCGTAGCCGATGCCGCGCACCGTCCGGATCGGGCTCGCCGCGCCGAGTTTCGCCCGCAGCTGCGCCACGTGGACGTCGACCGTGCGCGTGCCCGCCGCCGCGGCGTAACCCCAGACGGCGCTGAGCAGCTGGTCGCGCGAAAGCACCTGCCCCGGGTGCCGGAGCAGGTGCGTGAGGAGGTCGAACTCGGTGGACGTCAGCGAAACCTCCGCCTCGCCCGCCCAGGCGCGGCGGCTGGTGACGTCGACCCGGGCGCCGCCGACGGTGAACGTCTCCGCGGCCGGCGTCGCCCCCGACGCGCGCCGCAGCACCGTCCGGACCCGGGCGGCCAGCTCGCGGGGGCTGAACGGCTTCGTCAGGTAGTCGTCCGCGCCGATCTCCAGGCCCAGCAGGCGGTCGAGTTCGTCGTCGCGGGCGGTGACGAACAGCACCGGCGTCCAGTCCCCGGCCGCGCGCAGCGCCTTGCAGATCTCGATACCGTCCATTCCGGACAGTCCGATGTCGAGCACGATCGCGACCGGCTTCAACCGCCGCACGGCGTCGAGGGCCCGCCCGCCGTCGGCCTCGACGTGCACCCCGAAGCCGTCGCGCTTGAGGTAGAGCGCCGCCAGCTCGGCGATCGCGGCCTCGTCCTCGACCACGAGGACGAGGCCGCGTCCCGGTGACCCCATACCTGCTCCCGTCTCCGCCGCTACCGACGGGGAGACGCTAGCCGGTCAGGGGGTGCCATCGCTGTTCATGTCCGACTCGATGCCGTTGAGCGTCGACTCGACGCCACTCAGCTCGGACGACGCGGGCGCGTTGTCGGATGGCGAGCCCATCAGGTTGTCGCGGCACCCGGAACAGCCGAGCGCGATGAGCGCGGCGGCCCCGACCGCCGCCGCGATCCTCGCCGCCCTCACTTCGCCGGCTTGCAGTGCGCGGACGCGAACGCGTCGAGCTTCTGCTTGGCCGCGTCCAGCTCGCCGACGCGGCCCTGGCGCTTGGTGGCGCGCTGGTCGAGCTGGTCGGCGCGCTGCGTGTGGCCCTTGGCGCGCTGGTCGGCGGCCCGCGCCTTGAGGTTGGCGACCGAGCCGCTGATCTCGGCGCCGCCGTTGATCCGCTTCTTCAGGTTGTCGGCCTTCTTCTGCAGCTTCGGCACCCAGTCCGAGCAGACCTGCTGGGACTCCTCGGGGCTGAGCGTGATCGGTGCGACCGGCGCCGGCGACGTCGTCTGGGCCGAGGCCAGCGGCGCCGCCACCAGCAGGCAGGCCGCGCTCCCGGCGCCCGCCAGCGCCAGCCGCGTCCAAGTGGTTCCTCGCATCGTGTCTCCTCGTGTCGGGTACGAGGAGAACTCTGGCCGGGCGGTGTTCGGAGGGCGTCCGCCTAGTGTTCGGGCTTTGTAAGGCCGGCGGTGACCGACGTCCGCGCGAGGTCGAACGTCAGCGTGTCGTCCAGCACCGGCAGCGCCGGGTCGAACAGCTGCCCGTCGGTGCCGCCGAGGAGCAGGCCGAGCCGGTGCCCGGCCGGGACGACGTGGTCGAGGGCGCTGAGGGTGAACGTCATGGTGTACGCCCGGCCCGGGACGAGCGGCTCATCGTGGCGCAGCGACGCGTGGTGCCCGAGGTCCGCCCAGCCCGCAGCGACGATCCGGTGGTCCACGTGCACGAGGTCGGTGGCCGTGTCGAGGAAGCACGCGGAGTCCCCGGGCCGGCTCTCGCCCCAGCACGACTTCGTCGTCAGGTTCTTGATCCCGCTCCCGTAGTTCGCGGTGGCGCGGACGTCGGCCGGCCCGTAGTCGACGAGCGCGACGCCGACCCGCGCGGCGGTCTTGTCCGACGACGCCGTGATCGTCACCGAAGGCGATCCGGCGATCCGCACCGCTGCGGGCAGCGCCGGACCGGTGAACTTCGCCGCCGAGACGCCGGCCGCCCAGTCCTCGCGGCCCACGGCGGGGTCGTCGACGACGGTGGCCGTGCCCGAGCCGCGGAGCCCGAGCGTGCCGCCGGTCGACGGGTACACGGTCACCGGCAGGGCCGCGGGCGGCCAGCTCCGGACGTCGGTCCAGTGATCCGGCGTCGTCTCGAGGTGGACGGCGGGCTCGTGCTCGACGCCGTTGCGGACGCCCTTCAGCCAGCGGTCGAACCAGCGGCCCAGCGTCTCGACCCACTGCGCGCGCTGCAGGTCGAACGGGTCGACGTGCCCGGCCTGGCTCAGCCACGCCTTGCGCGGGACCCCGGCGCGGCCGAGCGCGTCCCAGTAGGTGGCGAACTGGTTCGGCGCCACGACGCTGTCCCCGAACCCCTGCGCGATGAGTACGCTCGCGCGGCCGGGGTCCGGTACGTAGTTCACGCTTCGCCAGTAGGCGTTGTAGTCGCCGTTCGTGCCCATCCGCGCCTTGAGGTCCGCTTCGAACGGCTTGCACAGCTCGGCCGCGTGCTCGTTGTAGGTGAACGACGACCCGGTGTTCTCGGGCGTGGCCAGCGGCGCGCCGTTCGCGACGAGCTGGGCGTAGTTGTCGGCGACCCCTTCGATCGGCACGATCGTCTTCAGCCCGTGGACCCCGGACGCGGCCATGCCGATCGCGGTGGCGCCGTCCTGGGACTTGCCGATGGCGCCGACGTCCCCGGTGGCCCAGTCCGCTTTCACCGGGCGGCCGCCTTCGGGGGCGTCGAAGGCCTTCGCGCGGCCGTTGAGCCAGTTCACGACGGCGTTGCCGTTCGCCACGTCGTCGAAGCACCCCGACGAGCGGTTCGTCCCGCCGACGTCGGCGAGCACCACGGCGTACCCGCGCGGCACGAAGTAGTTGTCGTAGAAGAGCGGCAACTGCTCCGGGGTGCCGTCCGGCGCGTACGTCTTCTTCTGCGACTCGTTGCCCCGGCCGCAGCAGGCGTAGTACGGGCTCACGTCGAGGATCACCGGGACGCGTCCGCCGGTCGCCGGCCGGGCGATGTCGGCGGCGACGCGGTCGATCTTCCCGTCGTGGTCGTGGTCGGTGCCGGTTTCGACCCACGCCGTTTCGCGGACGGGCGGGCTCGCGGCCGCCGCCACGGGCGTCAGCACGGTCGTCGTGAGCACTGCGGCGGAAATCCCCAGGAGCAAGCGCATCGCGCCAGTATCACGCGGGTTGTTCGTACCTGGCCAGGAACTGCGCCATCGCGGCGTCGACGGCTTCGCGGTCACCGGTCGTGACGAGGTCGAGCAGCAGCCCGCGGGTGACGGCGAGGCCGAGCCGGGCGTGGGCTGGGCGGTCGGCTTCGGGGACGCCGTACTTCCCGAGCAGCGCTTCGATCGGGGTCAGCCAGTCGTCGACGACGCCGTCGAGGAGCCCGGTCGTGCCCGGAGTGCCGCCGAGGGCCTGGCCGTAGAGCTGGAAGAACAGCCTCTCGTTGGCGCGCAGGTCGTCGTCGGTGAGCCGCCGCCAGAACTCCGCCGGATCGAGACCGGCGAACGCCGCGCGCTGCCGGGCTTCGACTTCGCGCGCCACCGCCGTGAGCAGGCCTTCCTTCGAACTGAAGTGGTAGATCAGCATGCGGTGGCTGGTGCCGAGGTCGGCGGCGAGGGCCCGCAGGCTCTTGCCCGCGCCGCCGTGGTGGGCGATGTGGTCGATCGCGGCGGCGAGCAGCCGGTCTCGCGGGCTTGTCTCGATCATGTACCAGATGGTACACGTACCAAATGGTACAAAGCATTTCCGTGCGCGGCCGGACGTCCGCGCCGCCCGACGCCGTGTACGCGCTCCTCCGCGACGGCGCGACCTGGCCGGAGTGGTCGCCGCTGGGCTCGTTCGAGCTGGTCCGCGAGGGGGCGGGGGAGCCGGAAGGGCTGGACGCGGTCCGGCTGTTCCGGACCGGCGGCGTCAAGTCGTACGAGAAGGTCGTCGCGCTGGAGCCGGGCCGCCGCTTCGGCTACGCGCTCGAGCACGGCCTGCCGTTGCGGGACTACGTCGCCTACGTCGACCTTTCCCCGCGCGACGGCGGCACCGAGATCCACTGGCACTCGACGTTCACGGCGAAGATCCCCGGCACCGGCTGGTTCTACCGGCGGTTCCTGGGGCGCTTCATCGGGCGGGTCGTGGCGGGGCTGGTCGAGGCGGCGCCGGTGGCCCCATAAGGTGGGCGCATGTCAGCGCCACGACGGGGATCGACCGGCCGCACGCAGGAGGAGCGCAGCGCGGCGATGCGCGTCCGGCTGCTCGACGCGACGATCGACTGTCTCGTCGAGTACGGCTACGCGGGCACGACGACCACCCGCGTCGCCGACCGCGCCGGCGTCACGCGCGGCGCGCAGGTGCACCACTTCCCGACGAAGGCCGACCTGGTGACGTCGGCGATCCGGCACCTGGCGGCCAAGCGCACCGAGGTCGCGATGGCCGAGCTCGACCGGCTCCGCGCGTCCACCGACCCGGTCGGCGACGCGCTGCAGCTGATGTGGGAGATGCACCAGGGCCCGGTGTTTTCCGCGACGGTGGAGCTGTGGGTGGCCTCGCGCACGGACCCCGAACTGCGCCGCCAGATGGCCGCGGTCGAGCCGATCGCGACGTCCAGCCTGGTCGAATTCGGCAAGGCACTCCTGCCGGAGCATGCCGAGCACCACGAGTTCCTGCACGCGGTGTACACGGCGATGGACGTCGTGCGCGGCATCCTCATCGCCAGCTGGGCCACCCGTGACCAGTCGGAGCTGGAGGCCCGCTGGGAGCGCGGACGCCGTCACCTGCGGGTCCTGTTCGAAGCGCTGCTGGCTCCCACTGGCTGAAACGCGTGTTACTCTCTCCGAGAGAGTGAGGAGACACGCCGTGTGGCAGCCCGACCCGTACGACCGCAACTGCCCGACCCGCCAGCTGCTCGACCGCATCGGCGACCAGTGGACGGTGCTGATCGTGGGCGCGTTGAAGGACGGCCCCCTCCGCTTCACGGAGATCGGCCGCCGCGTGGACGGCATCTCGCAGAAGGTCCTGACGCAGACGCTGCGCAGCCTGGTCCGCGACGGCATCCTCACCCGCACGGCGTACGCGACGATCCCGCCGAAGGTGGAGTACGAGCTGACTTCGCTGGGCCGGAACCTGTCTGAGCCGCTGGAGATGCTCGATCGGTGGGCCCGGGAGCACATGTCTTCGGTGCAGGACGCGCGTGAGGCGTACGACGCGGAGCACACGCCGGCGTCGGCGTAGTCCGGGACGGTTCCCCGATGGCGTCCGCGTTCGCCGTGCTCAACGAGACTGTGCCCGCGCCGGGCTGGACGCTGGTCGCCACGACCGCGCTGTTCGCTGCTGCCGTGTCGGCGACGTCGTTCGCGCTCATGACGACCGGGAGACGGTTGCTGCTGAACCGGGTGAACGTTCTCGGGACGCTTTTCCACGAGGGTGGCCACGCACTCGTGAGCATCTTGACCGGGGGCGGGGTGTTCCGGATCGAGATCACCGGTGCCGAGTCCGGTTCCACGCGGCATTGGAACCCGTCGCCGTTCGCGGGTGTTCTCGCCACTGCCGCCGGGTACGCGATGCCTCCGCTGGCCGGTCTCGGTGCGGCTGCGTTGCTGCATCGGGGTTTGGTGCCTGCGGTGCTTGCTCTTACCGCTGTTGCCATGTTGTTCATCCTGCTGTTCACGCGGGACGTCATCACCGGTCTCGTGGTCGTCACGGTTGGTGCGGTGGTGTTTTTTGCGTTGCGGTGGGCTCCGGATTGGGTGAAGAACGGGGTTGCGTATGCGGAGGCTTGGTTGTTGCTGACCAGTGAGGTCGGTGGGCTGGGGGCGTTGGTCGCGAACCGGGTGCGTGGGGTTCGGGGGGATGATGCTTCTTCGCTGGCTGAACGGACTGGGGTTCCTGGGGGTGTTTGGATCGTCGCTTGGTTCGTGCTGATCGGGTGGGCTGTTTGGTGTGCCTTCCCGATGTTGTGGCCGTAGTTTTCGGCTTTACTGATACGGCTTCGCCGGGGCGTGGGAAATCGGCGCTCGTGGTGGTTGCCTTAGGGTGGTGGTCGGCAGCGCCGATTCCCCACGCAACGATCATCGCCACCTGATCGAGTGATGAACATACGGTCGATGGTCGGGTAATCTTGTTGTGTGGACAGAGAAGCGGTGTGGCAGACAGACGCGGAGGCCTTGGCCGACCGTCTCCGTGGGCTGCTCACCGTCGTGCGGTCTGCCGAGGCGGAAATCGGGACTCTGCTGGTGGAAATCGAATCCCGCGGCGTCATGGAACTGTTCGGGTACCGCTCGGTTGCCCGGTTGCTGGAACACCTCGCGGACATTCCCCATACGGCTGCCCAGCGCACGGTCACCCGAGCCCTCGCTCTCACCTCTGCGCACACCCTCGATGCCACGCCCGCTGTTGCCCCCGCCACCGGCGCTGCCGCCCTGACGGGCGCCCTGAGCACCCCGATGATCGACACCATCATCACCGCCCTGACTCCCATCCCGCTCGAACACCGCGACTCCGTCGAAGAGGACCTGCTCGCCTTCGCCGCCGACGCAGGCCACAAGCAAGTCGCGGCCCTGGGCACCCGGATCCTGGCCCACCTCGACCCCGACGGCGCCGAGCCGGTCGATGTCGAGCCCGCCACCCCGACCCGCGAACTCTCATTACGCCGCAGGCGCACCGGAACCTGGGAACTCACAGGCCGGTTCGACGACGAGACCGGCACCCGAGCCAGCGCCCTACTCGACGCCCTGGCCGAACGCCGCAGCGCCGACGATGGCGGAGACTTCCGTTCCCTACAGGAACGCTACGGCGACGCCTTCTCCGACGCCATCGACCTCGCCCTCAACTCCCCAGAGCTCCCGACGCAGGCCGGTGAACGCGCCCACGTCCTAGTCGCCGTCTCCCTGTCGGACCTGCAATCCGGCCTCGGCCAGGCGACCCTGGGCGACACCGGCCGGATCTCCGCGGTCGAGGCCCGCATCCACGCCTGCGACTGCAAACTGATCCCGTCCGTTTTGGGCGCCACCAGCGAACCCCTGGACCTGGGTAGAGCCCGCCGCCTGATCTCACCCGGCCTCCGCCGAGCCCTGTTCCTCCGCGACCGAGGCTGCGCCTTCCCGGGCTGTCACCGCCCACCGCGGCACTGTCAAGGCCACCACATCCGCCACTGGGCCGACGGCGGCCCCACCGATCTCGCGAACCTGGTCCTGCTCTGCGCGCATCACCACCGCTTGATGCACCGCTCCGGCTGGCAAGTCCGCCTCGCGGCCGACGGCCACCCCGAGTTCCTACCCCCGGTGTTCCTGGACAAGCACCGAAAACCCAGGCGCAACAACATCCACCAGCCACTCCCATTCGCAGCCTGACACAACCACATATGGGAAAGGCCCGCAGCCACCGGCTACGGGCCTACACCCACGTCCCCACAACGTGCCTCCGCCAACACTCCCCAGCGACCACTAATCGCCCTCCACGCCCGGCCCCACGCCGCACTCATTCGGCATCCGACGGCAATCGCCTGCCCAGCGCCACCCGCCCGAGCACTGTCCTTAGGCGCTGCCCGCTCAGTGCTACCCGTCCGAGTGGTGTCCTCGAGCGCTGCCGTTCCAGTTCTACTGGCCGAGCCTTGTCTGCGGGTGCTGCCCGCTTGAGCATTGTCGTCGGGTGCTGCCCGCTCAGTGCTACTCGCCCGGGCGGTGTCCTCGAGCGCTGCCGTCCCAGTTTTACCGGTCGAGCTTTGTCCTCGGGTGCTGCCCCGCCCGAGCACAGTCCTTGGGCGCTGTCCGCCCCAGCGCTACCCGCCCGACCACCCGTGTTCTGCCTGGTCCAACGGCGCTCGCCCCGACTGTCGTCCGCCCGGCAGCGTCCGCTCACTGCTGCCCGCCCCAGTGCTTGCCGCCCGAGCGCTGCTGACTTCAGCGGTGCTGCTCAGTGTTGGCCGGCCCGGCGGTTCCGCACGAGCGCTGTCGGCCCCAAGCTGCCCGCCAGCATTGCCCGCCGCCGCATTCCCACCCCAGCACTGTCCGCCCGGGTGCTGCCCGCTCCCGCCTCGAGCGCTGTCCCCCCAGCACTGTCCGCCGCTGCTACCCGCCCGCTAACCCCGCAGTCGACAGAGCACCTACCGGCCGCCGTCATCGCCGAGGGTCCCGCAGCGGGTGCGCGTCAGCCGATCCCCGCAACCGCCAGGAGCCACATCGACCAGGCCGGCTACCGCGCCCGCAACGAAGTCGACACGCTTACCGGACCACCAAACCAGCCTCATGGGCCAGCAACCCCGCCTGCGTCCGGTTAGCGCACTCCAGCTTCACCAGCATCCGCGACACATAACTCTTCACCGTGGCCTCGGCCAGATGCAACCGGCCCGCGATGTCCGCATTGGACAGTCCCTCACCCAGGCACGCCAGCACATCGCGCTCCCGATCGGTAAGCCCCGCAGTCCGCCGCCGAGCATCCTCGCCACGCTCACGCCCGTCCGAAGACAACGCCACCAACCGACGTGCCGCCGACGGTGACAGCACCGTATGACCGTCCGCCGCCACCCGGACCAGGCCGATCAGATCCTCCGGCGGCGTCGACTTCACCAAGAACCCCGCCGCCCCCGCGCGCAGAGCCCGGATGACGTACGTGTCCGCATCGAACGTCGTCAGCGCCACCACCGCGGGCGGGTCGGGCATGGCCGTGATCCGGGCGATCGCCGTGAGACCGTCCACTCCCGGCATGCGCAGGTCCATCAACACCACGCGCGGCCGGTGGCGGATCACGGCCTCGACCGCTTCCGCGCCGTCGGCGGCCTGTGCCACCACCTCGATGTCGCCCGCCGAACCCAGGATCGTGCGCAGGTGAGCGCACACCATCGGCTCGTCATCGACCACGAGCACCGGGATCACAGTGCGTGCCTTCCGCCGTCGGTACGTAGGCGGGCAGTATCGCACCGACCCGGAAGCCGCCGCCGGGGGCTGGGCCTGCCTCGAAGCGGCCGCCGACCAGCTCCACCCGCTGGCGCAGGCCCGCCAGGCCCGCTCCGGAGCCGCTCTTGGCCAGGGCCGGGTCGGGTGGGCGGGCCGCCGCCGTGTTGGTGATCGAGACGTCCAGGCCGGCTTCGCGGTAGTGCAGGGAAACCGTCGCCGACGCGCCCGGTGCGTGCTTGCGCACGTTCGTCAGTGCCTCCTGGACCAGCCGGAACGCCGTGCGCGCGACCGTCGGGGACAGCCGGGCCGGGTCGCCGTCCACCAGCAGCTCCGTCGTCACGCCGACCGAACGGGACTCCTCCACCAGCCGCGCCGGGTCTCCAGGCTCGGCCGGGCTGAGCGTCCGGGCGCCCACGACCTCCGTGCCGTTGCGCAGGACGCCGACCAGGTCGCGCAGCTCGTCGAGCGCTTGGGCGCCTTCGCGGCGGATGTCCTCCGCCGCCGTCCGGACCGCCGGCTCGGCCGACGTCACGCCCAGCGCGCCGGCGTGCAGCACCATCAGGCTGAGCCGGTGCGTGACGACGTCGTGCATCTCGCCCGCGAGGCGCCGCCGTTCCTCCGCGCGGGCCTGCTCGGCGAGCAGGTGCTGCTCGCGTTCTGCTCGTTCCGCGCGGTCGCGCAGCGACTGCAGCAGCTGGCGCCTCGCCTCGAAGTACAGCGAAACCAGGGCCGGCAGCGCCGTGCTGAGCAGCCCGAACGGCGTCACCGCCCAGCTCGGTGTCCACGGCCGCGCGGCCACGACGGCCAGGATCCCGGCGACCCACAGCACGGTCCGCCGGTCCAGCACCCGCGCCGCCTGCGAAAGGATCACCGGGGCGATCGTCGGGACGGTCAGCAGCGCGAGCGGGTTGACCGGCACCAGCAGACCGGGTGCGAACAGGTCGGACGCCAGCATCGCGAACGCCGCCGCCGTGACGAACGCGCACACTTGGACCGGGAACCGGAACAACAGCACCAGCGTGCAGTCGCAGACCACCTGCAGGACCAGCCCGGCCGCCGGGCCGAGCGCCCCCGACGTCCGGTCGCCCAGCGCGAAGAAGAGCGCGTTCAGCCCGGCGAACGCGAACGCGGCGAAGAACAGCCAGTAGGCGTCGGAGCGGCTCGGCCACAACGGCCGCCGGGCGGTGGTCACGCGGTCACGGTAACCGCCGCGCAAGCCCGCCGCGCCCGGATGACAACCAAAGTTGCGGGCCGCCCCCGGAGCCCGCAACCTTCGGCGCCGCGATCACCACCCTCGTCCGCTTTCGCGGGGTCCCGGCGAACCGGTGGACTGGGGACACCACGGCGAAGGGGGGAAGAAGCGATGACTGTCCTGACGCGACCGAAGACGACGTTCGCCACGGGCCCGGTGCTCGTGGTCGCGGGACTGGCCGGGCTCGCGCTGCTGCTGACCAGCGGGCGCTACGCCGGCGGGTTCGACGAGCTCTACTTCCTGGTGGCCGGTCGAGATCACCTGGACTGGGGGTATTTCGACCAGCCACCGCTCATCCCGGCGCTCGCGGCGGCGATGGACTGGCTCGCGCCGGACTCGCTCGTCGTGCTGCGCCTGC
Organism: Amycolatopsis sp. FBCC-B4732; assembly: GCF_023008405.1. NCBI lineage: Bacteria > Bacillati > Actinomycetota > Actinomycetes > Pseudonocardiales > Pseudonocardiaceae > Amycolatopsis > Amycolatopsis sp. FBCC-B4732. The sequence continues at coordinate 1,111,349 of NZ_CP095376.1, forward strand.
CGATGACGCTGGCCGCGGCCGCCGGGGTGGTCGTCACGGCGCTGATCGCCCGCGAGTTCGGCGGCGGCCGCAGCGCCCAGGTGATGGCGGCCGCGTGCTACGCGACCTCCGGCATCGTCATCACGAGCCACTGGCTGGCCACCTACGTGCTCGACCCGTTCCTCTGGACGGTCGTCATGTGGCTGCTGGTCCGCTGGACCCGCACCCGCCGCGACGGCCTGCTCGTCTGGGCCGGCGTCGTGACGGCGGTGTCGCTGGAGACGAAGTTCCTGATCCCCGCGCTCTGGGCGGCGGTGCTGCTCGCCGCGCTGTGGCTGGGCCCGCGGGAGCTGCTCACCCGGCCGAAGCTCTGGCTGGGCGCCGCGATCGCGGTCGTGGCCACGCTGCCGACGCTGGTCTGGCAGGCCACCCACGGCTGGCCGTACACCCACATGAGTGACGTCGTCGCGGCGGAATTCCCCGGCTACGGCGGCTTCGCGCGGGACGCGCTGCTCGGCGCCGGGGTCGGGGCCGGCGTGCTCGCGCTGCTCTACGGGGTCTGGCGGCTGCTGCGCTCGCCCGAACTGCGGCCGTACCGGTACCTCGGCGTCGCGGCGCTGGTGGTGTCGGTGGCCGTGCTGGTCATGCACGGCCGAGCCAACTACGTCATGGGGCTGTACGCGGTGCCGTTCGCGGCCGCGGCCACCGAGCTCAGCAGGCGGAACCTGGTCCGGTGGTGGAAAGCGGTGGTGTGGCCGGTGTTCGCGGTGTCGGCCGTCGTCACGCTCGCCGCGCTGCCGGTGTGGCCGGCGACGGCGCGGACGTCGTACGGGCCGTTCCTGCTCGGCAGCACGTTCGCGCAGGGGGAGCTGCCGCAGCAGGAACTGGCGAAGGCGGTCGGGCAGGCGTACGCGGCCCTGCCCGCGGACGTCCGGGCGCGGACCGCGGTGTACGCCGAGATCTACCCGTTCGCGGCGGTGACGGAGTTCTACGGCCCGCCGTCCGGTATCCACCGTGTCTACAGTGGACACCGCGGGTACTGGTACTTCGGGCCGCCGCCGGAAACGGCCGACGCGGTGCTGTTCCTGGGCTTCGACCCCGGCCTGCTGCGGCCGTACTTCGCGCACGAGACGACGGTGGTCGACGGACTGCTGTGGGAATACGACGGCCGGACGGCGCCGTGGCGGGACATCTGGCCCGCGCTGAAGCGGCAGTGAGGAGAACGACGATGCTTTCCCTGCCCGCACGGGCGTACCTGCTCGCCTGCGACACCCGGCGGGACCGGCTGCCGGACCGCGAGCGCGTGGCGCTGCTGGTCCGCGCGGCGGCACTGACGGACCTGGTGCTGCGCGGCCTGGTCGCCGACGACGGCGGCCGCCCGGTCGTCACCGGCGCCGGCGGCACCGGGCACCTGGTGCTCGACGACCTGCTCGTCGAGCTGGCCGCGGACCCGCACCGCAAGTGGCGCGCCCGGGTCCGCCGCGGTGCCCGTGGCACGCTCGAATCCCTGGAAGCGCAGCTCGACGCGGCCGGGGTGATCACGCTGCGGACGTCGCGGGTGCTGGGGCTGTTCCCGCGCCGCCGCCCGGAGGTCCGCGACCGCGCCGAGGCGGCCGCGCTGCACGACGAGGTGGCGTCGGCGCTGCGGAGCACCGGCGAGGTGCCCCCGGCGGTGGCGGCTCTGACGGCGTTGGCCGCGGCGGTCGAGCTGGGCGCGGTGCTTCCGCGCGCGGAACGGCGGCGGCACAAGGCGCGGATCGCGCAGCTGGAGGAGCAGGCGGGCGCGGCGGTCCCGGCCCTGCGCAAGGTGATCCGCGAGGTGAACGCGGCCCGCGCGGCGGCGATCTCGGCGGCGTCGGGCGGCGGTGGGGGTGGCGGCTGAGCGGTGCCGCCGCGGGGAAGCGGATGTGGCCGGCGGTGGTCGCGGCTGAGCGGTGCCGCCGCGGGGAAGCGGCGGAGCCGGTGCGGCGCAGGTGAATGCGGTGCCGCCGCGGGAGAGCGGTGCCGCTGCCGGGATGGGTTCGCGTGGCGGCCTCGGGTGGCGGCTGAGCGGTGCCGCCGCGGGGAAGCGGCGGAGCCGGTGCGGCGCAGGTAAATGCGGTGCCGCCGCGGGAGGCGGATGCGGCCGGCGGTGCCGCCGCGGGAGAGCGGTGCCGCTGCCGGGATGGGTTCGCGTGGCGGCCTCGGGTGGCGGCTGAGCGGTGCCGCCGCGGGGAAGCGGCGGAGCCGGTGCCGCGCAAGTGAATGCGGCCCGCATGGCGGCGGAAGTGCGGCCGGAGCGGCCGCACTACCGCAGCGGTGCCGCCGCGCGATGGGCTGCGGTGCGGGCGTCCTCCACGGCGCTTCGCTCCGCGGGGGCCGGCTGACGCCAGGGAGCCGAGGGGGCTCGCTGGCGTCAGCCGGTGAACAGCCGGCCGAGGTAGTAGTCCACTGTGGCCACTGCTTCGGCCGGTGTTCGGTGTCCCATCAGGATTTCCGAGCCCTGCGAGTCCGCGAGGGCCCACAGGATCGCCGCCTCCGTCGCGGGGTCGGCCCACGCCGGGACGTCGCCCGCTTCCTGGGCCTGGCGGACCTGGTCGGCGAAGAACGCCAGCAGTTCGGGCATGCCCTCGCCGAACACCTTCGACATCGCCGGGTCGGCGACCGCGCGGATGAAGTACGCGACGCCCATCAGGAAGTCGCCCTCGCTGTCCGGGTCGCGCGGGAGGACCTCGACCAGGCACGCGCGCAGGATCGAGCGCGGGGTCGGCGGTCCCTCGGCGAGCACCTTCGCCGTGATCCGCTCGCTGCGGAGCTTGTGCCGGTGCTCCAGGGCGAACCGCAGCATTTCGTCCTTGGTCTTGAAGTAGTGCTGCACCGATCCCATGGACATGCCCGCTTCGGCGGCGACGTGGCGAAGGCTGACGCCCTCCAGCCCGGCTCTCGTGGTCAGCCGCTGGAGCGCCTCCGCGATCTGCACGCGGCGCTGTTCGTGGTCCACCTGTTTCGGCACGTCCGCTCCCGTTGTCATGCGATCGCATTGCGAAGACCCGGCGTCCGCCGTTACGATGCGGTCGCATTGTAAAACAACCTCGGGGGTATCCGTGTCTGACGGTGTGGTGCGGCTGAGGCCGCCGCGCAACGCGCTCGATCGCCGCGCGATCGGCTGGTGGCGCACGCAGTGGGCGCTCGTGTTCGGGCCGGCCGTGCTGGTCCTCGTCCTGCTCGGCGTGCTGATCCCGCCGGCCGCGTTCTGGCTGCTCGGCCCGGCCGCCGTGCTCGCGGTGGTCGGCGCCGCGTGGTGCGCCGTCCTGCCGGTCTGGTGGTTCGGCCTGCACCGCTGGGAGGTCACCGGCACCGCCGTCTACGTCCGGTCGGGCTTCCTCTGGCAGGAGTGGCGGGTGGCGCCGCTCTCGCGCGTCCAGACCGTCGACACGCTGCGCGGGCCGCTGCAGCAGCGCTTCGGGCTCGCCACGGTCACCGTGACCACGGCGTCGGCGCGCGGCGCGGTCAAGCTCCGCGGGCTCGACGCGCAGGTCGCCGCGGACGTCGCCGAGCGGCTGACCGACCGCACCGAAGCCACGCCCGGGGACGCGACGTGAGCGAGTGGCGCCGGCTCGACCGGCGCACCCTCGGCGTCACCGCGCTCGTCACGGCGGGGATCGCCGTCTCGGCGGGGATCCCGGTCGCCATCGGGACGCGCTCGCTGTGGCTCGTCCCGGCCGCCGTCCTGTTCGTCGGCCTCGGCGTGCTCGGCGACTACGTCCGCTGGCGCGCCACCCGGTTCCGCTGCACGCCCGAGCGCCTGGAACTGGAGTTCCGGTTCGCCGCCCACACGCGCAAGTCGCTGCCGCGCGAGCGGATCCGCACCGCCGACCTGACGGCCAACCCGCTGCACCGCGCGTTCGGCGTCGCCGTGCTGACCGTCGGCACCGGACAGCACGAGAAGTCCGGCCAGAGCGGCCTCACCCTCGCCCCATTGGCCAGGGCGGACGCCGAAGCCCTGCGCACCGAGCTGCTCCACCGCGGCACCGCAACTGAGAGCCCCGGGGCCACCGACGGTTCGCTGGCGAGCCTCGACCCGCGCTGGATCCGGTACGCGCCGGTGTCGTTCGTCGCGCCGGCGCTCGGCCTGTCCGCGTTCGGCGCGCTGTTCAAGGTCGCGGACTGGTTCGGGGCCGGCGGCGGCCTGCTGAACTGGCTGCTGGACCGCTTCGGCGACCTCCCGCTCGCCGCCAGCGTCCTGCTCCTGCTGGTCCTGGCGGTCGTCCTCGGCGTGGCCGGCGCCGCGGGCCTGTTCGCCGAGATGTGGTGGCACTACCGGCTGGACCGCGAACCCGGCGGCACCCTGCGCGTCCGCCGCGGCCTGCTGACGACCCGGTCGGTCACCCTCGAGGAGCGGCGCCTGCGCGGGGTCGAGCTCGTCGAGCCGCTCGGGGCCCGGCTCGCCGGCGCCGCACGCGTCGACGCCATCGCCACCGGCGTGAAGCGCGACGACGACAAGTCCGAATCCAAGACGCTGCTGCCGGCAGCACCGCGGGCGGTGGCCGTCGACGTCGCCGCGAGGGTGCTGGGCGAGCCCGTCGCGGACGTCCCGCTGGTGGCGCACCCGCGGGCCGCCCGTGGCCGCCGGCTGCGCTGGGCCCTGCTGACCGCGCTGGTGCCGGTGCTGGTCCTGCTGGTGCTCGGCGCGCTGCTGACCGACGTCCTGCTCGTGCTGGGCGGGGCCCTCGCCGTCGTCGCGCTGCCGGTCGCGGTCCTGCTGGCCCTGGACGCCTACCGCGGCCTCGGGCACGGTTCGCGCGACCGCTACCTGGTGCTGCGCGCGGGCACGGTCCGGCGCGGCACGGCCGTCCTGGCGCGGGACGGGGTGATCGGCTGGACCGTGAAGCAGTCGGTGTTCCAGCGCCGCCGCGGGCTCGCGACCTTCACCGCGACCACGGCGGCAGGCACCGGCGCCTACTCGATCCTCGACGCGGACGCCGGCGAAGGGCTCGAGTTCGCGGCGGCGGCCGTGCCGGGGATCCTCACGCCGTTCGCTTCGGTACCCGCCGAAGCGTCGCGGACCTAGGTTCGGGGCATGGACGAATTCCGTGCCCTGCACGTCCCCGGGTCCCCGCTGCTGCTGCCGAACGCGTGGGAGTTCGGCGTCGGCGCGTTCCTCGCCGCGCAGGGCTTCCGCGCGCTCGGCACGACGAGCCTCGGCGTCTCCGCGGCGGCGGGGGAACCGGACGGCGCGCCGTCGACGCGGGGCGCGACGGTCGCCCTCGCCGCCCGGCTGACCCGGCTGGACGCGCTGGTGAGCGTCGACATCGCCGACGGTTTCAGCGCGGACCCGGCGGCGGTCGCCGACCTGGCCGGAGAACTGGCCGCCGCCGGTGCCGTCGGCGTCAACCTCGAAGACGGCCGCGCGGACGGCTCCCTGGCGCCGGTCGATGTCCAGTGCGCGCTGGTCACGGCGGTGAAGGAGCGCGTGCCGGAGCTGTTCGTCAACGCGCGGACCGACACGCACTGGGCGGGCGATCGCTCGATCGCCGAAGCCGAGCGGCGGGTGCGGGCGTACGCGGCCGCGGGCGCGGACGGCGTGTTCGTGCCCGGCCTCGCCGAGCCGGCGGACGTCGAGCGGATCGTCGGCGCCGGGCTCCCGCTCAACCTGTTGTTCCTGCCCGGGAAGGTCACCGTGGCCGGGCTGGCCGAGCTGGGCGTCGCGCGGATCAGCCTCGGCTCGCTGCCGTACCGGATGGCCCTCGCGGCCGCCGCCGAAACCGCGCTGGCCGTGCGCGACGGCCGTGACCTGCCGCTGAGCCCGCCGTCCTACGCCGAGGTCACCGCGCTGCTGCCGTAATCGGCTTGCCCCGGTCTGCTTGAGTCGGAGGCATGCGTGCCTTCGGAACCGACTTCGCCGTCCCTCCCGGCTACCTGAACACGCCCAGCGTGGGCATCCCGCCCGCGCCGGTGGCCGAAGCCGTCGCGGAGTCGGTCGAACGGTGGCGGACCGGCGCGACCCGGCCCGGCGAGTTCGACCCGTACGTCGCGCGCTCGCGGGCCGGGTTCGCGCGGCTGCTCGGCGTCGACGCCGAGCGGGTCGCGATCGGGGCGTCGGCTTCGCAGCTCGTCGCGAACGTCGCCGCGGCCTTGCCCGCCGGCACCCGCGTCCTCGCCGCCGAGGGCGACTTCACCAGCGTCACGTTCCCGTTCGCGGCGAACCCGGGCGTCACGGTGACCGAAGTGCCGCTGGAGCGGCTGGCCGGGCGGGTCGAGGGCCACGACGTCGTGGCGGTGAGTGTCGTCCAGTCCGCCGACGGCCGGATCGCCGACCTCCCGGCCCTGCGCGCGGCGGCCGAGGCCGCCGGGGCGGCGGTGCTGCTGGACGCCACGCAGGCGGTGGGCTGGCTGCCCCTGGACGTCGCCTGGGCCGACTGGGTGGTCGCGGCGGGGTACAAGTGGCTGCTTTCGCCCCGCGGCAGCGCGTGGCTCTACGTGCGGCCGGACGCGCACGAGCGCACCCGGCCGGTCGCGGCGAACTGGTACGCGGGGGAGGACCCGTGGACGACCGTCTACGGCCTTCCGCTGCGCCTGGCCGGCGACGCGCGGGCGTTCGACCTCTCGCCGGTGTGGCTGGCCCAGGTCGGCGCCGCGGCGGCGCTGGAGTACCTCGATGGGGTGGACTTGGCGCAGGTCCGCGCGCACAACACCGGGCTCGCCGACGCGCTGCTGGAGAAGCTCGGACTGCCCCCGCGCGGCACCGCGATCGTGTCGCTCGACGCCGATCCCGGGCGGCTGGCCTCGGCCGGGATCGCGGCGAGCGTCCGCGGCGGCCGGGTGCGGGTCGGCTTCCACCTCTACAACACCGTTGACGACGTCGAACGCGTTTTACACGCATTCGAGTGAACTCCGCGCGGACGGTGAACTACCGTATGGCCCCGTGGTTGGTGCTCGTTTCACCCCAGGCCCGTCCGACACGGCCCCGCTGGGCGCGGTGCCCCCGCAGCCCCGCCCCCCGGCGCCGGGGCCGCCGGCGCGCGACACCCGGTCCCTGCTGCTCAGGGGCGCCGGGCTGGTCGCGATCGCCGTCGTCGCCGGGCTGCTGTGGTTCCTGATCAGGCACGACTCGACGCCGGACGAGCCGGTCGCGCAGCCGCCGTCCCAGAGCACGGGGGCCTACCAGTTCACCAAAGTCGCCGGGCCGGAGCGCTCGGACGACTGCCCGGCGACGTCCTACGGCAAGACCAAGGAGTTCTTCCAGGACAACCCGTGCCAGTCGCTGGTCCGCGCGCTGTACACGACCGAGACGGGCGGGCAGAAGGCCCTGGTCTCGGTGGTCGTGGTCGGCATGCCGGACTCGTCGAAGGCCAAGGCGCTCAAGGCGCTCACCGAGCAGGACGGCACCGGCAACGTCACGGACCTGGTGCGCGACAAGACCTTCGCCGGCACCGGCACCCCGAGCCTGAGTGGCAAGAACTCGGCGTACGCCTCGAAGGTCGACGGCACGAACACGGTGATCGTGCTCGCCGACTTCTACGAGAAGCACACCGACAAGGCCCTGATCGAGAAGATCGCCGACGACGCCCTGCGCCTGTCGGCGGACCTCCACTCCTGACCTTTCAGCTCGCCTGGCCGGGCATCGCGATCGCCGTCGGCTTCTCGCCCGCCTCCGAACGCCACGGGGTGCCGCGGCGGGAGGCGGCGACCAGCGCGTGCAGCGCTGTCGTCCGCAAGCCCGCGTCGTCGGTGTGGTTCACCACCGCCAGCCACGCCGACGCGCAGTCCGCTTCGGCCGTCGCGACGACCTGGGACGCCGACTTCGTGTCCGTCACCGGGTTCTTCGGCACGTACGCGGCTTCGGGGGCGACCGGGGTCGCCCCCGAAGCCGCCAGCGTCGTCTGCAGGTAGTCCCGGCGCAGGGCGTGCTCCGCCGCGCCGCTCTTCTCGCCGTCGCCGAAGTCGGCCGGCAGGAACGCGCCGACCAGGCCGTACACCCAGACGGCGGCGTGCTCGGCGGCCAGTGCGGTCTGCAGCGGGTCCACCGCCTCCGCGGGCACCGCGCCCCCGGGTGCGACGCCCACCTTCGGCGCGTCCTCGCCCGGGCCCAGCGCGGGGTCGATGCGCTGCAGCGCCGCGCAGCCCGCCGCCACCGCGGCGACCAGCCCGGCGCGGTAGCGCGGCAGGCCACCGACGAGGTCTTCGGCCTGCTTGCGGGCCGCCGCCAGCCGGTCCTTGAGGTCGCCCAGCGCCGCCGGGGCGGGCGGGGCGGCCGACGGCGAGGGTTTCGGCCGGTTCAAGCGGTCCACTTCGGACTTGAGCGCGGCCGCGTGCGCCGCACGGGCGGCGGCGAGCTGCCCGGCGGCGTCGTCGCCCTTGGCGAGGGCCTTGGCGGCCGCGGCGTCCGCGTCGGCGGCGGCCAGCAGCGGCTGCAGCGGGTCGGGGGTTTCGTCGTAGCCGGGCCCGCAGGCGGCGAGCGGGACGGCCAGCACGGCCAGCGCCCCCGCGCGGAGGGCGGCACGACGGGTCAGGTCGGTCGGTCTTCCGGTCACGTCGGCCCATCCTGCCAGGCCCCCGGCCGCCCCCGCCGCTCGCGCGGCCCGAGCGGGCGACCGGATAAGCTGGTCCACCACCGACCCGACCACCCAGTCCGAACAAGGAGACCCCCACGTGCCAGGAGAACTCGCCAGCCGGCTCCAGCCGATAGTGGCCGAAGCCGTCACCGCCGCGGGTTTCGACCTCGATTCGTTCGAGGTGCAGCAGGCCGGCCGGCGGCAGCTGGTCAAGGTCGTCGTCGACGCCGACGACGGGGTCGGGCTGGACGAGGTCGCCGAGGTCAGCCGCAAGGTGTCGGCGGCGCTCGACGAAAACGACCACGTGCTGGCGAGCGCCTACACGCTGGAGGTCACTTCACCGGGGCTCGACCGCCCGCTCACCCAGGCCCGGCACTGGCGGCGCGCGCGGTACCGGCTGGTGAAGATCACCCCGGCCGACGGCACGGCCTTCATCGGCCGGGTCGGCCACGCGGGCGCGGACGCCGCCCGCGTCCTCGAAGGCGGCAAGTTCCGCGACGTCCGCTACGCCGACGTGGCGAAGGCGGTCGTGGAGATCGAGTTCAAGCAGCCGCCCGCCGAGGACCTGAAACTGCTCGAAGACGACGCGTCCGGCATGATCGCCGCCGAGACGGAGAAGGGGTCGAAGTGAACGTCGACATCGCCGCGCTGCGGGCGATCGAACGGGACAAGGACATCCCCTTCGAAACGGTGATCGAGGCCATCGAAACGGCCTTGCTCACCGCGTACAAGCACACCGAGGGGCACCAGCCGCACGCCCGCATCGACATCGACAAGAAGAGCGGCCTGGTCCGCGTGCTCGCGCACACGCTGACCCACGACGGCCAGGTCGACGAGGAGTGGGACGACACCCCCGAGGGGTTCGGCCGGATCGCCGCCACCACCGCGCGCCAGGTCATCCTGCAGCGGCTGCGCGACGCCGAGCACGAGAAGACCTTCGGCGAGTTCTCCACCAAGGAGGGCGAGATCGTC